>CAYMBJ010000014.1:0-63884 GCA_964388665.1 uncultured Pseudobdellovibrionaceae bacterium | reverse complement strand
CTTCCACAAAAGGGCTCCCTCTTTCAAGTTTCAACTAACTTTGAGATGTCTCCTCCATATCTCTCCTCCGGGTTAGACTCCTTCAGGTCAGAGCGCGTAGCATAAGTATATGGCTATCACAGATTCATTTATTAGAAGCATGCAACTCAGACAGCTTATTATCAGTAAAATGGATAGGGCGAGGCGTTAGGCGGCCTGCTAGGCAAGGTAAGCTGACATATTGAGTTTGACGCTTTACATTTCATACGAGCTCTTGGAGAATGGAGCGATGTCTCAAACAAAAAATGTTCTCACCATTGAAGACTTACAGTCTTTTGTTAGAACGGTTTTTGACGATAGCGCTCATTTTGTTTTTCTTTTGGGATCCTTTGGAACCCCAAGATTTCGTCCAGAGAGTGACGTGGATTTAGCCGTTTTTTTTAAGAATGATCCAAGCCATGAAAATTTGATGGAGTACCTGAGTAAGCTGGAGAATGCGCTGGGTCGGGATTGTGATCTTTTGAAATTGAATGCTGTGGATCCCATTTATGCACGACAGGTACTGGATACTGGCCGAGAGCTATTTGTAAAAGACCGTTCGAGTCTTAACTTGTGGAAGGCAGATCAGTTTTCGCGCTATCCAGATTTTAAACGGTCTCGAAAGGTGATTGAAGACAATTTGCTAAATAGGAAAAGATATGTCTGAGAAAGATTTAGAAATATTTCTGTTCATGATTATGAAGTTATAAAACCAAAGATTGTAGAAACAATCGTTAAGGATCACCTCCACGAATTCGAAAAGTTCTACTCCCTGATTTACGAAAGAGTGAAGGACTGGTAGAAATCTAACGTTAGAGATTTTTAAACAGATACACGAATTGCAAATCCTCACGCTCGGGCAAACCAAATTGTGCCTGACCATAGGGAAATGGGCTGTGCTTTTTGCTGCACTGATAGCCACGTCGCAAATAGTAAGCGATCAATGACTCTCGAATGGTGATCACGGTCATCAGCATCTGAGTGTAGCCCTTCTCTCGGGCAAAACTCTCTGAGATCTCTAATAATTTTTTGCCAAAGCCGCGATTTTGAATTGTCGGGTGGACAGTCAGCATGCCTAGCATTATTTGCGACATTATTTGTGAGTGTAGTGAGGATTCTGAGGATGGTAATTCTTCCGTTCCTGCTTTGTCAGCAAGTTCTGGCAATTCGATAGTGGTCTCTTGCAGCTGCACCACGGCTACACGTTGTGAGTTTTGGTAAAGTTGCAACATCCAATGGTTTGGTTGACGTAAAAAATCAATGATACTTTGCTCGTCTGTGCGCTGACCTTTGATGAAATGCGCCTCCGATGTCCAACCTGACTTCGCCAATTCGCCTCGGTAAGCCGTGTTCACAAAGCTCGCCACTGTGGCTGCCTCCGGCGGGGTGACCAGGCTCCACGTAAATTCTGTATCGAAAGAATTCTTTGCTCGCGTCATCTTGGTTGCCTCAAGCCATCGGTTATTCTTACATCACACCCAGGGTCTCTATTGTATCCATTATCGTGACCTCGCAGACGGCGTGAGGCTTTTTCGAGCCAGGACTAAAAATTCTTTTCCCAGGCGAGCAGGTGGCGAATCTTTGACTCGGCCCCAAAGCAAAAATTGAAATCTTTTTTGCAGCCGTTGGCGCATCTCCCACTCGCTTCCACCGAAGGGTGGTCCGCTGGGCCGATCCATGGCAAAAAATATGCCCAAGAGCTGCCCGCCTGGGGTGAGATAGCGAAACCAGAGATCGGCCAGCTCACCTCTTCTGGTGGGGTCGATGGCACAATAAAAGGTATGATCAAAAACCACATCAAAAGAATCGGCCCAGGCTGGCTGAAAAGCCAAGGCATCAGCTTGCACCCACTGGATTTTGTCGCCACCAAAGCGCTTTTTGGCTCTGGAAAGAGCCTCTTCTGAAAAATCAATGGCAGTGACAATATGCCCGGCTTCGGCAAAGTGGTGAGCATCAAAACCTTCGCCACACCCAAGCACGAGCACTCGTGATTTTGGCAATTTTATGCGAGGGAGCACATCCACCAGAGCTGGGGCCGCTTTATGCAAATTCCATCCCGGCTCTTCGTCGCCTTTGTAAATGGCAGTCCAAAACGAATCTTGATTTACATCGCCCGCTGAGCTCGCCTCTTCCTGTGCGCCGTACACCGGTGGCGTCGAAAAGATTCTTCCGCCCAAAGAAATGGAGTCATCCCAAATTTCGTCGGCACCATTAAAAAGCGTCGCTTGTGCCTTTCGTGAGAGCACAAATGGAATGTCGTTCGCGGTATACCCGTGGAGTCGATCCCACTCATCCAGACGAAGGCTTGTCAGTCGGAATTGCACTGCTTTTCCATAGGGCAGAGTCGCCGATATCAGGCCACCCTCTGCATCAAGTGAGCTCATTTCTATCTGATCAATAACGTAGGGTTGGTCAAAGGCTTCGACCAAATAGCGAACCCCCGCTAATTCTGTGTAAAAGGCGCCACTTTCGTGACGAGAGACTTGCCCGAGGACCTCGCTCCCCACTTTGGCATCGGCAATGCGAATGTCGCCAAACATGGGATAGCCTTCTTCATCAATGGCGATACTAGGAAATGCGCTTGATGAGTTTGCAGTAGCTTCGACTTCACTCATTTTTCAGTTGTGTCTGCGCCAGCAGCAGGATTGGTGTCGGATTCAACCGGTGGTGTTGCAGGCGGCGCTGCTGGCTGAGCGGGACGTGTCGCTGCGGGTTCAACAGGAGGTGTCGCCTGCGGCTCAGTTGGTCGTGTCGCCGTAGGCTCAGTCGGTCGTGTCGCCGTAGGCTCAACAGGCTGTTGCACGGTGGACTCCACCGCGGATTCGTTTTCGATGATCATATTGCCTTCGACTCCGTCAGCCCCTTTTTCAAGCACGCCCTTGTCGGTGATCACAAATCCGCCATCTGCAAACTCGAGACTCTGGCCCGTGAGCTTGGGCTCCATCACTCGCCACTCAATTTCGCGATTTTGCGGATCCGAAGGCTCGCGGAACAACGTGAGCTCGCCCTTGATGGTATTTTGTGAGGTGGGATCAAGTTTCGTAGAGTATTGAATCTCAAAAGTCGCTTTGATTTTGTGATCATTGATGGTTTGCGTCCAAAGCGTGGGAAAATAGATGTACTCAGAGTCTGGATACTTTTCTATGACCTTCTGTTGCAGATAGTTTTGCAGCTGATTTTGAATGGCGGCATGGGTCTCAGTATCAATCACTGATTGGCTGTGCACAGCCTGCCAAGTCCAAACCATCCCTGCAAATAAAAAAATCACTCCAAAAATTCGATACACCTTATCCTCCGCGACGGGCTAATGGCATTTTTAAATCTCGACACCTGAGTTATCCTCTTGATAGGACCATGAGAACTGGTAATTTTCAATGAAAAGCAGAGTCCTTTTTTTGGGCGTCTGCTGCGGTCGATCAGGATGTGTAAAACCCATCCTTAACCAAGGGTATCGAGAGGGGTATCGAGATGGAATTGCGGGATAAAGTTTTTGGAATTGGCCTAGAGCTGGAGAAAAAAGTGCGCGACAGTTATGTTCGCACACGCGAAGTGGTTGAGGCACAGATCAAAGAGCAACTCAAGCATCGTGGACTCAATCTAAAAATGGAAGACTTATCGGCCTTGGTAGAGGACATATCACCGCGGGCCAGTCGCCTCCTCAATGGGTATGTTCTTAATTATTTGCGCTCAATCAGTCACACACTGGGGTTTCGTATTGCTAAGTTAACTGACAGCTATATGGAAGTGGTGCTGCCGCTCCAGACCCACTCAAGCAATTCGATTCACGAAATGAGCGAGGCCGCCCTGATTGGCGGAGCCACAGAATCTTGCCGAATTTTATGGAATCGGCGCTTTGAACAAGAGTCTTGCGAGCTGCGCTTTACAAAAATTCAATACCGTGTCTTGCGACCGATTCACGAAGACTGTCGACTGAGACTGGAGATCAACGAAGGACAGTGTCAAACATTGCTGCTCGATCTGCGTAACCAGCAACAGGGCACTACCAAAAGCGAAGTCAAAGTCTTTGATGGGCATGAACAGCTGTTGGCAGAAATTGAATTGGAGCTCAGTGTGCGCTCTCGTGCCCTGCTTGAAGGAGCTTCATAGTGGAAGACATCGTTTCGCAATACAACTCATCCTCTCCCCAGGCCAAAGAAAACGCCGCTCACCAGCGCACTTTGTTAGAGACCCTTCACCAACGACTCAAGCAGACACGCGAGGGGGGTGGCGCTAAGGCGATTGCTCGTCACAAATCGCGCAATAAACTCACGGCCCGTGAGCGCATCGAGGCACTGGTGGATCCAAGCTCTGCATTTTTAGAGCTTTCTGCGCTTGCCGCATGGGAGATGTACGATAACGACGCGGCAAGTGCGGGTGTTGTGACTGGCATTGGGCAGATTCATGGCCATCCCTGCATGATTGTGGCCAACGATGCCACAGTCAAGGGTGGCACTTACTTTCCTATGACAGTGAAAAAGCATTTGCGCGCGCAAGAGATTGCCGCAGAAAATGGTTTGCCTTGTATTTATCTGGTGGATAGCGGTGGTGCTTTTTTGCCGATGCAGTCGGAGGTTTTTCCAGATCGCGACCATTTTGGAAGAATCTTTTATAATCAAGCTCGTATGAGTGCCTCTGGAATTCCACAAATTTCTGCCGTGATGGGCTCCTGCACCGCTGGCGGCGCTTATGTGCCGGCTATGAGCGATGAAAATATCATTGTCGAAGGCCATGGCACCATTTTTTTAGGAGGACCACCACTGGTCAAAGCGGCCACAGGTGAGGTGGTCACGGCGCAAGAATTGGGAGGCGCCAGAGTTCACTGTGTCAACAGCGGCGTTACTGATCACTTTGCCCAAGATGATGCGCAGGCCATCGAAAAGTTGCGCGACATTGTGGAAAATCTCAATCTAGTGCCAAAGCAACAGTTAAAGCAAAAAGCGGTCATCGAGCCACTCTATAAGGCCGAAGAATTGTATGGTATTGTTTCTAAAGATGCTCGCGTCCCATTTGATGTGCGCGAGGTCATCGCTCGTTTGGTAGATGGCAGCCAGTTTCATGAATTCAAGCCCCTTTATGGCAATACGATCGTCACCGGATTTGCACATCTGTGGGGATACCCCGTGGGGATTGTTGCCAACAATGGTGTGCTGTTTAGCGAGAGCGCATTGAAGGCCGCTCACTTTGTTGAACTTTGCAGTCAGCGAAATATTCCCTTGGTGTTTTTGCAAAATATCACAGGCTTTATGGTCGGTAAAAAATACGAAAATAAAGGCATTGCCAAGCATGGTGCAAAACTGGTGATGGCCGTTTCGCAAACTCATGTGCCAAAATTTACCGTGGTGATTGGTGGCTCCTATGGGGCCGGCAACTATGGTATGTGTGGTCGCGCCTATCAGCCGCGCATGATGTTTATGTGGCCCAACGCTAAAATCAGCGTGATGGGCGGAGAGCAAGCCGCCAATGTCTTGCTAACCGTAAAGCAGGATCAATTGGCGGCAAAAGGGCAACAGATGTCAGAGGCCGATCAGCAAGCATTTAAACAGCCAATTTTGGATAAGTACGAAGTGGAAAGCTCAGCCTATTATTCGACGGCGCGAATTTGGGATGACGGCATCATCGATCCTGCGGACACGCGCCGAGTTTTGGCGCTGGGAATCGGCGCCAGTCTCTATAAAGATTGGGGAACCAAGACTCATGGTGTTTTTCGCATGTAGCAATGTATTGGTCGCCTGCGGCGATACATTTGTCGCACTTTGCGACTTGTTTGCGACTTGTTTTTGCACTTTGCGATCCGCTTCAATGAAAGGAATAACTGCAGATGGCCTATATTAATATAAGTGAGCAAGATAGCGTTTGCTATGTGCGCCTCAATCGACCCGATGTGAGAAACGCGTTCAATCCGGAGATGATTGAGGAGATCACCGAGCTCTTTAAAAAATTGAACAAGCGAAAAGATTTACGTGCAGCTGTACTGACGGGCGAAGGAAAAGTCTTTTGTGCCGGTGCGGACCTGCAATGGATGAGTATGATGGTGAATTACACCTTTGAACAAAATCGTGCCGATGCCGAACAGCTTTTTAGAATGTTTGAAGCCATTGCGATGTGTGCACTGCCAACAATTGGACTAGCACACGGAGCTGCATATGGTGGAGCACTGGGCATGATCGCATGCTGTGATTACGTGATTGCCGAAAAAGGCACAGATTTTTGTTTTAGTGAAGTGAAGTTGGGAATAGCTCCAGCTGTGATCAGCCCCTTTATTATGCGCAAGTGCAACCCAGGAAGAGCTCTTCCTTACATGATCTCGGCAGAAAGTTTTGATGCCGACACTTGCAAAGAAATGGGACTGATTGTCAAAGTTGCTGAGCGCGGCGACGGCGAAAAGATGCTTGCAGAGACGGTCAGCAATTTTAAAAAAGTGGGTCCCGAGGCTGTCCGTGAAACCAAGCGCCTATTGAATGAAATTGGCCGCATGGATTGGGAAGAGCAAATGGAGCGAACCACAAAAATCATTGCCGAGCGCCGAATTAGCTCCGAGGGGCAAGAGGGTTTAAAGAGCTTTCTCGAAAAACGCAAACCCAGCTGGAAGTGAAGATGACGAAAAAAATAAAAACAGTGGCGATCGCCAATCGTGGCGAAGTGGCAGTAAGGATCATTAGAGCTTGCCAAGACTTGGGATTGGATTCGGTGTTGCTACATTCTGACGTGGATGTGCAGTCGCGGGCCTACCGCATGGCCACCAAAAAAGTTTGCATTGGTCCCGCGCCAACCGCAGAGAGTTACCTGCAGATACAAAAGAACATTCAAGGTGCCCTGTCGATGGGTGCTGATGCGATTCACCCAGGCTTTGGCTTTTTATCTGAAAATGCCGATTTTGCTCAGGCCGTTACAGAGGCGGGCTTGGTATTTATTGGTCCTAGCGCAAGCGCCATTCGCGCGCTTGGCGATAAGATGGCCTGCAAAACACTGGCACACAAATTAAAGATTCCAATGGTGCCGGGCTACCAGGGTCAGGATCAAAGCCTATCACGATTGGTGAGTGAGGCCGAAAAAATGGGCTATCCTGTGATCGTCAAAGCGGCCGCTGGCGGCGGTGGTCGCGGCATGAAGATTTTGCGCAACACTGATGAAGCGAGTGAACTCATCGCCTCGGCTCAGCGCGAAGCGGAGTCTTCGTTTGGATCGCCACAGGTCTTTATTGAAAAGTATTTGGACCGAGCCAAGCACATTGAGTTTCAAATTTTTGGCGATGCCGCGGGAAAAGTAAGGCATCTGTTTGATCGCGAATGCTCCGTGCAGCGCCGTCATCAAAAGATCATCGAAGAGGCGACCTCGCCTTCGCTTTCAAAAGAATTGCGTACCAAAATGGGTGACTACGCAGTGGCGATTGCCGAAGCCGTCGGTTATCAAAGCGCTGGCACTGTTGAGTTTTTACTGCAAGATGAGCAATGCTATCTGTTGGAGGTGAACACGCGTCTGCAAGTCGAACATCCAGTGACCGAAATGGTGATGAACGAAGATTTGGTAAAAATGCAAATTCTCACTGCTGATCAGAGCTTTCATCATGCCTCCTCTGAATCTTATCAATCCCCACGTGGCCATGCGATTGAATGTCGCGTGTATGCCGAAAATCCATATTTGGGTGGCATACCCAGCACGGGACTCTTGGGCCAAATTTATTTTCCCGAAGGTCCAGGCCGGCGTTATGAATATGGTTTTTCCAGCGGTGACGAAATCACCTCTTACTATGATCCCATGATTGCCAAAGTTGTGGTGTGGGACACGGACCGTGCCAGTTGCATTGCTAAGACGGTCAGGGTGTTAAATGAGTGCATCGTATTTGGCGTGCACACCAATATTCCCTATCTCAAAGCCATTCTCGAGCATCCACGATTTAAAGATGGCACCATGACCACGCGATTTATTGAAACACATCTTGCAGATCCGCTGGTGCCGCAGCCTCTTTCCGAAACGGACCAGGAGATCATTAGGCAGATTCGCAAGGATCCGGCCGCTTACATGGCCAATTCTGAAAGAGCAGCTCTTGCAAGCGATACTACAGAGAGTCCCTTTGCCGGCCAATGGCGTTTATCAAGTGGTGTTCAGCAAGTGGGGATTACTAAAATATGAAAAGAACATGGAAAGTCGCAGATCAGGTCCTTGAAGGTAACGCAGAGATTGTCGGCAATCAAATTTGGATACACCGACAAGGGCGAACTTTTGTCGCTCCTCTGCGGGAACCTCGAGAAAACAGAGCGGGAGTCAGCGGCAGCGGTAACAATCTTGTCAAAGCACCCATGCCCGGCAAGATCACAAAAATCTTTAAAACAGTTGGTGATCAGCTGAAACCTGGCGAAGTGATTTTGATCATGGAAGCCATGAAAATGGAATATTCACTAAAGGCAGAAATTGGCGGAGAACTAGAACAACTCAATTGCAAATTGAGTGATCAAGTGCAGTTGGGCGAAGTGTTAGCCAAGATCTCTGCCAAAGCTGGCGATAAAGAAGCTTGAGGAGGATCGCTCGTGCCAACAAATAGCTTGCGGATTATTGAAATGGGTCTGCGCGACGGACTGCAAAACGAAAAAGTGCATGTCTCCGTCGAAAATCGTGTGGAATTGGCGCGTGAGTTGGTGGCCGCGGGAATCAGTGACCTTGAGGTGGGAGCTTTTGTCTCGCCCAAGTGGGTGCCACAGATGCAGGGCTCTCACGAAGTGATCGAGTCTTTGCTAAAGGCCAAACTAGCAGGAGAGTTGCCAAAAAATGTAAATCTATCAGCTTTGGTTCCCAATGAACGAGGCATGCAAGAGGCCTTGGCGGCGGGACTGAAAGAGGTGGCGGTTTTTGCAGCAGCAAGCGAGTCCTTTTCGAAGGCAAATATCAACTGCACCATCGCCGAAAGTTTTGTCAGGTTCGAACCGGTAATGAAGATCGCTAAGCAAAAGAAAATAAAAGTCCGAGGATATTTGAGTTGCTGCTTTTGGTGTCCCTTTGAAGGCGCCATTGCTATCAAGAAAGTTATTCCGTATGTGCAGCAACTTCTTAAAATGGGTTGCTACGAAGTCTCCATTGGCGACACCATTGGCGCCGCCAGCCCAATAGAAGTAGAAAAGTTTTTTGCCACTTTAAAACGAACTTTGCCTTTAAAAAAAGTGGCGGGTCATTTTCACGATACCCGAGGTCAGGCTTTAGCTAATGTGCACACGGCCTATCGCTTAGGGGTGCGCAGTTTTGACGCCAGCGTCGGTGGCCTTGGCGGCTGCCCTTACGCTCCGGGAGCCAAAGGCAATGTCGCAACTGAGGACATTCTCTATTCCTTTCGTGGCAAAAATATTAAAAGTCCTATTTCGTTACCCAAATTGCTTGCCCTCAAACCAAAGCTTGAAAGTGCCGTTAAACACGAAATCAGCTCGCGAGTGGGTGGCGTGGGCCTCCCCAAAGGCGACGATAGCTGAGTCCAAAACCCTCGGATCCTTCGTTGCTTCGTCGCTTGCTTCCCTGCGGCGTAGGGGAACTACGCCTCGGTCGCTCGCTCCTCGCGCCTCGGCTGCGAGGGGTTTGGACTCAGCTATTGAGAAAGAGCAGCCAGTTGGGGAGGCCTAAGATTTTCAGCTTAGATTTTCCAGAAGGAGCGATTGCAGAGGACTTCGAGGCCGCAGCGGCGCAGACTGGTTTCACTGGCGCTAAAAGGCGGCACACTTGGGGCATACACCCACATGAGCCCAAGAGATTTAGCGCGATGAAGGCGCTCGATAATGAGTCTTTTTTGCAATCCTCGACCGCGAAACTCAGGCGCCACAACTGCTGATGAAAGGATTCCTGATTTTCCACGCCAACTGAACATGCCAATGGCCGCCACCTTGCGATCGATGCGTAATGAATAAATTTCGGCCTGATCATTGTGTTGCAGCCAGAATTTATAGTTTTGCTCAAACTCTAGCTCTGTGATGGCAGCATTGCTGGCCAAGACTTCATAAGCTCCGGCCAGAGTGTCATCAGCTGATCCATGCCGCAAATCATAGGTGTGTGGCGATTCGGCAAGCTCCTGGAAACTCGGGTTATTGTCGAGTTTGCTAATGTCACAGTACATGATGGAGCGTGTATTAAAGATCGCGTACTGCAATTTTCGCAGCGAATTGTAGGCTTCGGCTTCAATACCGAGGGGAGCCAAAGCCAGGACAAATTTCTTTTTTAAATCCATCATGTATTCATGGGCAGACAAAAGTCCTTTGGCAGAAATCTCTTGAATGCGCGCCAGGCTAAAGGGCGCAAGCAAACCACTGTCGCTAGTGGAATGACTGACATAGCTTCCTTCAAATTTTTTAACCACCAATTTTGGTTCCGGCTCTGATAACAATCCACCAAGCAGCTGATGTTTGACTTCTGCTTCGGCCATTTCATGAGATATGAGTTGGTGCAACAATTCGACTGATTTCATAATATAGCTCTTACGATCCAGCCAACTGGGACGAATTACAAATTAAATTTTCTATACCATGTCACTTATTAACCCGGCCGAAAGCAAATTAAGTCGAAATGGGTCTTTTTAAGAATGACTTTGTTGACTTTCTTTCGCCCTGGTTAATAACAAGCTCCTGAAAAACTCAGATACAGGCGAGTGCATGGATTACTTGATAACAGGTAACTTTTTCAAGGCGAACATTCGTATATGGGGTTCCATTGATGTAAAAATTTCTGATAGGGGCGCTGAAACGCATTTGGCACACGGCAAATTTGAAAATACCATGGAATTCGACTATCTTGACCGACAATGAATAAACTTAAAGCTGGCTGGATTCTCATTTTTTCATTGGTGGCCTCAGTGGTGGTGTTGGCCTACCTGTCGCCGCAGCGAAGTTGTTTTCATTCTGGCCTGTTTCAATCGATCTCAGTGGTGGACAGCCACAGTGAACAGAATTTTTATGAGTGTCGCACCTCTCAAGTCAAAGCCCCGCCATCGTCACAGAGAAATCCAGAATCTGTATTGCTTGTAAAAAGAATCGAGAAAGAGATCGACGGCATTGAATTTTTCTTGCGCAATTTGGGTAAGCAAGATCTTTCGAATTCATCCGCTACGAGACAAATGAACAATAAGCGTTTGGAGCTGATAGTTTCAAAGGATCGTCCACTCCTCTTTCAGATCAAAGAACATCAGTTGTTTTTAGGCTGGCAATTGGCAAATCAGTCGCAAAAATTGCAAATGGCCGTGATCCGCGCCTGGTTGCAAAACTCACGTGGTTTCAATCAAGGCTCAGTGGTTTATCGTCAGGCGCTGGCGAGCATTATTAGCACTCTCAAATCAGGGGAGTTGAGGCTTGACACAAAAAACAATTGGCGTCCCCAGGCTTGGCATGAGGCTTTGTTAAGCCTGTCATCGTATTGCCAGATTAAAAGCGTGACCTACTTGGATCATTTGGAATTTTGCGATTCCCTTGATCGTTTAGAAGGGCTCGATCAATTTGAAGGACTGCGTGAAATCAATGATCTTAGCCTCGCTCACTACTTAGCAGATATCTGGCTGTTGTCATATCGACGCCTTTCGCTTCAGGATCAGGGGCAGGTATTGAGTGGATTTTCGGACTTCATTGAAGCGGTGGTTGGTGAAGATGTCGATGGATCTGCCATGAGCTTAAATGAAAAGCTGCAAAAAATGGTCATTCAGTTTTTAGTGAATCCCTATGGGCACAGCAATAAGTTGGCAAAGGCTGGGAAAAAGAATTTTTTGAGTCTCATTTATCAGCACCTTAATGACACGGGTTACGATCAAAACTTGAACACTCCAAAGATTGATTTTCTTTACAAAACTTTTGGAGAAATTGGCTCTTCGGGCGCAGCTCTGCTAGAGCCTCTGCAAAAGATCGCAAATTCTCCTGGAATTGCCGCACAGACGACGGGTGAGCAGCGTTCGCTTCTGTACGGCGCTGTCGTAGACGATGAAGGCTATTGGCTGCCGCCTTATCTTAAGCCATTGCCTAGAGGGATCTTTTCAGAAGTCTCCGCTCAACTCATCATTATCAAAGTTTGTGGGGGAATTTCTGGCGAAGAGCTCATGCGGCTCGCCCATCTTTCGACGAAAATTTTATTTTTGAAAGAGTGCCATGCCAGCATTCATCCCAATCTCACCCAGCTGTTTGACGGGGCGTCGGGCGCAAACGGCGTTGAAAGTGGCATTGCCTCTTTTGTAAAGGCGAACCCTCAGTTTCCACTCGTACTTATCAACTCACGCCATTTGACACTGTTTGCTGATAACGTCGAAAAGGTGTCGGACCTGTTTTCCGTACTTAATAGTCGAAAATCCGAGGATCCCCTTTTTGCCTCTTTGAATTGGCGCAGTTTAAGTTGGGATCCTTACAAGCAGGTTTATGAGCCTGAGTCTGAGACGCCACTCATCGAGATGTTTCGCTAATACCAATTTCGATTCAAGCTTAGACCATCGTTGGCTACGACCATCGGCGCTTGCGACGTGCGGGGAGCACGCCTCAGCGCCTCCGGCCTCGCCGCCTCGGTCTAAACTTGACTTGAAATTGGTGATATAGAAATTTCGATTCAGCCTTATTCTTTGCGATCAATTGTGATAGCAAATTTTTTGATTCCGACGGATTTGATGATGTCCATGATGTTGACCACGCGTCCGTGCGAAACATCTTTGTCGGCGGAAATGATGGCCTGCACGTCTACGTTTTTGGAAAAGGCTTCGGTGGCTTTGCTCATCAGTTGCTCATCATTAGAGAGTGAACCATTCACATAAAACTCGCCCGCAGAGGAGATCGTAATGGCCAGCTCACTGGGAGTCGTTTTTTCTCCTGAGGCGGCTTTGGGCAGATTCACATTTATACTTGGTTTCATGATCATGGGTGCCGTCACCATAAATATAATCAGTACCACCAAAATAATGTCCACCAGCGGTATGACATTGATTTCACTGATCTGATCATCGGTGTCCGTGAATTTGCTGGCCATTGTTTATAGGCCTTTCTTTTTAGAGTAGGCCAAGCACAGCTCTTTGACGCTTTCTAGAGAGACCAAAATCTGTTTGACTCGGCGATTGTAAAAGTTAAAGGCAATCACGGCAGGGATGGCTACGAACAGTCCAGCTGCCGTTGCCACCAGAGCTAAAGAGATTCCCGCCATTACTGTCTGGCTGCCCGCTTCAGTTGATACCGATAGATCGTTAAAAGCTGTCATAATGCCCAGCACAGTACCAAAGAGGCCAATATAGGGTGCGTTTGAAGCCATTGTAGCCAAAAAGCCCAAAAACTTTTCCAGATCGGCTCTCTGAGTTAACGAGTAAGTGTTGAAGACCTCCTCCACTCCTTTCGAGCCTGTCTCTTTAAGGTGGCGCATGGCATAGCTGGCTCCCCTTCCCTCAAATGAATCCACATCATTGGCAATGGCCTCAAAGTCGTCGACGGAGTGGCTTTGAAGAGCAATCCTAACACGATTGCGAATGCGTTTCGATTGGCTGGCAACCTTTCCAAGCACAAAAAATCGTTCAATAATGATAGCAAGGCTGAAGATGCTCAACACAAAGAGAAGCCAAAGTACAGCTTGATCAACATACTGAGCAATTACAAAGATTTTAGCGGTTATCATTTAAACACCTTGGTGAAAAGTTTTGCGAGATTCAATTTAAAATGCAGCTAAGGCTTTTCAAATTAGCACTTCGATGATTATTTCAATATATGTGGGTGCGGTCAAGGGACTCTAATCTAGCCTTAAGTCGAATTGCAAAGACTGTGATCTTGATTGCAACGGTATTGATTCAGGCGGCTTGCACTTCACAAAGGGCACCTCAATCCATACTGATTCTAGCAATCGAGGGTCTTGATGCAGAACTTCCGATTTGCAACGAAAGCGAAGAGCACAACGAAATTTCTGGATTTAAAGAAATATGTAAGGAGTCCATACGCTTTAGTCATGGATTCTCGCCGTCAACGCAAACCTCACCGGCAATAGCAAGTTTACTAACCGGTAAGACGCCCACAGAATTGGGATACGAGACCGAATGGGATCATTTGCGAGCAGAGCAGATTAGCGTTGCAGAGCTCGCCTTAGAAAGTGGCATGCGCACGGCACTGTTTTCTGGCGGGCCACCTTTGCTTCATAAAACAGGAATGCAACAGGGGTTCGAAGTCTTTGAGGACGCAGTCTCGGTTTCGGACAGTTTGCCATTCCGCTCTTTTGCGCGCAATTTGGCCAATCTCAAAAATTGGTGGTCGGAGCGGCCGCAGCAGGGTTTTTTTTCGCTCATGTACATTCCGGATTTGATCTACACTCAGCGGCCCACGCGCTCGAGTTTTGGTGAAGCACGGCCGCTCACTTTCGACAGCCAGCTCGATGAGCTTGACGAAAATCTGTTTGAATTAACAAAATTTTTAAAAGAAAAAAAACTTTGGGACAATACACTGATTCTCATTGTTGGCTTGAAGGGCGCAGCGCGCCGCTCTCGGATCACTGAACTCTATCCCCTGAATTTGCACTCTGAAGTTATGCAGATCGCGATGCTGCTAAAGCCATACACGCAAAAAAAGGACACGACTCTGTCTTGGCAAGTGGATCGTAATATTGGCTTTCCAGAAATGGGGCGAGTCTTAAGAGAAATTGTAATGGCAAAAGATCGCTTTGTAGGTGATGGCGATACTCAGGTAGGTTCAGGATTGAATCTGGTAAAAAGTGCGTTTTTTCAGGATCAGAATCCGGCACCAAATCCCTTGGTTATGGCGGCAGGTTGGCGGATAGACAAGTCTTTGGCTTATTTTCGCTATGCCGTTTTGTTTGAGAAAATACTGTATATTCATGGCCAACGGCCCGGATACTTCAATCAGCTGACTGATGCTTTCGAATTGATTCGCTTAAATCATCGAGATCTCAATCCAGTCGTGCGCGAAAAGATTCAAGAAACAATTTTAATGCTGGATCCAGAAAAATCTATGATTTCTCCAAAGGAGCGAAGTTTTTACAGAAATCTATTTTTTGAAATCAATAGACCTACCATTCACCTGACCTCGATTTTTGGTAGCTATAAAATCACGGAGCTTAGTAAATTGGGAAACAGCATCCTCTATATACTTGCTGATTTGGCGATGGAGCAAAAGAATTACAAAGTCCTCGAGGCATTGGCCAGTGATTTGGAAAGACCGGATTTGCACGACATTGCAAGTGTGATTGAGAACAAAACATTGCGAATCACAGACTCCTGCTTTAAACAATTTACCTCTGAAAGCAGCATTGATAGGGTGACCCGCTTTTGCCGAAATGAAAATCAAATCAAGCTCTGGGAGTGGTTGAAAGCAAAAGGGGATAAGCGAAAATATCTGGAGCGACAGCTCTATCGAGTTTACAAAGAGCTGCGTTACGATCGACGCATGCTCTATCTCAACATTGAAAAAGGTTGGCCCTGGAGCATTTCGCCAATGGACACACTGCTTGGACCTCTTGATCTCACTCTCCACCTAAAGATGTTTGCAAAACTCAAAGCAAAGTGGGATCAGCGCACAAGGTTCGAAGTCACTCCTATCGAAGAGGAGTGACACTTTCTAATTCATTACTAGTGCTTTGTCAGGGACTGCCCTTTTACCTTAGAACCATTATCCCAAAATTCAGATCTGCTGCGGAAGTCAGAGTTGAATTTTGGGATAGTCTCTTAATCTGCGCAGGCAGAAAATCGCGTCACATTATTGCAAAAGCTTCAATGCAATTTGTTGCATACTGTTGGCCTGGCTCAATATACCCACACCGGCTTGCATAAGAATGTTGTTTCTCGCCATTTCGGTTGTTTCTGAAGCGATATCAGTGTCGCGAATTCGCGAGTTGGCAGCTGATAGGTTTTCGTCCCAAACTAGTAAGTTGTTGGAGGTCGAGACCAGACGATTTTGCATGGCTCCAAAGTTGGCGCGAATCGCATTTACCGAGACCAGGGCGGTGTCCACGGCGCTCAAGCTCACCTGTGCCTGCTCCTTTGTGGCCAAAGCTTCAGCCGTGATTCCTAGGGCTTCAAGTGTGGAGTTGGCTGCTGAGGCATTAAAAGAGATCCGATCTTTAAATGGATCATTGTTTACGCCCACCTGGATGTCGATGATTCCGCCGGTTCCATTGAGGAGATCAAAGCCGTTAAAGTTGGACGATTCGGTAACACGTTGGATCTCTGATTTCAGCTGCTGATACTCGACATCCAGAAATTTTCTTTCTGTATCACCAACAGTATCGGAGGCGGCCTGTACGCCGAGCTCCCTTAGACGAATGAGCATATTAGAGACTTCGTTCAAGGAACCCTCAGCAACCTGCACCAGTGAGATGCCATCGTTGGCGTTGCGGTTGGCTTGACGGCTTCCACGAATTTGCGCTCTCAGATTTTCAGAAATGGCCAATCCCGCGGCATCATCTGCGGCTTGATTGATTCTCATCCCTGATGCCAACCGTGCCATTGAGCGGTTGGTGTTGATGTTGGTCATGTACAGATTCTTCTGTGCATTCAACGCTGAAACATTTGTCGCAATTCTCAATCCCATTCGTCCTCCATTGTCGTGGCACCTTATCTACTCTGCACGCCCTGTGCTGAATATTTTTATTTGTGCCGCTAGGATCAAGAGAAATATTTTCTATAAATCTTTTCCTGAGTTCCATGAGAGTTTTTATTCTCTCTTGTACAGGGCACAGCTTCCTTGCTGTTCTCTTAATAAATTGATCGGAGTTGTGATGAATTTATGAAGTCTAGAATGTGAAGATTGAGCGTCAATAATTTGTCGTCAAAATTTTGTCGCAGTGATGTGTTGATCGCAATATTTTTCTTATCGCAATATTTTAGATGCGCGAGTTGATCCATGCGTTAAAGAGACCACTCCAACGAAGGAAGTGGCCCCAATGCAGGAAACAGAGTGTCGTCAGCAGGCCGCAAATATGGCGGAGCTATTGAGGGTGTCATTCAGAAGAATCGAAAACCTACGTCAATGAGACAGAGGTTCGCGAATTATCTGAATGAATTCGTCAAGAGTCCAAGTGCTACGTTGGCCTGAGTATTGGCCTGAGCGAGAACAGAAGTGCCGGCCTGTAATAAAATATTATTTCTAACCATTTCAGAGGTCTCTTCAGCGACATCCACATCGCGAATTCGCGAATTGGCAGCCGACATATTTTCAACCGAGACTTGGATATTGCTTACGGTCGATTGTAGTCGGTTTTGTATCGCTCCAAAGTCGGCTCGCATTGCCGAGACGCTAACTATGGCGGTGTCGATCGCCGAAAGTGCATTCTGCGCCGAAGCCTTGTCGGCAACACTGGTGAGATTGACCCCCAGAGCTGCAGAGTTGGCATCCGCCTTAGAAGCATCAAACGAGATTCGATCGATTTCTGGGTTGTTGCGTGTACCAACCTGAAAATCCAAAATTGAACCGACCCCTGCGAGCAGTTGGGTTCCGTTGAACTCCGTGCCCTCTGAGATTCGGTCGATCTCCGATACCAGCTGATCATACTCCACATTCAGGAACTGTCTTTCAACAGGGCCGATTGTATCTGATGCTGCTTGCACTGAAAGCTCTCTGAGGCGAATCAGAATCGAAGAAACTTCGTTCATCGCACCTTCAGCAACTTGCACCAGTGAAATTCCGTCTTGAGCATTTCGGGCTGCTTGCTTGAGTCCGCGCACCTGGGCTTTTAGATTTTCTGATATTGCCAGTCCGGCAGCATCATCACCAGCGCGGTTGATTCGAAAGCCCGAAGAGAGCTTTTCCATACTCTTATCTAAGCTTATTTTTGTTCCCCATAAAACTCTCTGCGAGTTCAATGAGGCCGTATTTGTATTGATCCTAAGACCCATATTTTCCTCCTTGAAAAAGACTCAAAAAGCTCCGCTTTTCGAGGGAACCAATCCTTGGTTCCATGGGTGTTCATAATCAACAGATCGGATCAAAATGAGAAAGCTTGAGTGTTTTGCGTGTTTTTTGTATATTCTTTATCATTTCTGGCCCATTGGCCTATAAAAAAGCCTGACATTGCGATTGTGAATGGATATGGGAGTAGGCAGAGGTGCAGATTCAATGGAAATTCGTGATCCTTTACATGGCTCGATGTACTTTTCCGAACAGGAAGTGGCAATATTAGACACCGCTGAATTTCAGCGTTTGCGGGCGATCAAGCAGCTGGGGTTTTCTGAGTTCAGTTTTCCAGGGGCCACTCACAATCGCTACATTCATTCTTTGGGAGTCGCTCACATTTCTGGGCGCATCTTCGATAGCATTTTCGGTACCTTTAGATTTGCTAGCATCGCCCAGCAGTTGCGGCTACGCCAAACTGTGCGTTTGGCAGCGCTACTTCACGACATTGGTCATGGGCCATTGAGTCACACAACTGAACAGGTCATGCCGCCAGTAGAAGCCTTAAAAATCGAAGTCTACAAGAAGCTTCCACAAGAAATATTTAATAGGTACTATTCTCGCCGCCGCGCAAATCATGAGGACTATACCATTCAGTACATTACCTCGTCATCGATTGCGACCATCATTGCGGAAAAATTTCCTGAGATCACGCCCTATCATCTGGCTGCACTTATAGATAACCGCTTTCCTCTAGTGGATGATTTCTTTAGCCAGGGTGGTCTCGACCTACGGCCGGTGCTTTCGCAGATTGTGAGTTCTGAGTTAGATGCGGATCGCATCGACTATCTTGAGCGAGATTCTTATTTCTGCGGCACCAACTATGGAAGAATTGATACCGAGTGGCTGGTGCAAAACATGACCTTTCATAGTCAAAACGACCAGGCCTTTCTCGCCATCAATAAACGCGCTCTCTATTCTTTTGATGACTTCATGATTTCACGCCATCACATGCATTTGATGGTCTATTTTCATCACAAGAGCATTATATATGAGGAAATGCTCAATAAATACCTGAGCTCTGATAATTGCCAGTTCGCTCTGCCCGGCCCTATTGAAGAATACACTCAATACAATGACTACAAACTCTATGAGCATTTGGCAGGTAGTAAAAATGAGTGGGCTCGACGTATAGCCCTGCGCACACCCTACCGAGTTTTGATCGAGCTGCACAACACCCGAGAGAATCCAAAGGTTGAAATTGTTAAGCAAGAATTGGAAAACCAAAAGGTCGAGGTGATTTGGGCAAGCTCCAAAGCTCGACTATCTAAATATCACTCAAGTGCGCCGAGCGCCCGCAGCTATCCTATCTTTGTTAAAGATCAATATGACAAATGGGAAAAGCCTACGCCCATTGATCAGTCCACAGAAATTTTTAAGAAATACGAAGGAACACGGATTATCGATCGACTTTATGTGCGTCCTGAAGAGATTGATACGGCAAGGGCGATTTTAGATAAGATTCCTTAGCATGGCTCTGTGCTTCAGGTGATCGATGCTTGAAGAGACCAGACACTCCGTTAGAGCTTTTATTGCCCAAGGAAATTTGTAGATTTCCAAAAGTGAACGTCCAAATTAAAATCCATCTTACCAAAATCATGTAAAATAGATCGGCAGATTAGATAAAAAACTGAGCCTAGTTTTGTATGAGAGTATTGCGTACGGCCTGATAGCGAATTTTGATTTTCTGCCAGATGTTGGAATGAGGTCCGGTGATTCCGTCAGGTCCAGTGATTCCAGCTAGGGCCTGTGCCTTTCGATCAAGACGGCCGCCCGGTAGGAATTCGGCAAGATTAGGCGTTTTTGCAGCAATGCCCCTGGAGTCCAAGCGTGGTCGATTGATTCCATTGTAGAGGGAGGGTTCAGATCCCGCTCCGCCCGTTCGTCCACCATAGGAGTTGCTACTGCCTTTTGAATTGTTGCCTCCGCCCCGACTCACGCCAGAAAACAGGCTGTCGCGTCCACCGCTTAGTGTGCGCTGTTGTGGATAGCCCTTTTCGCCCGAGCCGGCAGATCCTCGGCCGCCGCCGAAGCCGCCTCCGCCTCCCCCGCGACCGCCACCCGCTGCGGGTCCGTCAGATTTTGCTTGGTAGCTGCCTGGAGGCAGGTCCATGCTGCCCATGTCTCCAAAGCCAAAACCAGCACCCCCTGCCGCGGTTGATTCGGCGTTGAGTCCGCCCGCGCCGCCCATGCCCGCTCCCAGACCAGCACCCGCGGCGCCAGTTCCATCGGGACCAAGGCCACCAGCGTTGAGTTTTCCGAGTTGACCGTTGTTGCACTTGCCGTAAACCATGCAGGCGCAAACGGGTTCATTGGCCATAGAAGTGTCATTGCAGTTTCGCGATCCAGTGGCCTGTAAACAGGCCACATCAGTGGGGTTGAGTTTGCAGTAATCTGGACCGCCACCGCCTTTGTTGGCGGTCTCGCAGGCCGTGGCCTGCTGCTTCACCGTCATGACAGCTTGGGTGAACATCGCCGACTGTTGGTTCCCATCCGCGCCAATCTTTGCGCACTTTTGAATTCCCAATTCTGCATTATTTTCGAAAGTTTTGATTGCGTTCAATTGTTGTGTTGCCGTGGTAGTTTCGGGTACTCTTGGGTCGTCCACTTTGTTTGGATTTGAGCAATTTTCAGTGCTACTCAGGTGGGAACGCAATTTGGTGCATTTTTCAATACAGGTTTTCCCCGCTTGATTACAAGCCATCGAAAAAGCGGCCAGCGCACCGTTGACGACACCAGCATATTTAGAAAGTTCACCACATCCGGCATCCTGCCCTTGCGTGAAAGCCGCACCCATGATGGCACCTTTGCCACCATAGGAAATTAAATTGCCGAGCACCTTTGCCGTTGTACTTTCGCTATCTGGATCACACGAGATCCAAGCGGAATCAGGAGCTTTGTTGCATTCTTCATCAAGTTGTTTAGCATAATCAGTACAAGATCTTATGTCTTCAACAGTAACCAATTGTGCATTTGTATTTTCGAGAGAAAGGAGCGATGCTAACAAGCCTACGGCGATCAAGGTTTTCAATTGCAGCCCCCTATTTGAATCAGTCTCGTAATGACATTATCGACGCAACTCAACTATTTCTTGAACTCTTTTTAGTGTAGCATTTTTTATAAATTTTTTTTGAAACATCACAAAGAGTTTCAAATTGAGACACTTTTAGATCTAGAGCATTTAACTGGAGCATTTGAAGCACTTAGCCTCAAGAGCTCTGGTGAGGAGTTGGCTATGAATTCTGGTTTGAATTTGGCTTTCGGTCTGGTGTCACGTCGCGAATCTCTTTCCAGGCAACCTCAATCACCTCCTCGCTTTGCGCAAGATCATCCTGTCCGCGACCCTCTGGGTGGTCAGCGAATGGATTGTCAGAAAAGGGGCCGGCACTCTGCTGATTTTCAAATGGCTGGCCGGCAAAGCTCCCGCCAAAGCGAATGTTACCGGGGGTAACCACCTTGGCGTAGCGCTTAAGGCTTGCGACAATGAGCCAACGCAACCCAGGTACGCAGAGAAGCAAGCCCACCACTTTGGTAAAAAATGAAGGCAGCGCTAAGAATATGCCAGAAACAACAAAAAGACTCTTGTCCATTAGAGAAATGATAGAATTCATTCCTTGGCTCTTAAATCCCGCAAGCTTTCGAATCGAAAATGAACAAATCAAGATGCCTAGGCCTGAAGTTAGAAAATAACCAGCAAAGACGGCAAAGAAACCGAAGCGCGAGACAAGAAAAAGAAAAATCAACATTTCAAAAAAAATCAAATATGTAAAGCGCATAAAATCGGCCTCCTATTTTGCGAAATTAAATTCCGCTTTCACGGGGCAATGATCAGAGCCAGTAACTTCATCCATAATGGCTGCAGACTCCAGATATTTAAGCAAATTCTTGGTTATGCAAATGTAGTCAATGCGCCACCCACGATTGGCGATTCTCGCCATTTCTCGGTAGGACCACCATGAGTAACGGTCCTTGTCGTCAGGATAAAAGTGACGAAAGGTATCGATGAATCCCATTTCTAAAAAACTCTCGAGCCACTTTCGCTCTTCAGGCAGAAAACCACTCTCTTTTGAGAGCCTCACTGGATCATGGACGTCCATTTCTCGATGCGCGACATTGTAGTCACCCACCAAGACAATTTTTTCCCCGGCTGTGATTCTGGCATGCAGAAGCTTTTTAAGATCATGCAAAAATTCTTGCTTAAAGGCGTGACGAACTTCACCACTGCCGCCGTTGGGAAAGTAAATATTATAAAGATCAAATTGCTCGTGCTTAGAATGGACAATGCGACCCTCGCTGTCATAGCGTTCAATGCCAAGGCCATGATCCACCTTCTTGGGGAGATCTCGACAAAAGGTGGCAACTCCCGAATAGCCTTTGCGAGTCGCTGAGCTCCAATAGTCATGTGGGTAGCCCAGGTTCTGCAGATTCGGCGGCACCTGTTCACGATGGGCCTTGGTCTCTTGCAAGCACAAAATATCGGGGCTCTCATCTTCTACGAGCTGTATCAGTCCCTTGGGGCCGCAGGCACGAATTCCATTTACATTCCAGGAGATCAATTTCATGCCGGCAACCTACTCTTTTACGAGCCATTCTAGATAGCAAAGATGCCGTGCATTATTAGTCACTCAGGCTTTGCTCACAGAAATCATACCTGCTTAATAGAAGAGGACGAGTTAAATGCGTCTCGCAGCTAGAAATAGACTCAATCATCAAGGCGGGGCAATCAAATGAAAGCTGAGCTAAAAAATGCCAAAAGCGATTTTATTCACCACTGCTTAGAGCAGCTTCCCCTGTTAAAATCCACGGCGTTTAGTGAGAGAATTTCGGATCAGCTGATCTGCCCAATGAATTTTGTGTTGCCGCCGACTGTATTGCCGCAGGTCCAGCGTTTGGCGAGCCTTGTTGACAAGATCGTGACCTCGCAAATCTATCAAGACATGGTTTTTGGGGAAAGTGATCCAAAGGCTGGTTCGACCGTTTCGGGCACATGTGTGGACTTCAATGAGTTTAAAAAAGCAACTCATCGAGCCATTTGCAACAGCTATGACTTGCATCTGACAGCTGATGGTGAAATCCGACTGATCGAAATCAACACGGATGCCGCTTTTTATTTTTTGGGTGCTGCGCTTGCTCAGAGCCGCGGGCTTAGCTTTGCTGGAAGAGAGCCACCGCTGCAAAAGATGCGTAAGAGAATTGAAGAGGAGTGCGCGACATGGACAGGTGCTGTTGCGGGAACTCTAGTTAACAGTATTGCGATCACGGATCAAAACCCCAGCGAGCAAAAACTTTATTCTGAATTTTTGTATTTTCAGGAGTGGGGGAAAGCGCAAGGGTGGCAGACAGATATTCTGAACACAGAAGATTTACTGTACATTGACTCTCGACTGCAGAGTCGCACAACGGGAGAAAAAACTTGGGACTTTATTTACAATCGAAGCACGGACTTTTTGTTTTCCGAAAAAATCTCTGAGCCGCTAAAAAGTGCATATTTGTCGCGGGCGCTCTGTGTGAGCCCTCATCCCAAAGAGTACGCGTTGCTAGCAAACAAAATGAATTTGCAAATTTTGCGAGATGCAGATCTGGCTCGCGCCTGTGGATTGGACAAGCACCAGATTGATTTTCTGCAACAGGTGATACCCGTCGCCGAAGAGCTGCGACCTGACAACAAAGATCATATTTGGAGTCATCGCAAAGAGTACTTTTTTAAGCCCGCTCAGTCTTTTGGGTCAAAGCAAGCTTTTCGCGGAGCTTCGATCTCGCGAAAGGCCTTTGAGGAGTATTTTAACAACGAAGGCAAAGTGATTGCCCAAGGATACTGGCCGGCGTTGGAGCTTGAGGTACCTAGCGGAACTTCAGAAGAGCAAGATCGCAAATCTTTGGAAGGCATCACTGCCGACAAATTTAAATACGACTTGCGCTTTTATTTTTATAAAAATGCAGTGGATTTTGGTTTGGCACGACTCTATGAAGGACAAGTGACAAATTTGCGGGCCCAAGGGGGCGGCTTTTCCCCATTACAATTTACCAATAGACAAATCACCTCGCCAGAGCTGCAGTGGCCTGCTCTGAGAGAACGTGCAATCAGTTCGAGATAGCCGATTTCCTGCGTTCTAGCCGACGCGGCCGCAGTAGATGTAGGAAATTCCTAGAGACAATTTTTTTAGGTGTAAACTGGAAAAGGCATTGGTCTGTTTCATAAGATCCAAAAACTGCTGGCCACAAGGGAACTCACGCGAACTCTCTTGCAAGTATTCATAGGCATCTTCAGTTCCTGTCACCAGTCCACCAATTTTGGGGAGCATGACTTCCGAATAGAAATTATATACGCGCCGGAAGATGGGGTTTTCAACCTGGCCGAATTCAAGAACCATCACCCTTCCACCTGGTTTTACGACTCGACTCATCTCGGAGAGGGCCTTTAAGGGATCAGCGACATTGCGAATACCAAAAGAAATGCTAGCAATATCAAAATAATTATCGGGAAAAGGCAAATCCATGGCATCGGCTACGGAGAAACGAATCGCAACTTTACTAGCGATGGCTTTTGCTGGAGCCTCGTCTAGCATTTCAGAACAAAAATCAGTGCCGACAATCTCGCTGTTGGGTCCAGTCTTTAGGGCAAATGCGATCGCCAAGTCGCCAGTTCCCGTGGCGCAATCTAGTATTTTATCGCCGCTCTTGGCTCTTGAGAGTTTAACAACCTCATTGCGCCACAAGTGATGAATGCCGCCCGAGAGCAGGGTGTTAGCCAAATCATAGCGCTTAGCCACTTGGCCAAACATTTTGCGAATCTTTTCTGGATTTTTATCGCTGGCAGATCCAGGCGAAGCTTTCGTTTGGGTGGAGTTAGGGGTGGATGTCTGCATGATGCCTCGAAAGTAAATTTTCAGAGATAATACTCTCTTGCGACTCTTCCTTCAGCGCAAAACAAATGCTGCGGACTTGTTTCATCAATTTTGAAAATTCAGCATAATTCAATGTCTGCATTCCATCAGACAGCGCCTTTTCTGGCTCTGGATGAACCTCGACAATGATGCCATCAGCTCCGGCGGCAACAGCGGCCAGCGCCATTTTTGGTACCAGAGCTCGTATGCCAACTCCATGTGATGGGTCTACAATGATTGGGAACGGGGTGTTTTCTTTGATGTAGGCCACAGCATTGAGATCGAGAGTGTTGCGAGTTGCGGTTTCGAATGTTCGAATGCCTCGCTCGCAAAGGATCACATTTTCATTGCCGCCTTTGAGAAGGTATTCAGCAGATTTCAGCCATTCAGAGATGAGTGCTGCAAAGCCGCGCTTAATCATTACCGGTTTGCGAGAATTTCCGAGCTCTTTCAGTAATTCGTAATTGTGCATGTTGCGACTGCCGACCTGATAAATGCTCACCACATCATCGAGAATTTCCATCTGGCGAGGATCAGTGATTTCAGAGATCAGTTGCGCCTTATTTTCTGCCAAAATCTCTTTGATCATTTGCAGTCCACCATGGCCCAAGCCCTGAAAGGTGTCTGGTGATGTGCGCATTTTCCAGATCCCACCGCGGACAATGTTCGCGCCCTCTTTAAGAACCTGGGACGCTATAGATGAGAACTGCTCCTTGCTTTCAATAGAACAAGGACCGGCAATGACGGTGAAGTTTCCGGCGCCTATAGTGGTGGCACCAATCGAAACGGCGCGAGTGGCCTGCTTTTTCAAATCTGGAGTGGTTTCATGTGTCGCCATTTTGCATTACTTCTAGCTCTTTAATCGAATCTTAGCAACAGAAGTGTGGCAAAAAAGAGCCTAATTCATAAGCTGCTTTCTGCCGCCCTCGCCATTTGATCGTTTTTTGTTTTGAAAATCTGGCGTATACAGAGGTCGTGGATTTTTTTCAGGAATATATGAAAAACGGTTTTTTTGTTCGCAAAAACGAGCAGTGGTGGCTCGCCTGCGGGCCATTTATAGAAGTTCCCAAATCGCAGCGCGCCCGCCTCAGTATTGAACCAGAGACCTTTTATCTTACTGTGCAGAGATTTTATGATTTGGCACCGCAATTTTTACGACCGAGCCAAGTGAAGTGCATGTCGAATGATGAGCTACAGAAATGGATTCAGCACAGCCGAGGTGGACTAGCAATAAATGATGGGGCGACTCAGATAGGCCAGCGACGAACCAAATCGAAGCACCAGAAATTAGGGCCGCAGAGTTCAGGGTCGCAGAGTTTTTTTGCGACTCTCTTTGAGGCTTCTATGGCCAAAATAAGAGCTGGTGATTTGCAGAAGGCCGTTCCTTGGAGCTTTTGGGATTCAGAAGAGAGCTTTTCTCCCATCTTGTTGCTGGATACAATGCAAGCTCTTGTGGCGGCAGATTCCCACCTGTTTCCATATGGGTTTTGGCAAACGCCAATCTCGGGATCAGAGGGGCAAACCTGTGGCTGTATCGGGCTCTCACCTGAAGTCCTATTTTCGCGTAAGGGCATGGAGGTCAATACCATGGCTGTGGCGGGAACCCAACCTAAGGGCACAGCAAATAAAAACTTTGGCCTTCAAGCCACAGATAAACTGAAATTGGAACATCAGCTCGTGATTCAGGACATATCTACAAAGTTATCCACCTTTGGCGCCGTCAAGGTGGCACCTTCAAAATTGATCGTCTTTAAAAATTTTTTACATGAAAAGAGTGAAATTTATCTGCAGCTCAATGAATCGACGGATGTGGATTTTAGATTGCTGCAAGCCTTGCATCCCACTGCCGCATTGGGCGTTGCGCCTTCGGCCTTTGGTACCCTATGGATGTCTGAACTGGAATCTGAGGTCGAGCGCGGATATTTTGGCGCGCCCATTGGTTTTTCTAGCAAAAATGAAGCTCTTGCAGTGGTAGCGATTCGTGGCTGGCAGTGGTGGAAAGGCAGCGTAAAGATATATGCTGGCTGTGGGATCACGGGCGAGAGTAACTTTGAATTGGAATGGCAAGAAGTCTGTGCCAAGATAAGAGCAACTCATGAGGTATTAACAGCGATATGAAAACCAATCTACAGCTCGCAGAAATTGTATTGTCTGAACTATTGGCTACGGGAGTTCGCGAGATCTGTCTTTGTGCTGGCGCTCGCAATAGCCCTTTTGTTGTGCTTCTAGA
This sequence comes from uncultured Pseudobdellovibrionaceae bacterium, assembly GCA_964388665.1. Taxonomy (GTDB): domain Bacteria; phylum Bdellovibrionota; class Bdellovibrionia; order Bdellovibrionales; family Bdellovibrionaceae; genus CALCCV01. Next base: position 36,885 of record CAYMBJ010000014.1, on the reverse strand, counting down.
TGGATTGTTTCCGTTTCGAATTTATAATTTTTTTGAAGAGCGAAGTGCCAGTTTCTTTGCACTAGGAAGAGTGGTCACCAGTCGCCGACCTGTTGCTGTGATCACGACCTCCGGTACTGCAGTGGGCGAATTGCTGCCGGCGGCCATAGAGGCCACGTACTCTTCTTTGCCTCTGATTATGGTTTCTGCCGATAGACCAAAGAGTTTTCGTAGTTCTGGCTCGCCACAAACCATAGAGCAGATCGGAATATTTTCCTATTACATTGAGGCGACTTTTGATTTAGATCAGGAGAATTCACATTTTAGTTTAAAGGCCTTGAGTTGGAAAAAGCCCGTGCACGTGAATGTTTGCTTTCAAGAGCCCCTTTTAGATTCTCCCGTGCCCACTGCAATCAGTAATTTTTCGACAGAGAGAAGAATTAAGCTGTCGCGAACCTCTGGGGATGAGGACACAAAATTAATCGAAGAGTTTGCCAAAACGCACACGCCGTTGGTGATCGTGTCTTCGCTGCCAGAAAAAAGTCGCGTTCCAATGGCCAAATATTTAAAGACTCTCAATTGTCCCATGTATTTAGAAGGACCATCAGGTCTGCGAGGGCATCCGGACTTAAAAGACAAGACTCTTTTTGGTGGCGATGCAATGCTCAAGCGAGTGATCACGTCTGAGCACTGCAGTGGCATCCTGCGCATTGGTGGTATCCCGACCACGCGAGTTTGGCGTGATCTTGAAGATGAGTTTGCTAAATTTCCGGTGCTGTCGGTTGGCTACAATCATTTTACAGGACTTTCTCGAGAAATTTCACATTTTACCAGCATCGCCAATTTCTTAAAAATGGAAGTGGCCTTTAAGAATCCGAATTTGGAGTCAATTCTGTCTCGCGATCGTTCTGTTAGAAAAGTGTATTTAGAGCTTTTGGAAAAGTATCCTGAATCTGAACACAGTTATATGCGCCGAGTTTCTGAGCTTGCCAAAAATGATTCGGTATTTATAGGCAATAGCCTGCCCATTCGAGAGTGGGATATTGCCGCCAACGAAGATTACTGTCCGGCGAGAATTGCCGCTAGCCGTGGTGCCAATGGAATTGACGGTCAAGTGTCTACTTTTTTGGGATGGACCGAAGGAGATCGTCCCCATTGGTGCATTGTTGGTGACCTGACCGCGCTCTACGACATGACGGCTCCTTGGATCTATCCACAAATAAAGTCCAAGGATATCTCAATTGTGGTCATAAATAACTCGGGTGGTAGAATTTTTGAGAGAATGTTCAATCGCGAGATTTTTGTAAACCAGCATGATATTGAGTTCTCTCATTGGGCAAAGATGTGGAAGTGGTCCTACCAGTTGCTAACTCGAGGCACTTCATTGCAAAATCAGAATGATCGGCCACAAATAATCGAAGTGCGGCCAGACGGAAATGAAACTCGTCTCTTGCTTGATGAGTGGGAAGCCTATTGGCTCTCTTTATAATGTTTTGATTGAAAAAATGAAAAACAGCACCCCGCCACATTTGCAAAAGGCCTACCATATAGGAATTCTTCTCGGGCAGTTTGGCAGCGACTCAGAGGCCGAGCCATTGATTGGTCAAATGAGGGGAAAGGCCGGTATCCACGCTCATGTGAGTTGTTTGCCATTGCTTGAGATCTATTCGCATTGCCAACATCAATGCAGCGTTCAGCACGCAAACGAGAAACCTGACCAAGTAAATCTGAGCTCGCCAAATCCTTTTCAACTTTGGGCGGTGGAGTTTCATCGGAGGTATTTGACGCATCAATTTGATGTGTTGCTGGGGTACTCACTTGGTGGCCGCCTGCTGCTGCAAGTACTAAATTATTTTCCGGAAATGGCCAAGACATATTGTTTCGTGAGTACCAATCCCGGTCTTGATTCGCAAAGTGAAAAGCAGGATCGCCTGGTCGCTGATCGCAGTTGGATTGAGAACTTTCGTTATCAGCCTTGGGAAAAAGCTTGGGATTTGTGGAATGCCCAAGCGCCCTTTGGCCCACAATCACAATCACAAGCACAAGCACAAGCACATGCAAAAGCAAACGCATCTGGCCAAGAAAAAGCATTTACGACAACAGAGCTTTCGACGTGGCTGGAGTGTCTTGAGGCTTTCTCATTGGGAAAACAAGATAATATGGAGTCTGTGATAGAGCTCCGGCAGCGCAGCATTCAATGGGTTTGTGGGAAAAATGACCTGAAGTTTGCCAATATTGGTCGACGTCTGAAAGAAAACTATCCGGCAATCCAATACCATGAGTTTAAAAACACATGGCACCGCGTGCATATAGAAAGACCAGAAGAGTTGGCGGACTTATTGATGCCGTGATAATCCTAAAGAGTCTTACCTGTTTTTGAATCACATTTAAAAAGGTCGGATTGCAAATGATCTATTTCATCCGCCCAAAGCTCTTTGTCGTTATTAAAAATCATGCGATCTGCCATTGCAGGCAATTGGGTTTTGTTCTTTTCACCGAATTCGTTTGGAACAAACGCACGCTGTATGGCTTCGACTTCCAGCAAATTTAAGTGTTGCAAGATCTTTTTGTTCTTCTTGTCTGCTGCGACAGCCATCTTTTGTAGTGTTCCTACTATTAAGGGCATCTGTCCACTTTTGAAACCAGAGATAATCGACTTTTCAAGGTAGAAGTACCTAGGCAGCGCCATAAAGTGTTTTGGTGTCAATTCGGAAATGCCTTTGTTTTCGATCAACAGCTGAATCGCGTCCGCTTGGACTGCGTTGATCTTGCCTTGAGCGAGTTCTTCCATATTGCTGACGTACTCAGGCATCAGGCGTTTGAGTTCCTGAATGGCTTTAAACACTTGCTTGTAGTCACACGAATAAAGATGAATTAGACCTTGAAGTAAGAATGGCTCAAGATCAATCTGTGCGGCCAAATAATCATTTGTCAGAGAGCGCACTTCGGAGAGGGCCAAAGGGAGTTGTCGTTTGCGAAAGAGCGCCCAAGAGACCTCCTCTTTGGCTAATATCCAGCGATAAGAGCCCTTTGAGATTTTTCTATAGTCAGAAATCGCATGATCCAACCTATCTGCGGCAAAATGCACGCGTGCAGACTCAAGAAGTTCCTGATCAGAAGTCTCTTTTGGGCTTTGCTGTGGGGTTGCGACCTTTGCTGGGCCATTACTGGTGCCTTTTGCCTTCGCCCAAGCTTGTTGGGGCGCGATAAGCATGGCCACAAGCAGAGCCACAAGCAGAGCCGGAGCCATGGCTCCCACTGATTCTGCAAATGCCTGCGTTTCCAAGCTTTCTTTTGCACAGTATGCTCTTTCAGCATGGCCTAATTTTGTTTTTAATCTTTTCAGCAAACTCACCCTAAACTCCCAACATTCATCATCAATTGATGGATTTTCTGTCTTTCACTAACAATTAGAGCATGACTCCGAAGGCAAATGAGCCCACGAGGTTTTCGATCTTTCGCGGCCCTGTATAGATCTGGTCGTTGTAAGATTGATATCTTAATTCAAGACGACTGGTCAGATGCTGTGTCCACCACATACCCATGCCACCACCCGCAGTGAACATGCCTGAAGTGCCGCTGTCCAATTTAACTTGTCCACCGCCCAATAGCAGATAAAAATCGAAGTAAGAAACTGTAGATTCAAACCAGCTAACTTTGCCGTAGACTGGATAGAATGATATCTGCGCCATAGTTGTGCTCAGAGGGTAATCTACGTCGGGTGCATAGTAATTGCTATTGCCACTACCAATTTGGGATTCAGAGGTCTCGAAAACACGTCGACCTTCTGGAGTCAGATTGTTGTAGCTATTTAGATAGCGCGCGCCGATTGACCAGCGGTGATTAAAGTGCAGATCATAGTGCAAACCAACATTCTGCGTTTGATAATAAGAATCGCCACCATTTACAAAACTGCCCGAAAGAGCAAATTCATTGCGCCACTCACGATCAATCACGCGGCGCTGAACCACTCGGTAGGTATTGGCGGGTACCGAGGGCTGAGCTTTGTACAAAATGTTTTCATTTGTACCCAGTGAGTTAAGGCTAGACGAAGTGCTTTTGCTTTTTGCCATCGCGGAAAATTCCACGCTCGCAAAAAGGACCACTACGGTTGCCAGTTTAACGAAACTTTTTAAACCTTTTGATTGCCTGCTCTTCATCACTTCCTCCAACTATTGCTCAGCCGGAGCAGCTGAAGCAGCATCCGGATTAATACTATTCATTTCAATACTAAAACTTTGATCAACTTCATTGGTCACTAGACCATTGAGGCCTTCTGCCTGAAAGGACACCCGAAAGTGGACCTTCTTTTCGTTTTTGTTCGCGGACAGGTCGCGCCGAAGGTCGTAAGGTAGGTCATGACCTTGTGAGCTGAGTTTAACATCATAAGTGTAGCGACTTCCCGAAACCTCCGGAACCTCATTCAGTGTAATGATGTACTTTGATCCGTCTCGCTCGGCATAACCACTTGAGGTGAATGCCGTTTCTGGACGGTAAATTACATGCAGTTTGAGATCTTTTGGATCTTTTACCTTTAAGTTTTTGATCTCAATTTGAAACTGTTTCTCTTCACTTTCGGAAATTGAATTTGAAGTTAGGCCTTTTACCGTCAATGTGGGTGCGGCTTTCGCCTGATCCTTGTTGAGCACAAAAAAGGTGTGCTCAACTTGGTTCTGCTCTCCCAATTCGCCCAGGGCTGCGGCGAGACTGCTGTCTCCACCCGCTGTCGCCAAAAATTCAATTGAAAATTTCACAAGGGTACCAGCTTGGCCGTCTGGTAAAAGATCGGCAGCAGGGGTGTATGTGAGTTCATACTCTTGCTCGGTGCCGCCGTCGATGGTCTTTTCGGCTTTCTTGGTCCAACTCATGTCGCCAACTGGATCCTTTATCTTTGTATCAAGACCAAGACTCGGGTTCAAAGTTCTGACTTTAAAAGTGCTCGTTCCTTTTTTGCCGACTATAAAAGTTTTGTTGTCAAACCCTGAGATCAAGAACAGTTGATGGAGCTTGATATTTTTATCCATGCCCGCATCCATGGCTTCCGAACGCTCGCCTGCAGCGGCAGCCGCGGGGACAAGGTCTGGCTTGTTGAGATCCGCTGACGGATTGCCGGTCTCCGCCGATGGTTTTTGATTTTGATTTTGATTTTGATTTGGTATTTTTGAGTCAGCAGGAACTGCATACTGGTTGGTAAGTGGATACTTTTCGACAGGATTTTGCTGAAAAGGACCACAGGCTGACAGCGCAGCGGCAATGGAGAGAGCCATAGCGCCTTTGCCAATGGCAGTCGCCTTTGCGATTGTGACTTTCAATTGCTGCGCTTGCCCGCTGCGATTGTCGCTGTCAGGCATCTTTGCCGAATCCAAAGTATTTATGATTTTATCAATATGCACTTTCATCTCAATATCCCCCACCTTTATTTTTGCGAAGCCAATTGTAATCGTCCAAAATCAAACGGATAGGCAACATCCACATTCACACCGCCAATGGGCTTTGGAAATATCCAACCTCGAATGGCGCTCACCACACAGGATTCAACTTGTGGCTGTCGCAACGATGAACTTAAAATCTTAACTGTTCGAACTCGACCATTTCCAGCAATCACCCACTTGGATGTTAAACGACCGCGCAAGCTAGGATTGGATTGAAGTGCGCGCTCATAGCAATAGAGAAGCTGACCTGAATTCTTGCGAACCACGGCCTCAACCTGTTCACGTGCTAAGCCTCCCTCAACTTCTGAATCATCAAATGAAGGTGCCACTAATCCGCCGACTTTATCACCAACAGATCCTCCGGCGCGCCCCTTACGGCCACCACCGAGATTGCCGTTTCCGTACCCTGCAGCGCCATAGCCACGGCTGCCATCACCAGAAAATCCGGCAACAAGGCCCTTGCCACCAAGTGCATTTCGTACGCCGCCAACATTTCCTTTGCCGAGGCCGCCGCCCATTCCGGCGCCTGATCCCATAGCCCCCGATTTTGAGCCATAGCCAGTGCCGCGAGGACCGGACTTTTCTTTGCCGATGCCACCAATGGCTGAAAGAGTTGCAAGTGCTCCCAACTCGGGATTGCGACCTTTGGTTCGGCCAGTTACTTTTTGTCGTTTTTCGCGAATCTTGACTTTTTTGAACTCGCGAACTTTAACAATTTTTCGTTTAAAGATGGGTTTCTTTTTGATTGGCTTTTCTGACATTTTGACGGTCTTAACGACTTTTCGCTCAGGAGCCTGTGGTTTGATTTCTTGCGTAGGCACCACGATGGTCTGCATTTCTAAAGGTGGTTCGATGAAGTATTTTTCGATGATAAATCCCACTACAAAGCAGAACACCAAAACGCCCACATGACCCATGGCCGAGTAGCGAGCCATTATAGGCAGGCGATCCTCGTCCTCTTGCAGATCATCGAGTCCTTCCTCCGCTAAGGAGGCATCTGTCACTAAGCCAATCTTATAGGTACCTGATGCAGACCCTGGGCCAAAATTCATTTGCTCAAGGAGGATCGGACTTTTCTTAATGTCAGAGGCTTTGAATTTTTTAACGATTTCAAAATTTACGCCACTATCCTTCAGAGACTTGATGTCTTGAGTGATTTCGAGTCGCTTTTGATCCTCATTGAAAATCACATAGTGCTGCGCGGCCCCCTGCAAAAAGTAGGAGCGAATCACTCTGTTGTTTTTTCCAATAATTGCAGCTTTTGTCATTTCTCCGCCCTTTCCTTTTCTTCCGCCCGACGATCATCAAAATTCTTTCGCACTCCCAAGAGGTCTTCCAAGTATTTGTCATTCTCGACCACTATCTTGCGCAAAGAGGCTTCTTGAACCTTGCCCTTTAGTTTACTTCCCTCAAAAGAAAGACTGGTTTCCAGTTTTGTATCTTTGGGAACAGTGCGAGTTCTTTTTGAGGTGTGATTTGTTGCTTGAGTCGATTTTGATGACTTCGATGATTTTGCAAAACTTGGCGTAGAGAACATCACTAGCGCAAGAGTTGCAAAAACGGTCAAGAATCTAAGTTGAAGCATTTTGGAGCGAATCATAATCAGGTACCTCATATCTATATTCCTCCCAAATCACGATTTCGCTCTGTAATAAACAGACCTACCAATTGGTTGCCACGAGAGAACTCAGCGTTGGCAATATCCTGGGCAACTGATCTTTGAAATGGGTCCTGTTTGAGAGAGCTGTACAGAGAACCTAAATTAATGCTTGTCGCTGTGGGTTTAGCCTGTGCGAGGTTGGCCCATTTTTCCTTCAGTGGGCTTAGAGAATGTGCGCTCCACTGTTTCATTTCATTGGTGATCGCCACCCTCTGAAGATCTGTGGCCTGACCAAAAACCTTTAAAAATTCGCTATCAATGTTTGCTGTATTCCAGAGGTTCTTCATAGCTTCAAACCCTTGCACAGAATTTTGATCCAAATTGTGAATTTGCGACTGTAGACTTCGGACAAAGAGAGCCTGAATGTTGCGAGAAACCTTTACGTTCTGTGCGGCCCACTGGAGGTCTCGCGAAAAGTCCCTATTCAGTACCCACCAGTAGGAGAGTCCAACCAGAACTATGACATCATCCTTTTCGCGTTTTAAAAATTGATTTTCAAAATCTTTGAGGGCAGCAATCTTTTTTGCAAGACCCGTATTAAAACGATTCACATTTGAGCTCTTGGTGTTGATTGATGAGGCTGCTTTTGCGGCCTTAACCACTTGTGCCACTTTGTCGCGTCTTGAGCTTAGAGTACCTATCAAAGTTCGGTTCAGAGACTTTTCGGAAGCCGCAAATTTAAAGACTCGGTTAGAATTTGATTTGGCAAGTGCTTCAATCAAAATCCGCGAAGTCTGTGCGGGATCTCGCAGTAGAACACTTCGGTGCTTTTCAATCACACGGATCGGATCTTTTGAAGAATCGATCTGCTGTTGCGCCACCCAAATTTTTTGCTCGTTTGTGGACTTTTTTGATTTTAAAATTGATGCTTCTATTTTGTACTGTGGCTTATTGGCCAGTCGTCCCTTCAGAGCCAGGCGGAATTCGCGAGCAGGTGTGTTGGCCTCTCTCTGTTGCAGGTCCCAATAGAGGGAGCCGGCATAGTCCAATTCAAGATCAGCAACAAGCATGCGCTTTTCGATTATGAGGGATCTTTCTTTGGCATTCACTTTTGAAATCAAAGTCGTCATTTTTAGAGCGATTCCTTTTAGGATCGGAAACTCTTTGATTTGCAACGCCAAGAGAAATGAGTCATTCAGCAGACGGTAATGCTCCTCTGTCGTGAGGGCTTTGGTCTCGATATCCAATAACAAGCCAAGATCCGCCTTGGTTGCAGTTTTCGCTCTACTTTTGCTCGCAACCAAATCAGTCGTTAGTTTTTTGTAATTTTCAAAGTACTTGCCCTTATAGTCTTTGCCCGCCATTCGTAGCGAGAAGAGTCTTTCTTTTTCGGATTGCTTGGTCGTTTGATAGATTTCGATGAGGCGTGAAGCCATTTCATGACGATGGAAATTATATTTTGAGATTTGGTTAAGACCAAAACTCTCGGCTTCAGCCATTTTCTTTTGTTCAATGAGATTGTCGATAAGACCTAGTGCGACTTCCTTTCGAAGTTCACTGTCCTTGCCTTCATCCAAGTATTGTTTGTACGCTTTTTCAATGTTGCTAGCAACTTTGGTAGCCTCTGCAGAGACAATTTGCGCTTTTAGTGCGGACTCATAGACAGCCTTGTCCTTGGTCATTTTTAACACACGGGCGATGATCACCAGAGTTGCTGAATGATAGCGATGATCCTGAGAGATCTTGATTGCCAGTAGCAGTGGCTTCTCTTGGGCATATTCATATTTGCTATAGACTACCCATGCGCTAATCAGAGCTGGTGAAGCCTTTGTCTTTTCTTCGTCGCTCCAGTCACGAAGCGTCTTTTGAATTTTTGTCGAGGTTTCGTCACAGAGATCGTCACAGTCTGCGACAATAATGGAGTCCAACATTTTTACGGCTTCATCCATTTTGCCAACATGAACGAGAATTTCGAACAGGTCGGCCCTGTCGGTGATCTTTTCTTCTGATTTTGGAAACGCCTTTATCAGATGTAATTTAACCAAAGCAGATTCTTTCTTTTTGCCTATTCGCTTTAATTCATCTGCAAAGAATCTCAGATTGCTCTCTTGGGCTGCCACATCAGGAGCATAGCCACTGACCTGTTGAATCTGTGCAGATCTAAATTTCGACCTGGAATAAAACATAGCAATATCCCTGGCGCCGTCGATTTTGATATTAGGATCTAAGTCTTTGATTCTTAGCACTCGTTCTAACTCTAAAGTGGCAGAGCGAATCTGACCCAAGTGAAATGAGCACCAAGCAATGCGATAGTCAGAAAAGACATTGCGCTTAGGTGATCTTTGAATTTCTAAGTAAAACTTTTTAGCAGTACTGTAGTCGCCGAGTTTAAAATAAAGGTCAGCGAGCAGATCCGTCGCCGTCCAGTATTCATCAGTTTTTGGACCCTTTCTAAGAGCCTTTAATAGCTTGAGTGCTTCCACATCACGACCCACCATTTGTAAAAGATGAGCTTTTTGAAGAAGCACTTTTGATTTGGCTGCGCCTGAAACCAGGTTTTCAGTCAGAGCCAAAAGCGAAATCGCTTTCAAACGATCGGATTTGGCGCGATTTTGAAAACCTTCTGATATTTTTATTGATTCGGGACTATTTTTACCGTCCGTTAAGACCTCTCCGGCGCGCATTTCTTGTAAGCGGGCGCGGTCTGCCAAAAGATCAGCGATGCGATGAGTGGTGGGAATATAAGAAACCTCAGAGGTTTTCAGTCTCTCTTGTACACCTGTGAGTTGCTCGATCAAGGCGTCATGGGTTTCGGAATCCATAGTGATGGCGTCCGCTCTTGAGTGAGTTAAATAGACTGTTAAAGATGCCACTAATGCAAATGCAAACACGATTGAGGCATCTAAGATATTACCCCAATTCCCGATTCGAATTTGATGGCTCATCTTTTTTGATGAGATCATTCCGCCTCCTCTGAGCTAAGCACTGTAGTTTAAGTGAAGTGCCCCGAACTAGATTTCCCCCGGGATTGTCGATGGACCAAAAACAGACTTTTCTTCCGCTTTGGCGAATCGATATTCCTCGGCTGCCAAAACAGACTGCAATGAGAGTGCCGACTGAAAACCGCTTGGTCAGGTGTTCAAGGATCAGTCAGATGCATGAGAGCTATACATACGTTGAACTTGGTGACGGAAAATGCCCAAAGTGACGTTTTTTGTCTGTCGCTGGCAAACTCGTTGGTCACCATGCCATTGGCGAACTATTGTCCAATGCATGAATATTTTACTTTTAGATTGTATGAGGCTTTTGGGATAGGCTCTAAATATTGAGATTGGGCAGTCTTGAAGACGTTTCACTGCCAACAGGAATTCTTAAAATGAACTCGGGTGAGAGGCTGGCGGTGTTGTAACTGAGGCCGCCGCCATGGGCTTCTGCCATTGATCGTGAGATGACCAAACCCAGGCCCGTGCCTTTGCCAGGCTCCTTGGTCGTAAAAAACGGAATAAAGAGATTCTTTAGAGCATTTCCCTCAATTGGGCGACCACTATTAGAAATCGATATCTTGATGTCCTGAGAAGAGATGTTGTCCTCCAGAGAAACTTGAATCTTGATCCAGGGATCGGGTTGCTTCTCTACTTCGTCAAATGCATTGCTGAGCAGGTTGAATAGAATCTGTGTAAACTGTACCGCATTGACCAGTACAGGATAGTCGCTGGGGAGTGTGCTATCGATCGTTAGCGCAGAGTTGGACTGATGAATTCGGGTTTTAAAAAGGCTTGTGACCTCATCGATTTGCTCTTTGAGATTGATTTGTTCTTTAGGCAAAGAAGTACCATCGCGAGCCAAGATTCTCAGGCCTCTAATGGTCTTGTTGATCCTTTCAATCGTTGCAAAAATTTTTGCAAAGAGATCTGATCCCAAAATGCCCATCAGATCCACGCCGGCATTTGCCAGGCTCTTTTGCAACATTTCGACCTGGCCGCGAATGATAAACAGTGGATTATTGATCTCATGAGCGATTCCACCCGCCATGACCCCAAGTGAGCTCAAGCGCGCGAGCTCCATTTCACGTGCATGCGACACTTGAAGTTGTGTCTCTAGATCGCGCTGCTGGGAGACGTCAAGACCCACAAGAAGGTATTGGTGACTGGCGTGCTCTTGCCTTTCCAATACGAAAAAGTAGGTGGCGCTTTCAACCTCCACGTTGTCGTCACGGAATACAAAGTTGTACTCAAACTCAAATATTTTGGAATTAGATCTCATCGCGTCTTTGACGTGAGCAAAGAATTCTGGCAAAAGGTTCTGTGGCGACACACTCGAGGATCCACCACTGAGACGATCAATCAAGCTTTGAAATCTCTTATTGAATGTAAAGACATCTCCAGATTTGCTCACCCACATGACAGCAGCGGGGACGCTTTCAAGGAGAACCTGAAATTTGTCTCGCTCTTCTTTGAGAGCACGTTTCGCTTCAATTCCATAGCGAAAGGCATTATTGGCCTTTTTCACAGTGAGAATTCCCGCCATTAAAAAAATCAAGGCACCAATGTTAAGGGTCCATCCAATTTTGAGCTCTGACGAAAAGCTCACCAGAGCTAGGGGAAGCAGGCTGGCGACTTGAGTCAAGATGGCGTAGCGCAAATCAAAATAGGAAAACTGAGCATTGAGGTTGGCGATAACCACTACACCCGCGATGAGAAAAAAACTTGCTGGAGCCAACCCCAGAAAGCGGATGACATAAATTGCATACAGTACCCAGGCCAAACTAGAGATGAGGGTAAATGACTTGGCAAATGCTTCGGCGAAACCACTCACTTGGTAGTTGCGAGCCCTAGAGTAAAAGAAAAAAGCAATCCTAATAACGCTGCAAACGCTGATGAAAGCTTGAGTGAGCATCAACGCATTTCGCAGTTGGGGTTGCCAGAGTTCCGGAATGAGCCAAGTCATTCCAAATATGGCCAGAATAAAAAAGATTCCACCAGACAACGAAGAGCGAGCCAGGTGTGAAGTTATCCTATGATTGCCTGCGGAATTGGACATACTTCCTTATCGGATACAGATGAGATAAGGTGAGTCTGAGAAGGAAAAAATTCTCTCAATTAAAGATCTATGCATGATTCAAAACGATACATATTACGATTGCTTTCGGCTTACACCGCCGATTTTGCTATCGGGACCATGTTCAGCCGCTGAGTAAAAAAAGTAGAAAATATCAGCTGTCCGGTCTATGACTCGAAGATCTTTAGCAGTTCGCCATAACCCTCTTCGTTCATTCTATTTTTGGGAATAAATCTGAGAGCGGCCGAATTAATACAATATCTTAGACCTGTTGGCTTGGGTCCATCTGGAAACACGTGACCCAAATGCGAATCAGCGATCTTTGAGCGCATTTCGGTGCGCCTTTGCCAGAGTTTATCGTCGTCTTTTTCGATCACTTCATTTTTTGCAATCGGCTTTGTAAAACTGGGCCATCCACACCCAGATTCAAATTTATCAAGAGAGCTAAAAAGGGGTTCGCCAGAAACAATGTCTACGTAGATACCTTCTGCTTTGTGGTCCCAATATGCGTTTTTAAAAGGTGGCTCAGTGGCATCCTCCTGTGTGACTTGAAATTGCTCTTGATCCAGTTTCGATTTCAGTTCCTCGGCAGTTGGCTTTTTAAAATTCTTCCATTTGGCCTGGTCACTCATTGATTTTCCCTCCAAATTAAAAAAGCGTACTCCTCTGCGATCTCCTTCAAAGCGCCGTAACGTCCAGTGGCTCCACCGTGGCCAGCTTCGACATTCATGTGCAACAATACGGGGGTTCCAGAGGTGTTGAATTCACGCAAGCGCGCCACCCACTTTAGGGGCTCCCAATACTGCACTTGCGAATCATGGTAGCCTGAAGTGACAAATAGTGCCGGATAGTCTTGTTTCTTTAAGTTGTCGTAGGGAGAGTACTTTGCCATATAAGCATAGACCTCTGGATCATTGGGATCTCCCCACTCCTCATACTCACCAACCGTCAGAGGCAGTGACGCATCCATCATGGTGGAGAGGACATCGACAAAGGGCACGCCCGCCAAGACAGATTTATACAATTCAGGAGCCATGTTCATCACTGCGCCCATAAGCAGGCCACCAGCACTGCCACCCATTGCACAGAGTTTCTTGGGATGAACATATTTCTTTTCGATCAGTTCCCGCGAAACATCAATAAAGTCATAAAAGGTATTGAGCTTCTTGTTCTGTCGGCCGTGCTCATACCAGTGGCGGCCCATCTCCGATCCACCCCGAATGTGTGCCAGCGCAAACGACCATCCACGATCAATCAAACTCAGTCGAGAAACCGCAAAAGTTGGATTTCGTGACAAGCCGTAAGAACCATAACCATAGAGCAAAAGTGGCTGACTGGCATCGGCAATAAAACCACGCTTAGTTAGAATCGAAACCGGAATTTCAGCACCGTCGCGTGCTCGAACCCAGATTCGTTGCACTTCGTATTTTTGTGCATCAAAGTTGGGGACGACCTTTTGCCAGAGCAGTTCGCGAGACTTAGAATGGGCGTCAATTTCCAAAACTTGGTAGGGCGTGTTCATAGACTGGTAATTGTAGCGAAGCTTGGTTGCATTGAAGTCGAAATTAAAATCTATATTCATGCTGTAAGCTGGGTCTTGAGCTTCGATAACAAATTTTTCGCCACTGACCGGATTGAGAATCAATATCTGTTCCAATCCATTGGCGCGCTGGGAAATTGCAAGAAAATTTGCAAAGCTCACTACTCTCTGCAAAAGAATCTGCGAATCTCCGCTGATCACCTCTTGCCAAGACTGCAAATCGTGCTGATCCTTTTTTGCTTTAAAGAGAGAAAAGTTTTTTGCGCTGCGATTGCTTAAAATGTAAAAATAATCCCCCCCGTCGCAAACTCCATATTCATGTCCAGGCTCTCTCGCGACAAAAAGCTGTGGTTCATGCGGCTGATCCATGTCTGCAAACCAAACCTCAGAAGTCATGGTCGAGTCAGAATCAATAAAAACAAAATTTGGACTGGTTCCTCGAGAGACACCAACCCAGAACCTTTCGTCCGTTTCTTCAAATATAACTGAATTCGCTTGCTTCGCAAAATCACAGTGAATGACCTGATAGGTGCGCAAGGTTTTTGGATCCTGTTTGGTGTAAAAAATCTCTCCAGATTTTTTTGAGAATACAAAATTACTCGTGACGTCTTTTATAACAAATGGAATTGGCGATTTCTTATTCAAATCAAAAAAATGGAGATCGTAAAATCGACGCCCGAGTGTGTCGACGGAGTAAATCAATACGGATTCGTCGTCATTGATCTTCCAAGACCCTACATCAAAATAACTGTGCGTGCTTCCCAGCGCGTCGAAGTCAAGTAATAGCTCCTCTTTGTCGCCAGGCCCTTTGCGCATGAGTTGAGGATATTGCTTCTCAGGTAAGTAGCGTTCAAAATACGAATACTTTTTTAGCTGGATAGGGCAACCATCCTCGCGGTCTGCCACTCGCGACTTCATCTTTTCAAAAAGCTCATTGTGAATCTCTGAAAAATCACAATAGTGCTTCTGAAAATAAGAATTCTCCGCGGCAATGGCCTCCAAAACTTCTGGGCTGTCTCGCTGATTCATCCAGTGGTAAGGGTCTAACCTCTCTTGCGAGTGTTCAGACATACGTTTGTCCACCTTTGGGTGCACTGGCGGTGCTTTAGGTGTTTGCTCTGTTGTTGTCCTAGACTTAGATCCTGAAAGCTTTGCGTTTTTATTTTTGTCCATTCCCTATTGATCCTTCAAACTCTCGGCCTAGGTCAATTGATTCTTCAGGGCACAATGACGATATAGCGTGAGTGAGGATGGAATATTGAAGACAGGTAACTCTAAATTTTTATCGTTGATCGAAGTCGGAGTGGCGCTGACTTCTGAGAAGGACTTTAAGAGAATTCTTGAGTTGATTCTCACGAAAAGCATGGAAATTAGCAATTCAGATGCTGCTTCGATCTATCTCATCGAAAAAACCAAAAGAGCTGCAGAGCCTGTCCCAATCATGATCAGTAATTTGAGATTTCTAAAAACAGCCAATCGCACTCGTGGGGCCGAACTACAAGATAAGGTTTTGAGCCTGGATCGGAGCAGTTTAGCTGGATTTGTGGCGGTTGAGGGCGTTCCGCTAAAGATAAGTGACGCCTACAATTTGCCAAATGGTGTGCCCTATAGCTTTGAAAAGAAATACGACGAAAGGCATAACTACCGCTCAAAATCGATGATGATCATGCCGTTGCGCTCGCCGGAGGGACAGGTCCTGGGAGTGCTGCAGATCATCAACAAGGTCCGAAATGATTTCGACTGGTCTGCGGGAGTTCCACCCGGAGTTGATGATTTTATTGACTATGATGACGAAGATGAAATCTTGCTCAGCGCGCTCTCTTCTCAAGCGGCCGTTGCTCTTAATAACGTAAAGCTCAATCAGGAGATCAAGAATCTGTTCGAGAGCTTTGTAAAAGCGTCGATCATGGCGATTGAGTCTCGAGATCCAAGCACGAGTGGACATAGCGATCGCGTTGCTAAGTTGACCGTTGAGACCGCTCGAATCATGAATATGGTGGAGGTCGGCAAATTTCGCACCATTACGTTCACTGAAAAGCAAATTCGCGAACTGCGCTATGCTTCGCTTCTTCATGATTTTGGCAAAATTGGAGTGGCCGAGGATGTGCTCAATAAAGAAAAGAAATTATTTCCACATGAGCTTGAGGCGCTATTTCTGAGAGTCGAGTCGGCACAGGCAAAATATCACGCCTCCAAGTGGAAGGATCTGTGTCACCACCTCGTGGACAGAGTGGCATGTGGTTGCCACATTGATGAACTCCTCACCAAGCGAGGATCGCTTGAAGATGAGTTAAGAATGTTTGATAAAAACAATTCTGATCTAAAGAGACACATTCAAATTGCCAATGAGCCCATGATTTTAGCTTCCGATTTTAACATTAAAGATGTGATTGCCAAAATTGATTTACTTTCAAATACGTTTGGCCAAACGCTTCTTCCTGATGAGGTTCGTCATCGCCTTTCAATTCCGAAAGGTTCATTGAGCGAGCACGAGAGAAAAGAGATTGAATCTCATGTGACCCATACCTTTCGATTTCTCTCTGAGATTGCATGGACAGAGGAACTTTCCAATGTGCCCGAAATTGCCCATGCCCATCATGAAAAATTGGATGGTTCTGGGTACCCACGTGGTCTTTCAGAAATTCAAATCCCAATCCAAGCCAAAATAATGACGATTTCGGACATCTATGATGCTTTGACCGCACGCGATCGTCCTTATAAAAAATCTCTCGACACCGAGCGTGCGCTGAATATCCTTACCTACGAGGCTCGCAACAACAAAATTGACAAAGATCTGCTGCAGCTGTTTATTGATGGCAAGGTATGGACTTCCATTGAGGAGCCTAAAGGTAGGCGTCGCAAAGCCAGCTAGTGCTTTGTCAGGAAAGTCTTTTCGTTGTTGCTTCGTCGTCGCGGTATTATTCATACAGCTTCCTCGTCGCGTCTAGAAAAAACTTCCCTGACAAAGCACTAGTGTGTGACTTGTCGCCTAAGTTTTTTGCTCTCTCAAGCTCATGACCAACGAGAACACCATGCTACTACCAATGAGAACAGCAATGATCGCCAGTGACCAAGTGATCGGAAATTTTCCGCCAAACATTTCGTTCAGCAGAGACATCTTCAAGCCAACGAAAATCAACACTGCTGCCAAGCCGTACTTGATATAAGAAAATCGATCCAAAACTCCTGCCAACATAAAGTACATGGACCTAAGACCCAAGATGGCGAAGATATTTGAAGTGAAAACAATCAGTGGCTCTTTGGTCAGGGCAAAGATTGCAGGAACGGAGTCGACGGCAAAAACGATGTCGGTTAGCTCTAAAAAGACGAGACAGAGAAACAGTGGCGTCACATACAAAAGGCCGTCACGACGAATGAAGAAGTCCTTGCCCTCAATTTTGGGATGAACCCTAAATACCTTCTTTAGCAAAATGATGACCTTGTTTTTTTCGAGATCAGGATCTTCATTGCCAGCAAAAAACATCTTTATTCCCGTGAGAATCAACAGCACGCCAAAAAAAATAATGACGGCATGGTACTGCAATAGAGCAGCGCCCAATGAGATGAAGATGGCACGAAAGACAAGTGCTCCTAAAATTCCCCAAAATAGTATTCGATGCTGATATTTTTTCGGAATTGCGAAATAGGAGAAGACAACCGAGAATATAAAAATATTGTCAATTGCTAAGGTTTTTTCAACGATATAACCGGTTAAAAACTCCAGTGCCACCTGTTTGGCGCTGGCGTCAGCGCCAGTGCCCAAGAGGCTTTGATAGGCGGGATCAGTAGAAAATTTCCAACCCGCATATAGGTAGAACAAATAGTTAAAAAGGAGTGCCAAACCTACCCAAATGACTGTCCAAACAGTGGCTTCTTTAACGGAAACTTCATGCGCCTTCTTGTGAAAAACTCCCAGATCGAGAGCAAGCACAACAAGAACAAAGAGCGTGAAGGCACCGTAAAACCACCAATATTCAGAAATTGGAAAAAGCAAATTCAAAATCACTCCTTAGGGCGTGTCCTCATTTTAACAAGCTGCTGCAGCATTTCACTCCAGCCTGATCTCATCGTTGTTCGTCGGCTCGGTCCATCTTCAATGTTAGTGACCTTTTTCTCAACTAGAAAATAGAATGGAGTTGGTTTGTTTAAATCGATCCAAGTGATTATTCTCAGCTATAAAATCGAAGTCCATGGTGGACTTACTTCAAATGCCGCATTGATAAGTCCTACGTGAGAATAGGCTTGGGGAAAGTTGCCAAGCTGGGTCCGCGTGCTAGGGGCAAAGTGTTCAGCAAAGAGCCCTACGTGATTCATCGCATGCAGAGTTTCATTCAATATGGCGCGAGCTTCATTGATCTGCCCGAGTCGAGCCAGAGCTTGGCTCAACCAAAAAGAGCAGATCAAAAATGCTGATCCAGGTGCGCCAAAGTCATCCTGCCGCTTGTAGCGGTACAAAAAGGCGCCCAAAGGATTGTCCTCACGATACTGCAGCTCTTTGCGAACGGCGGCTACAGTGGCAATATTGATTTCAGTTTTGGGAAATCGCAAAATTGGAGCCAGCAGTAAGGATGCGTCCAGTGTTTGATCTTTAAATCCATTTGTAAGAAATCCCGATTTTGGAATCAATAATTTTATTAGATTCTTTAAGGAGGATTCAATTGAAAACGAAAAATCCTGTTGCACCGTCTTTTCAATGGCCTGGAGTCGTTCCAGACCGGCCCATGACATCAAATGAGTGAAGGTATGTGGGATCCAGTTTTCGCGAATCTCCCATAAACCTGCATCAGGTTTGCCAACGGTTTCAATGCAGGCTTTTCCGAGATAGTCGAGTATTTGAAAAACTTCAGGATTGCGCAATTGCACAAATCGCTCATCTAAGTAAATGGGTGTGAGGCTCAGGATCATTTCGCCATAAACATCATTTTGAATGTGCTCTGCAGCCTGATTGCCCACTCTCACGGGCGAGCTGTTGGCAAAGCCCGTCCAGTTAGAAAGAGTTAGCTCTGGTAGTGGCAATTTGTGATCCAGTTTATAGACCGGGTGGAGTGTGCCGGTTTTACTCAAGTCGTTTTCAGCCAAATTGAGGAGAAATTGTATAAAGGCTTCGGTCTCTTCAAAGTGGCCCAGGTTGTGAAAGGCGGAAAGAGAAAAATAAGTATCACGGAGCCAGCAAAAGCGATAGTCCCAATTTCTTGTGTGCCCAAGCTCTTCAGGAAGACTGTTCGTGAGGCTTGCGAGTATGGCACCAGTCTCTTCAAAGCAGTGTAGTTTCAGGGCCAAGGCAGAACGGATCACTTCTTTTTGAAATTGCGAGGGGACATTGCAGTGCTTGACCCATTTTTGCCAATAGTGAATCGTGCGATTCAAGAATTTTTCACAAAGCTCCGCCAAATCATCATGAAGCGGAAGACCCCAGGATAAATAAAAATAAGTTTTTTCCTTTAAATAAAACTCCTGCTTTTCGACAACTTTGATCATTGGGGCATTGGTGGAGAGTCGCAGAGAATCGTTTTCAAATTCTGAACGAAAATGACTGTTGCCGCGACTCACGGGCAGCGGCTGTTTAGACCAGCCATTCACCGGCGAGTAGTCCACCTTGATCAATGGTGTTCCGGCGAGGGGTTCAATGATTCTCACAATGGCGTTGGGTCTGAACATGCGATTGTACTGTTCAAAGCGAGGGCAAAAATCGGTAACACGGAACTTGCTGTTGTCGCCGAGAGTGACATCAGTCACAAGAATATTGGTATTGGGAAGATAGTGCTGCTGTGAGGTCTTTAGTGAGCTGACAGCAAAGGTAAAATGCCCACCGTCTTCGTCAAGTAGCTTTCCAAAAACGGGAGGACTATCAGGGCGAGGCAGGCAAAGCCATTGCAGTGAAGTGTCGGTTTTTACCAATGCATTGATTTGACAGTTGCCAATCACTCCAAAGTTATACATTCTCGAGCCTTTCTGTTTACTCTCACCCGTTTATTTTGTATGTGTGATGCATGAAATTAGTACTCAGATTCGCTATCCCCGTCATTGTTCTCATGCTCGTCCTTGGCAACATAACTGCTTATTTAGTAGACTACCTGACCACCGCGTGGTTCACGCGCGACTTACAAGTCAGATCTCGTCTTGTTGAGTTCACTCTCCATGATCTGATTGTCGATCTGGAAGAGACCAAGACTTCTCAGCTAGAGAAAATATTTCAAAGAATATTACAAGACGAGAGAGTGCATGCCTTGGCGCTTTGTCCCGGCGGCAGGCCTGACTCGGCTTTGAGTTTACGATCAAATGGCAGCATTTACAATACCGAAAAATTTCCAGAGCAAATTCAGTGTGCAAATATGGACCTCAATGAAAACGAGACCGATTATTTTTTGAAAACAGAAGTGCAAAACTTCTATGTTTCAATAATTCCTGTGATTGAGGGGGGCTTGCTCAAGGCAAGATTGATCGTCGTTCACAATGCCGATTTTTTACATACACGCAGCAACACCACGCAGATTTCGGTAACATTGTTGTTTGTTTTTTTGTTTTTGACACTTTCTTTTATGGCCTTTCTCATCGCCAAATCCTCCTGGCGCAATTTCTTGCGCGAGTTTCGGCAAGTATTGCAGAAACCACAAGCTGCTATTCAGGCACTGAGGAGCCCCGCCCTGCGCCCCATTGCCAGGGATCTGCGGGTTTTAGCACGTGATTTGGAGCGCATCCAGTTCTCTCGAGATGAGTTTCGCGTGCAGTGGAGTCCTGAGCTGCTCAAACAAATTTTAAATCGAGAACTCATGGACGAAGAGATCATCGCTGTGTCCAATCGAGAGCCTTACATTCACGAGAAGAAAGATGGCGAAGTCAAAGTGAGCTTTCCTGCCAGCGGTTTAGTTACTGCCATTGAGCCGATCATGCGCGCCTGCTCAGGAGTGTGGGTTGCCCATGGCAGCGGCAGTGCAGATCGTGAGTTTGTGGATTCGCGAGACAAGCTTTGGGTGCCTCCTGGAAAGAATCACTATCAGTTAAAGCGCGTTTGGCTGACCCCTGAGCAAGAGCAGGGATACTACTATGGATTTTCGAATGAAGGTTTGTGGCCATTGTGCCATATTGCACATGTCAGACCGGTTTTTCGCGATAGAGATTGGCAGGCCTATAAGGATGTGAACGCTCTCTTTGCGGAGCGAATTTTGGCGGAAGTCAAAACCAAGTCGCCGGTGATCTTGGTGCAGGATTACCATTTTGCACTGCTGCCGGGACTATTGCGAAAACTCATACCTGATGCGGTCATCATCACCTTTTGGCACATTCCTTGGCCAAATCCGGAGTCTTTTGGTATCTGTCCTTGGCGCGATGAAATTTTGGAAGGCCTGTTGGGAAGCAGTATTTTAGGATTTCACACCCGTTACCATTGTAATAATTTTCTCGACACTGTTGATCGCTACTTGGAGAGTCGAATTGATCATGACGAGTTTTTGGTCCAGCACCATGGCCATGTTTGCGCAGTCAATCCTTATCCCATCTCAATTGACACCACCTGGATCGGACAAAAGGTATCGCTGGGCAAAGAGCGCGAAGAGATTCGCAACCGACACGGTTTGAGTTTGGATATGAAGATCGCAATCGGAGTGGATCGTCTTGACTACACCAAGGGCATCTTGGAGCGCATCCGGTCCTTTGAGTCCCTATTAGAGACTCATCCCGAGTGGCGTGGCAAAGTGGTTTTGATTCAGATTGGTGCCCCGTCTCGATCAGGAATTGATACCTACCAATTTTTTCAAAAGCAGGTTCAGGATCTGGTCAATGAGGTCAATAGAAGATTCTCAACTGGCAACTACAATCCTGTCATTCTACTAGCAAAGCATCACAATCCCGACGAAGTCCAAAAGTATCTCAAGGCGGCTGATGTCTGCGTGGTGAGCTCTCTTCATGATGGTATGAACTTAGTGGCTAAAGAGTTTGTCTCATGTCGTTCAGATTTGCAAGGCGTGCTCATATTGAGTCAATTCACGGGCGCTGCGCGCGAGTTGGCTGAGGCCCTGATCATCAATCCCTATTACATTAGGCAGTTTTCCGAAGCGCTACATATTGCCTTTTCCATGCCACCTGAGGAGCAGTCACAGCGAATGGAAATCATGCGCAAAGTGGTTGGCGAGTTTAATATTTTTCGTTGGGCAGGGCGAATGCTGTTGGACGCTGTTAAGATAAAACAGCGTCGCCACTTTTGGAATTGATGGGACCTATAAATGAAAGATAAACTCAACTCGAAGCACTGTTATGTTTTTTCAAAAACCGGAACCAAGGATTTAGAAAAGTTTCTACTACGGGCGCCGACCTTGATTGCTTTTGATTATGACGGCACCTTGGCGCCCATCGTGCGAGATCCGATGCGGGCCTTTATGACAGAAAAGGTGAAAAACATGCTTTTTGCTCTTCTAGAGCATGGGCCTGTTCTTATTATTTCTGGAAGAAGTATTAAAAATTTGATTAAATTTGGACTGGGTGATTTTCCAATGATTGGCAATCATGGTTTGGATTTTTTTAAAATATCTGACAATCGCGAGGCTAAGCAATTTGTCAGTTCATGGAGCAAAAAGCTCAAGCGCGAAGTTGCCAAAATTGATTCTGGAATTTTTGTCGAAAATAAGGTGGTCTCTTTGTCTGTGCACTTTCGCGAGGCCAAAAATTCAACTCAGGCAAAACAGAGAATTTGGAATCTCTGTTCT
Source organism: uncultured Pseudobdellovibrionaceae bacterium (assembly GCA_964388665.1). GTDB lineage: Bacteria > Bdellovibrionota > Bdellovibrionia > Bdellovibrionales > Bdellovibrionaceae > CALCCV01. The sequence goes on along the minus strand of CAYMBJ010000014.1, from coordinate 14,577 downwards.
GAACTGGGTAAGGCCAAATTGATCGAAGGAAAAAGCGTGCTCAATGTTTTGCCGCCTCAAGCCAGCGACAAGGGCGAGGCCCTACTCAAGGCCATGAAAAAACTGAAACTAAAGCAGAGCGTTTTTGTCGGCGACGATATCACAGATGAATATGTTTTTCGCCTCAATTCGCCAAATGTATTTTCAATCTGTGTGGGGCAAAGAAAGAACACCGCTGCCCCTTATTTTGTCGAGCGCCAGGCTCAGGTGCAGCGACTATTGAAAATGATAGATGATATTCAAACGGCAAGGAGGACCCAATGAGTGATTCGATTTCCTTTTCTCAGAGCCAGACTTGCTTGGCCTACGACATTGGTGGAACTAAGGTCAATGCTGCCATCATCAACGGTGAAGGCGAGGTTCTTTTTAAGATTCACGAACCAGTCAATACCAGTCATCGTGCTCATGGTTTTTTGAATCAACTCGTGAAGATGGGGCAAGCTCTACAAAAGAGTGCCCAATTCACCAAAGTTGGCATTGCTAGTGCCGGCCCCTTGGATCTGGTGAAGGGTACTTTAGAGGATCCTACTAATCTCAAAACTGATGGCACGTCTTGGGGGCGGGTTCCGTTGCGCTCGACCATAGAAGAGGCTTTTGGCTTGCCCACGTTTTTAGAAAACGACGCTGCCGCAGGCGCGCTTGGAGAGATGTGGTTGGGAGCGGGAAAGCAATTTGCTCACATGGCCTATGTCACATTGGGAACTGGCGTAGGCGTGGGTGTGATTCAAAATAAAAAACTTTGGAAAGTTCGCGATAAATTTCATCCGGAGCTTAGCCATCTTCCTCTAAATATATTCGACGACAACATGATTTGCGGCTGCGGACGTAAAGGTTGCGCCGAAACCTATCTCGCTCCCCGCCTTGCTTTGCAGCGTTTTTGCGAGTTGGAAAAGCTCCCGACGCCAGAGGCATGGGTGGAGGCAGCAAGAGCCGGAAACGGTCTGGCGCTTGGGGCTTTTCAACAGTACGCAGCTCACCTTGCGCGCTTTTGCAATCTTTTGGCAGAGGTGGTCTATCCGGAGGCCATCATCCTGAGTGGGGGTTTTTCGAAAGCGCATCCACTCTTTCTAAAGCAGGCGGAAGCCAATTTGGCACGGCTACCTAATTCCTTGCATTTGCAGATGCAAATTTTGCCCTCGGAGCTACAGGAGAACGCGTTTCTATTAGGCGCCGCCTATATGGCTTTTCTGACAAAGGACTAGCCTGAATCTGAGTTTTTCAGGAGTCTGGTAGAGCAATTAATTTCTTAATTCGCCGAACCTAAACACCACTCAATTCTCTCAAAGCTACTTTTTTTTCTTTTTTTTCTTTTTCTTTTTCTTTTTCTTAGATTTTTTCTTCGACTTCTTCTTCGAGCTATTTTTGGAGTCTCCGGATTTGACTTGGCCGGAGGTCGATGAAAATTCTCGGCCGGCGCTTGCTTTGGCGATCAAGCTATTCCAAACGGTCGCACTTGAGTCGCCTCTTTGCGCTGGTGTTGTGACCTGCTCGACGGCATGAGTTCCCAGTCTATCTTCCAATTGCTGCAAATACAGACTGCGAGGAATGCCTTTTAACGACTGTACGATTCCTTGGGGATTTTTGACACCATCATAGCCTCCAGCGCTTCTCTTGCCGCTGGGATTCACGGCCCAACTCATACCTCCTGGTGGGGCTTGTACGACATAGGATTTGGCGGCTATTTTCCAAAACATCACCTGAACGCCGGCCCAGCCGTGGCCTGTGCCACTGGACATGCGGTTTTGAACATTGATATTTTGGCTGCTGATATTGTCAAATAGAAGTCCAGTTGACCAGCGATGGTGAGGTCCATCATCTTCGTAGCTATTGAAAGCAATTGCATCCAACCAAACATGAGGCCCAGTTGTTTGTGATCCTGAAACAAAGTTGTGTCTTCCTTGATTGCTGTAACAGCGTTGAATGAGATGCCCAATTCCACCTTCAACATCAAAGCTGTAGCGCCGCTGTCCTGTAATTTGCGATTTTGGATCTAAAAAAGCTGAATCTTGCACTGTGATGAACTTTGTATTTTCGTGTATAAAAACGGTCGACTTTGACAGAAATTGAGTCGTGACGTTTTTTACCCAACCATTCACTACGCCTGTAAGATAGACTCCAACAGCGGCTTGAGTCTCGTCGGTATTGCTAGTGTAGGTTGCTTTGAGTCGAAGATTCTCTACTCCAACTTCGCTGATTCTTCCCTGTGGTTTGGCTAAGTAGATTTCACCCCCGCCAAATTCCTCTAAAATGGGGTCCACTAGAGGGATATCAACCAAAATAGTGTCGCGGTCAATGGCGACGATTTGTCTCTCGTGCTGCACTCGATACGAACTGGCGGCCCAATTGTTCGAATTTTTATTGTACTTTGAAATCTGATCCATCCCTAAAGCACGAATCCATGCGTCGTTGGGAGTTTTCACCACGACAATCGTATCTCCTACCGAATAGGCCCGTGAATTTTCCACATCAAAGGATCGCACTCCTGCGCCGACGAAACTCTGAGTAATGCGAGTTTTTGACGAACTCACCAGTGCTGGCTTGGCACTGGATCCGCGTACCTCGATGATTGGTATGCGATCATCGAATCTCCCCTTTTGTGTCGAAACGATCACCGTGCCATCAGGAATCTGACCTTCTCCTCGCAAAACGACTCCGCTCTGCTTGATAACAACCGATCCGCTCACTTCATACCGACCCTTGGTCAAAAGCACGGCGCCGCGATGACCATTGCGGTCGGCAGGTCGCGAGCCAACCGAATCGACTGCTGCCTGAATTCGTGCTCTTGCATCCCCTGTCTCTGGCTGAAGTGTTATCACCGTATCCACTTCGGGCAGGGCAACGCCGCCGCCTCGGTATCCAGCGTAAGAAAAATCAGGAAGGATATTTTGCTTTTGATTTGAACGCTCGTTAGCGTAGCAACCATAAACAATTTTACCGCTGCTAAGACTTACGAGTGAAGATGTACTGGTGGTGCAATCGCGCTCTTCGAGGTTTGCTCTAGAAGAGCTTGCAGCGGTGGATACAAACTCGATGGGTTCGACGCTATCAAAGGAGGTAATCTTTCGTTCGACTGAAGAAAATCTATTAAAATTGCTCAGCAAAAATCCAAAAAAAAGAACAAGACCTGCGATCCCCAATATGATTTTCTTATTTCTGAAAAATTTCAATCCAACTCCAAAATTCAGTTAGGCGGCAATTGCAATTCTAAAAAAAATTACTGGAAGCAACCGAAGTGTTGCTTTGTTAGCTTACTTTCAGCCGGGTTAATATTTATTTTCTATTTCGGATGAATTGCAGTCACAATTAAACAAAAAAGGTCGAATGATGAGATTTGCGAACGAACCGCTGGAGAGCGGTCCGTTCCGAATAACAATCTTAATTTTGACTTAGAAAATTTCTACTGACGAGAATTAGACTCTTTCAAAAACCGTAGCCACACCTTGGCCCATACCGATGCACATAGTAGCGATTCCAGTTTTGGCATTGTTGGCTTTCATCTGATGGAGGAGTGTACCGATGATGCGAGCACCTGAACATCCCAAAGGATGGCCTAGAGCAATTGCACCGCCATTGAGGTTTACCTTGGTGTCGACAAAATCCAATAGGCCCAAGTCTTTTAAAACAGGAATGGATTGTGCGGCAAAGGCTTCGTTCAGCTCGAAGAGATCAATATCACTGATTTTCATGCCAGCTCGACTCAAGGCCTTTTTAACAGCGGGAACAGGTCCATAGCCCATGATGGAGGGATCACAGCCGGCAGTGGCCATGGCCTTTACTTTGGCCATTGGTTGCAGGCCCAAAGACTTTGCACGATCAGCAGACATGACAAGCAAACCCGAAGCTCCATCTGAAATCGCCGATGAATTTCCGGCAGTCACAGTTCCCGATTTTGGGTCAAATGCAGGTGGGAGTTTAGCAAGAGCTTCGATATTTGCATCGCTGCGAATCACTTCGTCTTGGGTAATGAGGGACAGTGCACCCGTCTGATCATGGCCTTGAATGGGAATGATCTCATTAGCAAAGCGCCCTTTGACTGTAGCTTCGTGAGCGCGCTGGTGTGAGCGCAGAGCAAACTGATCTTGAGCTTCGCGACTCACATTGTGGAGCTTGGCTAAGAGTTCTGCGGTGAGGCCCATCATGCCCGCCGCTTTTGCTGACGTTTTGCTGGTGGTGGGATTGGGGTCAATTCCATGAGTCATTGGTACATGGCCCATGTGCTCCACTCCGCCCACCATAAACACATCGCCATTCCCGGTCATGATCGCCATGGCTGCAGAATGAAGTGCTGTCATTGATGAACCACAGAGGCGATTCACAGTCTGAGCACTTGTGGTGTGAGGAATTCTGGTCATCAGCGAGGCGAAGCGAGCAATATTGAAGCCTTGCTCTAGGGTTTGTTGAACGCAGCCCCAGATCACATCTTCCACTTCGGCAGGATCGAGCTTTGGATTGCGCACCAAAAGCGATTTCATGACCTCGGCAGAAAGATTCTCGGCACGCACATTTCTAAAAGCGCCGCCTTTAGAGCGACCCATTGGTGTTCTGACAGCATCAACAATTACAACTTCTTTAAATGTAGACATCTTATGCTCCCATCTCAGAGTAAAATTTTTGTCCTGATTTAGCTAATTTCACAATTTGTTCAGTTGGCTCATACAGTTTACCAAGAGATCTGTATTTTTCTGCCAATCCACAAAGATCAGAAAGTCCCACAGAGTCGGCATACGCCAAAGCGCCACCTCTAAAGGGCGGAAAGCCCAGGCCGTAGATAAGACCCAAATCCACTTCGACGGGAGAGGCTACGATCTTGTCTTCTAAACAGCGAGAGGACTCGAATATCATTGGCAGCATCATGCGCTCAACGATCTCTTGATCGGTGATTTCACTGTCCTTCTTGTTCTGGACTGCGGGCTTTAGGATATCAATAGCGGCGGGATCAAATTCTTTTTTGGGGACACCCTTTTTGTCTGGAACGTACTTATAAAAACCAACCCCATTTTTCTGACCATATCTCTTAGCTTCAAACATCAAATCAATGGCCGATTTTCCGGTATGACCCATTCGATCTGGATAGGCGTGGGCCATGACAGCATCTGCATGGTGACCAGTGTCAATGCCGACGACATCGAGTAAGTAGGCTGGCCCCATGGGCCATCCGAATTTTTCCATGACCTTATCAATTCGCTTAAATTCTACTCCGTCTTTAACTAGGCCCACAAAGCCCGCGAAATAAGGAAACAGAATTCTATTTACCAAAAATCCCGCGCAGTCGTTGACGACGATGGGCGTTTTACCAATGGACTGAGCATATTGAACCGCAGTCGCAATGGTGGTTTCGCTGGTCTTTTTACCCCGAATGATCTCCACAAGAGGCATGCGGTGGACGGGATTAAAAAAGTGCACACCGCAAAAGTTTTCGGGTCTTTTTAATCCTTCAGCAAGCGAGTTGATGGAGATTGTCGAAGTGTTGCTGCTCAGAATTGATTTGGCATGCAAATGCGTTTCGGTTTCTGCTAATACTTGCTTTTTTATCTTTTCATTTTCTACAACGGCCTCAACAACCAAATCGGCGCTGGCAAAGTCGCCATAAGATAATGTGGGTCGAATGCGCGTCAGAGACTCAGCCATTTTTGTGGTGGTCATTTTTCCACGACTGACTTGCTTGTCCATCAGCTTGGTGGCTTCAGTCAAACCCAAGACGATGGCAGTTTCAGAAATGTCCTTCATCAAAATTGGAATGCCTTTAGACGCTGTCTGGTAGGCAACCCCACCGCCCATAATGCCCGCACCCAGCACGGCGGTAGTTTTGATTTCTTGAGCATTTTTTGCAAAGCCGCGATTGACCTTCTTCAGATACTGATCGCCCAAAAATAAGCCCACCAATGACTTTGCAGTTGGTGTGTGAGCCATTTTTACAAAACCGACTCCTTCAATTGCTAAGGCCTCGTCTCGCGTTTTATTTGCACCTTGTTGCATCACTTCGATGGCGGTGAGCGGCGCCGGATAGTGAGGACCCGCTTTGGCTGCAACAAAGCCTTTTGCGCCCTCGAAAACCATGGTTGCCTCGGTCTTATTAAGTTTTAGTGGCGCCTTTTTTTCTTCGCGTCGAGATTTCCAGTCGAGTTTCCCCGCTATTGCATCTTGCAACATTTGCAAGGCCAATGCATGAAGTTGGTCTGGTGCAACAACAGCATCCACAACTCCCACTTTTAGCGCACTTTCAGAAGAGTATTGGTCTCCGGAAGCAATCCACTCGATGGCATTGTCTGCACCCACCAAGCGAGAAAGTCTGACCGTGCCTCCCCAGCCTGGAAAGATCCCCAGTTTTGTTTCTAGTAAGCCCACTTTGGCTCCGGCTGCTAAAACCCGAAAGCTCGTGGTCAAAGCAATCTCCAGGCCACCACCAAATGCGAAACCATTAATGGCACAAATGGTGGGAAACTCAAAATCCTCAATTGTCGAAAAGGTTTTGTTCACTTCGCCAAGCCACGCTTGCAGTTCCTCAGGTGGTCTTTTGAAATGGGTCAAAAACTCAGTGACATCGGCGCCAACAATGAATGAATCCTTTTTGCTTCTAATGAGAAGACCGCGAATTGACTTTTCCGTTTTGAGTTTTGCAACTGCTTCTTGAAGCTCATTCACGGTAAGTTGATTGAACTTATTGACTGACTCTCCTTGCAAATCAAATGTCAGTTCGACAATCCCCTCTGGTAATTGCGACAGTTGTATCGCTTTGCCATCGTATTTCATTTTGTACCTCGCTTTGTTAGAGTCAGTGTTGAAGTTTGTGAGTCAAGTTTCTGAATTGCTGAGTCTACCTGGTTAATTGCGATTGCAGTACAGTTTTCGCAACCCACCACAATCCCGCCGGGCATTTTAGTGCATTGGATTCTCGCAACTGACCAAAGTCTAGTCATAGGATAGGCGTTGAAATCACCCATGATCTAACACCAACTGGCACATAAATTGAAATTGTCTTTAACTGAACGAAATTCCCAATTAATGGGCTAGTAAAACTGAGAAGCGAGCTATTCAAATGGAAGTCAAGGACATGTATAGTAGGAATATCATCCATCTAAAGTGGACGTTGACCCTATTGATGATTCCAATTTTTTCTTATTTTGCGACTGTTGGTTGCACAGCGTCTCTCGAGGAATCGGAGGACTTTTACTCTCGGGATGAGCATCCTGAGAGGACCTCATCAGACCCGATGCGAAACCAATTTGGACGAATGTTTTTGGTGGAGCAGTCCAAAATCTTTGTCAATTCGACCATGTTGCCAGCAATTGCGGAGCATGCGCCCGGTGGAATTCTGTTTTGGAATTCCGACAGTGCCTCAGGAGCTCAAACCCGAGAGGTGATTCGAGAATATTCGTTGCATTCCGAGAGAGTGCACTCTCAGCCGCTACTCTACTCGGTCGATTATGAGGGCGGAGGTATCACGACATCGCTTTCTCACCGTAAGATTCCAGGGATACAAAGAATTAGGACAGGCATGACGGACCTTGCTCACCCTGCTTGGTTGGGAAGAGTTCAAAATAGGGAGGATCGCAAACTAGCCTGTCGATTGCACGGGGCAATCATGGCGGATGAACTCATGAACATTGGGATCAATTATCCTCTAGCCACTGTCAGTGACCTTCGAAAAAACTTAATGTTAGTGCGGGGTATCTCTGATACTCCTGAAATCGTCTCTGAATGCATAGGAGAGATACTAAAATCCTTTATTGAATCTAAGCACATTGTCTTAGTAACCAAGCATTTTCCCGGTCTGGGTTCTGTTAGTGGTGATACTCATGATGGTGATTCACAGTCGAATTTATCCAGTCGCGAAGAATTAGATTCGCATTTGATGCCATTTAAAAGGCTTGTAGATTTTGTGAATGAAAATGACCAGCAGTATGCTCTCAGTTTTATGTCTTCCCATGCGAAATTTCCCTTTTTGGATTCGCAACACCTCACGACAGAAAGTCCGACTATTTTAACGGAGCTTCTGGTCAAAAGACTTGGGTTTGAAGGAATACGGGTCAGCGACGCAATGTGGATGGGCAATTACGGTAAGCTACCAAGAGAAGAGCTGCATGCAGTCTATGTGAATTCCATATTAGCGGGCGAAGACCTGCTCATGATTCCAGGTACTCACTTTGCAAAAGCCTTTGATTACCTTCGTAGAGTCTATGATCTTAAATTTGATCAAAATGCCCTAACCATAGCCGAGAAAAAGGCGCTTGAATCGAGAACAGGGTTGAATATTGGCAGCGCGCGCACAAAATTGATTGAAAGACTTCGGGAAAGTCTCTCGCGCCAAAACCTTACATTGACTCAAATCGGATACGCCCATTCCTTTATGGGTGAAGCGGGCGAACCCTCACGCCTCACAGCTGAAAAGAAAAATGAATATTATAGAATTCTAAATGAAGCTGGGCTAGACATCTGAGTTTTTTTTTGATCTATTGTCAATTCACTGCGGCATGCTTGATGGGCTTGATTTAGCTAGAACCGTTCCATGTGGGATAGGATCAGGCGACAGCTGCTTAGCTTTAAAAAAGTACTTTTCATATTCTATGATAAGGCGGAGCGTGATGGAGTGACCGTGCGGGCCTCAGCCTTGGCCTTTAAAGTTATTTTTAGCTTTATTCCAATTCTTGCTATCGCATACTCTGTGTTTGCAATTTTTGGGGGACTTGAGCAGCTCCAGAAGCTATTGCAAAAAATGGCGTTGGACTATCTGGCTCCATCAGTGGGAATGCAGATAAAAGGTTACATTCAAACCCTACAGACCAGAATTGCTCCAGGGGCTCTAGGTCTTTTCGGTATTTTTGGTTTTTTGTATTCGGCGATTACGACTATCATTCAAATTGAAGATGCGTTGAATAACATCTGGGGTATTGGGAGCAGCCGCTCCTGGCGCCGACAGTTGACTATGTACACTTTGACCGTGCTTTTTGCTCCGCTAGTGATTGCTGGTTCTGTCTATTTGACGTCCTATCTGGCGGCATTCATGACTCAGGAGGGACTTTGGATTTCGCACCTATTTATCTTCATTCTCGCTGTGCTTCCTTACGTTATGGCAGCGACCATGTTTTCCCTGTTGTATCTCTTCATTCCTCACACATTTGTCGATTGGCGTGCGGCCATAGTTTCTGGAGTTTTAACTGCACTCACATTTGAAATCTTGAAATATGCATACACTTTTTATGCCTCGGCAGCATTGCAAGCGAGCGTCTATGGCACACTTGCTGCGCTACCGATTTTCTTTTTATGGGTCTACTTGGCCTGTCTTGTGTTTTTGCTGGGGGCGGAATTCTGTTATTTTTTGGATCAGCGACGCGCGGGTCATTTTTTGATTGCCAAGCCAGAGAGCCAGCTATCACCTGAGTTGCTGCTGGATATTGTGCGTGCCTTTTCTTCACAAGCTGATTCTCACTACAATATTAAGCAGATCTTGGCGGTCGTTCCTTGGGATCAGAGCGTAATCGCGAGGCATATGTCTTATCTGATGGATTTGAAACTATTGGGACGCAGAAAAGAAAATGAATATTATAGAAAATTTACCGATACAACGGCGGCGATGAGTTTGGTCGTAACAGAGTTGAACAAGATTCGCTACAGTCCAATTCCTCGAGAATCCATTGATGGACGTACGAGATTGTTAAAAGAAGACTCAGCAAGAGTCGATGGCGCAAAGGAAATGCAGTGAGTCGGGTACGAATACAGTGCCCCTTTTGCTGGAAGAATCAATATGTTGAGATTGATGATGGCGGTGGGATTGAGCAAGATGTCATCGAGGATTGTCAGGTCTGTTGTCACCCCATTGAGATTCATGTGGTGTGGAACGAGGAGAGAGAGAAGTATCAGGCGCATATGGAGCGCAGTTCCGGATTTGATTGATTTGAAAAATCAAATGACAAGCGGCTGATTCGCCTTTTATTCTTCAGACCTTATGAAAAATATATGCTTTAATTATTTGTTTTGCTGCTTTTTTGTTTTGGCAATTGTTGCCACCGCCACCGCCAATTCTAAGAGCAAGGCCAAGACCTTTAGTCGCGACAATTGGTCTGTGGTGCCGGTGAATGAGCTAAAGATTTTGCATCCCGCGTTTTTATCCCTGCGGCCCGGAGTCAATGAGACGGGGTCCACGGATCTTCTCGTATCCTCTTTTGGACTGATTGGTAGAGATCACATCTATAGCGTACGAAATATTGAAGCCATTTTTGATTATGCTAAGCCTCACGCCAAAGTGATCACTCATGATATTGTTTGGCCCAATGAAGTCCAGTATCTCGATCGGTCCATTTGGGGCAAGGAAGGGTATTTGGTGACCTCAGGATTTTTGATGCCGACCAAGACGACGGGCGCAGTCAGCTTTCTGGATGCCGTCACGGGAGTTGTTACTGAGCTTACCCGAAGGAAATTTGACTACTTTTATCATCGTGCAGAATTTGTCGATGTGACGGGAACTGGCAGGCAGGACATCATTACGGCACGCTCCAAAATTCCAACAGTCTTTGGTGAGCCAGATGGCGAGTTGGTGTGGCTCCAGCGTCCCCGCAATCCCATTTCGCGAAATTGGCCGGAGGTGGTTTTGGCAAAGGGCCCGGACATCCATTTTCGTGTCTTCAGAGATAAAGGCAGCGCCGATGTCATGATCGTCACGGCTGAATTTAGCAAAAAGCAACTTTCATTGTACTGGCTGGATGCTAGTGGTGGCATCAAAAGTCGAGTGATCGACAGAGCTATGGGTGCGCCATTTGATTTAAACTTTTATGATTTAAATAACGATGGCAGAGATGAGCTTTTGGTGACCAATCACCAAAATGATGAGAGTGCCAGTGTGTTTGCTTACGAAACGCCCGAAGATTTGCGAACTGGCAAGTGGCAGCGACACACTTTACTGACAGGAATTGAAACTCTGCAACCTGGTATTGGTCAAGCCTCGCCCGGAGTGGCTAAGGCCTTTGTTCCGCAAGCGAAACTTGCCGGAATCGAAAAGCCATGGGTGTTGGTATCAGGAGATGGTTCGCAGCGAGCTCATTTGCTCGTACCTGATTCGAATTTTGCAAATGATTGGCAGTACACAGAGCACATCATTCTAGATACCAAATCTACGGTGGGTGAGCCGCTGATTCGTGATTTTAATAATGATGGCTGGGCTGATTTTATAATTCCAGCTTATGACACCAATCTCCTCTATTTTATGTCGCTGCGAGATCACTGATCAGATTCCGGTCTGACCGATAGAGTGCACAGCATTCTGAAATGCCGGGCTCAAGTACCAATTGTTCCAAGTCCAGTTGCCAGTGTCTTCACTCAGAAGATGCTGCAAAAGGTGAAGGCAATCATCGGTGGTGACGATTCCAATGGGTTGATCTTTCTCCGAAATAACAAATGCAGAAACCTTGTCTTTGATCATTTTCTCAACGATGGATTGAATGGGGGTATCACGGTCGAACATGACAGCCGGGCTAGCCATAAAGTCACGCACTCGCACCTCGGGCTCTATGTACCAACTTTGTGAGACAGCTCCTTTGCCACTTGTTTTCGGAATGGATGCTGACTTTGTGGCTCGAAGCAGATCTCTATCGCTGATGATACCCAGGAGTTTTCCAGTTTTGTCTATGACCGGCAGATGGCGAACCCAATTGTTTTTCATCAGCTGATAGGCGTCGTTGACGCTTGCATCCGGATCAATGGTGATGAGATCTTTCGACATAATGTGCTTGGTTTTTTCCATATCCTGTCCTCCAAGAGGTCACGATACACCATCGGCCTCGTCGCGGGTACAATATTTGGGGCCTCTTCCAAAGATTGGGCATCTTTACCTTTTTGAGGCGCCTGTAGCTGAGTTTTTCAGGAACCTGTTAATCGTTTGCAGATGCTTTGGCCGGATCCATTGGTAGATCTGACAAGGACAGGTCAAAATAAAATGTCTGATCACCCTTAGTATAGGAAAAACAACCGTTCTTACTCGTACTGATATTGAATCCTGCGCTGTACCACTTCAGAGTCGGTGTCTCTGTTTCACCAAGGGTGTTAAAATTTCCGGTGAGTTTTTTGAAGATTTCCAGCGTTCCTTGGCGACGATTGTCACCCACCAGATTGCGAGTAAAATAGCGCCACAGCAAGAAAGTGTCAGGTATCAATTGCTTCTGTTCGTCCATCATTCGCAACTGCTCTGCAGTGTGGTACAGCACTCGCAAGTTCGAATTGTTCAGCAGTGCAGTGTAAATCTTGTGTTTATTTTCTGCTCCCTGATTACCTAACACATCCCGATCGAAATCGGCAGGCGGCATCATAAAGTGACTGTGACCCATGTCAGGAAAAAACACATAGCTGGCGTAGTCGCGCAAAAGTGCATTTTCAACCTGCAATTTTACACTAAGCAAAAAATTTGCCGGAATCCAAACCTTGCCGCTCTTGAGAGAAAAAACAAATTGTTTGTCTGTTTCTGACCAAAAGGCGCGGTTCTGAAGGCGCTTTCCTGATTCATTGATCATATTAAAACGGTCCTGCATTTCTGTCAGACTCATATTCCAGTTGAAATCAGAATTGTATACTACGGGTTCTCCAGGCAAAGGCTCCATACATCGGGCCTTCGCACTCCTAATCCACGTCAAACCTGAGTCTGCGATTGCATTTGCAGAGGCAATCAAAGTTGTACCAAAAAACACAATTGCTAAAATAGTTTTAGAATATTTCCCCATTTTTCCCCCAAGGCCAAGTTGATATTTTAAATCCCCAAAGTGAACCACATATACCGGAGTCCACTCCACTATAGACACGTTCAATTTCTCGCAAAGAATACCAGTGCGTGTTGAGTGTCCACGGCAGAAGCTAAAGCAAATTGCATGCCCAAAAAAATTAAGCACAAATGGTCGAGGGTTTGGAGTCAGACAAATGCGCTGTGATCGCCCACAATTGTTGTTGCGTCAGTGAGAACTGTAAATTCTGCCCGGCTTCTATTCTTGATTAGATTGCGATCCAAAGTATCCAACGAATTTCTGATGTAAATACATTGGTCGGTTGTGAAATATTAACAGTGTCGAATGGATGTTCGCCCAGCTTGCGGCATCAGGGCCGTTAGCTGCCGCCACGATCTCCTCAAAAGGATCATTCGCTTCGAAGGGCATCGATCACCTGTAGTTTCTCGGCTTTGATGGCTGGAGCTAAGCCGCTCAATAGGCCGACGGAAACAATGGAAATTAACGAAAGAAATATGGCGGTCGGTTCAAACACCCATTGATATTCCAATTTATCGATCAGCTTAGAGGCACCGTAGATGGCCCCTTGATAGGCTGCAATTCCGACCAAAATGCCAGTCAATCCAGCGACCAAGCAAAGTATGAGTGATTCGAGCAGAAACTGATTTCTGATACTAGAATGCGTAGCCCCGACTGACTTTCGAATACCGATCTCTTTTAATCTTTCCGAGACGGAAACGAGCATCATATTGGCAATGCCCATTCCTCCAACGGTCAAAGACACAAGAGCGATTGAAACCAGAAGAATCGAGAACAAATTCAAAAATTTTCGCATCTGGGCAACAAGAATGCTATCTGAATCGACGCTGAACTTTCCTGATTTTCCATATTTCATTTCGAAAAAATTTCGAATCGCTTGCCCTACTTTTTCCACATCTGAGCCCTTTGCAAGTTGAATAGTGACCTCTTTGATCTGGGAGTTCCACCATTGCTCACTCACTGCCTGAAACACGGGAAAGGGCACAAAAATCTGAAGGTTCGGTTTCGCCCATTCCTTGTTCGATGTTTTTGACTCAAGAACACCAATGACCTTGCAGGCAAAAGAGCTGCTGTCCTGGGAAATGTGAATAACTTGCCCAACAGGAGATAAGTTGGGAAAAAGCCGTTTGCCAATTTCAAAACCAATCACGCACACGAAGCTCTTTCGCTCAACGTGAAACTGGCTGATTCCTTTTCCTGCGATAAGCGTTCTTCCGAGTATGCGCAGTCCATCCTCTGACACCCCCGTCAACTTGGGTTCCTTTTCAATCGATTTGCCAGCAAAGGTGACCGAGGAGTTCCAGCTGGTCATATTCGGAGATATATGTTGAACATTTGGAAAAATTTTCTTCAATTTCACCAATTCATTTTCCCAATCAAAATAGCTAAATTTTACGGGAAATTCATCAGTGGCCTTTAGGGTCCAATTCGGATAGCCCCTAAACATAATAGTGTTTACGCCCAGGTCTGCATAGGAATCTAAAATCTTCTCCTTGGTAAAGTTGCCAAGGGTGACCATCGCGCAGACGGCAGCAACACCCACCGTAACTCCAAGCATAGTTAAGAGCGAGCGGGCACGGTTTCTAAAAGCGTTGGCTACGACTAGAGGAATGATTTTTAGATATTGTTTGATTGGATTGATTTCTAGGCGAAATGGCGGTGGATTTTTCTCAAAAAGTTCAGCAGGAGCCGACTTCTCACTCCTCTCGCTCTTCTCTGTCTCAACGATTTTGCCGTCTCTAAACCCCCCAGTTTCAGGAAAGATGTCGCATTACCTAAAAATAACATGGGGCGAGAT
>CAYMBJ010000013.1:0-64351 GCA_964388665.1 uncultured Pseudobdellovibrionaceae bacterium | reverse complement strand
AAACCGTCAGCTTGTTAGCTGACTCCTACGCGACAACTATCCTGAAATTTTCCGGTACCAAAAGAAGAGTGTCTTTTGGTACCGTGTAGGCTCTTTTGCATTTCTGTGCACGCTTGAGTTCTCTGGGAGGGGCACTTCGGTTTAGTGGCCTTTAGACCCAAAATAATTTGTTGGCGGTAACACTTTAGTCCAGCCCAGAAAATGCCGAATAGTAATCTACGAGGAAGTGAAGAACTTTTAGACAATCTGGAGGAAAAGATGTCGCGGAAGGTTGGCGTGGCAATGAAGGATCAAACCGTGAAGGACGCCACGGGTAGGGATGTATTTGTACGTGAATTCACCAAATTTGAAATTGGTGATAACAATTTGGCTCACATTGAGAATGCGACCATACCACTCAGTCATCTGCACTTTGTGGAGGTCAACGATTCTTCGTGCGTATCAAACCTCAGTTTAAATTTGGACTTGGTTCCGTTGGGATCCCAATTTAGGCCGGCAACAAGTTTGGTAGATATAGAGTTTCAAGACAGTGAGGGAGAAACCGTGTTGGTGCCTGCTCTGAGTGAGATTGAGGTTGATGAGCACAATGGTTGTGGTTGTTATGACGGCGTCTTCTTTGCGATACTGGCTTATGAGTATACCTGCAACAAACTCGCACAAGCTTAGTACCAATTTCGATTCAAGCTTAGCCCGTCGTTGGCTGCGGCCCTCAGAGCCTGCGACGTGCGAGGAGCACGCCTCGGCACTTCGGTGCTAATCGACGTTCATGACCTTGTTCTCAAATTGAGAACCGTAGGGATCTGTGGCGTCGTCAACGTCGAAAGTGAACTCTTCGGGTTGCGAATCTTCACCCTCATCTTTAGAGTCGCGATTTTCTAGATAGCGACGAAACATATACTGTCCCATATAACTGGATTTTACGGTCCAAAACTTCTTGTTTACAGTCAGTGCGGCAATTGCAATTTTTTCTGAACCATCAATGGCGTAACCAACAAACCAGTCCACTCTCCCTTTGGGCTTGTCTCCAGTGAGGTGACCAGTCTTGCCGCCAAATTCAAAGGTGTTAAATTTTTTATCGCGAACGAGTTTTTTAAACGTGCGTCGTGAGGTCCCGGAAACTACGGTGCCTTCCATCAGTGTCTTCACCTTGTCAGCAGAACTTTTTGAGATACTTGCGCCAAGATTGAGAGCTTGGCCTTCGTATATTCTCTTGCCCTGATTGTTTTCGATTTTATCCACCAAATAGGGCGCGACCACTTCGCCATCGTTTGCGATGGCTGCAGATATCATGGCACCCAGCACTGGGCTCATCTTGTTGTCGCGATTAAAGCCACTGGCCACCTCAGTGAGGGCGTAGCCTTTGACCTCCGGAACATAGGCAAAGCCTGATTCAACATTAAAATCTGATGGAATATTTTTATTGAAATAAAATTTCTCTGCATACTGTTTCAAGTCAATCGGTTCTAGACTCTGTAAGCTTAACCGCCCAAAGGCAGTATTGATAGAGCGGGCAAAGGCTTCTTTGAGCGAAATGACTCGGGTCCATTTATTGATTTTATCGGAAAGAACATTTTTTTTATAGAGCGTGTAGTTGCCGCCGTTAAAATAAATTTTATGATCGGGATTTAGCCCGGCTTTGTCTGTTGCTGCAGCGGCTGTGATGACTTTAAAGACGGAGGCCACGGGATAACTAGCAATCATGTTTAGGTTTGTATTTAAATCAGGATTTCGCTCTTGGCTGGCGATGGCTAAAATTCTACCTGTTGTCGCATCCATCATAAAAATGGCGCCATAATCGGGTCGGTAAGATCGCAAAAGTTTTTCCGCTTCCTTTTGCAAAAAAGGATCTAGGGTAAAACTAAATTTGAGCGCTCCCAATTCGGGGTCGCTCACCTCTAAGCTCTCGGGTATCTGCGGGACCAAAAGACTTGAACCGATCCAATCGCGAACCTTTTTGCGCTCTTCCAAAATTTTTTCTGGCAGGGTTTGACGATCCATATCATCACTGCTTGAAAAATTAAAAAAGAAGCCGCAAGCGACAGTGGCAATACAAGAAAATAGAATTAATTTTAGTAAGTTAGACTTGGCGCTGATTATCATGAGTCCACTTTAACATAAGCTTGAATTAAACTTCAACTATCCATTTTTGAGACAGCAAAACTCTGAACTCTGCCTTTAGATCACTCAGGTGCGCGGCAGACGTGACTTTGGCCTGGAATTGATTTAGCCTCGCAGACTTTTGACGGCTTTTTACCTAATGCTGATTTTTTAGTGAGGATATTCAATTAAATGAAGACCAAAGAGCGCGTCTTGATTGTTGCCACCGAAATGTTCAACCGCAATGGCGTCGGCGTCATCACCACCAATCATATTGCCAAGGGTATGGGCATAAGTCCTGGAAATCTCTATTTTCATTATGACAACAAAGAAGAGATCATCTGTGAAATCTTTAGACGGATGTGTAAGGAAACCTATGTGATCTGGGGCCCGCGGCGAAATCGGGAGGTCAGACCTCTGGAGTTCATTGAAGACAATTTTGAAATCTATTGGAAGTTTCGCTTCTTTCACCGCGAAATGTATGCGCTTAGAAGGAAGGACCCACGGCTAGGAAAAATGTGGAAAGTTCACATTGCGAAAATGCTGAAAATTATGCAAATCACCTATCGGCGTTGGGTTCGTAACGGCATGATGGCAAAGATTTCTAATGCAAAGGAACTCACCTACATTTCTGAGTCCTTGCTTGCGATGTCCACCACCTTCTTGCAGTTTTTTGAAAGCGCCGAGCGCGTGCCCCTCAAGCAATCTATTGAGCGTGGCAAGCAGCATGTGGCGCGGCTCCTTTTGCCATACGCAAATGGCGAAACTCGTGACGATCTTGAAAATTTTCTATCACGATAAGTCGTAAATTAGCCACAACCTGCGCATCTTTGAGCTGAGGTCGCTTCGAAAGTGGCTTCGATATTGCTATATTCCATTGGTGTGAGCTGGAAACGGCTCCAACGGGGGAGAAGATATGCATGCTGCCAAGGGGCTGCTGATGGGGGGAATCTTTTTGCTTTTTGGCATCTGCCAGGCATCGGATCCGTCTGCTTGCGGCAAACTCAACGAACACATTCAATTGCTAAAAGAGGCACAGGCACAGATTCATGCGAGCCTAGTTGCGAATCATGAAAGTTTTGCATCTGTGTTAGAGCATTACCGCGATCGAATGTCACAAATTTCCACGTCAGATCAGCCGCTGTTCAAAGCGAATATGAGTGAAACCGCTCAGTCGTTTCGTACCCGCGGTCTCAAAGCAAAGAAGATGGTCGTCACGCTTCAGGCAGAAACGGCAGAAGTGATAGCACTTGCCTCACAGTGTGGAAAGGATCAATAGTTTAAACATGAGTCGTTCACCAAACAGTGACCAGGAAGCTGGAATATTTGAGGATTTGTATTTAGAGATCAAAGGTACCATGGGTGTGCATTGGTTGTCAGATCTGAGCAATTTTGCATCGTTGGTTTATCATACGATGCCGGACCTCAATTGGTGCGGATTCTATTTGCGCAAGCACAATCATTTGGTATTAGGGCCCTTTCAGGGAAAATTGGCCTGCCAACTCATTCCTATTGGAAAGGGTGTTTGTGGTCAGGCCGCTGTTCAGCGCAAAACCATCCGCGTTGGTAATGTTCATAACTATCCTGGGCACATTGCTTGCGATTCTCGCTCCAATTCAGAATTGGTGGTGCCTCTCATTTATCATGATAAGAAGAGTGGTAGTGAGCACCTGCTTGGTGTGCTGGATTTGGATTCGCCTTCGCTAAATCGATTTACTGCTGATGACCAAAAAGAAGTTGAAAAGTTGGTCCAGATTTTGGTCCCGCACCTAAACCAAGTCGAAAAGGAATTCTGCGCCTTGAGTATTGATGACGAAGAAGAAAGTCTTGCAGCTAAATTTGCGGCGGCGGATAAAAATTTCCTGACATAGCACTAGCGTTGCTGTGGCACTAAGACCAGTCGAAACGAGAAATTTTTTTAAATACATTTTCTAGAAATAGTTCACTCCAGCGCCTTTTGTAATTCCAAAAACCCACGTGACCACCATGATCGACAAAGTGAAATCGCAGTTGCGGTGAAAATATAAACTTTACTAGCCAACGATCGTAGGGAATGAAGGGGTCGTCTAGTGAGGCAAGGATCAGAGTTTCTTGATCAATGTTGGCAAGGTGTTCGCCGGAGCTAGCCACTTCATAGTAGTGATCAGCAGAACGAAAGCCGCTGAGTGGCGCCGTAAATATTTCATCGACATCAATCAAGTTGGCTTTTGGTGGGATGCAGTGCTTTGAATCGACCTTGCCCAATTTGATCAGTGAATCGATTTGGCGACGCAGTTTGCGCACAAAGTGCTGACCATAAATTCTGCCACTACCTTCGGTCAGCAGTACGGAGGAAACTTTCAAATCTAAAGGAGGATTGATCGCTACGACCAAGTCGGGCTGCGTGTGGCCACTGCGATGGGTGCGAAGATTCAGTAGCATTGAGGCGCCGAGGGAGTAGCTAATCGCGATGATTTTTTTTTGCGGCCATTGGGCTTTTACAAAATCAAAGACATCAGAAGCATCTTCGCCTTTTCCGGAGTGATAGGTTGAGCTTGCCAAACCAAGGGCGCTGCCGCAATTGCGATGATTCATCGCCAATGCCGGGATGCCCATCTGAGCCGCGACCCGCACGCCGCGAATCAGAAAATCAGATTCAGAAGACCCGGCCAAGCCGTGAAAAAACACAGCAATCCATTGTCCTTCGTCGCCGGTTTGGTGCCGATTGCTGTCCTCAGGATAAAAATCACCGATGGTGTGTGATCCGTCGGCATACGGAATCACTAATTTTTCCTTTTTGAAATCAAGTTTGGGAACAGGCCAAAGCGAGCTCAGCAGGGTGTTGACGTCGCCTTGCTGAGCGAAAAATGGTGGGCGATATTCGGGGATGTCAAAATCTTCAAGATAGTGCAATGGACCTCACTGAAACCAGCGCTGCAGGTGATTTTTCGCCATAGCAAGACTCTCAGCATCTACGAGCGGATTGTAGGCCACAGCTTTGCTGGGGTCGCTTCCGGCAGTCTCGTTGGTAAAGCTGTGGACGGCATTGCCAAATTTGACCAAGCTCCATTCCACTTGCGATCTTTTGAGTTCTGCCTCAAAGGCTTCGAGATCGTCTGTGGGAATAGTAGGGTCATTGGCCCCATGAAGCACCAGAGTGGGTGTCTTGCGATTGTCCCCATCGGCTGGCTTGGGGCTATCGAGACCACCATGAAAACTGATAATGCCTTTGAGTTGCGCGCCAGTGCGACCAAGCTCTAGGACTCCGGTGCCGCCAAAGCAGTAGCCAATGGCTGCAATTTTATTTTCATCCACGTTTTTCTGTTTTTTGAGCTCGGCGAGGCCCGCCAAGATTCTTTTGCGAAAGAGACCGCGATCAGCCTTGAATTTTCCTGCGAGAGCACCAGCCTCTTTGGCATCTTTAGGGAGTTGGCCTTTGCCATAGATGTCGATCATTAAAACAAAATACCCTTCATCAGCGTATCTCTTGGCCTGCGTAAGCGTGACATCGGATATACCCTTCCAATCATGAATCATAATAATTCCAGGGAGAGGGGTGGCTTTTGCTTCATTAAAAACAATCTTCCCCAAAAAGGGTTTTCCATCAATTTTGTATGCGTGGTCTTCGATCTTTAAGTTTCCCAGTGCAACAATCGGCAAAACCAGAATCGGTCCGGTCAAGATCCCAAATGAACGCAGTTGCGAAAAGATTTTCTTAAGCATATTTTTTTGCCTCCTCCATTATTTCGATCAATTTAGAATAAATTCCGGTCTCTTTAACGGAGTGTCCAGCGTCCGCAATCATATAAAGTGTCGCTTTTGGGAGAAGTTTGTACAAACTCCAAGCGCTGGCTGGTGGGCAAACCAGGTCATAGCGCCCCTGAACAATCCAACAGGGAATGTCTTTTATTTTGTCGACATTTTCCAGAAGAAAGTTGGGTGTTTTGAAAAATGCATGATTAACAAAATAGTGGCATTCAATGCGTGCAAAGGCGAGCGCCAGATCTGGCTCTTCAAAATTGTCCACCGCACTCTGATCATAGAATAGCGTTGAAGTGCCGGCCTCCCATTGGCTCCAGCGTTTGGCAGCATGCAGGCGCACTTCCGTATCAGGCGAAGTGAGGAGCTTGTAGTACGACTCCACCATTTTATTCTGTTGGCTCGGAGGTACGGGTTCTAGATACTTTTCCCAAAGCTCCGGAAACATCATCGAAGCACCCTCTTGATAGAACCACTCGATTTCAAGCGGACGACACAAAAAGATTCCGCGCAAGATCAGGCCGCGCACACTCTTAGGATGTTCAATGGCATAGGCCAGAGCCAATGTTGAACCCCAGCTGCCACCAAAAACCAACCAATCTTGAATGTCTAGGTGCTTGCGAATCTTTTCGATATCGCTTACCAAATCCCAGGTCGTGTTCTCGCGCAGCTCAGCGTGCGGAGTGCTGCGACCGCAACCACGTTGATCAAATAAAATGATTCGATAGAATTTGGGATCGAAGTACTGTCGATTGTGTGGCCGCACTCCGCCACCCGGGCCGCCATGCAAAAACAAAACGGGTTTACCCTTGGGATTGCCCACCTGCTCAACATGGAGCGTGTGCAAATCAGATACGGAAATCATTTCGGTGTGAAACGGCTCTATGGGTGGAAAGAGTTCAGGCATGCTTTTCGTCTCGCTTTCTGTATAAAAATTCAGTTCACCTTTTACAATTTTCTCTGGTTGACGCGATCATTAATACCAATCACTGGGCCAAACCCGTTGAATTTTGGTGGTATTGATAAAACTGGCGGCCAGAGCGTTTTGATTCATTTTTTGCAATTGATTTTTGGTGATGCCCAGATAGCGTGTTGCCAAATGGTATTCATCAACCAAGGTGTTGGAAAAAACACCTGGGTCGTCGGTATTGAGGCAGACAGAAATATTTTTTGTTAAAAGTCTTGGCAAGGGATGGTCGATATAATTTTCTACCGATTGAGTTAGATAGTTGCTCCAAGGGCAAACTTCCAGTGTCACATTTTTTTCGCGAAGGACAGCGCAAATCTTGTCGTCATCGGCGACTTGGATCCCGTGGCCGATACGCGAAGCGTGGAGCAAGTTGATTGCGTTGAGGACACCCAGTTTTGTTTCGGGGTGGGGGCTTTCGCCAGCGTGAATGGTGATGTTCCAGTTTCCAAAAAATGGCTCAAAGATCTCAATAAATTTTTCGGGGGGATTGTCAATTTCAGAATCGGCCAGGTCCACCCCCACGAAATCGGACTTTCTAGTCAAAGCCCAGTCGCGAAGGTGAAGTGATTCCGGAATGGGCTTAGTTCTTTGAAATATCAGGATGAGCCCGACAGCCATCGGAAAGGTCTTCTCTGCGCGAGTCACCCCTCTTTGAAAAGCATCTACAATTTGATCGTGGCTCAATTGTGAATGTCCTTCGGCTATAAAGGTGGGAGAAAAGCGCAACTCCAAAACCAACACTCCATCATTAAAAGCGTCTTCACAGGTCTCAAAGGCCAATCTTTCTAAAATTTCTGTGGAACTCAATAGGGATTGCAAATTTACAAATTTGCGCAGAACGGAGTTGAGATCCGCCATCTTCTCGCGTATCAAAAGCCGCTCTTGAAGTTCGGCAACAGAAAGGTTTCTGAATTCAGAACTGCTACGAGCGATCTCAATAGCGGTGGACCAGCGCATGGAGCAGTCCAAGTGTCGATGAAGTTCTACTTTGGGCATTGAGCGCAAAAACTCGCAGGTGGGCGTCATCTCGTTTGTCATAATGGTGCTTAGCCTATTCTTTGCCTACAGCACATGTAAAAGATTGACGCGTTCAAACTTTCTTGATTTTCTCTGGGCCAGTTTTTTGTCAACTGCCATCTATCCCTTTAGGAGATCTTCCATGTTGAAGCCATTGCCGGTGTCATCAAAATTATTTGCTAATCCCCAACGTGATCCTCAATTTGCTGTCAAAATTAAGAACAAACAGGGAGGCGAGGTGGCTGCCGCGGATCCACGCGCAACGCGTGCTCTCGTGAGTCTGATGGATATGTATGCAGTTTTAGGAGGAGCGGCTTGTCACTTTGGTGGGCCTGCTGCTGTGGCGGAGCTGATGTCGGCGGCGCATGCATTTATGTTTTGCAAAGCCAAGGAGGCTGGCAAGGATTGGACGGAGCTTTTTCATTTTGTTAATGACATCGGACATGCGGAAAATGGCCTCTATGCGCTCAAAGCCAACTATGAGTTAGCGGGCCTGGACTTGGATGCACTCAAAGAGTTTCGCTCGATCGAATCCAAACTGACCGGACATGGTGAGGTGCATCTCTTTCCGGAAGCCGTGTTTTTAAGTAATGGACCTTTGGGGTCCGCCTTTCCACAGTCTCAGGGGTTGGCCATTGGCGAAAAGCTCTCGCAAAAAAATCGCTGTGTGTTTAGTGTTATTTCTGATGGTGCGTGCATGGAGGGCGAGGCGAAGGAGGCCTTTGCGGCAATTCCTGGGCTGGCGGCAGCCAAAAAGTTGAGCCCCTACATTACGATCATCAGTGACAACAATACCAAACTCACAGGCCGCATTGATAAAGATGCTTTCTCTATGAAGCCGACCTTTGACTCATTGCCATGCCTGGGTTGGAAGGTGATTGTTCTTAAAAACGCTCACGACTTGCAGGCTTGCTATGCCGCAATTGAAGAGGCTTATGATTTTGCGATTGCGCATCCACAAACACCTGTGGCCATTCACGCTCATACGATCAAAGGCTACGGCACCAAAAAGACCGCCGAATCGGAATCTGGAGGCCATGGCTTTCCGCTAAAAAAGGTCGCCGAGCTTCCGGATTTTTTGAGAGAGATTTACAATTCTGAAGATTATCCAGCCGCGTTCCAGAGTCTAGTTGATGATCTCATCCAAAAAGAGGCGGAAATAAAGCGAAAGTCTTCAGAGAAACCCGCAGACGCAGGTGAGAAGATTCAGGTGGGAGTTGCCAAAGCACTTCAGCGCGCGAAAAAGGCCGGATGGCCGCTACTATCGATCACTTCTGATCTGCCTGGCTCCACAGGGGTGGCGAGCTTTCGCAAAGAGTTTCCGGAATCGTCCATTGATGTGGGTGTAGCCGAAAGCAATATGATTTCCACAGCCGCCGGTCTTTCTAAATTGGGCTATGTTCCTGTGGTGGACACCTTTGCTCAGTTTGGTGTGACCAAAGGGGCGCTGCCCATCACGATGGCCAATCTTTCTGAAGCGCCGATGATTTGCATTTTTTCGCACACGGGTTTTCAAGACGCCGCTGACGGAGCATCTCATCAGGCATTGAGTTATTTAGCGATGACCACTTCTATTCCCCATAGTGAGGTCT
Organism: uncultured Pseudobdellovibrionaceae bacterium; assembly: GCA_964388665.1. Taxonomy (GTDB): domain Bacteria; phylum Bdellovibrionota; class Bdellovibrionia; order Bdellovibrionales; family Bdellovibrionaceae; genus CALCCV01. The sequence goes on along the minus strand of CAYMBJ010000013.1, from coordinate 54,937 downwards.
ATCAGCTCTCGTCAAGTGAAGAGGCCGAGGCTCTTGTTTATGCAGCGATCGAGAAGTTTGTGACCATGCGAGATCGGCATCAGATTCCGCCGACTTTTGTATTCTTTTTGGGCCGCGAAAACTTTCCAAAAGCTCTGCCGAACTTGACAGAGTACAAACTCAAAAAAGCGCAGGTGTGTTTTGATAACACCAGCGAATTTAAACAGTCAGTTTGTTTGGTCACTGCGGGCTCACTCCTAGAGCAGTCCTATCCAGTGGCCGAACTTTTGCGCCAAAAGCAAATCGGTTGTTATATTTTAAATCACAGTTGCGCAAATGTTATAGATGACGAGGCTCTGTTGAAAGGTCTGCAGAAAACCAATGGCAATCTCGTTATTTTTGAAGACCATCAGATCATCGGTGGACTAGGGCAAATGATTGGCAACGAGATTTTAAAATGGGGCCAGGATCTTCCAAAGGTTTCTTATCTGCAGTTGGGAGTTGAAGGCGAATTTGGCCAAAGCGCATACAGTTCGATGGACCTGTACCAAAAGCACGGTTTGTCTCCGGAACGGATTGTCGCAAAGATTTTTGAAATGAGCTGGTCATAGGACGTGTCGTTTCGACTGCTTTTAAATTGCAAAGCCTAGAGCGTGTCCTAATGTAATTTTAGAAACCATCCGATAGTCACTTTAGATTTTCTCAACAATGAGAATATATAAAGGAGACGAAATGACTAAGACAAAGAACTACAAGCACTATGGGTATAATTTTAAAGCATACAGTAAGCCCGTAGGCCATGGCTGGGAAGTCGGCTGTTATTTTGAAGGGAAACCCGTATTTGTAGGCAATTTTATTCATAAAAAAGAAGCGAATCAGTGGTGGAAAGAATTTAACCACCAAATGAAGAGTTTCTTTGCTAAGTACGACTTTCCGACAAAAGGTCCTCATCAGTGGATGACAAAGTTTTTTTCGAACTATTGCTACAAAGCATATTATAAATTTTTGGACACGGCGTTTTCAAAGTACACAAGAGAGTACAACAAGGCCTACCAACAGGATTACAAGAAATACAAAAAACTGAAACCTCGTTGGGACAAAGCACACGGCACCAAGTACGCCGCGTAGTGCGCCGAAATGATAGAGTTCAAAAACATCGAACTCTTTGATTAACCGGCTCCTGAAAAACTCATTTTTTCTTGCTCGATAGCGCTGCCTAAGGCCAGTCCTGTCGAGCCTTTTCATAGACCTGCCCCTCGTAGATCAGCGAAAAAAATACTTTCATCCAGAACTCTTTAGACTGGTTTTCAATTCAGATTTGGTTTTGCGGTTGAGTCTGCACTTTAATGAATTGAAAATATTGAAGGGCAGGGCAATAGGGATGGCAGCATTCATTTTCGTTTTCGGTTCCTCTTTTTGACAGCATCGGAATGAAATTCTAACAAATCCCTCATCTTCGCTAAATTGACCATTGTGCTGCCAACATTTATTTTAAATTGAGAGTTTTCCAAGGAGGGAAAATGCAAAGACGAGAGTTTCTCAAATACTCAGGACAATTGACGCTGGCATCTTCAATTATTGGAAGTGCCTCATTGGCCCATGGTCGCGGTGGGCAGAGGATCGCAGATGGCTTTGTCGATTCAGAGATTGCTATACTTCAAGGTCTTACGGATGCAACTCGCACACAGATTTCAGTGCAGAAAGCTAAGAATTCTGATTTCTATTACCGAGCCCGCCAGGCGGGGACCACTCGATATTTGCCTTTGATGGCGCCCGAGCAACATGACTTTCCGGGGTCAAACATTGTCCTTGAAAAGGTGCAGGTCGAAGAGCTGAATCCAGGGGTCGATTACACTTTTGAAATATTCAATGCTGATGGTGATGTTTTAGATCAACGAAGTTTTCGCTCGTTGGATCTTGAAAAGAGTCAGGCACGATTTGCCATTTGCAGTTGTGCCGCCGATCCCTTGGCAGGTTCGCAGGGAAACATGTGGGACTCTGTTGTTGCCGCAAAACCCGAAATGATCTTTTTTATTGGCGACCTTTGTTACTCTGATTTTTATGGAGCCACTGATGAAGCCAAATTGTGGGCGCGCTTTGCAAATTCCAGAAACAAGTTAAAGTACTATAAAATGAAATCACTAATTCCGACGCTCTTTACGTGGGATGATCATGACTTTGGTGCCAACAACACAGGACGTGACTATCCCTACATTACCGGAAGCACTCGAAATTTCTACAGCTACATAGCGCAGGATCCCTTTGCAACCAATAGTCCCATTGTTCGTGGTCCAGGGGTTGCCAATTCGTTCAATGCATTTGGGCTTAATTTTGCGCTGATGGACGATCGAACTTTTCGCGCCAACCGCACTGACAAGCAGGACCTCACACATTGGGGGCAGCAACAAGAGGAGTGGCTCATAGATAATCTTAGCACTCAACAGCGTCCAACATTTTTACTCAACGGAAGTCAGGTTTTCGGCGGCTATTTGGCCAAGGACTCTTACGAGTACAATCATCCGCAGTCATTGCAGTCGATGCTGCAGAGAATACAGCAGGTGGAGAGCCCGGTGATTTTTGGCTCTGGCGACGTGCACTTTAGTGAAGTCATGAAGCTTGAGAAGTCATTGCTGGGGTATGAGTCGCTTGAAATTGTATCTTCTGGAATCCACGCAGTGATCAGTCCTTTTGGAGGATTGAAAAAGAATCCGCGCCGCCTGAAGGGGCAAAAGGCACTCAATTTTACAATTGTTGAAACATCTGATGTTACCGCCAGTGGTGTTCAGCTGGATATCACTTCTATCGGCACCAACTCCAAGATTCACTATCAGCATTCCACGCGGGTCGATCGCAATCGAACCTAGGGGCGAACCTAGTGCTATGCTGGTGAAGTTTTTTTGGTGTTGCTTCTCTGCCTTGGTTTGTTGTTTCGGGGCTCGCCCAGATTCACGTGGGAGAGTCCCTTGAAGAAAATACAGACCTTTGCCCTTTGAGATCGGGCTGCTTTGGCACTAGCTTGCCATTGGTCTCAGATTGAGCATCTCAAATGGATATTTAATTAATTTAATTGTTTGTTTAAAAACATCATGATATCGTTTAATCATGATAGACGATCTAGATAACAAGAAACCAGGCTTAGAATTGGGACATTCTCAAGGCGGCGACTCAGCAAATGGAGCCGACGAAAAGGTGGCGACGCGCCAACGAATTCTTGAGGCGGCGCTGTCGCTCTTTTCTGCAAAAGGCTTGGAGGGCGCCAGTGTACGGGAGATTGCTGAACTTGCTGGGGTGAATTCGGCCCTGATTTCGTACCACTTTGGCGGCAAGGAAAAACTCTACTTTGAATGTCTCTCCTACTATGCTCTCAGTAAGTTGGAAAGCTTGAAACCAATCTTCACTGCGCCTGAATCTGCTGAAGATTTTAAAGCTAAAATTTCGCTTTTTCTTAATCAAGCCCTATTGATGATGAGTGCTTCGCCTGAGTTTGTAAGAATGATCAATCGCGAATTTTCTCAAGAGTCCGAAGTTGGCAAACGCTTGTATCTAGAAAACTTTGATCCGATGTTTAAGATCATCCGCAGCTTTCTAAAAAAAGCCCAGGAAAATAAGATCATTCGCTCAGATGTCAAAGTGGACTTCATGGCCGTGATGATTTTTGCGCTGCTTGGTCACCCTTGCCACGCCGAAGTTCCGATGCGCCAGGCGCTAGGCATGGACATTCGCGACGAAAAATTTGTTCATACCTATTCCCATGCGATGATAGAAATTTTTGTAAATGGAGTCCTAATATGAATTTCTCTACTGTACGGCAAACTCGGTTTACCGCACCTATTGTTTGGATGATGATTGCCGCGGCCACAGCATTTGTCTCTTCTGCTGCGATGGCCCTGAACCTCTCTGAGTATTTGACGGAGATCAAATCCAGCGACCCAACAGTGATGTCACTTGAGCAGCAGCTCAGCGCTGCGCAGGCTCTCCAGGAAAAATCAAAACTGCCAACGCAAGTTCAGTTTTTTACTAGCCTCTCCTACCTTGATGATCAAAGGCCCACGCAAAACCCGGCATTTCAAGGCTACAAAACGGAAAACAACAGTCTGGCGGTGGGTCTAAAGCAGCAAACAGATTTTGGTTTGCAGTGGACTTTGAGTCAAAACCTCTCAAAGACCCGCATTTTGGGCGCTTCGCCCACGACCATTCCCCTTCCTGAATACTATGATAGCTATCCCAAGCTTGAGCTCAATCTCAACTTGTGGCGCAATTTCGGAGGTCGTCAGGTGACGGCAGAAATCGAATCTCTAGATAAAAAGTTAGAAGCGGATCGATTGCAGGCCGAAGTAAAGTTGATTTCACGCATGATGGAGGCGGAGCAGATCTATTGGCAGCTGGCTTGGGGAAAGGAGTCTGCGAGAATTGCGGCTGAAAATGAGACACGGGCTCGCAAATTGTACAAATGGTCTTCACAGCGTCGGGCCCGAGGTTTGGCAGATGTGTCTGACCTCTATCAGGCTGAATCTGCTGTGAAGTTGCGTGAGCTAGAAGGGTTGAACATAGAAACAATGCTCCAGGAGTATGGGCGCAAGTTTAACTTAGCCCGAGGCAAAGTTTCTGATGTTGTCACAGAAAAAGTAGATTTTGAAAAACTTGATCTGCGCTCACTCATTATTTCGAACTCAGGCGAAAAGAGGCGCAAAGATCTGCGGTTGGCGCAACTGGGCCAAGAGGCGCGCATACAGGTCGCCACGTCCGAGCGCGAAAAACTCAAGCCCAGTCTTGACCTAATGGCTCAAGTGAGTGCCGTTGGCCGAGATCGAGAGCAAGATGAGGCGACTCGCAAAACCTTCACCAGTGGAAACGATTATTATTTGGTGGGCTTGATCTTTACCATTCCACTCAACTATGGCGTGAGTCGACGAATCATGGGTGCTCATGAGCAAGAATTAGAATCTGCTCGTTTTGAAAAGGAGCGTTTGGAGTTGCAACAGATTGATAGCTATCAAACAACAGTTTCGCAGCTATCACAGATAAAGAAGCAGCTGGAAGTGCTGCGCGAACTCGAAGTGTCACAGAAAAAGAAATTGGCCGCCGAAGAGCAAAGATACAATGTGGGACGATCAACCACCTTTCAGGTCTTAAGCTTTGAACAGGACTATGTGAATGCGGTAGCCAAGCGATTGGAGCTCGAACTCAGGGCGCGAGTGCTGCTTTCGACGTTGCAGATTTATGAATAGCTACGATTGCAAGAGAATTAAATAGGAGCTTAAGATGAATATCTCAGAACTCTCGGTCAAGCGTCCCATCTTTATGTCCTGCGTACTGGCAGCAGTGCTTGTTCTCGGTGTTATGTCGATGAAGCAATTGCCACTCGAACTTTTTCCCGACGTCACTTTTCCGATTGTGACCGTGCAAACGGTTTACCCGGGCGCTGGTCCAGAGGAGATTGAAACTTTGGTCACCAAGCCCATCGAAGAAGAATTGGGCAGCATTGCTGGAGTCAAAAACATTCGCTCCATCAGCCGAGAGTCGCTAAGTATGGTGGTTGCTGAATTCAATCTTGAGGTGGACGTAAAATATGCGGAGCAGCAGGTGCGCGACAAGGCCGCCAGTGTAAAGCGCAAACTTCCGGCTGAGATCGAAGAGCCTGTGATTCGCAAGATTGATCCGGCTGATCAGCCCATCATGGTGGTTGCCATACGTGCCCCAGTTTCGGGAGGAAAGCTTTACGATTTGGCCAATGATGTCTTGCGGCCTCAGTTTGAGCAGGTCAATCTCGTTGGTAGAGTTGATATTTTCGGTGGACGCAAACGTGAGATACAGGTGCAATTGGATCGCGCCAAAATGAAGGCTCGTGAACTCTCGGTCATGCAAGTGGTGGGGAGTTTAAAAAGTGCCGGGCAAAACATTCCTGCCGGTAAAATTGATCAAGCGGACTCCGAAATGGTTTTTCGCACATTAGGTGAGTTCAACACGCTTAAGCAGATTCAGGAGTCGATCGTCACTTTTTATGGAAATGACGTGACGACTACAGTTGGCGATATTGGTAAGGTCGTGGACACCGTAGAAGACGAAAAGATCAAATCCTACATCAACGGCGAAGAGACTGTGATATTGAACATCTACAAACAGTCACGTGCCAATACGGTGAAGGTGTCTGAAGATGTTAAAAAGAAAATTACAAAAATCAATGAGACTTTGAAAACCGATTACGGTGACGGCTACTCGGTGTCGCGGGTTCGCGATATGTCTCGGGTTGTGAAAAACAACATTGAGGACGTGCAGGAGTCCATTTCCATTGGTGTGCTTTTAACGATATTGGTGGTTTTTCTGTTCCTAGGATCGGTGCGCAGCACATTGATCACAGGACTTGCCATTCCAGTCTCGTTGATTGGTGGCATGACCTTGATTATGCTTGCCGGCCTTACGATCAATGTCATGACGCTCTTGGCTCTCTCCTTGGCAGTGGGATTGCTTATAGATGATGCCATTGTGGTGCGGGAAAATATTTTTCGCCACATTGAGATGGGCAAATCACCGATTCGCGCTGCGCTTGAGGGAACCAAAGAGGTGAGTTTGGCCGTAATCGCAGTGACGCTAGCAATCTTAGCGGTGTTTGGGCCGATCGCTTTTTTACAAGGAGTGGTGGGACAATTCTTTAAATCATTTGGACTCACTGTATGTTTTGTCATGATCGTGAGCCTTTTTGATGCTCTGTCAAATGCACCGATGCTGTCAGCCTATGTGGGCGGAACTGGCCACGGTCAGGGTTTTCAGAGACCCAAGTGGCATCCAGTGCTATTGACAATCTTTACCCCTGTGTTTTGGTTATTTGAGGGTGTCGGAAAAATTCTCAAGGGCTTTGATATTGGACAAACCAAATTGGAAAATGGCTATGCTAAGCTCATAAAGGGAATTTTGCGTTTTCCAGCTCTGACCCTGTTGACAACGGTTATGATAATATTCGGACTTTTCTATTCAACAAAATTTATTCCTAAGACTTTCTTGCCTCCGCAAGAAAATGGTGAATTTGCAGTTGCTCTCGAGTTGCCCACCGGTACGACCTTAACCGAAATGAACAAGACCGCCATGGAGATTGACAAGATCTTGGGGTCTCATCCTGAGATTGTTGATCGCGTGCTTTCCGTCGGGAACGATACCGGGCAATCGTACCGGGCTGATTTTTATGTTCGCTTAAAGCCCTTCGGTGAGCGAGGCAAAACAACGACCGTCGTAAAAGATGAAATTCGGGAATTGCTAAAACCATTTGCGGCGGCTGCACCCAAGGTAAAGGATGTGGATTTTGTTGGTGCTGGAATGCGACCCTTTGTCATCAATGTGCGAGGCCAAGAGGTCGACAAGGTAACGGATGTCGCGAGACAATTGTATGAACGTTTAGAAAAGCATCCGGCCCTGCTGGAGCCAGAGATTACGGATAAGCCCGGTTTGCCAGAGTTTCAAGTGAAGATGGATCTAGCCAAGGCGCAGTCCTATGGAGTTTCAACGGCATCAGTGGGCGGTGAACTGCGGGCACAGATCGAAGGCGTGGTGCCAGCCAAATTTCGCGAGCGCGGTTTGGAATATGACATTCGCGTGCGTATGCAAGATGATCAACGCGATCTCGAGCAGTACTATAGCACCATCACCGTACCCAATATGAATGGCCGTCAAGTGCCGCTTCGCGATTTTACCAAGCCTGTCAAAGAGATTGGCTCAGCTACAATCAATCGTGAGAATCGGGGCCGCTATGTGAGTATTGAGGCAGATCTGCGCCCAGGCGGTCCAGGCATGGGAGGAGTCATTGCTGATGTCAATAAGTGGATTGCATCTGATGAAATCAAATTGCCGCCTGGGGTGACTTATCGATTTGTCGGTCAGGCCGAAAACTTTCAAGAGCTGAGTTCCAGTATCATTGTAGCGGGCTTGATGGGGATCCTTTTTATATATCTGGTGCTGGCAAGCCTCTATGAATCACTGATGACACCGATTACGATCATGCTAGTGATTCCTTTTGCCGTAACCGGTGGTTTCTTTGGCCTGTTGGTGATGGGCAGCTCTCTGGATCTGTTCTCGATGATCGGTTGCGTGATGCTCATGGGTCTTGCCACCAAAAATTCAATTATTTTGGTAGACTACATCAATCAGAAATTGAGTGAAGGCATGACCACCAATCAGGCCATTATCGAAGCGGGCCGTACCCGTCTGCGCCCCATTTTGATGACAAGCTTTGCATTGGTGGCCGGTATGTTGCCGGTAGCGATTGGTCTGAATGAGGCTTCGAGTCAGCGAAAATCCCTGGGAGTTGCGGTTGTCGGGGGCGTGCTCATTTCAACACTGTTGACGCTTTTTGTGATTCCGGCCGTTTTTAACTATATAGAGAAGCTGCGACAGTGGATGATCCGCAACATTGGGTTAAAAATTGTTACAGAAAGTCCGAAAGAGGAGAATCCATTTGCTGATTGACGGCTCTTGGTGTTGATGTGGTCTCCGTAATGTATTTGATAGGAGATGGCATGCAAAAATTGGGTTCTCTTTTTTTAGCAGGTGTTTTACTAACTGCAATTGTATTGAAAGCTGAATTGGCGTTTTCGGCTCCACAGGACGAAGAGGAAGTGGAAGAAGTTGGAAATATCAATCCCGCGCGCACCGGTCGGATCGAAACTCGCATTAAGTCTTTTCGTGCATGGAGCTTTGGCCTAGGTCCTGGAACCAGCAACAATTTAAATAATACAGAGATGCTCTATACGGTTTCTATTGGACGCCATTGGGAAGCCAATGAAAATTCAGAAATTCGGGCGCGTTTGAATTTGGCCAGCGCAAAAAAGGGCACAGGAGCCTTGGGCTCATTGGGCCTCGGCGGAGCTTATTTCTTTTCGCGGAAGGCTTTTTCGCCCTTTGTGGGCGGCGAATTTGGTATCGCCTCTGCAGTTGGCGAAGATATTTCGGCAAAAACTGGATTTGGCGGCAGCCTTATTGGCGGTCTGCGATTTTTTCGAACTTCAGACACGCAAATGGAAATTGGTGGTTTTTACACTCAAGTTTTCGAAAAAGACAGCCCAGGTGCTTATGGGGTTCAGCTTTCTATATTGTTTCAGTAGGGTTTGAAGCGGCCAGTTGCTTAAGATATTCTTTGGATTTCTTACCTACCCCTGAATTGTTCTCTCTATTTTATTCAATCCGTGTTATCTGCACCTATGGAAAATTTTGAAGAACTAAATTTGAGTCCTGAGTTGAAGCGCGCGATTTCTGAATTGGGTTTTGAAAAGCCTAGCGATATTCAAGCGCAGTCCCTGCCAATCCTTCTCGGAAAACCCACTGATTTTATGGGGTTAGCTGCGACAGGGACAGGCAAAACCGCAGCCTTTGCGATTCCTTTGATTGAAAATATCAAGCCTGAAATACGCAGCGTTCAGGGTTTGATCCTTTTGCCCACTCGAGAGTTGGCATTGCAGGTGGCTGGTCAAATCAATTTGTTAGGAAAATTTAAGGGAATCAAAGCTCTGCCAGTCTACGGTGGCTCTGGCTATGCTGATCAAATTCATGGTTTAAAATCTGGGGCGACCATTGTGGTGGGAACGCCGGGGCGAGTGGTGGATCATTTGAATCGCGGCACCTTGGTGCTAAATGATCTTCACACTTTGATTTTAGACGAAGCTGATGAAATGATTTCTATGGGATTTAAGGAAGAGCTGGAAAAGGTTCTTGACTCTGCACCTCGCGAAACCAGCCAGATCTGGTGTTTTTCTGCGACGATGAGCTCTGAAGTCCGTCGTGTTGCCGATCAGTACCTGCGCGCGCCGCAATTTGTAAAGGTGAATAAAACTGAAATGGTGCCTTCCACAATTGAACAGCTCTACTATATGACGCGCGAGTCGAATAAGGCCGAGATTCTGTGCAAGCTGATGGAAACCGCTGAAGATTTTTACGGTTTGATCTTTTGCCAAACCAAGCTACTGGTGACGGACCTCACTCAATATTTGAATGATCGCGGCTACAAAGTGGACTGTCTCCACGGCGACAAGGATCAAAAGTCACGAGAGCGTACGATGCAGGCCTTCCGCGAAAAGCGTGTGAAGATTTTGGTATGTACAGATGTGGCTTCTCGTGGCTTGGATGTTAAGGACATCACTCATGTGATCAACTATTCTCTACCTCGCGAATTGGACAACTATGTTCACCGCATTGGGCGCACGGCTCGAAGTGGAAAAACGGGAATTGCCATGAGTTTGGTAACTCCCAGTCATCGTCACTTGATCCGCAGCATTGAACGCATGACCAAGAGTGCAATGGCCGAAGGGCAGATTCCTACGCGCAAGGATGTGGGAGTTAAGAGAGCAGCAAAGATTTTTGAAAAATTTGAAAAGCAGGCCTTTGGAGAAAAGGCGACAGAGCTGTTCGACGAAAATTGGATTAAGAAATTGGGAGAAATGAATAGCCAAGAAGTGGCAGGCAAATTCTTAGCTATGCTCCTGCCAGAACTCTTTGAAATCCGTCCTGAAATGCAAATGCCTGGAGCGCAAGCCACAGGTCAGCGTCCGCCGCGCCGCTCATCAGAACAGTCACGAGGATCAGATCGACCACGGTACCAAGGCGGCGGTCGTTCACAAGATCGCTCAAGGTATCAAGAGCGACCAAGATATGCTGAGCGTTCGCGTCTATCGGAGCGACCTCGTACTGAAGAACGATCGCGTACCGAAGATCGACCTCGTACTGAAATCCAACCTCGTACCGAAGTTCGATCGGTTGAAGATCGACCAGCTCGTCGCGCTCCAGAGGCTAAAAGCACAGCTTCTGAATCCGTAACGGCTGATGGTTCTGTAAGAATCAAAAAACGATGGACCAAAGAAAAGCGTGAAGAGAAAAGTTACGAAGCAGATCGTCGACAAAGGTTTGCCCCGAAATCGCGTGATTCAAAAAGGACCACATTTGGCAAACCTGGATTCAGCGGTGCTGCGAGCAAGAGTGGAGCGGCGAGAAAGAATCGCAGTGGCCGACCCTCTGCACAGATCGATTGATTACAATACATTCTCCAATAACCACCCCTTTTGCGGGTCTTGAATTCATCAAAGAGAGTGAGATGTCACTCTTCAGATAACGCCTCATACAAATGATACAGATTCATTTTACCAAATGCGGGATTCGGTTCGCAAACTACCGAATGTAGGCGAGCCGCTTGTGCAGGTGCAACTGTGCTTCTAACGGAAGATACAGTTGAAATCGGCGCGGAATGGTTAGCTTGCGCTGAAATACGCGGTCCAGTTCTGGATTGTAGAGCAAGATTTCGTCTGGCTCCATTTTAGTTATCTGCAGCAATTTTTTGGTGGAATAAGACCTGCCTAAGGCCACAGTGCCATACTGAAGGGCTGGTTCCGTCTCTAAGTTTGGCCAGAGAATATCGCGATACATTTGCGCATGGAGTGCGGCCAAAAAAGATGTAAAAAAATTCGCTGAAGCAAAATCAAAGCTCTTGGATCTGTATGTCTTTACGATTTTTGCAATGTCAGTTGATCCGGTCTTCTTGATGGCTCGCTTTACGCCACCAGGGCCATGATTATAAGCGGTTAGAGCGAGACCCCATTTTTTATGAAGGATAGAGTAATTTTCTTTTAAGAGTTTTGCGGCAGCATGAGTGGCCTTCCACGGATTGCGTCGCTCATCAATGCGGTCCGTGACCATCATGAATTTACGTCCAATGGTGGGCATGAATTGCCAAATGCCAGCTGCGCCAACTTTGCTGGTCGCGCCAATTACAAAGCTGGATTCCACAAAGGGTAGGCGCGTAAACTCTTTTGGTACATTGTACGATTCAAAGATTTGCTCCATACCTTCCAAATAGCGTCCACTGATTAACAAACCATTTTCAAAGAAGTTCTTTTGCCCTGTTTGAACCCGTAGGTTGCCCGCGGCTGTTTGGAGAATTTTTTTGCGATTTCCCTTGAGGTCCGCGAGAGAATTCCACCATTGTTTTTCTTCGTCGGTGTAATCTTTAGTGGCCTTTCGTGACATCTTGAGGAGTTTCAGGCGAATCTGCTGAACTCGTTTGGCCACGAGTTTTTCGGCTTTGACAGTGTTGAGCCACTTGGCGCGGGCGGGAAGTGCCAAGGTATCAGTGATATCGATAACGTCATAGACAATATGGGGATGTAAGGAGTGGTGAATCACCTTTTTGGTGGAGTCAAACTCGGTATAGATCCGAAACCAAAATTTAGTCTGGTTGTAGATTCCCTCGGGAATTTCAAATTCTGGACCAATTCGATTCTCAGAATCAGAAAGAATTTGGTCGACAGTCTCTTGAGTGATCTTGGGGGCGGCCTCAGGTTCAATATTTTCGATTTCAAAGAAATTGAGATTGAATGGATTCTCGAGCGAAAGCGCGGCTTGCCAAAAGGGTTCTGGAGAGTCTTGTCCTGCTGTGTCCCCAGAGTTTTCCCCATTGCTCACATCGTGGCGGAGTTCAGAAAAAAGCTCTGTCGTCCAGTCAGTCGCTGAATCGAGAAACTGTCCTATAGCGGCATAACCGTCAGAATCGCTGACTGAATCATCTGAGTCTTCAGAGTCATCGGCGCCACTGGCGGCGTAGTCAAGCACTCGAGGTGAGGCATGGACTGAGTCAATGCCCGGTGCTTGAGGTGTCATAAATTTTTGGACCAAAATCACGCTGGCTACACCCATCGTAAAACTGACTATCAAGGCAAAGATGGGTCTCAGGACTTTGACGGTGGTTTTGAAACAAGATTTTGCAATCATGGCCAGGCGGGCGATTTTCGTCACGACCGCCTCCTGATTACTGTAAAATTGTCGTCAAAGAGTCTCAAATAGGTATTCTTCATTACCTATATACGTACGCAACAACCTTGCCTATCCAGGATCTAATCTATTGGCAGCCGCAGGAAGCGAGTTGAAGAATTTGTAAATAAGTGACGATTTTTGTCTTTTTCTGCGATCGTCTCTTAATCTCAAATGGTTATTACCTGGTGTTGGCCTGGGGTCGGCTCAAATATGCATCTATAAAGCTGGCGTACGACCAGGTTAGGTCGCGGGCACCTTGCATGATGCCAGTGTCGCGATTGAGTTGCTCTGACATGACGCCAGACTCTTGGTTCATGTGTCTGAGGCTACGCTTAAAAAAGCCATCGCCTTGAATTCGCAATTCGTTGACGATTTGATCAAACTCTTTGGAGTTCGCCGAAAGTTTCAGAGGAAGAGATTCACTGCGAACATCGATGCCGAGAGTTTGAAAAAATTTGAGATTCACTTTGCTGATAGTGATTTCGCCCTTTTCGGTAAAATTATTGGCAGCTCTGTGAAAGAGCTCAGCAAACGCGTGCGTTGTTAGAAACCAAGGATTGCCGACGCGGCCAGAGTGAACGCCGTCATAATGATCTTCGGGATAGCGACCAATGGCAATGCCGTCACCGCTGGCGTTGATGGGATAGAGTTCCTTAAATGTGCGCATCAATTCAAAGACTGTGGCAAGAACCCTATCGTCAGTAACGGAATAGAAATCATCAGCTCCCTGAGCCACCAGCGCGCCCAATATGACGACGCTGTCCAAATGCAAATTTTTATGCATGATTCCGCCCGACTCAAATAGCGTGGCAACAAGATATCCTCTGTCGGTATCGTAATGCGCATTGATTTCTGGCTCCAATGCGCGTGCTTGGCGGCGATAAAACTGCGCCGCTAAGGGATCGTTGAGAGAGTCAGCCAAGACTGCGCCCTCTAAGAGGGCCCGTCGCTGCAGAATTCGATGAAAAAAGTGCTGCCCAAATAGCTCTTCCCAAGCATCATACGATGGCTCCATGCAATGATGAGCTACATATTCTAAATCCACCTTGGCAACTGTGTACGCTGGTAAATACGGTCGATAGATGTGATTCAAAACAAATTCTTGCTCGCCTAAACTCAGCAGAACATTTGCGAATCGCGTGAGAATCAGGGCGCGAAGCGCCGCACCATCATTTTGAGGACGAGCCCAGTCGGAATAGTCAGAGCTGCCATCAAGGTTGAAGCGAACCTCGCCAGGGCCGCCCACGGGGCCCTGGGCTTCCTGAGTCTTGCGAGAAAAAAGCACATAGTCTTTTAGAATCTGCCTCAAGCGATGCTTTTTTTCTTGGTCAGAGCTGCGGTCATGAATTGCTAAAACCGTCATCATGGTCAAAGCCGAATCGCGAGTCCAGTGATAAAAATAATTGGGACTCATTCTTGAAGGAGAGGCCACGACGCTTCCTGGGAGGCCCTCTGGAAGGGAAATATTAGCCATCATAAAGCCTTCTGCACGAATGCTCTGAATTTTTAGAGCATTTTCAAAATCAGTTTGATGAGCGGCTTCGACCTGAGATGAAAAAAACATCTCAAGGCATAAGAAAAGAAGGCTAAACGCTGACAAAAACAAAAGTCGAAATCGAAAAAATCCATTTTTTTCCATATTTCCTCCTGAAATAAAAATTTAGCCAAAATTTATCTGAATAGCAAGTTTGTGATTACATTTGGTATTGGGACTTTTGCAGTTGCTGGCAAGAGTAATCTATTATGCTCTTTCTCTCACGTGACGAGCGAAACCTCTTCGTGGTGTTATTTTCGGTAACTATGGTGGGATCTGCCAATTCCACTTGGTATTTGATCGCCGCAGGGCTAATGATTCCACCAGTGGTTGGCATATCAAAGGTTACCGAAAACATAGACAACATGCTGGTTGGTTCAGTTCCACAGGTTACTTTTAGGGTAAGCTGATTTTCAGCTTCATTTGCCACAGCTGTAATTTTAGGTAAGAATTTTGAGGTACCAAAATTGCCGCAAATCCCAGGGGCTTTGAGAATTTTGACCGCTTCTTCAATATTAGTTTGATTAGGAAGCAATGCGAAAATCAGGCGATTGCTCGTGTATAGAAAATCAGAGTCGATAGTCTCATCACCTTTGATTCTTTCCATTGGATATTGGATGCCGTGCTCGCCTTCATTCACTGGCACAATATCCAATACATATACGAGGGATTTTTGCTTTAGCATGGCATCAATCAGTATTCCTTCAGGCACCACGTATTCAGCATATTTGTTGGAAGGGGTGCTGTATATAGTAGTCAGAGCTTGTCCTTCTGTAACCTTCATCCGACAGTATTTTTGATCGGGAGTCTTTCCGTCATAGGTTAAAAGTAGCAAGTCAAATGCATAGCGTTCGCCAAACATCTTGATTGGCAACTTTTCAATTTCTTCTTTGCTGTACTCGCGATCGCTAAGCGCGGAGTTACTGGCATCCTTTTGGGGAGGCTGCTGTTCAGGAGAGTTCTGTTGTTGCGCAGAAGCTGGCGGCTGCGCAGGAGCTGGTGGCTGCGCAGGAGCTGTTGGTTGCGCAGCAGCTGGTGGCTGCGCAGGAGCTGGTGGCTGCGCAGGAGTTGGTGGCTGCGCAGCAGCTGGTTGCTTTGCGGGAGCTGGTTGTTGCGCAGGAGGTTGTTGCTCACCTAAATTTGGACAATTTTGCGTAGGTACTGCCTCGGCTGCGCAAGCTAAAGGATTTTCAGAGGGTGACTGCGTGGAAGTTGCAGGAGAACCAGCAACAGCGGGAGCTGCAGCGTCGACGGGAGCGCCTTCATCAGAAGATCCTTGATCAGGAGTTTCTTCAGCTGAAGCTGTTGCTTGGGGGTCTGTCTCAGTGTTTGAGTTTCCTGTAGCCTCGTCACCAATCGCACCATTGTCGGCGGGCTTCTTTAGGTCTTCATTTGTTTTGGTTTCAAAGGGTTTACATCCCGACAGTGCCATCAGAAGCCCGAGCAAAAGGCCTAAAGATTTTACGGCTGATAAAAATGGGCTGCATTTGGCATACTTCACGGGTAACTCCAATCACCTAAGGACCAATAGGGCTCAGTAAAGCTGTTCAACGGCCTTACGAGGATCTTTTGATCTCTCATCGAGCAAGACTCATACCAACTCGACAGCTGAACAGCTCTGACGAATTGCCTCAAGTCGATGATCATTTTTATCGAATTGAGGCTGGTCATCCGGTCATTAGGGCAAATGCTTAGCCGAAAATTATTGTCGCTTTTAGGTTAGTTACTCAATCTGGTTTAGTAAACTTTCTAGGCGCGCCGTATTTTGCACGCCATGAAAGCGAAGTTCCACTCGACGATTCACCCGAAGGTCCATGGGACTTTCTGAGTCAATGAGGGGGTCCATTTCTCCCTTGGCAATGATTCGGGTTTTGATTGCAGGAAGGCCACCTCGCACCAGTGCCTGCTGTACGCTCTGTGCTCGATCCAATGAAAGAGCTCTATTGTAACTGTCGGATCCAGTGTTGTCGGCGTGCCCAATCAATTCAACATAATCAAAAAGATTTTGATTTTCATAAAGCAGGTCTCCAAGACGTTCAAGCCTGCGTTGATTTTCTGAGGTGATATTTGCCGAAGCACTGTTGAAAGTTAATATGGAGCTTTTATCAAAGACTTCAGATTTTAGGGGTTTGGGGTAAATGTCGACCACGCTAACGGCTGCTGTGGTTTCTGGCGTGACGCTCTCTTGCTCTTGTTTCATCGCGGCACTTGTGGGTGACGGGGCTGGAGGATACTTTGTCGCGGTACTCATATTTTGCATTTGATTGGTAGTAGAAAAATTCCAACCCAATTGGAAATCCAGTGCCGCAACTTGAACCTCCGCTGAGTCAATATTTAGATCATTCATCACCTTGGCACCGAAGCGTCCCACCCAGTTGGGCGTGAAGTTAAATTCACGATGAGCGGCTAGGCCAGCAAATTGAACATCTTCTTGATTTGCAGCAAAGCGGTCGCCCTGCTCAAAGTAAGTATTCCCCACCAAGCCGAATTGCCACCTGCCTTCGGTTTGATACCGCAAGCCAATTTCAAAGATGTCTGAGACAAGAATTTCGTCCTCTTCGATTTCTTGTGAAAACTTTTGGTTGAGTCTACCAAAACCAATGTCAGCAACTCCTCTACCATTAGCAAAAAATCCTGATCCTAACAATTTCAAGGAACCAGGGACTCCTTCGGTAGGAATATCGGTGGAGCGAGACATATAGCCGGCGTCTGCCGCTAGAAATGGTACGATACCGTAGCGAATGGGCAGCTGTGACGAATCAAGCACTGGTCTTGAAATTGTAGACTCTCCGGACTGCGCATTGACCGCGGGGGCCGCCAGAGTGACGCAAGCAAATGTTAAAGTCGCAAGAGCGATTGTTGTGATATATTCTGTTGTTTTCATACTTTCTCCATTGTTTGTGTTTACGTAAATGTAGCTTACCGGATAAATCTGTTTGCTATTCGTTTTCAGTTATAGTTGTTTAAGCAACGTGAGTGAGCAAGACAAGATTCCTAAGCATTTTCCGATGCGCCTGAAGCAATGTGACTGTTGAGAAACATAGATTGTGTTGAGAATATTTTAGCAGTCGCATTTCGCTAGGTGATTCTGCGCTCTGGACATACTCTATAAGTCAGGACCATTGACTGAATCAGCCATCGACCACAACCAAAGGAGACATATATGAATAATGCACTAAAAAGGGAATTGGCGGTGATTGTTGGAACCATGGCTGCTGTGAGCCTGGCGCGTTCACGCAAACCTCTGTGGTCAACGGCCCTCGGTGCTACTGCGGCTGGATTGTGGCTGTCCTCATTAAAAAGCCAATTCAATGTATTTAACAAAAGTGTCTATATCACGGGAGGCTCGCGTGGCCTTGGTCTCTCATTAGCATGGAATTTGGTAAAGCAAGGAGCAACTGTGACTCTTGCCGCGCGAGATGAAGAGGAGCTTTTGAAGGCTCAAGAAATTATTTTGCGTGATTTTCCAAATGCCAGTGTTTTTTTGAGTGTCTGTGACGTGACGAATACCGGTCAACTTCGAGAGAGCATTGGTCAAGCGCAACTGCAAATGGATGGAATTGATCTGCTGATCAACAATGCGGGCGCAATTCTGATTGGAAAATTTGAGTCCATGACAAAAGCAGATTTTGATGCTCAGTTGCAGCTTCACTTGTACGCAACAATAGATGCAGTTCGCACAATCATTCCTTACTTTCGCGCCAAAGGTGGTGGTCGCATTCTTAATATTTGCTCGCTCGGAGGCAAAGTTGCGCTTCCACATATGATTCCCTATGATGTTTCTAAATTTGCGCTGGCAGGTTTTTCTCAAGGCCTTGCTGCAGAAGTGGCAGAAGACAACATCCATATCACAACCGCTTTTCCTACGGTTATGAGAACGGGATCGGCAATTCAAGCTGTGTTCAAAGGGGACCATGAAGAGGAATTTGCTTGGTTTGCGGCGATGGACAATATGCCGTTCCTGTCCATGTCTGCTGATACTGCAGCAAAAAAGATCATAGATGCGGTCTGTGATGGACAGACGGAAGTCATTCTGTCGCTCCCTGCAAAAACGCGGATGGTGTTTGGCAGTCTTTTTCCTGAAATTGTCAATGCGGGAGCAGCAATTGTAGCAAAATGGTTACCCAAGGGGAACTCACTTTTTCGAAAAACTGGAGCGGACAGCTCTGCAAAGTTTTTTAAGAATCCTTTTTTCTATTTTTTAAGAAAGCGGGAGACTGAGGCCGAACGTAGGTACAACCAATCTTCACACCATGATGCCGAATACAATATGAGTCTTCTTCAGTAGGCAATTATATATTATCGCGCGACTTTCTCAAATTTGAACTCAACTATTAACTCTGACTTCCGCAGCAGATCTGAATTTTGGGAGAGGCTCTTAATTTACTTTCGGCTGAGTTAATAAGGAGCGTCCTCATTTTTGACATGCCCTGAAATGACACTTTCTGTGTGGAGAATACTTCATACATTTAGAATTGGGTGAAATGGCGTCTCAACTTTGGACGATTCTGTAAGTTCAATTGTCATAAAGTAATTTATTCGATTTGGGAGCCTCGTTGTTCTGCTTTGATTCTTCCAGTTTAAAAATGTAGGCCCTGCAAGCGCTACTGATTTTTATGATGATTC
This sequence comes from uncultured Pseudobdellovibrionaceae bacterium, assembly GCA_964388665.1. GTDB lineage: Bacteria > Bdellovibrionota > Bdellovibrionia > Bdellovibrionales > Bdellovibrionaceae > CALCCV01. The sequence goes on along the minus strand of CAYMBJ010000013.1, from coordinate 36,018 downwards.
CGATAGGTCTGGTAGGCAAATTAATTGCCCAACAACAAAGAAATTGGAATTGAAAACGGCACAAGCGACCATAACAAAAAATTCATTAAATCTAGAATCTTTAAAGGCGGTCCGCGAGATTCAGCCTGATCTGGTGTTTCTATTTGGCCATCCGGAGCTTTTTGAGTCGGGGAGCTTGGGACCTTTGGTCAAGGAGGCGTTTCCGCAGAATGTAACGACAATGGGTTGTTCGACCTCAGGAAATATCAATGCTGATGGCATCAATCACACCATGGTCATTACGGGCGTTAAATTTGATACGACCAAAACCAAGACAGCAAAGGTAGATGTGAATTATGAGACTGAAAAGAGCGCTGGTGAAATTCTTGCCAAAGAACTCCGCGGACCAGGACTTAAGGGAATTTTTCTCTTGGCAAAAGGAATGAACTTTTTGGGATCTGATCTACTTGCTGGCATGGAGTCTGTACTTGGTCCAGATGTTTTGATCACAGGTGGACTGGCTTCCGACGAAAAGGCATTCAAGTGCACGTATACACTCTTGCAGGGTGAGGTCACCGACAGTTCCGTGGTTGCTATTGGCCTTTATGGTCCAGATATCAAAGTCTCTCCGGGTTCCCGCGGAGGATGGCAACCCTTTGGTCCTGTTCGCAAGGTGACTCGCGCCAACCTCAATATCTTAAGTGAAGTGGATGGCAGCCATGCCAGAAATTTCTATGACAGTTATCTTCCTGAAAACGTCAGAAATGAGCCAGGGATCTCTATGTGTTATCCGATTGCATTGGTTAAGGATCATGAGTCGGAAACAGGGGTGATCCGCACAGTGACCGGGTCTAACGAAGAGGGTGCGCTTTTCCTGGCTGGTGACATTCAAGAAGGCACTCTGATTCGCCTTATGCATGCCAATACCCCTAAGTTGGTGGATGGAGCGCGAACCGCAGCCAGGTGGGCATTAGAGAACGATGGTACGAAAAAGCCTGGTCTAGCTTTGCTGCTGAGTTGCACTGGACGCCTTATGGTGATGGGCGATGAAACCGAAGAGGAGGTGGAAGCGGTGAAGGAAGAACTCGGAGATCGTTTTGAGCTCACAGGCTTTTATGCTTACGGTGAAATTTGTCCATTTAAAGGATTTAGTAATAGCAAAATGCAAAATCAAACAATGACCATCACACTTTTGACGGAGTGAGTGAGTCACTGTTCATCCGTGAAAAGGCATCGTGAGGAAAGTGAAATCGAAAGAGTGAAGCTACAATGAATATCAGCAGGAGGCTGAGTCGCATTCTAAAGAAGTCCTTAAATCGCGACAATATTGTCGACGTTAAGGCCTTGCTTTTGAAAAGCTACTCCAATTTGAATCCTGCTGAGCTGGCTGAGTTTGAAGTAAAAATTGATCAGTGCTTTTCGATGATAGACCATGCCTTTCAGCAAAACGAAAATATGTTGGCGATCTCTCAGCACAACACTGAGTTAAGTTCAAAAGAAATGAACTCGGCTCTTAAGAGAATTCAAGATCTCAATCAGACTTTGGATGCCATGGTCAATAGTCTTGGTCAAGGATTTGCCTTAATGGGTCCTGATGGAGTGTGCTTGAGCTTTCACTCAAAAGCTTGTGCAGAGCTTCTCGAAGGAAGTCCGGCCGGAAAGCACATTGCTGATGTCCTTCGCATTCCGGAAACTCGGCGCAGAGACACCCGAGACTGGATAGAATTTCTATTTCGTGATCTTCATGATTTTGATGCCATTGCTCATTTAGGAGAAAGAACGTTCCCTAGCACTCAGGGTAAATTGGAATATGTGCTGATCATTGCTACCGATAAAACTGAAGAGATGATGGCACGAAAGAGTGCCGATTCGTTTCAAGGTCAGGCAGCGCTTTTCACATCTATCGTGCGCAACAAACGCAACTTTGTGCAATTCGTAGAAGACACCCGAAATATTCTAAATCGAATTCGCAATTTAGTAAGTGTGAGTCAGCTGGATCGCGAAGGCTTAAATCAGATCATGACGGGTCTGCACACAATCAAGGGCGGTGCAGGGCTGTTTGATCTTCACAGTTTGCAGGACAGCGTTCATCAGGCCGAATCACAAATTGCGGAGAATCATGATTTAGCCATCAAACACAATTTGCTTCGCGACACCTTGGTGGTGCTAGATGAGTATCTGAAGGGCATACGCAAGGCGGTTCGTGATGTACTCAATATTGACATTGAATCAGTGGGAAAGATCAAAGAGATTGAGCAGCAGGCGCTCTATGATTTTGTCAATCGGGCTCGCACCAATCAAAAATCACCAAACGAAATTGTAACAGATTTCGTAGAAAATCTTCTCTACTCTCCCATTGAGCAGTCATTTTCACATCTGAATTTGTATTTGACTGACTTGGCTGAAAGAATGGGTAAATCTGTTAGCGCAATTTCGATTGAAGGTGGCGATTTGCGAATTTACCGTGAAGCCTATGATGATGTCTTTAACTCCTTCATTCATATATTCCGAAATATTTTTGATCATGGAATTGAAACTCGTGAAGAAAGACTGGAGACTGGAAAGTCTGTTAGTTGTTTGGTCTCTCTCAATTTTCAAAAAATATCTGATCGTCTCATTATTGAAATTAGAGATGATGGGCGTGGCTTGAATTTTCCGAAAATCCGCCAGGCATTGCTGAAAAAAGGCAATATAATCGCTGAAACGGCCACCGAAGAGGAACTGATTGGCGAAATCTTTAAACCAGGGGTTTCGACTTCGCAGGTGGTCTCTGAGCTCTCCGGACGTGGTGTTGGATTGAGCGCAACGAAAGAAGCGATTGAGGCCATCGACGGAAAGGTCTATTTGACCACTGAGTTTGGCAAAGGCTGCTGCTTTCACATTTCGTTGCCGTGGTTTGATTACCTTTATCATAAGATACCAAAGGTGGCGGCAGGATAGTTACAGACCTACAACTTTCTGAGGCGAAAACTGCATGTCATCTGCTCTACCGCTACAACTTCCAGAGCCCATTTGGCAATGGGCATTCCATCCCCAACACCAAACTTCGCCTTGAGAAGAAAGGGCACATGCATGGGCATGGCCATTCTTTACAGTTCGCCAGGAGACATTGTCAGGAAGACCTTGAATGTACTGGGGCAACGTGTTTATGTTCCAGGTGTCTGGGTGAGCCAATTGACCAAAAGTATTAAAGCCAAAGCAGAGTATTTTTTGTCCAAAATTTATAAGACAGGTGTTGGTTCCATTTGAGCTCAATTGACTGGGGCGATCTTGATGGGTGAGAACCGCAATCAACTGTGGGGTTTGGCCATTGTCAATGTTACCGCGACCGACCAAGGGATCTCTCCCCCAGCAGCGCACGCGATCAAAATTTTTCGCGCAGCTCACATGGTTGGAAACAGAGACTTCGCTCACCTGTCCTCCAACATTCATTCCCTTCACCCAGGTTGGCAGCGCCGTGTACTCTTGGTCTTTGTAACCGTAGCCAAGTTTACCAAAAAGATTCCAGCCCCAACAGCGCAGACCGTTTTGAACCACGGCGCAGGTGTGCGTTTCGCCCGCCGCCACAGAAGACACTCCTGAATCTGGTCCTAAACCTGTGACCCACTTAGGCCGTGTTTCAAAGTCACCATTGCTGTCATTGCCGCCTACGCAGTGGGGCTTTCCCAAAACGCAGGAGCGGTTCCAACCCCAACACATAAGTCCAGCATTGACGACTGCGCAGGTGTGGTGATCGCCGGTTGATACAAATGAGACTTCGGCGCCCTCTGGAAGGCCCATTACTTTTTCTGGTAACGAACGAGAGATTCGATCTCCGGTTCCAAGTGCACCAAAGGAATTTTTTCCCCAGCAGTAGAGGCCATCTGTGGTGATAGCACAGGTGTGGCTTTCTAAAGTCGAGACCTGCAGCACGCGGCCGGGAAGGGCGCTCACCCATTTGGCGCCAGAGGCCGATTCTTTGTGACCTAAGCCCAGCTGTCCGTTGTCATTGCCACCCCAGCAGTAGAGCTTTTCGTCTTGAATTGCACAAGTGTGAGTGTATCCTGCGGCCATTGATTGCCGATCATTTGTCGCAGCTAGAGGTGCTGATTGTGAGAGTGATGAGGCTAAAAAAATTCCTGTCAATGAGACCAGTGGCGCACTTCGCGGCTGTATTCTGTTGCACGCAAAACTGATTCCGAGATAACGAGTAATGAATCTGAAGATTGTAAGCATTGCTTTCCTCTCGAATTGAAGATTGGTTTTTCTCAATAATTCATTTTTTCGAGAATAAGCTGACCGGTCAACCGGCCTAGGTCTTGTTTCCCGCGAGTAAAGTAAAGTAAACTACATTCCGATCAATTGGTATGGTCCGTAAATGGGTGGATTTTGTAATCCAATTCTTTGATGCATTTTTGGGTGATGCCGCTACCAATGTAGATGAGAAGTTCAAAGGGAGAATCCTTCTGGCGATCTGCTCGGTCGCAGCGGTTTTGCTATTGCCGGTAACAATCTATGATTCTCGCCATCTTTTTGATCCGATCGCCGCGGCTTTGGCCTGGTGGGATTATTTGACTCCGGTATTGACGCTGGTTCTGGTTCGGTTTCAGCACAGCCTTAAAGTCGCCAACTTCTTTTTTTTGATCTCAGTGACCATCTCAACAAATTTGGCGGCGGCGCTAGGGGATCACATCATTTATAGTAATTATGTTTGGCTGCCGCTGTTTCCGATGCTGGCGACTTTTATTTCTGGAATTAAATTGGGCGCGATTGTTGCCATATTGGCAGCAACACTCAGTGCTTCAGGCGTACTGTTCAGAGCAGTCGGACGGCCACTGACTTCAGAAGAAATATCAATTACGATCAATCTCTGGAGTGTGATTTTGGGCTCGCTCATTCTTTCATACACTTACGACTTAATTCAAAGGCTGTGGAGTAAAGATCGCGATCACCTACTTAATGAAATGCATCGCCTTGCTCATCGAGATGAGTTAACGCAGCTACCGAATCGAAGAGCATTTTTAAATGCATTGACACAAGTTCAAGAAAAGGTCGACCGAAATAAAGAGCGCGCCTTTTTAGCCCAAATAGATATCGATCATTTTAAATCAATCAATGATCGCTTTGGTCATAGTGGCGGAGATGAGGCGCTGAAAATTGTTGCTAAGATTTTAATGGACCATGTACTTGAAGGCGAAGCCGCGGGAAGACTGGGTGGAGAAGAATTCGGACTCCTACTACTGGGAAACGATAATGTTCAAGTGGAGGCTCGGCTCGAAGAGATTCGCGAAAATCTAGCTAACCGGCTCATCGCCATAGACAATCATCGAGGTTTTAAAATTACCATGAGTGTTGGCTATGGGCAGATCATTTCACACGAGCCGACTTTGGATTTGATCAACAAAGTTGACGAAGCACTTTATCGTGCGAAATCAATGGGGCGTAATCAGGTGGTTCACTGTGATCAATCACGATCTGGTGGTGTAGCCGTCTAAAGACTAGGGTGTGTTTGCAGTTTTACTTATTGAGTAAAATTGCAAACACACCCTAGCTATCGCCAATAAATCGATAGAGAGTGCGCGGGCCGCTCCCTATTCTTTCGATCTGTCCAGCTGCAATGCCATGGTCGAGTATCTTTCTGGCTTTTGTTTTTCCGAATTGAAGAAACTCAGTAACCTCAGCAATGCTAAATTCGAAGTGTTGAAAGTGATCTCGAATGAGCGCCAATTCGATCTCTTCGGCCGACCTCAAGACTAATAAATTGGCATCTTGGCTCATTTTCACTCGGCAAGATTCTGAAAATGTGATATAAAATCTTCTGGCCTTTGAGTAGACGTTAAAAATTTTCAACTTCTCTCCAAGAGCGTTGGCTCGAAAGACAAGGCTGCTTAGGCGGAGTTTGGCATTTTCAAATTCATAGTGCTGGTCAGGAAATAGGTAACTGAATATCTCCCCGCGCAAGGGTGGCCTGTATAAATCAAATGCAATCCTAAAAACGAGTCGATGAATGTTCTTGCCTCGATCTGGCAATGCCTTGCCATCAAGTGTCCATGCCAGCAAATCCAGTTCCGCAAGGTTGTCTTGGCAATCGTTAATGTCGTTAGATCGATAAAAGTAATGGCGGGATTCAAAAATAGCGCGGCATTGATCATCTGAAAAGCCCCACTCAGTGCAAGAGCGTTTGATCATTGATCTGTAGCTATAGATTGGACTCCCAAAAAAGACCTTTTGCAAAAGCGGTACATTTTTGGCGATGAGGCCAGAATAAAAATCGCAGTCGCGCACCAACTCAGACAGGCCCTGCTCATCAGCCAACTGCCGCAACTCTTTGAATTTTTCTAAGGCCGGTGCTGAGTCGGTCTGTTCTTCTGAAAATATTTGCCATTTCCTAGCGATCAGTTCTTGTGAGTTGACGGCATCAGCAGGTGAGGCATCGATTTGTTTTTGATCTTCTAAAATCTGCAGTGCTCGCGTTGAAAAATCCGAAGCCACGCCAAATTGCTTCGCTTGTATGGCGATTTGACTTTGGAGAATACACCACTGCGCCCGCGCCGCAGGATTTTCGGCTAGAGTCTCGAGCTGTCCACTGCCATTCTCAGCCAAATCATCTAAGCATTTTCTGGCCAAGTCCAATTTGTTGTTAAAGATCAGGCATGCAGCCAAATTTATTTTTGCGATGAGTTTTTGATAGGAACTTAACTCCTGCGAATTGGCGATCAGCTCTCGAAGAGCGGTTTCAGCAGCGTCATAGTCCCAGAGACGCATGTACGCGAAGCTGAGTTGCATGTGCTTTAATGAGAGCGAAAGACTCGAGATCAAGTCTTTGGCCTCGGTGAGGGCTCCCAGTTGTATTAGTGCAGCTCCGTATTCCAATTTTTCTGGATCGGACGCATTGGGCTCGCCAACTACGGGACGTACATAGTTGCGCAGACACTTGACGGTGGTTTCGGGAAGATCGGCTCTTCGGGATAAGTTTGCAAACCACAAAAGGTCAGAGCGTTTCAATTTAGACCAGTTTATTTTTTTGACCATCACCCTGGCAGCATTGATATCGCCTTTGCGAATGCATCTGTCGATCTGTAGTAGCTTTGCTTGAACATCCATAGAGCTTAGGTCCAACCCATTTCGCTATAAGTTAATATGCATATTGATACTAAGCAACTGGACTACTTATTCGCAAGGCTTTCCTATTTTGAGACAATGTGATTGGAGTTTTGAATTTGGCCAAAAGGTGGCTATAATATAGTGGGCGGCAAATGTTAGGGGATTCGGTGATTGATCAGGTGAAATTTCGGCGATATTTTTTGGCCTTGGGCGTAGGTCTATGTGTTGTGTTGCTAAATCAGCAATGCCAACTCAATAACATGGGAACAGTCGACGGCGAGTCTCTAAGTAAAGACAAATTGTTGCCAAGCTCTGCGAGCCCAGGAGTCGGTATCGGAACATCGTCAGTGGCCTCTTCTGGCGAATCAGGCGGTATCATCGTTGGTGGAGCTTTGGGTCCTAGTGGAGATGGTCAGGGTTTTGAAGGAAAGTTGGAATACGTTGCGAAGCAAACTGATTTTTGCGAGCAAGAAAAAAGTCCAACATTGAAAGATATTGTCAATGTTGCAGAAAGGGTCGGGGCAAATCTGCTTTTAACTCGTAAAAACTGCCAAGCGATAGCGCCGGAGCGAATCAACGAGGAAGCCATCACGTCATCATTGGCAACGCCAAAGATTCTCGGTATTGGCGGCGCGCCCTTTGAGTCGCTTAGCAGCTCTCAAGAAGCAGAGAACAAAGATTCATTCATAGTTACCCGCTGTGCTGGCCGCTATATAAAGAACGGAGTTACGCTAGCTCTCGTAGATGGTGTGGTTCGCGCCACGCCAAAACCTGGTAAAAGTGCGGCCAGTAAAGATGGATTTACCTATGTCGGACAATTCTATATTCTGCGGCCCAAAGGAGTAAAGAACTTTTCTGAACTCATAAACCTCACCGATTTAGAAATTGAAAAGGTGACTGAAAGAATCAACTTGCCGTTAGTGCTCAATCTTGAGCCTAAGTGTCCAACCTACTGTGAGGGCAATAGGCGCTTTGGCCAGGACATTGCGTGGGATCCAGAAAAAGCAACTTTTCGCATTGATTTGTTGAGTGAGAAGTGGCGTTACACTGATATGGAAAAGCGTAGAATCAATGGTCGGGTCTTTGTGCCGACAGAAGATATTAAAACCAATATTGGCTTGCCGGCCCACTGTGAACTGGCGCCCACCTTTTTGCCGCTTAAGGGATTTCTTGACGAATGAGTGAGCTTGACGACTTGACTGCATCGTCAGAGTTTTTTAGATCTGTCGTTTGTGAATATTGAAAATTTTGGACCCTTTCGCTTTGCAAGATTGGGCAGCATTGCAATAAGAGACCTCTCTAGCCACCTCGACCGATTTGTTGCCGGGCGGCTTTGGATCAAAATTCTCATTGCTTTGGTAATGGGTTTGATTGTCGGGTTTTTATTGGGTCCAAGCGCTGCCTTCGTCTCGCCGGCCAATCAGGATACAATCACCACTTGGTTGGCCTTTCCTGGGCAGATTTTTTTGAGCTTGATTCAATTGGTAGTGATTCCGTTGGTGTTTGCGTCTGTCGTTCTCGGCGTAGTCTCGGGTGACAGTATTCGTCAGTTGCGGGCCTTGGGGCTGCGTGTGGGAGTTTATTATATAATTACGACTGTGGTTGCGATCAGCATTGGCTTTTTGGTCGCCTACACTATAAAGCCAGGCAAGGGATTTGATATCAGCGCCCTGCCTGTTGAGGCCTCTAGTGGAGTTTCTGCGCCAATCGTAGATGACAATTCGACTGCTGGGCTCAAGGTGGATCCAACCCACACTGTGAAAATGCTCATTCCCGACAATCCGTTTAATGTCATGGCAAACGGCGACATGTTGCAGGTGGTGCTGTTGGCGCTTTTTTTAGGTATTGCCATGATGTCTTTGAAAGACGAAGAGGCGCAACCTTTGTTGAGTCTCTTTAGTGCTGCCCAAAAAATTTCAATGGTGGTCATCGGTTGGGCGATGAAGCTGGCGCCCATTGCGGTATTTTGTCTAACGGCAAAACTACTGGCTCAACTGGGTGTGGCGGCTCTTGTTGGCGTACTCTATTATGTATTGACGGTGGTGACGGGGCTCGCAATTGTATTTGCTTTCTATCTGCTGCTCGTTTGGGGAGTGGCTCGTTACAATCCTTGGAAGTTCATGGCGCAGATCCGCGAAGTGCAGCTCCTGGCTTTTTCTACTTCGAGCTCGGCCTCAGTTATGCCCCTCACTCTCAGCACGGCTCAAGAAAAGTTGGGCGTGAGTCCGGCGGTGGCGCAATTCACGATTCCTCTGGGAACCACGATCAATATGGACGGCACAGCACTTTACCAGGGCGTGGCGACGGTTTTCTTGGCCCAAGTGTTTGCGGTGGATTTAAGCTTTGCGCAACTGGCGCTCGTTACCTTAACGGCGACGATGTCTTCCATCGGTGCTCCAGGAGCTCCTGGCGTCGGCATGGCCGTCCTTGCAACGATTCTGTCAGGCGTAGGAATTCCAGCTTCGGGAATTGTAATTATTATGGGTGTGGATAGAATTCTGGATATGTGCCGCACGGTCATCAATGTGAGCGGTGATTTGGCTTCGGCATTGGTTATGAATCGCTTGAGTCGTGACACCATCGAAAAAAATCAAACAGCGTTAGCGAGTGGATAAGCATCATGACCGTGAATGAAATGGAGCGCCGATTGATGACTCCGTGCGGCTTTCAGGTCGCTGACTTGTCAAATTGGCCACTCTCATTCTATTAATGAGTCACTTCGTCACAGAGGATGGTCTCAGATCATTTCTAAGCTAAAATCAATTGGCATTTGTCTTGCTTCCTGTGAATAGACACAAAGCCATAATAAAGATGGATCTTAACAAAAGGGGAACAACATGAGAATTTTTAAACAGTCGTTTTTTGCAGTCTTGACTTCACTATTGTTTGCGGCGCCAGCGATGGCTGATGCAAGTCCAACTCTGGAGCCAGTGAGCTTTGACAAAATTTACACACCTGACGGCTTTGACTCAAATGACAATGTGCAAATTGTTGGTGAGGGCGTTTTTTCTAACAGCTGTTACAGGCATGCAGAAACCAAGGTGTGGGTTGATCATGAGAAAATGACCATTCGCTTGGGCCCAGTGGCTTACAAATATGGCGGCTATTGCCTTCAGGTCATTCTTCCTTATGATCGCACTGTTGATATCGGCATTCTCAATGCCGGTACTTACAAGATTGTCCAAAGTGTAAGTGGTCGCTCATTGGGCACTATCACTATCAAGCCAGCAACAACTTTAGATCCTGATGACTACCTATACTCACCAGTTTCTCAAGCTTTGGTGCAATCTAAAAACGGCAAGACCGGCGTTTATCTGATGGGTGATTTTCCTTTGAGCTGTATGAAAATGAAAGAGGTAAAATTTCAAGTTCAACCTGACGTATTGGTTGTTCAGCCCATTTCGGAAATTGATCCTAGCCAGCCTTGTGTCCAGGGTAAGTTTCCATTTTCAGTGAACAAAGACGTGGGTGCAATGAATGCGGGCCGGTACTTACTTCATGTTCGCTCGATCAACGGCAAGGCCATCAATAATCTATTTGATGTCTCTGAGCCAGTCGATCAGTAATTGGTCGACCAAAAACCAGTCGACCAATAGCGAGTTGACCAATGTCACATCCGCTGGAACTGATGTGACATTTTGTCCATTTCAGAAAATGGAATGTGACAAAAATTCCTGTAGGATTTTCTAAACACTACGAATGTCAATTGAGCGCTCATAGAGCGCTCTTTTTTTTGGCCTTAGAATTGAAAGTCTGCCAAAGTTGAATCATACCAAAAAGGGAGATGCAAATGGCAAAGCTATTGGATGAAGGTCTCAAATTTCTGAGGAGGAACCCCAGTCTAGGTCTCTGGCAGCAGGGCGGACGCAAGTCCAGGGTCAGGCCACGAATTCTCGTGTGCGTACTTTTAGTTATTGTTGTATTCGTGGTGGCAAGCCAGCAAAGTTTGGCAAAGGACCTCAAAGCCAATGCTGAGTGGCGCACGAATATGATTCACCTACGGGCCAACTTGCTGCAACTCCTGCCTTTGGCCTTAGATGAGGTTAAGTTTAATGAAATTAAAACTGGGGCGGAGGTCTATCGTGCGGTTTCGCAGTTGGATCATCTGGCTAAAAAAGTCGAAAAATTTCATGGAGCTGACGTTTCGGACCCCACAGTCAAGGAGTTGATGCCGGCCTTTGCACAGCATGTCCAAGAAACACGTGCAGCTTTGGAGCTTGGCAAAAGAGAATTGGCCAGAACATCCATCCTCCGATCGGTGGACTATTGTATAAGCTGTCACACGCGAAGTGGTTTGGGTCCGGTTTATTCGAGCTCAGATTTCAAAACCGCATTCAAGAGCATTTCTGATCCCGTACAGCGAATTGAGTTGATGATGGCGTTTCGTGAGTACGATCAGGCCAGTGCCGCAATTGAAAAGCTTCTCAAGGCCAGTTCGCAATCAGAAGGTCTCTTTTTGCCAATCGAAAAGCTCGTGCACTGGGGTCTGCAAATCAATCTCGTAGCACAGCCCAACTTGGAAAAGGCCAAACAGATTCTTGTTGAGGCCAGAAAGAAACCGGGATTGCCATTTTTTCAGGAGCGCAATTTAAGTGTTTGGGCCGAAGCCTTGGAGAGTATTTCTGCGGCAGATATAATGTCTCCTAAGGATGCAAAGTCGGCCGAGAGCGAAAAAACTGTGCGCGCTCGTGCAGATCGATTCTTATCGACGGCACAAAAGCTGAAAGAGGCAAAGGGCCTACCTCGTGCCGGAGAGCCATTGGCGCTGCTGGCACTATCAAACTACAATACGCTCTTGGCTGAGATTGCCAAATATTCAAAACAGGATCAGGCCCAGGTTTTCTTTAATATGGCGAAGGCATCGGAGCTGTCTTTGAATTCTGATTTTTCCAATTTGCATGAATTCTATTATCGTTCGTGCATCCAGGTTCAGCCCAAATCAGAGCTGTCCAAGCAATGTTATGAGAATCTAGAAGAGTCCACATGGTTGCGATTTTCTTCAAACCGCAGTGTGCAATTGCCAAAAGCAGTACTCAGTCAGCTGGCCGCACTTAAGCAGATTGCGCAGCCAGAAAAAAAGAAGGAGTAAAGCTATATGAAGTTAAATGTTTTCTATTTTTTATACAAAAGGGCTGGAGTACGATTGGGTCGATTGGGTAATGGGTTTTCTGTAGCTCAAAGTGTGGCAGCTGTTTTGGGGTGTCTCGTATTGATCGGCGCAATTTCACTTCGTGCAGACTGGCGATCACAAATGCTCAATTTGAAAGTGCAACTGGAAGAGCTGGTGCCGTTGGTGGGGTTTGATAATGCGCCCACTCTAGATAAAAAAGCTTACCTTAAGAAAGTAATTGCCATTCGCGACGGCGTGCAGAGCTTGGATAAAGAATTAAAACAGCATGTGCTTGCCTTGCCAGACTCAGACCATTCGTTACCCTTTTTATTGAAAGCCTTTAAGAGACAAACAGAGCGTGCGGTGGAGGGGCTTGAAGGTGGTGAGATCGCTTATGCTCGAGATCTCTATCGTAGCAGCGTCGCCTTTTGCGTCGCCTGCCACACGCGAAATGGCACGGGTGTGCAATATTCTGCGATTCAGTCTTTGGGAGAAGCAAAAGGCAAAAAGACTTCCGTGAACTGGTTAGATAAAATGATGTTGTTGACGGCGAGTCGCCAATTTGACGATGCGATCGCCGATTTTAAATCTGAAATTGCAAAACCGCCAAAAGAATCAAAGATGAAGCCTGCCGAATTGGAAAAGGGAACTCGCTTGGCTCTGACAGTTGCAATCAAGGCAAAAAAGGATCCCGCACTTGCCAAAGAGATTCTAAAATTAGTCAAAGCATCGCCCGTCCCATCAATGACAACTAAGGGTTTGGCCGACACCTGGAGTGCTGACGTGGATTTAATTGCCAAAAACCCAGCAGCCAATCTCTCTGGAGACGTTAAAAAGCGCACTCCGAAGCAGTTGATGGATTTTACGAAGGAGTTGGTGGATCCATTTATTGACCGAGAGTCTGTACAAGGCTTTCCCGCGGCAGATATCAAGTTCATTGCCGTCTCCGGCATGATGCATGATTTGCTCGCGATGCCAAAAGCAAAAGAATATCGTCCTGAGGCCTATCTCTATCTTGGAATTGCTAACGAAGCGTTAGCTTACTTAGGGATATGGAGTCTTCACGAGGTCTATTACGAAGCCTGTATAGAAGCTCGGCCACACACTGAGCTCGCACAAAAATGCTACAATCGTTACAAAAAGAGCTTGAGCTTTGATTATTCTGGCACGGTCGGAGATCATTTACTGACCTCAGTGCAAAAACAAATCGAGCACTATCGCAGCTTGGCTGAGGCCAAAGGAAAAAGTGAATAAGGGATTTGCTTTTCGTGAGGTGGGGCAATATTTCCCCGTATCCTAAGAGGCGGTTCCAGTTTTGACCGCAAACGGCGATGAAATTGAGCAGCATGACAGCTCTGGTGAGTACAGAACTGGCACAGCAAATGCATTTATACTAAGGGCCTATCCCAAAATTGACTTCCGCAGCAGATCTGAATTTTGGGATAGGCTCTAAGTTTGGGGTGAGTATTGAATAAGCAAAGATTTAATGTTTTTTACATCGTGCTTTTTGTTTGGTTAGCCATTTTTCTTATGGACATGTGGACTCAGCAATCACAGATTGCGCCGATTCCCTACAGTCAATTTCAGGTACTGTTGAAAGATCAAAAGATAAAAGAAATTGTGATCAGTGAAAATCGTTTGAGTGGAGAGCTCATTGAACCTCTCGCCGATGGTAAAACTCAGTTTGTTACCAACAGGGTCGAAGAGAATTTGGCAAAAGAGCTGGATCGCTCTGGCGTCAAATACAGCCGGGTCGTCGAAAGTACTTTCTTGCGCGACGTTTTGCCATGGCTGATTCCCTTGGTGATCATGATATATTTTTGGATCTACATTGGTCGAAAGATGGCAGAAAAAGGGGGGCTCGGGGGTGGTATACTCTCTGTCGGCAAGAGCAAAGCCAAAATATACGTAGAAACCGATATCAAAACAACCTTTGCAGACGTCGCCGGTGTTGATGAAGCCAAAGAAGAGCTAGAAGAAATTATTCATTTTCTGAAGGACCCAAAGAGCTATGGGACTTTGGGCGCGCGCATGCCGAAGGGAATACTTCTAGTGGGACCGCCCGGTACTGGCAAGACATTGCTAGCAAAGGCTGTCGCTGGTGAAGCAAGTGTGGATTTTTTTTCGATCAGCGGCTCTGAGTTTGTCGAGATGTTTGTGGGTGTGGGCGCAGCACGTGTGCGCGATCTGTTTGCGCAGGCGAGGCTAAAGGCTCCGTGCATTATTTTTATTGATGAACTTGATGCACTGGGGAGAGCCAGATCGCAACATGCAATGACTGGCGGCCACGACGAAAAAGAGCAGACACTCAATCAGCTACTTGCAGAACTTGACGGTTTTGATTCGAAGACAGGTGTGATTCTCTTGGCCGCAACCAATCGCCCAGAGGTCTTGGATCCGGCGCTTCTGCGGGCTGGTCGCTTTGATCGGCAGATACTGGTTGATCGGCCTGACAAGCAAGGCCGATTGGAAATTTTGAAAGTGCACGTGAAAAAAATTGTTGTGTCACCAGATGCTCAGCTTGAAGAGGTTGCGGCCATGACTCCAGGGTTTACGGGCGCGGACCTGGCCAACCTAATCAATGAAGCGGCACTCTGTGCGACCCGTAGGGGGGCCAAAGCTGTTGATTTGCAAGACTTCAATGTGGCCATCGAAAGAATCGTTGCTGGTCTCGAGCGTCGAAATCGACTGCTCAATCCGCAGGAGCGCAAGACTGTGGCCTACCATGAAATGGGCCACGCGCTGGTGGCCAGTAAAATTCCTGGGTGCGACAAAATACACAAAATTTCAATCATTCCGCGGGGAGTAGGCTCTTTGGGTTATACAATTCAAAGGCCCACAGATGATCGCTACCTTATGACTCGTGAAGAGTTGATGGGAAAAATGACAGTTCTGATGGGGGGGCGCTCCGCAGAGCTGTTGGTTTTTGGGAGACTGTCCACAGGTGCAGCCGATGATATTGTCAAAGCCACAAATATTGCTCGAGCAATCGTCACTCGCTACGGAATGACTGAGCAATTGGGCGCTGTGGCTTATGAGACAGATTCCGCAGGCTATTTGGATGCAAAAGCCAGTTTTGGTCAAGAATTTAAACGATACAGCGAAGAGACTGCGCGCGAAATCGATTGTGCCATCAAAAAACTGATTGATGTGGCATTAAGTCGCGCTGAAAAAATTCTTAAGGACCATCAAGAAACCCTAGAGCGGGGTGCTAAAAAACTATTAGAAAAAGAAACACTAACGCGAGAAGACCTTATGGCCATTCTAAAAGAAAGGAGCGACATTGAGAAGCCGGGCAAAGATCGCGATGTGCCTGATGATATAAAAATGAATACCTAAACTCAAAAGTCAGGTGTTGACCTATATGTGCGGACTCCGATAAAACTATGAATGCATCGGTAATTAATTAAGGAGACAATTATGGAAAGACTCAATCTTCCGGTCGAAGAGTTTACAACGCCCAATCCTGTCACCGCCAGTATTGACACGCCAGTTGATAAGCTTGTGCAACTGATGCAGGAGCATGAGATTCGTCACATCCCTATTGTCAAAGACAATGATGTTGTCGGCATCATTAGTGAACGTGATCTTCGCATTGCCGCGAGTCTTAGCTCGCGCGAAAAAATGCAGGTCCGGGCCGAGGATATCATGGTTACAAATTTGGTAACGGTGTCGTCAGGTGCAAGTCTTGATGAAGTGGCCTTTGAGATGTCACAGAAAAAAATCGGTAGCGTGATTGTCAATGATGAAAATGATATGCTGCTAGGAATTTTTACTGTAACGGATGCATTGAATGCTCTGATCGAGATCACTCGCGAAAAGACAACTGATCATTAGCCTCAAAAACTGTTGTCATGTTGAGGCGAGTTCAATTGTATTGCTAACAGTCTCCTGGAAAACTCAAATACAGGCTCATGAAAATTGAAAGATCTTATTGAGAAAATTGAAGCCAATATTCGCGAAGGACAGTTGGCGCAGGCACGAAGTCAACTGAAGGCGATTCGACGTCACGAGATCCCACGTTCATTGCAAAAGGAGATGGCCTCGCTGGCCCGTCGCTGTCAGCTTTTCCAGATGGCTCTGAAAATTTTGCATCCCACTGTGCGACTCCCATCCCATCTAGAGCCTCCCACTTCTGCAGAGAAAGCAGAATATGCCGCGTCCTTGTTGCGGGCAAATTCAGTATCTGAAGCGCGGCAGCTGTTGTTGAGCTGTTCCGCTAAAGAGGCTCCAGAGGTGAATCTGTTCTTGGGTTTTTGTGAGGTAATGGAGTGGCGTTACAAGGAGTCCATTATTCCTCTGAGAAAATTTATTGAGGAAGATCGGATATCACCTTATCAAAAATTAGTAGCAAAATTAAATGTTGCGGCTGCCTACACTGCCATCGAAGAGTTTCATGAAGCCAATGTGTATTTGGCAGATCTTGAGTCGGAAACTGCTGATCCCAAGCTCAGTCTTTTGCACTCGAGCGTTCTCGAGTTAAAATTGCAAAATCAGATTCAAATGCGCCAATGGTCTCTTGCAGAAGAGACCTACGAAATTGCGAAAAATGCAACGCCTGGCAACTTGGCCTCACAGCATCGTTTTTTGAGTAAATGGCACTTGGTCTTGCAGATGGAAAAAAATCCAAGTCATAAAAAGATAGAGGAGCTTGTAGCGCTTGTGCAATCGGCCCGCACAGTGCAGGATTTTGAGACGGTTCGCGATGGCTACTATTATCTGGCAAAGTATACGGGAGATGAGTCCTACCTCCTGCCCCTATATTTTGGGACTCCCTTTGCGCCCTTTCGCAATAAGATTCTGAAGCTTGGGTGGTCGCCGCCTGCTGCAGCCATTTTTCCATTTGTTGGGACCAAGGATGTATCTGAGAGTCAGGAATATCAAATATTTGATATTTTAAATATGCCAGGGCTCAAAGAACAGAGCTCACTTCATCGCCTAATAATGAGTCTCAATATGGATTACTTTCGCCCGCCCGGATTAGGTCTGCTCTTTCAGCGTGTTTTTCCCGCACAATTCTACAATCCCGATCACTCTCCCAACCGCATTCATCAGTTGATTAAACGCCTGCGCCAATGGATTGATACAAATCAAATTAGCTGGAATCTCATAGAGATCAAGAGTCGCTATCAACTGGAGTTGACCGTAGCATCGAGATTAAAGGTTCCAGAGAATCTTTTAACTTATTTACAGTCACCGCAAGACCCGGTTATTGGAAAACTGCTTTCCCATTTTGGTGCGAATGAATTTGATATTCGTGAAGTCACTAAGATTTTGGATCTGAGCGTTTCATCTGCGCGAAGAGCCTTATCAGAGGCTATTGAGCAAGGACTTATAATCAAAACAGGCCAGGGTCGTTATACAAGGTACCGCAAGGTTTCTTCAGAAAAATAAATCTCAGTTCAGTACACATCCCACCAAAATTATCAGTCTATTTTTGTTTGTTGATAGTGCATTCTAATTTTGGGGAAAGTTTCTATTATAGGGAGGTCTTGAGTGAGTAAGCTTATTAGATATTGGATTTTATTTTTCTGTGCACCGTTGATTCAAAACTGTTCGCAGTACAAAATCTCGGACATTCCGGCGGCGCCACAAGCCAAGGCTGATGTCGCTTCGCAGGGGTTCGATGATATCTATGATGAGCCAGATATGCAGATGCCAGGGTCGGGTATGCCGACACCAGGAATGATGCGACCACCTCGGGCTTCGATTCCCGATCCAATAGTGGAGACTGAAGAGGACGCACTCGCAATGAACTCTGCCTGCGTGAAACTACTGGGGAATCCACCGCCCCCAGGACCTAGAATTGAGAATTTTACTTTTAGTGGAATAGCTAAAGATATTCGCATTGCAGACGCGGGCTCAGTAGTTATCAATGGCGTTACTGACGATGTGATCGTTGATCGATCTGACTCAGTGGATATCAGTGGAATCCATGGTGCTGTTTGTGTGCGGACTAAATTGGTGAAGAGCTTGAGTGGTGTAAATGGCGGTCGTCGTGGAGATGTGGCGATCCTTAATGAGACGGGCGCACTGGGCCATGTTGAAAACATTTCTGGAATCAGTGGTTCCGACATAGTGATCTCCGGTTTCAATGTGGAAAGTATTTCGGGTGTTAAAAGAAATGTTTATATATTCGGTGGTACAGTTAAGAACTTTTCAGGAATCACAGAGTCCATTCACCTATTTGATGGGGCCCAAATTGAAAACTTATCTGGAGTGCACAAAAATCTAGTTCAGCATTAAAATTAAAATAGATTGAAGCCACCGTATCAAAAGTAAATTGAGACAGGTATTTTAATTGATAAATATTTCTCGGGGGAGAAAATGAAAACATTGAGTGACAAGAGGATATGGATTTTGGCGGCACTGAGTTCGTTACTTCTTGCTACTCAAAATTGTGCGAAAACCGAGTTTTCGGAAAAGGCCACAGCTCAGAGCAAGGCTGCAGCTGCACCGATTGCGAACGAATTAGAGGCAGTCGATGAAGTAATAGAAGTTGCGGACGTGCCGACCATTCCAGAGCCGCAGAGTCAGGCTCAACCACAGCCCCAACCTATTACTCCGCCTCCGCAGGTGGCGCCACCCTCAGTTGCGAGCGAAGACCCGCCAGCAGCTGTTCCGCCGCAGCCGCCAATTGTGAATGATCCAGAAATTGATCCCCAGCTGGCAGAAGTCACTGACCTCATAAGGCAGGTGAGTCCGGACGTATCTGGAAATGCAGTCTTCTATGTAAAATCTCAATTTATTAATGTGCAGTCGATCAGTTTCCTTGGTTTTACCTATGAAAAGCTCTATAGTCAGCCAGCCGCTTCGGACGCCGCAAGTTGCAAGGCTGCCTACAACACTGATCTTTTTCAAACCGGCCAGATTTCGATACCTCTGAACCGTAAACAGGTCGACCTCACCGTTAATCAGTGTTTTGGCTTTGCCGACGCACTTGAGCGAAAGGGGATGGCATCAGGGGGCAAGTGCGTTGCAGGCCGCGAAAATGTAAAAAAGGATGCAAGGGCAGTTGGGCTGATTTCTGAACAAATGTTTTCAATTGACTTTGACCTGGTTCAGGACAGCCAATGTCTGTGCTACAAAGAATTTAATTTCAAATTGCTGCAGGGTATGGCGCAAAGGTACACTGCCAGAGGCTTTGTCGATTCAGCTCAATGCAGTTCTCGGTTTTAGAACTCATCAACTGGTCCATTTGAATGTTTTTGAATGTTTCAAGACAAGGATTGGCTGCATTCAACGAATCTGGAGGCCCAACACACACTCACACCATTTTTATTTGGTTCACCGCTTGTACTTTAATGGCTTTTTATGGCTAATGATCATCAGCGGAATCAGATATCATGACTTGTTCTTCTCGCCAAGCGATTGATGTTGGCCCGAAACATGGCACAGGTGTGATTGATGCTAAAGATGGGATCAAAAACAAGCGTCTTTAGTTCGCCTTGACCGACCACAATAGCCTTTCGTGCCTTAAACACCAAATGATGTGCGGCAGGATACTCCTGGCCTCACAGGAGAACTTTCATCAACGGGCAGGCCATATTTGCGCCGAGAGATGGCCGCCAGCAACCCCTTGGCCGGCATTCTTGCCACATCAATATCGATTATGCGGCGAGATTTTTCTTCCACCATCAACAGAATCGAGAGCGGCTTGCACTTGGTGTGCTCGATCGTTTCTAGATCATCAAACTCCACCACTTTGGAGGGATCATTGGTGGCACCGGAGTATGTTTTTGTAGATACACAGCGAATATGACCGGTTAATTACATAGCGACTTTGACCGCCGTGCTGAATTATCGGACAAGTATAGTAACAACTTAAGGAAATTATACAGCCATTCTTTTGGGCCCCTTTGTGATTTTTTATATGTCAGTTCACGAGCTGCAAAAATGGCTTTCATACTGGCTTTGCTGTCGATTCGCAGTTCAATATCATGATTATAAATGGAGTACTTTAAGTCTGTCGTTATGAGGTATGAGTTCCCTTCAAAGCTGAAGGTATGGTCTTTGGCTACTCGTCTTTTTTCTTTGATACAGAAGATATCACCAAGGGTAATATGGCTTGGAATGGGCCTCCATGCAGATCTTGAGTTTTCAGCTTGCACGCGAAATTTTGGGTTGTGCAAATGGGGAAGGTAGACATCTTTGAAGTATTTGTTAGCTTCGAGGTAACCACTCACTCCGACCAGTCTCATCTCAGGAATTAGGCGATCTTGGAGAGTGCGGTTGAGGCGCTCCACGCGTCCTTTGCCTTCTGGGGAGCTCTGAGCCAACGTCGCGGAGTTCGCTCACTCACACCCAGAAGCACGAGAGCTTCCTTTGACCTCAGAGTGCCCTTTGAAAGCTTCGCAATTGTTTGAATTCGCAACTGATCTCTAGTCCCAACCACTAATGCTCCCATGCCAACTCACCTTCTGTTGTAAGTGCTTGAAAGCACATCAAGAAGTGAATCAATTTGATACACTCAGTCGGTCAAAGTCGCTGTGTAATTAGATGCGGCCAAAGTCGCTGTGTAGTTACACACCGGAGTATGTTTTGCCACAACTACGACAAATTCGGCGCTGAATGGTCGTGTGGACCATAAATCGGCTTCACACGAAAAGGGACCAGTTTATTCACGGTTCGATGGGTTCTATGGGTTTTATTGGCTCGGGTCGCCCTCCGGGTTTCAGTTTATTGACCCGAAAGCCGATGGTCTTTTTAGAAGACCGATTGCCCGCCTTGTCAGTTGCGGAAACCGTAAAGTAATGGTCTCCAAGGTCGAGATCGACGTAATCTTTGCCTGACCTGCAAAACTCTTCAGGTTTAGAATCGACTTGGCATATATAAAAGGCAATTCCTGATCCTGTGTCTACGCTGCTAAATTCAAACTTCACATCGCTGGAGAGTAAGCCATTTTCTGAGACTCGGTTGACTTCGGGAAGATCCGGAGCGATGGAGTCCACAAAAAACTTGAAGACTTGAGTGTTCGTGTTTCCAGCCTTGTCCCATGCCTTCACTTCCACCTGATGCGGCCCTTGTCCGAGCCTTGAGTAGGTTCTGCCTCCATAGCAAGCGGTTACGGATTCTTCATCAAGGCGACACGACGAATTCACTTGCTCATCATTTTCGTCTTTAATTTCGAAGCCAATAATCGCAGTGGTGGAGTTGTGAAAATCTGCGGGTTTGTTCACGGCCATAATGGTTGGCGCAGTTCGATCGATTTCAAACGCATAAGATATGATTGCTGCGTTCATGGCCTTATCTGTGACAGTTACGCTAAAAATGTGTTTTCCGGAGTTGACATCCACTTTGATAGGCGAAGTGCAAGCGCTGGCAGTGCCATTATTCAATTGACACAAAACCTGTTGCACGCCGCTGCCGCTGTCGCCATCGCTAAATTCAAATTGAAACTCCACCTGTTCTGCCTGACCGTTTTTCGCTGGAGTCTTTACAAAATTGAGCGTGGGTTTGTCGGGGTCAATGAACCAACTGTAGGTCTGGGTAACAGAATTTCCCACTTCGTCGGCAGCGCTGATCTTTAAACTATGGGATCCCTTTGCCAAATCTGTCAAACTCAGTGGAGAGGTGCACATCGCAGCCTCTGCTGAATCAAGTTGGCAGCTAAAGCGAGTCGGCGAAGTACCGGCATCAGAGTCCGCAAAAGCAAATGTGGCGGTGTTTTCCTTAGAATACTGGTCAGGCTTTTGCGACAAAATGATTTTTGGCGCCACAGTGTCGATTGTCCACTCGTGCTTTTTTACAACTGACGGATTTCCGGCCTTGTCTAGCGCGTGAGCAGAGAAAACGTGCGGACCATTGGCAAGATCGGTATATTTAATGCTATCGCTGCAGATTTTGCTCTCTTCACCATCAAGATGGCAATAAATGTTAGCAATACCTGAAACTCCGTCGGTGGCCATGATATCAAATTGTGCGTCAGTCGTTGCAGTGAGATTCCCGACTGAGGCATTCAAACTGATCTCAGGTGCCAATGTGTCCAACGTAACAGCTTTGACAATCCAGTCAGTTTCTTTTTTATAGTAGTTTCTAAATTTAATATTGAGAACATAGTTTCCATCCGCCCCTTCCAGCGTAAAGGGATGTGGAGTCTTGAGCTCTTCCCATTTTCCATATGCACTTTCTGCATCCGTGGCAATAAAGACTTCGCGGGCATAGGGAAACTCCAGATTCAAGGTGATTTGCTTTTTGTTTGTGATCAGGGTGCCGCCGTTCAGAGACAAGAATGAATTTTGCTGTTGAGCACTCATGCCTTCCTCTTTGACTTGCAGATCATAGGGCTGACTGCAGTTCTGCCAAGAAAGAACTAATATTGGTAATAACAAAAGTGGCCCATAGCGAAGCGCGTTCGGCAAATTCAAAGCTGACCCCCTGGAGATAGCCGCAGTAGTGCAAATTACCCTCGATAGCAGCCTGTAATGCTCTATCAAGGCTTAGATTACGCCAGTTCGAACCTCATTGTAAGGTTTTTTGGCCGAGTGTATTGTATTGAGAATTGATCAGCGCCGTTTCGAGATTTTAGTCCAAGAAACAGGATCTTGGTCTAGCCTCAACTCGACAATAATTTTTGGTCATAATCGCTAAAGCTCGCCTTAGTACCAGCCAGGATTGAAACCTGTTGGTGGAACAGAGTCGAAGGGCCGCTGGCCAAAGTTCATCTGGTATTTAAGAGTTCCTCCATAGCGGAGACTGACCATAGGATAGAGTGAAGCAGCACTTATAGAGCTAAATGCCGGGGCGACGCCGGTCACGGGGTCGGGACTATTAGAGCCTTGCCAGATACCATTTTTCGAAAACCAGATTTTTTTACTATCGAAATCTACTGCTACACCAATCACGTCATTTTGGTTGTAGGTTGTCGGTCCAGACGTTGCCGCCCCTCCAGTATAAAATTTTGCAGGAGAGCTGCCATCATAACCATAGCTCACGGCTGTGCCTGACTGCGAGCCGACATAGTTGTCGAGAGCAGAAAGATAAGTGCCTAGACCTATGGTAGAGTTGACTAAGCCTGAACCACTGATTGATTCTACTTTTACTTCAAAGTACCATTTTCCGGAATTCTTGCCTAATAGTGCTCTAGCAGAAGCAAGTCCCGTTCCCGTTCCCGTTTTTTTGATTATCGAAAGGTTGCTATCCATGATTTCAAGATCGAGTCCGAGACCATTGGGATCCATCGTTGTCGCGTAGTGCCCATAAATGCTGACATTGCTAACAACACCATTTGTGAATGTGCAACGAAGACTTGAGGGTTCTCCCACGACCGGCGGGTGAAAGTTTTGGAAGGCACCCAGATTTGGAGAATAGGCGCAGGCTTCGTTACTTTCACAAAGACCGTCATCATCGCCAATGGCATCGTTCATCAGTTCCGTGGCATTGCTTAAAAAGTATGTTCCGGCTCCTGCGGGTTGGGCCAGTGCCATATTCCCGGCAACGCTGCTAGGGCAAGTGGATGCGAATGTGCCATTGCGATTTTTTAATACGGTATCGGCTTCTTTTACCGAGTAGTCCCAGATGCGGCAGTTTCCAGCCTCGCAAAGACCCTGCTGATCCGCATTGGGAAAGGTGTTGGGGCTGTCATATCCCCAAACTCGAAATGGATTTTGAAAAAACATGTATTCAGAAAGCAAATCTAGGCTTGAAAAAGAAGTCATTGCGGAGGCGCCAAAGGCATTTACGGCATCGATTGTCGCTTTGCCGAAAAAGCTTGAATTGCTTATGGCCAGGGTCATGTTGACAATCGCCGTGGAGGCATTCTGCGTGGTGCAACTGCTGCTCATACCTGGAGTTCCACCAGATGCATAGCACGAATCAACATAAACATTTTGATGAAATGCAGAGCCGTTTCCATTGGTCTCCGCAATTCCCGAGGCGCCGTTTTCCCGCGAGAAGATCTGTGCCGCTTGCGTGCTGTTGCTGTCGTTAAGCGAAACTCCAGTTCCAGCGTTATTGACCAGGACAGCTTGGTTGATGATGTTTCCGTCGGAAGTGCGTAAGTCAATACCAGAGGCCGAGTTTGACGAGCCGTTGTTTACCGCACTCACGTGAGAAAAGACATTGTTGTGAGAACTGGAATTAACCAATATGCCATTTGCATAGTTTGAAGCCGAAAGAACCTTGTTAAAAATATTTCCTGTAGAAGAGATAACGCTAATGCTGGCGTCACTGGAAATGCTCCCGCTCCTGTTGTTACTGTTAGCGTTAAGATCATAGAAGACATTTTCATTTGAGCTGATCATATAGAGGGCGGCTCCCAGGCCGCCGCTGGCTCCATGGTAAGCCATGGATAGCCGATCAAACAGGTTGCTGCGAGAGTCCGCCATTTTGATTCCAGCGTAGCGCGAAAAGTACAAATTGACATTGTGGATCTTACTAAAACTAACAGTTTTTAACAGTACATTGAATTCCGCCTGATTCGTTGTGTCCGTGCCACTAAAGTTTCCCTCAATCCATAAGAATTTTTGCAGACCTGCAGCCACCAGACACCGATATGCTGATCCCGTTTCTCCGGAGGTTGCATCACAATTGTTGACCGATCCATTGTAGGTGAGTGTCACATTTGGTGCTGTGACCAATGCAACTCTGTCGGCGTTGATATTGTGCCCAGTTGTGAACATATTCGCTTTTACCGTATAGATTTTTTCAGCCGAATTCAGGAGCGTTCCAGAGGTGAGGGCCTGAATGCTGTTTCCCCACCACGATGTGCTCGCTGCGCCGTTCACTGCATGAGTGCCGTTAACAAACAGTTTTGCAAAAATAGAGTTCCATGTTGTACCGGTTGTCATATTGAGCAAGCTTGCCAATCCTTTATCGGGATTCAATCCCTTTGTTACAAAGGTTGCCGTGCCAGACGCATCCAAACACTCCCAAGAAAATGCACCGAGACTATCACGAACCTCAAGTCCCGAGCAGCTACTGAATCCAGGTAATACTAGCTTTCTCTTTTCTCCACCATGTATGCAGGCCGAATGTAAACCACTCTCGCTGCCATCACAAAGCACTCCCGTCGCGGTATAGACGCTGCTCCCATTGTTACGTATGTACTGATTCCAGTTGGGTGCGTTGGTGTAGAGAGGCTGCACAGACATGGACAGGTAGTGGTAAGTTAAAGACACGGTTGAACAAGGGGAAGGAATGCCACCGGAAGTGCGCTTAGCATAAAAGGTATGAAGACCCTCGCTCAGTGCACCAGTTGCAAGGTTTATGGTCGGTCCACCGGAGGTGCCACTGCTCACAAGATTCGTGCAGGAGGAATCGGAATAGAGGCCAACGCCGTCACCACTAGTGAGTCCGCCGATTTGCAGGGTGGCAGTTGGACTAATGTTCGGACTGCTTGTTGGCGTAAACAGGCTGATCGAGGTGGGAGCTGCAATGCTGGCATCGGAGAGGGTTCCCGATCCTATGCTTGTTGCAATTGTAGAGTTGACAGGATTGGACAAACTGATCGTGAATGATTCCGTCCCTTCGACGTCACCGTCGGCAAGAGTTGTCACATCGATGGTTTTAGTGAGCTCGCCAGGATTGAAGCTCAGTGTGCCTACAACTGCAATGTAATCGCTCCCTGAAACAGCACTTCCGTCGGCCGAAGCATAGTCTACAGTGATCATTTGCTCAGAAGGTGCAGAGAGTGTAACAGTAAAAGTAAGGTTTGCACCCTCGATGACTGGTGTCGGTGAGTCTATTGAAATGCTGGGCGGCAGATCATTGTCTAAGATAAAACCGGTAGCAGAAGAGGTTGAGAGATTGGCATTGACAGGATTCACGAGGCTAAAGGTAAAGGATTCATTGTCCTCAGCAATGCCATCATCTAGCGTGCTCACAGTCACTGTCTTGGTTGTTTCACCGGGCGAGAAGGTGAGAGTTCCAGCTGCAGTGATGTAGTCGAGTCCAGCCGTTGCGCTGACGTCCAGTGTAGAATAGTCTACGAGTACGGTTTTTCCAGAAATACTTGAGAGTGAAACTGAAAAAGCCAGGCTGCTACCTTCGGTATTTGCGGTTGGCGCCGTTACAGAAATCAAAACAGGAGAGTCATCATCCACTATGGTCAGCGTTGCCGTGCCAGCACTTATCGTTGCGTTCACAGGCGAACTCAGAGTCAAAGAAAAGGTCTCGTCGATTTCGTCTATTGCGTCATTCACGGTGGCAATGCTTATTGCCACCGAGGTCGAGCCTTTTGCAATCGTTTGTGCTGCATTCAATGACGTATAGTCTGCAGTGCTCAGCGCAGATCCATCACTTGTCGTGGCCAAAAAGGTAATATCATAGAGAGGGCAAACTGCAGAGAGGGTTGCATTTGCAACAATGCTGCTTCCCTCGGTGGCGCTGCTGTTGCCGATACTGATTGTAGGTCTGTCGGGGTCTGTGATGGCGCCTGTGGCTTCTGTGTCAGCAAAGGTGGCTGATCCAGAAATGTTGGACAATACGACTTTGAATTCCTTGACGGACTCGCAAACAACAGAGTTGTCATTGGAGGTGATGGTGATGCTTTTTGATGTTTGGCCAGCAGAAAATGTGAGCGTGCCAGAGGCGGCAACATAGTGTGTGCCTGCTATGGCGGAATCATCTTGAGTCGTCCAATCGACAGATACATCGGTGCTTAGAGGTGCGGACAGATTTACAGAAAATACCAGTGATGAGCTTTCCGATGAACTTATGTCATCGATTGCAATTTGCGGATTGTCATTGTCTGCAATGGTGAGGGTAAAATTCTGCTGGCTGCCCAGCGTGGCTCCGGCACCGCCGCTTAGACTTAAGGTAATGATGAGTGTTTCGGCGATTTCAAGTGCGGTGTCGTCAACAATAGATATTGGGATATTCACTGCAGTGGCGAGGGCCGGAAGAGTCACACTGCCATCGGTCAGCATGTGGTCGGCTCCAGAGGTGGTGGTTCCCGAGACTGTGTAATTGATAACGATATCAGCTGATGAGGCGATGTTTGAAACAAGTTGAGCATTGACAATTCCACTCGACTCGGTGGCGTTGAGAGTTGCGACAGCAAATTCAATTTCAGGCGCAGAGTTGGTATCGGTAATGTTGACGAGACTTTTTGCACTTGCGATCTGTGCTGCCGTGGGATTGCTCAGAGTTACTGCGAATTGCTCCGCGGTGGGCTCGTAAAGTGAATCGCTGAGCAGCGGTACCGAAATGGATTGACTCAGCTCTCCCGGTAAGAAAACTAAGGAACCAGAGGTTAGGGTAAAGTCTTCACCAGACGTTGCGCTGAGGTTTTGCGTTGTGTAGTCGACGTAAATCTTATCAAGTGAAGTGGCGCTCAAGGTCACCGTGAGGGTCGCGGTCTCGCCTTCTCTGGCTACGGTTTCGGACTGTATCGCAAGCTTTGGTAAATTGCTGCCAAGCTTGAGCAGGCTCGTCACCACGGGCTGCGTATCCGTACAGCCGGTCGTTGTTCCAAGCATAGCCGCAGCAATCATTAAAAATAGGGAGCCCGATAAACGTCCAATGTTCATTGGTAACGATATCGGTAGATATCGAGTCGGCCTTTATGGATAGAATTGATATAGTGACCAACTCTCAATTTAATTCAATCAAAGTGAGAAACTGACTCAAAATCGTCAATTCAAAGCTGAAAGTCCGGTTGAAAAGAAAAATTGACTAAGGTCGTGAGGAATTAGGGACGATACCAAGGTTGCGTGAAAAAACTGTACGTTTCTCTTATGCTTTTTTGTTTCGTTGCTGGACTGAGTGCTTGCCAGCGTGCGAGTAATTCTGAGGCTTCATCAACATCCGTCACGATTCTTGCACCCGGGAATTTGGATATTGTTGGCGTGCAGAGTTTGGCCATGCCGGCAGACCGCAAAATCTGCTACGGAGTCAATGTGGTGGCTGCTGATATTCCAATAGAGCAATCTGGAAGCTGTCATCCGCCGTTGCATTTGAAAGCTGGATTTGTAGAGAGCGGACAGGCGCTTTTTTTGGCGGTGCCGACGGGAACAAATCGTACCTTTGAGCTTTATGCACACATCATTTCAAAAAGTTCCGAGTGTCCAAGTTGGGACGCGACTTTTCAAGATGCACAGGACAACTTTTTTCAAACTTATTTAATAGGAAAAACTGTTGGCGTTAATCTTTCTTCAGCAGAACAGACCGTAAATATTGAGTATGAGTTTCCAGGCGATGGGGCCAGTTTAGCATCTCAATCTGCTGGAGCTTGCGGAACTGCTCCTAAATTGCACGCTCTGATTTACAGCGATGGACAAATAGCGAAGGTCTCCAGTGCAGTCGAAACACCATTAGATATCTCCTATGCGTACATTGAATATTTCTATGAACTCATATTGGGTGGTCTAAGCTCATCCTCTGTGCAGACGGTGACCAGTTCCCAACAGCTAAATCTGGGCAATGATGTTCAGCTTCCTGAATTTTTGCGCTCGCCGACTCGAAAGCCCGAGAATGAAAATCAAATTTTCGCAATTGATTTGGGTGGAAGTGTCTACCAATTGAATGCGCAAGGCTCGATAGAACCGGGATTTGTCTGCCCGTTTGAGACCTGCGAGTTACCACCTTGGGTGCAGTCCATCAGTGCTGGGCGTGGCCAGAGTCTATTTGCTCTCGATCATGCCGGACAGATATACAGAGTCAGAAAGAGCGAGCTCGTGCAATTGGGCGTGACGGTCAACGAAGCTGTGACACAGATTTTATTTTATTAGGTTTAAATGTTTTAATATTTTATTGATTCAAGAGGAGAAGAGAGAATATGAGAGTCAGCGAATTTGAGAATTATCATGGACGTCGATTCAATACTCAAGCTGTTGCCGTGTTCCTGGTAGCAATGGTTTTTACAATAGGTGCTGAGGCCAACCGAAAGATCAATATCCCTGCGTCTGGCGGCTTGAGTTTGACCAATCCTTCCGGAGTTGATGTTACTTTTAATGTCTCTTGCAAGGATAAAAATGGCGCTGCCGTACTAACACTTGCTAACGAAAAGTTGAATGCGGGTAAATCGATGACCTATGGCAAGCCCCAGGGGCAGGCCTGTGCAAATAACACAACCGGTACCTCTCCCTCCGGGTCCATCAACGGAATCACCAAGTGCCATTCCCCAATGGGAATAGATCACACAGTCGCGGCAAACTTTTGTGCTTCTGGCTACCACATCTGTTCGATCCCCGAGTACGCGGCCAGCAAGGGCAGCGCCGATCCCTATTCTGTCTCTGGAATGCTGCAGACTCCATCTGGCACTTGGTCTGCATACACGTATGATCCTGGCACAATGACCAACACCTGGCAGAATTTCACAGGATCTTCGCAAAGGTACGCTTATGCAGACGGCATGTCCTACGACTACAAGTGTGCGACATCCGCGAACGGTGGTGGTGAGGTGGCCGATCGATGCAGTGCCTACACTTCGATTGACACAATGAATGGCACTGCGCCTACGCAAGTGTGGGATGTTCTTTGCTGCTCCAATTATCAGGGCATTGCCCAGTGCCAAGTCGAAATCAATACTTCCGCGACACCTGCCGCGGGACATCTGATTTCTCCACAATTTATGGGTGGAAAAGCGTTTTAGGCTTGCACATCTGAAATTCAAATCCCCTATATGCGGCTCATATTGATCTTTTGACTCAATATGAGCCATTGCCATTTTATGGTCTTTCACTTTTAAGATCTTTTGTTAAAGTATTGATAGGACATGCGTCTGTGCATACGTGTGTCAGGGGGTATCTTGAGGAATCAGGGGATCATTAATATTTCTATGCGACTTCTGTGCCTGGGGATCTTTGCGAGCGCAATATCATGTTCAAAGGTTGATTTTGACAGCAAGCCTTCGCTGGCACCAACGGTAGTTAAGCAGCAAGAAGTTGTTGAAGACGTGGATGCCTTGCCTTCTCCCATCGAGATTTTTGGACCTGGTCAACCGATGCTGGGCTATACAGGAGTTCCAAACTTAGTTGATTCTGACCCGCGACCCAGTTTTCAAATCAGTGGTGACGAGAGTGTTGATTCTGCGACGGGCATTAAGTGCACCTTGCCAGGGCAGTTTAGTGATTTGGCATGTGGAGGCAACTTTCAACTTCCGGTGACTTTGGTGAACTCTGGTGTGTACAATCTTTCGGTCACAGTCACGGACCGTGCGGGAAACCAGTCGCAGCAGGTCTACACTTGGGCATTTGATAAAACCCCACCGGTGGTCACCTTGGACCCTGTGGAGACAAACGCATATACGGGCACACCAACGGTGGTTCAATTCAATGTGCGCGACACTATGAGCGAGATATTTTCGACAGAGTGTTTTTTAAAGATAAATAGTCAGAATCCGCAAAAGATTCCTTGCGAATTTGAGCCCATCTCAGCGCAGAATTTGCTAGAGGTGCGCGGCCAATTTTCGATTCCTAACGATATACCCGGTACCTATGAAGTGTGGGTGAGGGCAACCGACAAATCAGAAAACTCAAATGAAAGTGCTCACGCCACTTATACGGCTGTGGTGCCGATCAACTTGGCAGAAAAAACCAAGCTCATCAAATCAATCGACAATAAAAAAATTGATATTGTCATCATTCTCGACTCCTCAGGATCTATGAATGATAATCTCGCGGTGATCGCGCAAAAGTTCAATAGTTTTGTCGATACACTTTCTGGTTTGGACTGGCGAATAGGCTTCATCATCAACACGGCGACGGTGGGCGATTATGTCGTTTGTAATAAGACAGCAAATTCCTACACACGAAACCGTTGCCCAATCGCTGGTAATGGCGATAAAGAAATGATTGCGTGGAACACTTCTGCAACTTGGAATGAAAGCATTCCGGGATTTGACGGTCGACTCCTTGATATCGATGGCGCAGCCGGAACCTTTTGGATTGAATCAAGCACACCCAATTACGCGCAGCTTTTTTTGAACACCATACAGGTGCATCTACCTAAGAAAACTGGCTACTTCGTTGGCAAGGTGAATAAGGCGGGTGAGCCCGTCGGCGTCAGCTCGGGCCAGCACGAACGCAGCCTTTATGCTTTTTATCGCATGCTTGAGAGATACAAAGACGGCAGCTTTTCGGGCCGAAATAAAAATTTTTTTCGACCATCTTCCCACGTGGCCGTCATCAATGTGTCGGATGAGGATGAATCTAATTTTTTCCAGCGGGCGAGCGGTGACGACCCACTACGCTATTTTGATCCCTCTAAATATCTCCTGGATTGCATTTCAAAGTTAGAACTCGGCAAGCCTTGCCAAATTCGCCATCAGTTGCCGTCCGCAGCCCTCAATCACTTTCGACTGACTTTTCCAAATAAGAATTTTGTTTGGAACTCCATCGTTCAGTTTCCGAATGCGGGGCAAACCTGGCAGCAGGCTTGCGCAAACAAGGTCACGGCTGGATCAGGTGCTGGTTGCTATTACCGGGATATGGCTCTCTCAACTGGGGGCAAGGTAGTTGATATCAATACCACAGCCACCTACACCAAAGATCTTCAAGACATTGGCGAAGTCACGAAGCAGTTGGCGCGGAAGGCTGAACTTGACTGTGCACCTTATGAAGGCGTCATCGAAGTGAGCACTGGTGGTAAGAAGGTCGATCTGCCATATACAGTCACCGGCAAGTTGATAGAATTTAAAAATGATTTGCCAGCCAATGATTACACCATCAAATACAATTGCCTTGTAAAATAGCGGACTAGTGCCTTACAGGGCACTGGGATCGCCGCTGTTTGTTATGTTTGTCATTGTTTCATTTGCATATTCAAAGACCGTCTAAATCTGGACTAGACCCGGTTGCAAAGCCCGTGGAGTCAGGGTATTTTTACTCCTGATTGGGTTCTCAAAAAAAAGCCTGTCGCAACTGCATCATGCAAAAAATCAGGGAGAGATTTAAATGCAAAGGATGAACTGGTGTCCATATTGTTTGATGGTCGTATTTTCATTGATCTTGTCTTGCACTCATAAACCTCAAGATCCAGGATCACAAACTGCTGGCAAAGGTGGTGTAAAAAGCGAGACGCGCCGTCTGGCGTCTGAATATTCTCCTAATGATCGGGGCGAACTTGGCAACTATGATCCCGGAGCTCCCAAAGACAGCCGATGGGTGGAGTTGTTTGGATCGGCACCAAACTACAGAATGTTGGGACAAGTGATCCTGGGTGGAAAAGATGAAAAGTTCAGATGGATGTTCGGTCCAATGTGGTACCGCGGTCGCCTTGGCAAAGATCAAGTGAAGGTTTTTGTGGTTGGCCAGGAGGGTGCACAGGATGAAAATATTTCTAATCGTGCTTTTACGGGTTCGACGGGCACAAAGACACAGAATTTTTTAAATCATCTTGGCATCGAGACCAGCTACCTATTTATGAATACTTTCGTTTACACTATCAATGGTCAGCTCTCTGATGATCCCAAATTCAAATGGATGGAGCAGGGTGAAGGTTCTAAGTCAGTGGAGGACAGCCCGATTGTCGCCTATCGACACAAGCTTTTTGACTATATGATGGAGCAAAATGCGAAATCGGTTTCGCTTTTCATGGGTGTGGGATCGGGCGGTAAAGCCAGCCTAGCAACATGGATCAACGCGCGCGGTGGCAAGTGCAATCAAGCGAGAGATCTTGAGTATTGCAATGTTGAAGGCTTGATCAAGCATTTCAATGATCGTTGGAAATCCGAAGGCAAAAACTTGCGCGTGGCAAATACGATATTGGCAATAGGCGTTCCGCATCCTGGTGGCGCCAATCCAAATTTGGGTGGTGACTCTGCCTATAAAAATATTGTTGCCGGCTTTCAGAGAGCGGCACAGCGAGTGGCTGCGTTTAAAGAAGACAAACCGCAATGGTTAGTTCCCGATGAGAACATCAGTTCCCAAGAGCTAAAAAAGCGGTTGAATGGAAAGTACTATTATCGGAATGCGCCAATTCCTTTTCAGGATTTTGCTTTTGGTACCAATTGGCGCATGGGGAAAGACGGAACATCGTCTAACCGTTCTGGAGCTGACTCTATTCAAGTTTTTTCGGATGAAGGCGAGTACAGCAGCAAGTGCGGTCCTTACAACCGCAGTGGTGCAGACGAGAAGGGAGATGAGCTTCTTCGCGAAATGCTTGCGCAAAATACCCCTGACCAGGACATAGCTTGGGAGCCTCCTCGATGGCGCGCCAGCGGTAGTCATTTGGCCGGTGATTATGACTATGGCCCCTGTGGCGGCAGTGTTTCTGAACCTGCTGACCTCGGCTGCTCAATGCAAAAGGCACTTGTGGATTGGCCAGATTTTTCAAAAATGTCGAAAAAACCCAAATCACATCCTTCCTTCGGCTACTCAGGGATCTATCGTGGCAATTTAAAAAATCCCACGATACTGATTTTAGCCGATCAGCAGTCCCATGATGATATGTTTTCGGGGCGTGCGCTTACGGGCGAAGTCGGTCAAAGCTTGCAGGCACTGCTTGATATCAATGGCGCTCAGGGAAAGTACCTCATATTGCGAACGCTTCCTGTGGATACTTTAGGTATGGACAGAGAGGATATACTGAGTATTGCATTGGACTCAAGAGTTGTTAGCGCCCGAGAGCAGATTCTTGCTCAGATTGGAAATCCCAAACTTCTCATCACACTGGGCCCAGTTGCCAAGGCCGCGGCCGCAAGCAGTCCAGCTTTACAAAAAGTGTCCAGCAAAGCTGAGCTTGCTCTGCCTGTTGCCAACTCATGGGATGCGGCAGGTGAAGCGATCGCAAGTGCCGTGGGTGCCGCGCATGCAAACTTTAGAGCCAATATGACCAAGCCCATTGCTCGTGGCGATCTTCCTTACCACACAAGGTGGTGGATGGGATCGTCTGGAAATCGCGGGGCTCGTTGCGAGGACTCTCGCTTGGTGGGAAATTACTACCGCGTTTACTCACCACGATGGATGAAGCGCAGTCAGGCACCGCAGCTCGATCCCAGTTTTGCGAAAAAACTAACCTCCCTCGTGCCTGGTGGAGTGAGTCAGTAAGACTCGAGCTTTTTTTCTATCATTTGTGTTGGACGTACTGCTCCAAGCAGTTCGGGCCAGATCTTCGCTTGATCATACAGAAGTTCTGTAGTTTTTCGCGCAGTCCTCTGAATGGATAAAAAGCGTTCTGGCTGTTGCACCAACTCTAGGGTCTTCTGAGCCAGATCCTCTGCATTCAGCGCCTCAAAGAGGATTCCATTTTTGCCATGATCAATGATATCAGGGACTCCGCCAGCAGCCGAGGCGACAACAGGAACACCACTAGCCATGGCTTCAATTATACAGCGACCAAAAGTTTCACATTGTGAAGGCATCCATAAAAGGTCAAAACTTTGCATGCGATCCTGCACGTCAAAAACAAATCCATCAAAAAACACAATGTCACTGAGTTTCCACTGATCTACCAAGAGATCCAGTTGCGGTCGAATCGACTTTTCTCCTGGAGTGTCTTCACCAATTAGGTGCAGTGACCACTTTCTTTGAGTTTTAGCTACGAGTATTTTCAGTGCAGCCAGTGCAACATCCTGACCCTTTTTGGGGTCCAAGCGCGACAGCACCCCAATGCTTAAAGTCTCCGTCTCACTAGGAATGGGTTTGAACGAATGGCTGAATTTTTGAATGTTCACACCATTTGCGATGACCTTAACTTTTTCCTCATCAATGGGCGCTGTCTTTATAAGGTTCTTTTTATGAAGTTGCGTCAATACAATCCATTGGTCGACGTTTCGATAGGTGAACCAATGCCAGGGATCGATTTTGCTGACGTCTTAATCACAAGCTATGTCGGTTTTCTAGATTGAGCAAGGCATCGGAGACATTGGTCCAATCAGCCGCATTTGAATGCAATATTATTCGAAACACTACCAGCGAATCGATGGCAGAGACAGCTCGCAAGTCTTACTGAATTCGCTAGGCACAAGAGCCTTAAATTTAAAGGTTCCAGAAGAGGCCAGCGTGCCAATATTACCGCTTGTGAGAGTGTAGTTGGCCGACTGAGTGTAGGAGCCAGTAGTGGTCACAGTCGTCCAAGCCGAGCCATTCCAATATTTGTAAGTGGTGCCATCATCACTTGAAACTTGAAATCGCACATCATCTACCGTGCCACAATCGCCCGTTCTGGCGAGGTTAAATTGCGTCAGAGCTGAAGGAAATGCGCGACCCAAAGATACGGTGATCGCTACGGCGGGAACAGATGTTACGGACGAAATATCTGGCATGCATGGCGCACCACTGCAGAGATTGTTCTCATCGTCCGACTCCATCAAGACCCGATACTGAAAATACTGCGCTGGGCTTGGATTGAAGGCCCATCCAACAACCGCGGCGATCCATTTTGTGAAATCCAACACAGGCGAGAGCAAATTAATGCTTCCTGATCCATCACCAGTAGTAGCGACCGCCGTCATATTGTGAAGCTCAGAAAACCAAGTGGAAGCCATGTTGTCAGGGCCTCTAAAAGAAGGATTGTCAGTGCAGTTGGACTGAGTGCATGTGCGGAATTGGAATTTGTTGCGATTGGCTCCGCGGCGGTAGAGTTGCAGAACCTCTGCGTTAGAGAGATAGCGACTCCAAATGGCGGTCTCATCGACATACCCTGCCATCCCAGTACATAACCCCATAGCGAAGAAACCTAAGGGGGAGGTATCATTAGCAAGTTGAGTACCTGAAAAGTTTGACGAATCTTTTAGTACGCCATTCATGAAAATCTTAACATTGGCTCCATCAAAAACGCCAACCAAGTGAATCCATTGATCAAACTTTCCCACTTCAAGCGGTGCGCTAGCCGTTTTTACAAGACCTCCAGTTGTGCAGACATCAAATCTTGGATAAGCGTTTCCTGCTCCATCGTGCACATATCGGAGTTAATGCCGTTCACTTTCATTCGTGGCAAAAGATAAGTTGAAATTTTTTTATAAA
>CAYMBJ010000012.1:0-66562 GCA_964388665.1 uncultured Pseudobdellovibrionaceae bacterium | reverse complement strand
ATAGATCAAGCGCATCACTAAGTGTCAAATTATATATGACTCAGGACACTAGTTAGCGTAGATCTTTGCGAGCTTCGAGATCTTGCCAGCGGGCGAAGTGCTTTTCTAGCTCTTCGTCAATACGAGACAGGCGCGTATAGGATTCCGTGAGAAGACTTGAATCTGCCAAATTTTCCGGTTTAGCCACCTTTTCAAGAAGCTGATTTTTCTCTAACTCCAAACCAGCGATGAGCCCTTCCATATTTTTTAGTTCATGCTGCTCTTTGAAAGTCAGCTTTTTCGCTTTATTGGTTTCTACTGTCGATGAATCAATCGACGATGCCCCTTCGACATGACTCCGTGGCTCCGTCCCGAGCGCGGCCGCAGCTTCATTCGCAGCGGCAGACTTTGATGCAAATTTCTGGCCTGAAAAATGAAATTGCTCCCACTGAAAGTAGGACTGAAAAGTCTGAGTCAATATTGGCGCACCTTCGTCTTCGCTGGTGCGATCAAATGCCAGTATCTCGGTGGTCACTTGATCTAGAAAATAACGATCATGGGTAACGATCACCACCGCTCCTTGAAAGTCTTCAATTGCTTGTTGCAAGACCTCTAGGGTTTCCATATCTAAATCATTGGTAGGCTCATCGAGAATCAATAGATTTGCTTCCATGAGCATCAGTTGGGCCAAGCGCAACCGACTCTTTTCGCCGCCAGAAAGCTTGGCCACTGGTAAATCCATCTGGTCATAACGAAACAAAAACCGTTCAAGATAGGACTTGGCAAATGTGGCTTCACCCTGCACATGCACATAGTCACCATCGGAGCAGATATTGCGCAGCACACTCAGTGCTGGATTGAGCGTCTCCTTGTTTTGTTCAAAATAAGCCACTCGCAGTTGCTCAGCCTTCTCAACCGTGCCAGTCAGAGGCGCCAAGGTACCTGAAAAAATCTTTATTAAAGAGCTTTTGCCGACGCCGTTATTTCCTAACAGACCTAATCGCGACTTACCACGCAAGACAAAATTAAAATTTTTAAGAATGACTTTGCCCGGGTAGCCGATGTCGACGTTTTTGAGCTCAATCAATTTTTTTGGCACACGACCGCTACCACCAAAATCCAATTCGGCAATCCTCTTGCGATTCTTTTCTTCCAAAAATTTAACATCACCTTTAAGTTCGCCAGCTCTTTCTATCCTGGCCTTTTGTTTTGTTTGCCGCGCTTGAGCACCTCGCGCCAGCCACTCTTTCTCACGAGTCAAAGTGTTGCGCATGCGCTGCTCCTTGGCAGTTTGCGACTTGATGAGCGCAGCTTTCTCTTCAAGATATGACAGATAATCTTGATCAAATCGATGCAGTAAATTCGGATTGCGCGGATCCAAATCCAAAATTACTTTACAAACTCGCATTAAAAAGAGCCGATCATGAGTGATCATCAGTAGTGCCGCCCTCTGGTTTGCCAAATACTCCTCAAGCCAGAGAATGCTTCCCACGTCCAGGTGATTGGTGGGCTCATCTAACAAAATCAAATCTGGATTTTTTAGCATCTCACGCGCCAAGGCCAAGCGCTTTTGCCACCCGCCCGAAAGACTGTTGGCCATGCTGTACTCGCCAAACTGGATCAGATCCAGTCGCGACAACCATTCATAAGCATCCGCCAAATTTTCATTCTGTTCAGGCTCTGGTCCTAACAAGGCCTCGAGGAGATTCTGATCCGTCTCAAAATGCGGATCCTGTGGCAAATAGCCTATTGTCAGCCCTTTTCGTGCGACAATATTGCCATTTTCTGGGGCACTGATTCCCGCCATAATTTTCATCAAGGTGGACTTACCTGCGCCGTTTGGCCCGACCAGGCCAATTCTCTCTGATTCATAAACCGAAAAATTAATATCTTTAAAGAGTGTTCGTCCCGCATAGGACTGACCAATAGAGATTGCATTGAGAAGAGGACTTGCCATCGCCCGTTATAGCACGACCCATTTGTCAGGTCCATGTGTAAAAGGATTGGTCAGGTGCCCAGATTCTGGCAACCCTGTCCAACTTTTTTCGCAGCAAAGTTCATTTCCGCCGAGTACAGCGTACCAGTCCTAGATTGGCGCCTGGTCCCGATTTTGTAGTTTAAAACGGAAGGAGAGAAACGATGAAACTGCGGCTCAAAATTAGAAATAATTCTATGAAGACAATTGCAACAACAACTCCGGTTGCGAAGTCAGATTCATCAGATGCAAATGATCCTTTTCAAGCCGAGTGGGCTGATCTCAAACGAAAGCTGTTCTTTCGCTGCATTTCCGTTTTGGCACTTGGACTTGTTGCACATGGTGTGATGTTTTTTGATTTTAGCATCGAAGATATGATTCCAGGGCGGTTCGCAGAAACGGCTGTAACTATAAAATCAGAGGCAATGGCAAGTATCGACAAAGTCTTTTCCAAACTGATCGACACGGAGAACAGCAAAAGCATCGCTATTTTTGAAACCCACAAAGATCTGCCAGCCGTGGGCATTCGACTCTTAGAGCAAAATGCGCAATTTTCTGCATTACGACTAAAAAGTGGAACCCTGCTCGAAGTGCCAACGGCAAGAACTTTGGTAGAAACTGAAGCCCGCGAAAATTTTGATTTGAAGTGCTTGTATCAGCATCAAGGGCCCTGGCTGCTAAAGAAATTGGGCATGAAGCCCGATCACTTAAACAATCTCACTAAAAATATTTTTAAGAACGAGTACTGGCAAGAAAAGAACACCTCACAAGATTCTGAGTGGAAACAGTCGCTGCGCTTGGCCTACCACAGCCCCAAAACCATTTTGGTGCGAATCATGAGGATCCCTGACGACAGCGCAAATGGCGATGGCAACACAGCCAATTTGAACGAAGGTGATTTTGCGCTGTTGCCATTAAAACTAATGATGCGGCCAGAGATCATCACACACCTGGGAACTGAAAACTCCGCCGGCGATAGCTCTCCCTACGACGCTCTTGTGGAAAACACTCACCGCTCCTCTAGCGATGCGACCGATGGGACCGAAAGTGCCGATATCATAACCGAAGAGACATCTCAGTGGTTCAGTTCACTGACAGCGCAGATTTCTGCGCAGTTATTTGACTCATGGACTTCGGCAAATGACCTTGTCGCTAAAAACTCAAAAAGCATTGATCTATTTTTGACAAATTGGGCGGGCCCTCTCAATGCAGAGCCGGCAGCAGAGGCGCCTATAGAAGCCAACAATGCGGAGTCAACCCTTGCCAAAAACAAACCGACGCTGGCAAAGGTCAAATATCTCAACTACACTTCGGGCTTTCGTAAAGCTGCGGCAACAAAGGTTCGCCTTAAGAAAAAGGTCCGTGATCAAATTGCAGATTATGAAGAGTCACCACAAATCAGCAAAATGTTAACCTATGCTCACAAGAAGATCAAACCACGCAAAGTTCCACACTGCTATAGAGCAGTGAAGTTGGCACTCCTCAACGCGGGCTTGATCGACAGATATCCCACTGGCCGCAAAGCTGACGATGCCATTGAGGCGCTTAAAAATTTAAAGGAATTTGGCTTTGTAAACCTCATGAAACAGGAGCCCAAGGTTTTCAAGACAATCCAAGACGCACCACATGGGGCGGTGTTGGTATACAAGGGCGGCCCTCATGGGCATGTCGAAATTTACGATCGCATTCATGACACCGGCGTCAGCGACTTCGTCCGCACTAAGGTTCTCAAAACTCGAAAGCTGGTGGGCATCTTGATCAAAAAGACCGACAAATCGCCAGAGAGCCAACCACTTTCAAAAGCAGAAAAGGTCAAGTTGGCCTCGAATCGCTAGTCGCACGCTCAGTATTCAACCATCTGTCTAAGAAGGTAAAATACAGACCATAATTGCAGCGGTAGTATTTATGATGATACGCATGATGTGTGGCACTAACAAAGACATCAAATAGCGAGAGATTTCGCCAACGAATTCTTTTAAAGAATCTCGGCATGAGCTCTACACCCAAATGATTGTTGATTGCCGATACTGTCATCCAGGTCAAATACAGCAAAAATACCAGCGGATGAATGGGAATCAAAACCACCATAAGCGGCAAAATTGCCGATTCGATGAGGGCCTCCAGCGGATGAAAACAAAAAGAGGCCCACGGACTTGGCTCCATTGACAGATGATGAACAGCATGAACCTTTCGGTAGACTTTAGGTAGATGCATCCATCGGTGGGTAAAATAGAAATATATTTCGTGTACTAGCGAGTAAGCAAAAAAGCTCAATGGCAGCCACCAGAGTGGATACTCATCAAAATTCAAATAAAACTTCGCAAGGCCCAATTCCCACAGGACGCCAATGAGGACTCCTGATATTGCAAAAATAATTGTCGTGGCCAGCGACCAGTATATCTCCTTACGAATTTGACCTTTTCGATTTTTTCGTGAGTAGAGCGACTGACCGCGACCCAAAGTCCAAAAATAGAAATAGAAACTGCCGACGAGCAAAAAATAGCGAAGCACAACAAAACCATAGACCACCACCACAGCCAGCAAAAGGCTAGGACCACTCAAAAGTGAGATGGGCAAATAGGACTCCAGCTTTGTGAAATGCTCCAGAGAGTTCATGGTCAATAAGATCAGATTGAATCACTGATTTTGCAACCAATGATCATGTGCGCGCCAGAACTGAATATAGCTTGAATTCGCCCTATTAATCGGAAAACATAGACCCACAGTGACGAAATTGTTGAATTTTGAAAATGTAAGCAAATCCTTGGGAGGCCAGGCAATCGTACACGAGCTGAGCTTTTCTGCCGGCACTGGCGAGATACTGGTGCTGCTCGGACCCAATGGCGCAGGAAAGTCCACAACTATGAATCTGGCCACGGGCCTCATCTCAGCCGATGCAGGCAGTATCCTTCTCAATGCTCAGCCCATTTCGCGCACCTCAGCCCTAGCTGATCTCGGCTACTGCCCTCAGGACCCGCATTTTCCGGTAGATATGAAAGTGGGCGAAATTTTTGAATTGGTGACCTGCCACTATCCTCGAAAAAATCGAGATGTGATTGAGGCCTTTGGCTTAAAGAAAATATGGCTTCAGGCTTCGCAATTTTTAAGTGGTGGGCAAAAGCGCATTCTAAGCCTCGCCCTCGCCTTTTGTGGCGATGCTCCTGTGGTCATTCTCGATGAGCCCACAGTGGGGCTCGACACCGAGATACGACGCTTGGTATGGGAGTACTGCCGTGAGTACTCCAAACGCGGCAAGGCGATTTTGATGACGACCCATTACTTAGATGAAGCAGAGAGCCTAGCTTCGCGCATTCTCTTGATGCGCAAGGGACGCATACTGAGAGACGGCTCAGCTCTGGATATACATCTTGAGTTCGGCTTTACAAGAATCACCTTTTCCCTAAGCAGTAGAGTTCTTATCGAAACAACCTCCACCGAAGAGATCGCCAAAAGTCTTTCTTTGCCACCTGAAGCACAGCACATTTTCAACAATCAGTTTTCCTTGGATACAAAAAATGTGCGCAAATCACTGTCCGAGTTGCTCGCCATTGAAAATGTGGAGATTGAGTCGGTAAAACCAATTTCATTGGAAGAAGTTTTAAAAAAACTTGAAATGGAATCACAATGAGGACTCCCAATCAATTTTCTGCATTCCTCAAGATCCTTTGCACTCATTTCTGGTTTCGGACTCTGCAGTTATTTCGTGAGCAGGCCTACGTGGTGAGCACTCTCATCTTTCCTGCACTATTTTTTTTAATCTTTGCTCTCCCACATGCCACAGATGCCGTGCGCGCGAAGATGCTCTTGGGTTCATTCGCATCCTTCGGAATATTGGCAGTGGCAGTTCTCCAATTTGGCGTTCAACTCTCTCTAGAGTTGCG
Source organism: uncultured Pseudobdellovibrionaceae bacterium (assembly GCA_964388665.1). GTDB lineage: Bacteria > Bdellovibrionota > Bdellovibrionia > Bdellovibrionales > Bdellovibrionaceae > CALCCV01. The sequence continues at coordinate 60,727 of CAYMBJ010000012.1, read as the reverse complement.
CTCCAACTGGAATCTTTATTTGCGAACATTGCCAATCCCAGCCAGCTGGCTTCTGCTAATAGACATTATGCGGGCTTTCGTCATGGGAAGCCTGACCGTATTTGTGGTCATCGCCACTGTCTGTATTAGCACCGACCTGTCTTTATCCATGGGCGAAATTTTAGGACTGTTATTTCTTGAGCTCGCCCTAGCGATTCCTTTTAGTATCATGAGTGCTGCACTCGCACACTGGGTAAGACCGCAAGCAGCTCTGCCAATTTTCAATTTGATCTATATTCTCACCTCCTTTGCGGGCGGACTCTGGCTCCCGCCAAATGCCCTGCCTGAAAAGATCGCCGCTCTGTCTGTGTACCTGCCCACCCGCCATATGGGCGAAGTGGTGTGGGCTTTTTTGCTTGAAAAGGAATTCCCAAAAACAGAAGCGCTCTACTTGCTGATATTCTTGATTCTTGGCATTGGCCTCTACTGGATTAGCTCGCGCGGTCGACGCCGCATCGGCTGGAAGAATCAATAGTAGTTCAGTTTAGGAGACTCCTGTTCCTCCTGCTTCTTCGGCGATTCCTTTTTCAAAGGTGAATCTTCTTTTCTAGGTGAGGTTTTGCGAATGTTCTCGGGCGCAATTGGCAATTCATCATATTGAGCTGATGGCTCCGGATCGATTTTATCATCAGGGTACTCGGTTTCGCGGGCACAGATGTAATTGTAGTAGATATTCCCAACCTCTGCATTCGTTAGGTGCCCATGCCCATCATGTTCGATGACAATCCAAGGCGAATAGCCTCGCAAAGTCGAAATCTTTATTTTTTCTACCAATTCGCCATTGAAGCCGCCGTCCATTTCCGCAGTCCACTCATCACCAGGCGAAAATGCCAACTTCATATCCAAAAGCCCCATCCAATTGCCCTTGGTCTGAAAATGGAAAAGCAGGGCCTCCGTTTTCTTTTTGCCCGTCGAAAAATCGCCTGGTCTGATTTTGTAATTGCCGCGCAAATAGCAAGTGATGCCGCTGCCAAATTTCGCCTTTCTGAGGAGTTGAGCAACAAATTGCAAGTCTTTCTTTGTGGCCGGCCTGGCCTCAGATTGGCAGGAAAAGCTCAAGATAACGCTCAAATTCAAGACTGCATTCAAAACTCTTCTCACTCAAACCCTCCATCACTTCAAAAATGCTTAAAGGGCCATTTGAACTCAGGAGACCCTCGCTTTTTGAATCTAGCAAAAGAAAAGTGCCGATCGGAAAAGAAATTGCAGTTTGAAGAAAACTCCTTGGCTAGAGCTGGCTACCCTGGGCACCTCAGAGGAGCACCATGAATTTAATTTTCAAAGAGCGCCTTAAACTTTGGCATTTCTCTGAGATCAATTCGATTCAGCTCTATTGGCTCCAGGTGTGTATGAAGTTTAAATTCTCAAATTCTTTTTGCTGTATTTCAAGACCTTTGTGTATTCTCTTCATTCCTGAGCGGCTGAGATGAACTCAGGTCGAAAATTTAAGGAGTCGACAGTTGAGTAAACACCTAGATATTCTTTCTAAAGGCATAGACTTTATTTACAACCGGACGCCGCGCAGACCACCATCGATCCATAAGCTTAGAGAAGCGAAAGTCATAGCGCACAGGGGCGATCACCGCCATCACAAAGAAAACTCTCTGAATGCCTTTGCTTCATGCCATGCAGCCGGAGTTTGGGGAGTTGAGTTTGATGTCCGCTGGACGCTAGATCACGAACCCATCATTATTCATGATCCGACCGCAGATCGAGTTCACGGTAGGGCCGACATCACGATTACAAAAATTGAATTCAAAAAACTGAGAGATGAGATTCCAGCTATTGCTCACCTCGAAGAGGCATTGGAATCTTTGAAAACGAAATGCCATCTAATGATTGAAATAAAAGAAAATCTTTCAGAGCGGGAGGCATCTTTAAAGAAATTTGTAAATCTACTTAGACCTTTTCATCCCGTTAGTGATTTTCATATTCTGTCCCTAAATACCGACTTCTTTATTCCTCTGCACCCCTACTTCCCTTCCCAGACCTTTTTACCAGTGGCCAGCACCAACACCAATATCCTGTCTAATATTTCGCTGAATAAAAGCTACGCCGGAATTGCAGGACAATTTCTACTCACGACTCAAGATTTTATCAAGTGTCACCATGAGCACCAGCAAAAGGTGGGTACGGGATTCATAAATGAAAAAAATTTGCTCTACCGAGAGGTCACTAGAGGGATAGATTGGATTTTTTCAGATAATGCGATAGAAATTCAAAATCATTTGCGAGTCTGTCAGCCCTGAATCCCGCGCAGATGCCAGGCCTTGGGTTGAACAAAGGTGAGGATTCCCGCCCTAGAGAGGGTTGTGCCCATTCCAGAATGCCCACGGCCCGACCAAGGCAGCTGCGGACTCACGCGATCACAGCAATTCCAATAAACGCTCCCAGCATGAACTTGTGCTAAGAGTTTTTGAGCTCTGGATTTGTCTCTGGTATATACCCCTGCCGTCAACCCATAGCTAGAGTCATTCATTAGGTCGAGCGCCTCTTCATCATTCTGCACTTTTTGAATACCGATGATGGGACCAAAAGACTCTTCGCGCATCAAAGTCATTGAAGCATTCACATCAGAAAACACTGTCGGCGCAAAATAAGCGCCCGTATGACCATCAAGTGCTTTGCCACCACAGAGGAGCTTTGCCCCTTTTTTTTGCGCATCGCTCACTTGCTCTTGCAGCACATCCATTTGCGCTGCGCGAGTCAGCGGGCCAATGTAGGTCTTCTCGTCGAGAGGATCCCCAATCACAAAGGCCTTTACTGTTTTCACAAAATGCTCAACAAAAGCGTCATAGATTTTTTCATGGACATAAATTCGTTCCACTGAACAGCAGCTTTGACCAGCATTGTAAAAAGCACCGTCGGCCAATCCTTCCGCTGCGCTTGCAACATCGATATCCTCGCATACATAAATGGGATCTTTGCCACCAAGTTCAAACTGAGTGCGTATCATTCTTCCGGCAACGGACTCGGCAATCTTTTTTCCAGTCGCATAGGAGCCAGTGAAGAACACTCCAGCGATAGGCAGTTTCAAAAGCTCGGCGCCCACACTGCCCTCGCCAATCACCGTTTGAAATGCGCCTACCGTAAAACCCGCTTGATGCAAGCGCTCGCCAATGGCAACACCCGTCAAAGTCGCAAACTCAGAAGGCTTGTAAAGCACACTGTTGCCCGTCAAAAGCGCGGGGACAAAAACATTGGCACCTACAAAATAGGGATAGTTCCAAGCCGAAATGTTGGCGATGATGCCCAAAGGCTCCTGCTCGATCACCTCATCGATCTGTGCATCTTGAAAAACCCGCTCGCGCTCCAACATTTTGGGTGTGTGTTCAAGAAAAAAATCGATTCGCTTCAGGGTCCCTTTGATCTCATTGCGGGCTTGCGAGATCGGTTTTCCCACCTCGGATGTCAAGATCTTCGCCAATGGCTCCACTTCGCTGGCCAAAATATCGCGAAACTTTGCCATCATCTGCAAGCGCTCTTTAAAATGCTTTGATTGCTGTGCCTCATCCCCGCGTGTGCGTGCAAGTTGCTTCTGGTAGGAAAGCTGTATTTCAAATTTACCTTTGAGCGTGGCCGCCGTGTCTGTGTTGATCTCTTGAATCAATTTCCCTGTCGCTGGATTCATAATTTTCATCATTTTTTTGATCCTTTTGTAGTCTTCGTGATGATCTTTTTTTGATTTTTTTGAATGCCGCTGGGCTTTTTGTGCAAACGCTGCGAAACCATCGTGGCGGCTTCAATAAACTCTTGAATCAATGGGGCCGTGCTCAGCAATTTCGTCTCTTCTGGTTTTTGAAACTCGGGATGCCATTGCACGCCAACCACATAATCATCCACTTGAGAGCGAAAAGCCTCTACAATTCCATCAGGAAAGGAGTAGGCTTCTGCCACCAAATCTCTTCCCAAGCTTTTGACAGCCTGATGATGAACGCTATTGACGGTGGCCTTCTCGATGCAACCATAGAGCTTGCTCAGACGAGAGTTCTTTACAAATTTAATCTCATGATAGTTTTTATCGTATATCTCCCAATTCCTATGCTGACTTGCGCCGGGAATTTGCTCGCCTATGTCTTGGATCAGATTTCCTTTATAGGCCACATTCAACAATTGCAAACCCCGACAAAGCCCTAGTACAGGTTTCTTTTGGCGGCGAAATTCAGCCACCAACTCCAGCTCATACTGATCGCGAACATAGTCACCAGCCCACTCTGGGCGTAGCGCCAACTCTCCGTAGCTCCGAGGCGCCACGTCGGAGCCTCCCTGCAACACCAACCCATGCAGTTGTTTCACAATTCTTTCCAAACTGAGACCTGAGGTCTTGGTGATTTGCGGAATCAGCACCGGAAAAACTCCGGCCTCCAACAGCCAGCGACTGACATCGTCCACCAGATAAAACAAAGCTTTTCCTTTGAAGACGGGTCTCTGATAATCTGCATGAAAGAAACAGGAACTCACGCCAATTTTTAGCATTGTACTTTTCTAATCCTATCAATAAGCATCATTAAATATCATCTGAAAGTCCGCTTGGCTCACCGGTCGCGGGTTGTAATGATGACAAGAGTCTTGAAAAGCCAAATCTGCCAATTGTGAGATTTTCTCTTTTGGCACGCCAGCCGCCTCGAGACCTTTCGGAATGCCAATCGTGGACTTTAAATCCGTCAACCACTGCAAAAATCCTTTTGCCGACGCCTCTTTGGCCTCTACCGTTTGCGCCATGATTTTAAAGCGATCTGCGCGAACTGACACATTGAATTTGAGTGCATGATCAATCATAATGGCATTTGCCAAACCGTGGTGCATATCCACGGCGGTTCCTAAAGCATGAGCACAGGAATGAGTGAGACCCAAGTCCTTTTGAAATGCAATGCCACCCATGAGTGAGGCCATCATCATCATTCCGCGGGCTTCAATATTGCCAGGCTCTTTCACCGCAATCGGCAGAAAATGGGCGGCCAGACGCAGCCCCTCCAAGGCAATTCCGTCACAGATGGGGTGAAAATCTTTTGCCAGATAGGACTCCACACAGTGTGTGAGCGCGTCCATTCCTGTAGCTGCAGTCACAGACTTCGGCAACTCCAGTGTCAGCTCTGGATCGGCAAAAACCGCCTCCGCTAAAAAACTTGGAGAAAAAATAAACTTTTTGATATGCGTCTTTTCATCTGAAATAACAGCACTGCGACCCACCTCACTTCCCGTACCACTGGTGGTGGGCAAGGCCACCCACTTTGCAACTTTGCATCCATTGATGGGGTGAGGCTGTGGTTGACTGCCCTCGTAGTCAAAAAGATCACCTTCATGGGTTGCCATAAGCGCCACCGCTTTGGCCACATCGAGAGCTGCTCCCCCACCCATTCCTATGATGGCATCGGCACCATGTTCCTTATATGCCAATGCTCCCGCCTCAACTTGTGATTTCACCGGGTTTCCCCAAACTTCCGAAAATTTCGCCACCGAAAGGCCGGCCGATTTAATGAGGTTCTCGACATCTAGAGAGATGGGCAAAGCTCCAACCCCTTTGTCTGTGATCAACAGTGGACGATGTATATTTTTTGATTTTAAAAAATCAGGCAACTCTTTGCGAACACCAGCTCCGAAATATATTGGCGTGGGAAATCCAAATCGATGCATAAATCTCCTATCAAGTGATCACTAATGATCATTGGTTATCCTAAATTATTTCAAAATACCTTTGCAATTCCCAATTTGTCACAGAATCCTGAAACTGACGCCACTCCCACTCCCTGGATTTCACAAAGTGATCGACAAATGTATCGCCAAAAAGTTCGCGCGCCAGCTTTGATCTTTCCATTTTTTCAGTCGCCTGAGCAAGGTTCCGCGGCAAACGCGGAATCTCCGTGTGAGCGTAGGCGCTGCCCTGGATAGGAGCTGCCGTGAGCTTCATATTCTTGGCCACACCATACAGGCCGCTAGCAATGCTTGCCGCAATTGCCAAGTATGGATTTACGTCAGATCCTGGCACCCGATACTCTATTCGCGTCGATTTTTCTGTCCCTGGAATCACGCGAAATGCCACTGTGCGATTGTCAATTCCCCAGGTCACCTTCGTCGGAGCCCAAAAGCCATCCACCAATCGTTTGTAACTGTTCACAGTTGGCGCCAACATCGGCAAAATTTCAGGCAAGCAGTGCATCTGACCCGCCAAATAACTTTTAAACATGGGACTCATCGAATATTTGTCTTTGTCATCATAAAATAAATTCTTAGTTCCCTCTGCATTCCACAAACTTTGGTGGATATGACCGCTGCAACCAGGAAGTGTAGAGCTCCATTTGGCCATAAAGCTCGGCATGATGCCAAATCGTTGACCAATCTCTTTTGCCGCAGTTTTAAATAGCACCGCCCGATCCGCAGACTCCAGCGCCTCTGAGTAAAGAATGGCCGCTTCCAAAACTCCAGGACCCGTTTCGGTATGGAGTCCCTCTATGGGAATCCCGAAGGCCAACATTTCATCCATCAAAGCGTGAAAAAATCCCGAATTCTGTGAAGAGCGAATCAAACTGTAACCAAACATTCCCGGCGTGATTGTTTGTGGTTTTTGATAACTCTTCTCGGCCAATGTCTGCGCGGTCTCATCAAAATTAAACCACTCAAACTCCATGCCGCATTGAGCACGATAGCCCACATCGCTAAGCTGCGCGAGCACTCTCTTCAACAGCCGCCGCGGACAGACCTCAAGGTCCTTTCCATCGGTGGCAACAAAGTCCCCTAGAAAAAATGGCAATTTCTCTTCCCACGGAATCTCACGAAAGCTGGTCAAATCAATATGTGCAGTCGCATCTGGATAGCCTGTGTGCCAACCCGTGTATTTGCTATTGTCGTAGCAGAGATCCGCAGAATCCCAGCCAAACACGACATTGCAAAATCCAAATCCTCCGTCCAAGGCAGAGAGAAATTTATTTTTATGCAAATACTTTCCACGCAAAATCCCATCGATATCGGTCACGGCGACTTTGACTTTCTGACTGGGAGAAAGCTTAAGGCGATTGATCAATTCCGTCGCGCTTTTAGAAACCTTGGCAGATTTCACACTTTTTGTGGGTTTAGATAGCTTTAAGGTGCTCGTCGCTCGGATGGATGAATTTGCCATAAACGCAGTGGACTCCTATTTGTTTCAGTTTCAATTCAAAAAAGTCAAAGTTTCTCTCACCCCAGGATAGCCATCAGCAAACCACATATACCATGACAAAATAAATATTGAGTGACCAAGAAAAATAAAAAAGTGGCTCCACATTTCCACCCGATCAGAATTTTGCGTCAGATACCGATGCCAATGCAGACCTTCATCAATCATAGAATAAAAAATAGAAAGTGCAATCATGGCGATGCACGGAATTTTTAATGCGATCGGATAGGAGTAGGCCAAACAAAGGAGCAAACAACTCGTGATACCTGCAAATATTGTGATGTGGTGAACGAGTGCCTCGCCCTTTGCCAGCACCTCTTTGTATCGGGTGCGATGACCAATAGTATCAAAGGCAATCGCCCCAATGAAAATAAAAACACCAATCGGCACATTCCATACATAGGCCGGGTAGTCCACCCCGTTAGCATGCCCCAGCAACACGAATCCAGCTGTTGAAAACAGTAAACCCGCCATTAACCCAATCCAGATCGTGTAAACAAGCCAATCCTGCTTCGTAAAGTTTTTCATTTCCATTGCATAATCAACGGTATCGGCCCAAAAACTTTGATTGATCCTTTGCACAGCCATCTCGTCCTCCGCCCTAGTCCAACTAGTGCTTTGTCAGGAAAATTTTTTCGTCGTTGCTTCGTCGTCGCGGTATTATTCATACAGCTTCCTCCTCACGTCTAGAAAAAACTTCCCTGACAAAGCACTAGGAGTTCAATTTATAGATTTCTAAATGATTCACGCGCCGAAAGGCGCTGCGACCTGGCAACTGTCGTAGCCAAGTCCCAATTGCCTTAATAAAACAAAAAACCTTTTCATATCCTTTTGTATAGGCCCGCCGGTCCCATGCCTTCGTTCCCGCCGCACGAACCTTGGTGCCAATGCGCGCGTAAGTAAAACGAGCAATCAAAATCACCAATGCTGACTTTGTTGGTAAATACTTAGTGCCAGGCTCACTCGCTTCATACAGCTGATCGGCTTTGAGCAACATCTTTTCTACCACCTGCACCAGTGCCGTTCGATTCGCCATGACCTGCGATAGATCGGTGATCTCACTTGTGCCGACGGCGTCACGGAGCCAATTCATCGGCAAATACAATCGATCGTTGGCAAAATCAGCTAGCACATCGCGACTGCAATTTGTTAGCTGCATCGCCAACCCCAAATCACACGCCGCCGCTTGCGCCTTTCGATCACTGACACCCATAATGTGCGACATCATCAAACCCACCACCCCCGCCACGCGGTAGCAGTAAAGCAACAGTTCATCAATCGTCTGGTAACGCTGATTTTCAACATCCATGCGCATGCCCTGCAACAGTTCCAAAGCATAAAAATGCGGTATGCTGTACTTTCTGACCACATGCCTAAGAGCCGCAAACTCCAATGGCACAGACTCCTCGGTCTCAAGCGCCAAGTGTGTGAGCCGCTCGAGCTCCACCAATCGCTGCGCTTTTTCTGCTTGTGGCACCTCATCAATCTGATCGTCACAGTGGCGACACCAGGTATACAGCAGACAAGAGGCTTGAAACTCCTCTTTGCCAAAAAAGAAGCTAGCAAAAGCAAAGGTCTTTGAACCCTTGCGAATCGCGGCCGCACAGCTGGAGTGCAACTCTTCTATGGCTAGACCTCCATGCTTCACTGAAAATCCCTTTCAATCACCCCGGCCGTGGCCTTAGCCGAATTGATCACACCTGGAACCCCTGCCCCTGGGTGAGTCCCTGCTCCCACAAAGTACAAGTTTTGCAAATGCGGATCCTTATTGTGCGTGCGAAAGTAAGCGCTCTGCAAAAGCGTCGGCGCCATTGAAAACGCAGAACCGTGATGAGCATTGAGTTCTTCACGAAAATCAAAGGGCGTAAATATTCGCTTCGTCACCAAATTATCAAGAAGACCCGGCAGTATTTTACTATCCAGGTATTGCAAAATGCGATCAGCATATTTTGGCCCCTCGACGTCCCAGTCGATATCAGCAATGCCCAAATGCGGAACTGGCGACAGCACATAGAATCCCTCATGTCCTTCAGGAGCCAAATCTGGATCCGTAACTGTTGGCGCATGCAGGTAAAGTGAAAAGTCTTTAGCCAAGACGCCCTTATGAAAGATGTCATCCAAAAGGCCCTTGTAGCGCGGACCAAAGATCACTTGATGATGGGCAATCCCAGGATACTTTTTCTTGGTGCCAAAATAAATCAAAAACAAAGACATTGAATACTCTGATTTATTCAATCGTGAGCGCGTCGACTTCACACGCTTGCTATTAGCCAAAAGATCTTTATAGGTGTGCACCACATCTGAATTGCAAGCCACAAGGTCAGCCAAAATCATTTCGTCATTTTTAAGACGCACACCCTTGGCCTCGCCATCAGCGGTCATCACTTCAGCGACCTCGGCATTTAAGCGAACTTCACCACCCAGCTCTTCAAAAAGCTTGTGCAAAGCATTCACCAGAGCTCCCGTTCCGCCTTTTGGAAAGTATACGCCCCAATTTCTCTCCAGAAAATGAATCAATGTATAAATGCTCGAACTGACGAAAGGGTTTCCACCCACTAGAAGGGAATGAAAACTAAATGCTTCGCGCAGGTGCGGATCCTTAACAAATTTACTGACCATAGAATAAACTGAACGGTGAGCAGAAAGTCTCACCAATTGCGGAGCCACTTTTATCATGCTCCAAAAACTCAAAAAAGGCACATGCACAAGCTTTTCGTAGCCTTCGACAAAAACCTCTTTTGAATATTTTAAAAACTTTTGGTAGCCCACCCAATCTTCCGGATTTATTTTTTCTATCTGTTCTTTAAGTAGGGCATCATCATTGCTATAATCAAATTTAAAACCATCGTCCCACACCAATCTGTAAAAAGGCGTTACAGGCATGAGCTTCACATAGTCCGCAGTCTTTTTCCCGGCCAGGGCAAAAAGTTCATCAATACAGTGAGGTGCTGTAATCACCGTTGGTCCGGCGTCAAAAGTAAATCCATTGTCACGAAACACATAGGCGCGACCACCCAATTGATCGCGCTTTTCCAAAAGCAACGTCTGAAAACCTTGAGCTTGGAGTCGAATCGCCAAAGACAGACCGCCGAAGCCACTGCCAATCACGATCGCTTTCTTTTTAATAATCACAAATAAATCCTTTCAAAAATTCTCAACACTGATTCTCATAACTAACGATCAATTGTGCTATCAGTGTCTTTAGTGGTCCGGCGATATCTCGATTCTCATTCACAAGTGCATCTGCGTCGGCCTGTATCTCCGTCATTGCGCGCGCTAGAATTCCAGTTTCAATAACCCACTGGTCAATTTTTGTTCGATTTGATTTTGCCGCTTCTGGCATAGCCCTTTCTGACTCAGGCACATCGAGCAATGCAGACACTGCTGCCTGCAAGCTGGACCATGTGCCATCAGTCTGTCGACTTGCCCAACTCCAAACAAAACTCGGCCGCAGATTTTTTAGGTCTTCATATTGCTTGTCAGGATTTTTCTGATCTGGTCGAAGATTTTTTAAGTCATCAATTTTTTGCAGCAACACACCCAAGGCCTCACCCAAAACGAAAGCGCGCTGTTGCTGTGCCGGAGTCGAGGAACTCAAGATACAGCCGCTCACCAAAGCCAAAGATGTGACAACGCCCGTTTTATAACGATGACTCTGGTCAACGACTTCAAGAACCTCATGTTGCGGTACACGGGACATCTCTATGGCCAAGTCAATGGACTGACCAATATGTCCCCAGTAAAGGGTCTCGCGATAGCAGTCGAGCAGCTCCTTTTTTTGTTCCGCCTTCAATCCCGAATCGTTGACAATCTTTTGCGCGGCAAAAAAAGTCCAACTTCCCAAATTGAGTGCTCGCGGTACTCCCATCTGACGATGCAGCGAAGGCAAACCTCGTCGAGTCATGCTGTCATCTTGAATGTCATCAAGTATGAGAGTTCCGGCGTGCAGGAGCTCAATGGCGCGAATAACTGCTTCTTTGTCAGCATCACTCACGAGCTCAACGCTCCTGAGACCCAAACCGATCCCCAGTTCCACCAATTGCCCTCGAAAGTTTTTTCGCTTACGCTTTAAATACTCATTGAGTGGAGTCCAAAACTCCGTGTGAATATGTTTTGATAAAAATTCTGAGCTCAATTCGTTTTTAAACTCTATCCATTCCATGGTCATTGCGCTCCTTTGCAATTTTGATCTTCGTAGACTGGCGATCTTTCATGCTGTTCCAGTTGCTTACGAACCAAGGTAAAGCCTGTCGAATGCTCACTGGCGGCCTGCCCGAAAACACTCGCAATTTGTCGTTCAAAGTCGATTGGCCTGCATAGAACCTTGCAACCAAATCATCAGGGAGTTGATAGAATTTTTCAAATATTTTCCATCTTTCTTCTGAATTTGCAGAAAAAAACATTAATCGGTTCAATAAAAAATAAAAGCCACTCGGTAAATGCTCATCAAAGGAGCTTGCATCAGCCGAGAATCTCAAATCTTGTTGCGCAACCAGACGCGAAAGCTTCAACGCCCACCCCAATGAGTAGCCCGTCGTGGGATGAAAAAAACCACCGCGCACGCCAAACTCGTTTGCCGTGCGCGACTGGCGAGCAAAAGGAATCACCAGGCAGCCCACCTCTTGTCTTGACACCTTATAATCAGACTGCGGCCAACGCCATGAAATGTACTTACCAAGATCTTGCGAAAAGGAATTTTTGTCGATCTGCGGTCGCAATGAGTAACGGGTGTCTTCAATCAAAATATCCTGTGACGACCAAGGCAAACAATAAAGAAAGCGAAAGCCCTCCTTTTGCTGTACCTGCACGTCCATCAAGACAGGCGAATCCAGTCCATGCCCCTCAGAAAAGTGACATTCCCAGCCCACAAACTTTTGGTAACCACACTCTTCGGCGGACTTCTCGCCGCGAGCATCAATGATGTGCTCGCCAACAAATTCGAAGCCCTCCGTGTGTGCCGCGTGCAGCTCTACCCGGGTCACTGGCGCGCCAAAATAGATTTGCTCAACAGGAAACTTTTCTACAAATTTTTTAACAAAATCCTCAGCTTTGATCGTGCAATATGCAGCGTCTATCCTGCGCGAATAGGAAGGAAAACGCACTTCGTATTGTGACCACTGCTTGGATATAAATGGCGAAATCCATTCCAAATCTTGCGTAGACAAATCTGTTTTATGAAACGACCAAGTCTTGTTGGTGTCTAGGGAGGAGCGCGCTTCCACAATGATCACATCCTCACCTTTTTCAAAAAGCCGCAACCCCAAAATCATATTAAATAGGCCGGCGCCAAGAAGAATCCACTTGTGCCTTTTCTTTTCCGGGCTCAACCATCTCTCCTAACCAATGGCTCAGACGGCGCAGCGCCAGATCCCAGCCAAGCCATTTGAATGTCTGCTTCCTCATAGTTCTTTTCGTGCCAGCGCTTGCCAAGCACTTCCCAAATAGACAGGCGCACGGATGCCTTTGATTCAACAAATCCCAAGACCTTGAGCGCAGCTGCATAATACTGCAACTGTTTCAGAGCTTGAGCTGGCACAGTCTGCTGGCCAAATTTATAATCCAATATCCACACGTTGCCATTCTCCTGGCGCCGCCACCAATCAATGCGTCCGACACACCTTCGCTGTTGCCAGAAAAATTCAAAGTCCCATTCGGCAAAGCCCTTTGGCAATTCTACGATCAGATCTTGAGCTTCGCTTGGCCAGCTTTCCTTGGCCTGCAAAATCTCTTTGGGCAGCTCAGCATAGCCTTTTGCATAGCGCTCAAACAAAGCATGTTGCACTATGCCCGCCTGCGTGCGTTCATTTTTTCTCAACAATCGCGACAACAGCATTTGGCAATCTGCTCCGTTTTCTATCAGTTCATCTTGCTCCAGAATCGCCACCCCCGCATCATTCGTCACAGGCACTCCAGAATGCCATTGGCGCTTTTCCGCCAAAGATGTCAGCTGCTGCGCTTGCGCTTCCTCATGATCCTGCGAACTTTCTGCGCCTTCTTGAAGCTTTTCAGTTTGCATTTGTGCCATGGGGGGATGCTGTTCCGCCTCCCCTTCGTCACCTAGAGGATCTGCAGACTTCTCAGATGGCCAAACTCCCACGCGCGTGAGAACGGCAAAGTCTTCGTACTGTACCTTTCCTTCCGTCAGGGGCCAGGGCGTGCTGGCAAGCCAACTCCTTTCCGCCGGTGGCGCTTTCGCCCACAAAACAATTTTTACTTTGGCCCGGGTGACTGCCACATAAAATACGCGATAAAACTCTAAGAGCTCTTGCTGTTGCCTCTCCGCTCTCGCCTTGTGCCGAAACGGATTCGCAAATTTTTCTTGAAGATCATCTGACATAAGATCTGCAGAAAACCAGCTCGCAATCGAAGACGTATGCAGTCGCGATGCATCTCGAGAACGAAAGGTCTCGCCAACACCCAGGACAAATACATAATCATACTGCAAGCCCTTAGCCGAATGAATCGTCTGCAGCCGCACGGCACTGCTTGATAGCTCAGTGGTCGCAACACTCGGAGCCTCAAGGCCATCCCAATGAGCATCCAACTTTTGCAAAACCCACTCAGGATGAAAGGGCTCATCATGAAAGGCATCTTCCAGCAACTTCAATGCCTTGAGGACATTTGCAGCAACTGCAGTGAGACCCGCTCCTGATTCCTCTGCCAAGATCAGGCCAACAAAAAAACTCATCGCCGCAACAAAGCCCTCTTTTCGATACACACGCCGCAAATTAGAAAGCATCGCCACCGGCGGCGCATCGCCAAAATTTTCCTGGAGCACATTCCACAAAGAGGATTTTCGGTTCCACTGCGCAGTCCATAGCTCTTCATCCACACGAAACCAATGTGATCGCACCACTCTTAGAAGATTGCAATTGTCGCCAGGATTGATCAAAAAGCGCCCAAGTGAAAATAAATCAATGACCTCTCGCTTCTCATGCAATTTTCCGCCTGACTCCACAGTGAACGCAATACCAGCGCGGCGGAGAATTTGCTCCACCTCAAATATCTCGTCATGGGTTCGCCCTAAGCAGGCAATCACTTCGCCGTGCGCCCGCTGTGAAATCGCTAAGCGCAACTCCTCCAAAAATAATTTCTCACTGCTGTCCAACAGCAATGTGCCTGAGCACTCTATGGCCTGCGATTCAGAGTCCTTCCACTCCCGCGCCTTCATCTTGCGAAAATCACCAGGAGAATTTTTAAACAGCCAATTAAAAAGCAAAAGTAGACTGGGCTGCGAGCGATAGTTGGTTTCTAAATACTCAACCGCTGATTTTTGCTGGTATTCGGTTTCTTTTTTTCCAAATATTTCTGACTGCGCACCCCGAAACAAATAGATAGACTGCTGTGGGTCGCCAACATAGTAGGCTCGCTGCTCGCCTATCAGAGCATTGAGAATGTAGATCTGAATCTGCGAGGTGTCCTGAAATTCATCCACCATCCAGTAGTTCCAAATTTCTGAATAGGTCCGCACGAACTCGGGGTCGCTCATGATCAATTGCAATGCTAGGCTTTCCACCTCACTCAATGACAACGCACCACTAGATAATATTTGCCCAAAAACCTCTTTGCGATAAGCAACAAAGAGCAGCTGGAGCTGAACATTGAGATCCATCAACTCCGCATTTGTTTTTGCATAGATGCCGGCGACGGCTTGACACTCGTGAACCTCATCAATCCAAGCACCCACATCGCTGTGCAACTCCTCGCTCACACCATTTTCAGATTTGCCCCGACGTGGTTTGGGAATCTTGTCAGAAATGCAATCCCAGATGAGCACATCGTCATTTCGCTCTCGACCCTGAGCCAAGGCCTGCAGAGTTTCTTGAAAAACTCTATACGAAGGACTTAAGCTTACAGTTTCCAAATCGTGCAAAATCTGCTGCAACTTCTCCGCAAGATTTTGATGCCAGTTGCCAAATATCGCCGAGGCTTCGTCCTGAGTCGCTGGATGAAACAAGAGATCCAATCCCCGCTCAAAGGCACTGTGAACTAAAGACTCCAACTCATTGAGTTCATAGTGTTTGAGCAACAATGTATTGGCCTGAGACTCTATGACCTGAATGAACGCCTGCCGTCGCTGCCGCAGAATAGAGAAATTGTCCAAGATTCGAAACCCTTTGCCCCACCCCTGTTGCTGGGCAAAGTGCTCAACAAACTTAAAGAGCAAACTGTGAATCGTTGAAATATGAACGCCATGCCCACCACGCAAAGCCGCAATCATATCCTTGCGACCCGACACGAGGGACATTTTTATCAAGCGATCTTCCAATTCTTTGGTGGCTTTTTTTGTAAATGTGGTGACCACGATTCTCGGCGCTTTCTTCTGCACACGTAAAAAGTCAGCCAGCACATCAAATAGTGTCTGAGTGAGGTTGGTAGTCTTTCCAGCTCCAGCACCGGCGCGAATCAACCGATCAAAGAGCTGAGGCCTTTGACCATTCAATCCAGATGTGGGGCCATGCATGTTGTTTTCCAATTGCACTCCTTACACAGCTGGAGCTTGCGCGGCTGCGGTAAAAATGATCGTGTCTCCAAACGCCTGAGCGTCTCCCTTAAGGACTCTTCCCAGCTCACTATATATTCGTTAAATGTTTCTGCTGTCGCATAGTTGGACTTAGACAGGGTCATGTACTGTTGTGCAACTACTGAGTCTGAAATAATCACACCTATATCAGGCACCATTGTTGAAAGCGGATAATAGAGAGCACCAAAAAGCTCTCCGTCGGCAAAAATCACTTTTCGATGCACGAGCCAAGCGTAAAAACTCAATTGAGTTTCTTGCTCACTTTGCCATGACTTAAATTTGCGACACGAATTTGCCGAAGCTTTGTAATCAAAAATTAAAATTTTTTGCTCTTGAGGATGAAAATCAACACGATCAATTTTTCCACGAAAACACCATGACTGTGCCGTCGGCGCCTTCAAAAACTCATTGCTTTGCCATTCATAGTGCACTTCAAAAGCAAACTCCGTATGCAATGTTTGCCAAGCTTGCGCCTGGATGGATCTTACCTTTTCAGCCGCAACAAACCGCTCGGCCAAAAGCATCTGCCTATTTCTCATTTGTAATTCCGCCAATTTTTCCCATTTCGGGCGCTGCTCAATCATGGCCGTTTGCACGGTCTCGGCAATCAAAGTATTGTCAGCGGCCGACAATACTGGCTCCGCCGACCACTTTTGACGCTGAAGTATCAACTGCTCACAAATGCGGTGCTGCAGTTGCCCCTTTTCTAACGGATCGAGCGTCCAAATTTCTGGATCCTGATCAGAAAATCGCAATATTCTTTTGGCAAAAAAAACAAAGGGACACTTAGCATAGTCTTCAATTCCAGAGGGCGAAATCTTTCTGCCCATGGCCCCATCCCACGCCTGCGTCGCCAACACGGCTCGATCCATTCTTGGCGAGCGCGGCAAGGACCCCACTTCAGCTTCCACTTCAGCTTCCACTTCAGCTTCCACTTCAGCTTCCACTTCAGGTTCCAATTCAGCTTCCACTTCAGACACAGCACTCTCCTTGTTCGCATCAGCTTTTGATTCCAACCAAAGACTCAAGGGAGAATTCTCTTCGTCGCTCTTGTTCCTTTTCGAAAAATAAAGATAGGAAAGCCTCGCGCTCGACTGCACCAACCATTTGAGACTGGCTTCTCGCACCCATGAGAGATCAGCAGGCAAATCCACGCCAACATCCTCTTGGCTACGAAAATAAAAATAATGACTAAATCTTTCATCAAACTGAGATGTCATGTTTTCCGCAGCCATCCCCAAAAATATTCGATATGGGCGTGCAACAGCCAATGCGCCTTCAATAGAACAGAGCAAAATGCCAGACTCCTCAGTTCGCGCCATTGGCCCCATGCCAGAAATCATCTTAAGCCACCACTCCAACCACTGAGCAGGCAAAAATTTATCAGCTCCTCTGGCTTCAGACAGGGCCTTCTCCACCACGTCGCAGATCTCCGCAAACTTTAAAAACGCCTTGATGCAATCAGGCCAGCTCTGCAGCCATTCCACTAAACTCAATGCTTCAATGCGGCCCTGGCTGAGCCCAAGAAGATCAACAAAAAGCTCGTCACTTAAAATATTATGTTGCTTTAATTGAATCCAAGCGAATCTGCGCCTGAAATCCTCGTAAGAAATTTTGTCTTTAAAGAAATTATCATACAAAATTTCCAAATCTGAAAAATCAAATTCACCATAACAGAGCTTCAATAGCGCCTGAAACTCTTGCAGTTTCCAATGATCCCGTTTCTCTATTTTGATTTCAATATCGACTGGTATACTCTTCGTTTTAAGAAACTGCAGCAATGTACTGGCATACTCCTGCGTGTTTGGAAATATCACCACCATCTCGTCAAAGGCAACGCCTTGCTGTCGCCACGTCAAAACCAGCTCCGCAGCATCGGCAACTTCAGCCCAAAGGGACTCAACCTCTCGGCAAACAAGCCTCCCTTGAGGCTCTACAGCGGGAGCCTCACTCAACGTTAAAGGAAAAGACCGCAAGCTGTTCTCATTATAATAAGGTCGATAGACATGCAGCAGAGAGGCATCACGAGTTCCATCTTTCGCGCCGATCGCAGGTAACACCAGGTGCACTTCACAATGTGCGCACATCGACTGAACAAAGTCCAAATCAGCAATCTTGGCTTCAAAACCTAGATCCACTATCCACAATTGACGCCCACGAGGGAAAGGTCGAATTTCATCTTGGAGAACCCACGGAATCCATGCGGCATACATGCGTCGTTGTTGATGCAATTCACGAATGAACTTTTCCGCCAACAAAATATCATCAGACTTAAACTGCCTCTCAATCTCAAGCGACTGAAGCCATTCCAATATCACATCTGAGGGGACCTCTCTTAGCAGCAGTGGCGCCAGCTGTCGCAACAGATTCTTGAATTGCTGTGCCTGCAGTTTTACCGAGGCCAACGCCATATCCGTCTGACTCTCTGCCAAAAAATTATCAATCAAAAACGAAAGAAAATCCTCTTGTATCAATTCAAATTCAGGATAGTGGAGCCTAAACTCGCGAATCCACATCTCTTGAATTCGCAAAATTTGCGAATCGGTAATTCGTCCCGATTTTTGTAACAGCCATTTTTCTATTTCACGCTTGCGTTTCAAATCCGAAACCAGCCAAAAAGCATCATCCCAAGAGCGATCACCGACAATATTGCCGTAGAGTGAGTAAATTAAACTGCGATCGTGCAATTGCCAAGTCGTGATCATTGACCGAAAACCTACCAATGATTCGCCCCTGAGAGAAGCGCTTTCTCCCAATAGCGCAGCTATTCAGTCGATCGAGAAAAATTTGTTCATGTTTGAAATTTAAATACCGGCTAGCGGCGTTGCTTGAGTTTGCGCCTTTGTCCGTTTTTAAAATCAAAACTCAACTTTGTGTCGAGTGACAAATTAAATCGAAGCTCTGCTTGAAATCGGTTCTCAGGTGTCTGCCCAGGATAGGCGCCCGTCTCAGTGTAATATGAAGAAATGTCCAATTGACATATGAAAAAGTCCAATCCTAGGCCGTATGTCAAATATCCCTGATTGATGCCGCCACGCAAATCTAGAAACAGCAGCGAAACCTCAGTCCCCAAATGCACCTTTTGACCAAAAGAAGCTTCATTGTCTAATATATGGCGCAACTCTCCGCCGATGCGAAAATCAAGAAGCCCAGACGTGAATTCAGTGCCAATGCCAGCGATCAGATTGTCCTTGATGGGCGCGGACACGGGAGCATCACCCACCCTTAGAAATGAAGTTGTCCCCACGTCTTTCCACACCAAACTGAGTTTGGAAGTCATCGCTCCGGGTACCACAGCAGCAAAACCCAAATCCACACCATAGGCTGTTCCACGCTTGCGGCTGTCATTTAATATAGCCTCGCCATTGCCAGAAACCACAGTCCCCAAATCCACAGCCCCATCTGCTGAGGTGCGATCAATATATTTAATCGTCACACCCACAGCGGTATTTTCACTGATGGGGTAAGCGATGCCACCGTTAAATCCAGAATCGTAAGTGTATTCGAGCTCCAGGTTGGGCAGTGCCGGGTTATTGAGTTCAAACGAACCCTTCATGTCCTGGTAAGCAGCAATTCCAAAATAGGGCATCGCAAAGCTTGTTCGTCCATTTAGACCCATCCACAAATTTTTTCCATAATAGGCATTGAGATCACTGATGTCTGAAATATTTCCAGCTCCAGAAAAATCGTCAATCGCATCCTGACCATTGAGGCCAGCACTGAGACCAAAAACTTCCCAATGCAGACCATTTAAAATTCCCAAATAGGCGGGATTGTACATAACCACCTGTGAGTTTTCCGGAAACACAGTGTAAACT
Organism: uncultured Pseudobdellovibrionaceae bacterium; assembly: GCA_964388665.1. Classification (GTDB taxonomy): domain Bacteria; phylum Bdellovibrionota; class Bdellovibrionia; order Bdellovibrionales; family Bdellovibrionaceae; genus CALCCV01. Next base: position 41,196 of record CAYMBJ010000012.1, on the reverse strand, counting down.
CCACCCATACCCCAAGCACGGGTGGGCACATTCATTTCAAATAACTCTTTGGCTTCTGCAATGGCGCTAGCCGCGATCAACAGCAGCACCATCAAGAAGTTCGAAATCCATTTCATGTGTTTCACCATATTTTTCCAAATGTCCATTTGCGTTTTCATCAACAGCACTCCTCTATGGAGGGCAGCAGGTGATAAAGGGATCATCCGTACAATCGCCAATTCCAAACGCACTGGTATCAATCAAAGTTCGAAAACCCGCCACGGCAGTGTCATCTATCTGAGTTGGATCGGTGATCGTGCAGCTCACCGAAGCCTCATTGCATTTTGTTTGCAGCGATTCCAGGTCAGTAACCGCGCTCCCGCCACTGAGCACGGCCGAGAGTGCCGCAATGTTCTCAAGCACCAAACCAAGTCCCGTTACCACCGTGCGCACATCATCTCCCGTTAGCACGGTGTCCTTGCAAGCATTGTCAACGTCGTCGACAGCCCCGTCCATGTCGGCGTCAGCCTTATCGCGCAAAATCGTGCCCATTTTTGCAAATCCCAAAAGCGCCATAAAAAGATTTTGATTGGCATCACGCGTGGCGACTGTTCCGATCCTTTCCATCGTAGCCTGAGCCACAGCGCAGGCTACCGGAACCACGGCCTTGGTTTGAAACTGTCGCATCGACATTAAAAACAATGCATCCGAAGTGTTGTTCTCAAGTGCCGAAATAAAATCCAAAAAATTAAATCCACAAAGTCCAGCATAGGCACTGGCTTTGAGAGTCAACATATCCGAACGTGCTCCATAGCTTTCTGACATAGCGTCGATCTTGGCAATTCCCGCCACATAGTCGCCGCTGTTGATGTATTTTTCTGCATCTTCGCGCAAGGCAAGATCCGTGTCTTTCTTGGCGGCATCCGTAAATACGTTCTTATCGCCACAAGAGCTGATGGTCAGCAAGAGCGGCAGTATAAAAATGAAAGTCCTTTTCATCGTTCTCCTCCTGGATCTCGGGCACCTGTTTTTCAGTCGCCTGGATCTGCGGGCTGACTTTAAAAGCGAAACGTCACCTTTCCAATGTAGCGACGATCCTCTTTGGTATTTTCGCCAACTCCGACCTCTTCACCGTAGGTCGCAACCTGAATCTGAAAATTCTCGGTCGCCGACTCTGCGCCGGCTGTCCAATAGCCTTGATTATACCCTGCCCTTAAGAAAAATCGATCAGCTAAATTCACTTCGAATCCAGCATGGATAAATTTGTTCTTATTCGTTTCATCTTGATTCGTTAATAGATTCCTGTATTCAACTGTCCACGCCGACCGAACCGTATTGGTGTGAATAGGAAACATCGCCAGGGCCACATCCACATCTTGTTTCAATTCGAGAGGGCGCACATCTGTCGCCGGCCCCCTGACTCCAGATTGCAGATCAAATCGAGTCCCACCCAAATCGCGTGCAACAACCGCAAGCGTTGGCAGATACTTCCACGCAGCGGTTAACAGTAGGCCCGCATCAACACCCAAGCCCAAACCCTCTCGGTACTGACCAGTTAGCGCCAATTCTGAATTACTGAGATCAAGAGCGGGATCAAGTGCAACCTCGCTGACTTGCTGACGGCTGATGACCTTTCCCGCCATTCCCAACTTTACTCTTCCATCAAAAAAGCGAAGGTTGTAGCCCATCACTAGCGCCATATCATCGACCTGCTCAGCAGAAATCGTCCCGTCGTCATTGAGCTTGGCTGCCAAGTACTGCTTGGCATGAATACCAATGCCAAAATTTCGCGCCACAAAGGAAGGAAAGAGTTGCATCTTTGCATAGTAATAGGTTTCTGGTTTGGTCGCCAAAGCTCCGCGAACTCCCTCCACAGTGGTTGGTGCCGTCAGCGGATTGGTGCCATAGAACCCACCCGAGGAATAGGACAGCTCCAGCTCAGGATCCAAAATTGTTCCGTAAAAGTCCCGTAGTTTACCAAGGCCTGCCGGATTGATCAAAAGCGCCGTCTCATCATTTACAACTGCAATTCCGGTGTCGCCCATTCCAAGTGTGCGAATCCCAGAGTAGAAATCAAATTTTTCACCCAACTGAGCATTTGCCCCAGAGCCGCTCAAGAGCACCAACGTGAGCGTCGCTGCAAAGCAAAAGTAATCCCGCAGCAATTTCTGCAATGAGCCTTTCACAATTAAAATTGATTTAATAAAGCTCAAAGATCTGACATCTATCATTGATTACATCCTGTAAAGATAAGGCGCCTCTCGTCCATGAAGTCCCCTTGTCGTATCAAAATAGGTCGAACCCTCTTCAACCATCTCACTCCAGTTTTATCGGCATGAGACAGCCCCAACTTAAGAAATTATCCATTTTTGTCTAATGTTCAGCCACCTTAGCTAGCGCGAACCTCAATCAAAGTCTGCGTCAAGATGACCAAAGTCTGGGAGCTCGTATTAATTCTTTAGCTCACTCATGCGAAAAACTTAATTAGAGAGCTCGACAGACCGAAGAGTCACTCATAAAAATTGCACGCCTTAATTTGTACGCCATCAGGAGGTCCAATCCATGCATCGGTTTCATTTGAGTCACAACAACCTTCAACAGATGCTCCGTCACCTTGGCCTCGTTTTGATCACAGTTTCTTGTCTTTCGTGCGCCCAACAATCCGATATGAACAAAGTGGGCGAAGCCGAATTTTGCTTAGATAAAGCCACTCCAGCCACGGCCCTTGAATGTGTAGATAAAGTTCAAGGGGTGGACTCACCTGCAGCAGACAACATTCGCTGTGCAGGCCATTTTCTCTATCAAGGTGTAACCGACACTCAAACACTGAGCGACGCGCTCAACGAGCTCGCCACCGGTACCACCAGTCAGATCCAAGCCTTTATGAATTTTTTGCTTTTCACCAAAGAAGCCACCACTGCAGCCAATGCAACCAGAGCCTACGAAGCCTTTAACTACTGCCTGAAGGGCGGTGGCAAAGCAGCCGCTCTCATCGCCTCTTTTTCTTATTTATCAAGCGCAATGTTAGACGCAGACAACAGCTGCCCTTGGACCGACAACCCCATAGAAGACTCAGTTCTTGGAATTCCCTGCCCTAAAGCTGGCTCCTCTGCCGAAAAGATTGGCGCTGCATTGGCAAGAACATTGGCACAAATTGTACTCAGCGAGCTACCGCCACCCGCCAACGTAGCCATCCCCGCAGACGTGACGGCACTCTTCGGCACCATTGGCACCATCGTTCTCTCCACTCACAACATTTCTTGCAATTCATCTAAGGTGAATGATGAACTCTGCGGCTATATGAAGTCAGCCATTGATGCCGGAGGCACCAATGCAAGCGCCGTCGGTCTTGAATTTTTTAGAGTTCTCGCCACCAACAATACCTAAAAGAAAAAGGATGTCCCCACCAACATTGTAAAAACATGCTGGTGCTTGACCAGCACCTCCTGCTTCTGATCAACTCTTTGCGCCGAGCGGCCTCGTCCCCCCGTGTAATATCCACCAAAGGTGTAGCTGATCTTGCTCCCGGTGATAAATTCTGCGTTTGCGCTAAACCCCACCATGTCGACTTTGTCTTGCTGAAGTCTGGTATCGCTCAACTGAGGATCGTGGTGTGAAGAGAAATTGGTAAAGGCACCAAGGCGAACCTTGAACCCATCGTAGAAAGCGTACTGCATTCCCAATTGTACATTGGTGGTGGGCTTGTGCTCGATCATGGACGCCAGACTCGGCTCCTCGAAATCAAAATACCTAATGCCCTGATAGTGATCCATCTCAAATGAAATTTCTAAATTTTCATCACTGTAGTAAGTCAACCCCCATCCCAGTTTACCAGGAATCACCACCGATCCCGTTAGATCAGGTTGGTTGATCTGTGTTGAGGTATATCCGGGAGGCGTGGCTGTGAATTGAGTATTGGACTCAAAAATCGAGCCTCGCGAAGAAACTTTGTACGCTGGCAGGCGCAAAACTGCACCAAAACTCCAGTTTGGACTCCATCGCAAATAGTAACCGGCTTGCGCCAAAATCGCATTCTGTGTGATGGTGCGCTCTTGGGTAAAAACATTGGCGCCAACACCTGGTTCATCAGTACGGTCCGACACCGTTCTCTGATAATTTCTAGCTGTGTAATAAAAACCAAAACCCCAACTGCTGCGACTCGAAAACTCTCTAGCAAGAGCTGCCCCCACCCACAAGGATTCATCCACATAAGATAAGGTCGAAGTGTTCGTGAGCGAGTTTCGAATGTCGCCTTTAAAACTGTCATAGTCAGGCACAACAATGGAAAATCCCACCTGATACTTGCCCCACTGCAGAATGTTTCCTGTTGAAGCGGGTAGAGAACGGAAAAACCCCTGATTGACTCTCAACGGCGCTTTCGTAAAATCTTCGTCCTGACCATACACCGTATCGAACTTTTTATAGACTCCCACTGCCGCAGAAAAGGCTGATCCTTCCATTTGCGCCAAAGTCGCAGGATTGTAAAACGCCATCGAGGAGATGTCTCCATGCTGCGCCACACCTGCCCCACCCATTCCTGCAGTTTTATCGCCGACCAAAAGTGAATTGTAGTTAGAAAATGCTGCCAAACTGAAGTGGCCGCTCAACCAAAGACTTAAAAAAACCAATTGCGGCTGCATCCACCCACGAACTGAACTTCTCATTCACCAATTGTGAATGAGTTTGGCCATAAAAAGCAATAGTCCTGTGTTCTTAATTTCCCACAGCGAATCATTACAAAAAAAATCATGAAAATTAACTTTGGATTTTGTCTCTCAATTGTATAGCCTGTGCCAGATGAGTCGCTTGTGCCGGGAGTACAGCCCGCCTCAAATGAGACATCTCTTATCTTACAATTTAGTTGCCATTGGCGTATGTTCAGCATGTGCATCATGCACGCTATGCCAAAGTCAAAATGAGAGGATCGCAATAATGCAAAAACAATCTCCAGCTCAAATTCCCTTTATAGATCTCAAATCTCAATATTTAGCCTTAAAAAAAGACATTGACGCCAAGGTGATGCAAGTCCTCGAAAGCGGCGCTTATATCAATGGCCCGGAGGTCAAAGAGCTGGAATCCCAACTCGCAAAATATGTGGGTTGCGACTACGCACTCACTTGCGCCAGTGGCACCGATGCGCTCATTATTCCGATGATGGCGCTGGGCATTCAACCCGGGGACGAAGTCATCACCACTCCATTTTCGTTTATAGCAACTGTTGAGACAATCATGCTTTTAGGGGCAAAGCCTGTCTTTGTTGATATCGAGAGGGACACGTTCAATCTGGACACCAACGCACTGGAGGCGGCTATCACGTCCAAAACCAAAGGTATCATCCCAGTGTCCCTCTACGGCCAGACTTGCGACATGGAAAAACTCAATGCCATCGCGCAAAAGCATCAGCTGTGGGTTCTTGAAGATGCCGCGCAGTCTTTTGGCGCGACCTTTAAAGGCAAAAAAAGTGGCAATCTGAGCACGGTCGCCGCTACTAGTTTCTATCCGGCAAAGCCTTTAGGATGCTATGGCGACGGCGGGGCTATATTCCTGAATGACGAGAAAACATATAAAATTATGAAAGAGATTCGCGAGCACGGATCCGAGTCGCGCTATTTCCACACCCGCCTCGGCATCAACGGTCGGCTCGATACCATTCAGTGTGCCATTCTTATTTCCAAACTGTCGCGCTTTGATTGGGAACTAGAGCAACGAAACAAAATCGCCACTCGCTTCAATGAAGCCTTTGCCAAACTCCAAAGCAAGGGTGTGCAAATTCCTATCGTAAAATCGCAACGCACATCAGCTTGGGCCCAGTACACACTTGCTGTTGATAACCGCGAAAAGCTCCAGCAACGTCTCACTGATGTGGGCATTCCCACTTCAATTCACTATCCTCGCACAATCCCTGATCAGCCTTGGTATGCTGAGCATGCTCCCGCTGCGCCAGCTGCCATTCCTCATGCTCGCTGGGCAGCAAACAGTGTCATTAGCTTGCCACTTTATCCAGATATGACCGAGGATGTACAAAAGCGAATCATCGAGGGTGTGCTTTCTGTGTTTTAGAACCTGCGGTGTTAAAATTCTATCGTGTTAATATCCTAAGGAGTCACCATGACCTTGCTATTGAAACAGATTTTTGGATTTTTTAAATTGCTCAACTCAGAAACCGGCCACAATCAGATTGCAGCGGGAATGGCCTGTGGCTTTATTCTTGGTTTTGCCCCCTTTATGTCACTACAAACACTCATCGTGCTGGTGATTCTCTTGGTGTTTCGCATTCAGATTGGTGCGGCATTCATTTCTGCCTTCTTTTTTAAATTTATAGCATTCCTGCTGGATCCCGTTTGCGATCGACTTGGACAGTTGGCTCTCGAAAACGGCTCACTCAAAGGCCTTTGGACGCAACTCTATCACATGCCCATAGTTCCCTTCACAAGATTCAATAACTCGATAGTGATGGGATCCATGATTTTAACAATTGCACTGTCCCCAATTTTCTTTTTTGTATTTCGCAGCGCGGTCGCTAAGTATCGCGAAACTGTGGTGGAAAGATTTAAGTCGACCAAAATTTGGAAGACCTTTGCCGCCACAAAAATTTACAACTGGTACAACAAATACGACGATCTGTATGGGAGATACTAATGGCCAATTCAGGTGATAACTCGGGAAATGATTCAAACAATGCTGCTGCGCCAAAGGGCACCAAGAAAAAGCCCAAAGCAAAAGGCCCCATCCGCATCGAAGCCATTGTACCTGTTGCGATCATATTTGGCTTGATTTACGGCTATTTCTTTTTGTTTTTTGATTCCCACGTTAAATCGTTGATTGAGTGGGGCGGCTACAAAGCGCTGGGAGCCGAGGTCAATGTGGCCTCGCTCAAAACATCCTTTTTTGATGCTTCATTGCGCATTTCTGGAATTGAGATTACAGATGCAGATAAACCACAACGCAATCTGTTTGAAATTGGCGAAATTCGCTTCAAGGCCCTCTGGGATGCACTATTGCGAGCCAAGTTTGTTGTCGAGGAGGCGGTCGTAGAAAAGATCAAATACGGCACCACACGAAAACGCGTTGGCAAAGTCAAATCTCCTGAGCCACCGGCAACTGGTCCGAGCTTTATAGACGAAGAGACCAAGAAGCTCAGAGGCCAGGCACTCACGTTTGTAACAGCAAAATATGATAACAATGTCGTCAGCGATTTGGCCAAAATCATTGGTGGAGCCAACTACAAAGATCAACTGCAAGGCATGATCGACTCTCTGCCAAGCAAAAAGCGGGCTCAGGAGCTTGAATCCAACTACAAAGGCCTCGACAAGGTTTGGGACCAAAAGTTCAAAGCCCTGCCCCAGCAAAAAGATTTTGAAGAACTCAACCAACGCTTTACCAAAGTGAAATCAAAAGACTTCAACTCGCCCCAGGAACTGGCCGCAAGCCTTCAAGAGTATGATAAAATATATAAAGAGCTGGATGCAAAAGTAAAACTGATTCAAACCACCAAAGACGAACTCTCCAGCGACCTGGCCAAAGTGCAATCAGATGTGAAAGGCTTTGAGGAAATGGTCAAAACTGACACTCAAAGCATTGAAAAGCGATTTCAGATTCCCAAACTTGACGCCAAAGAGATCACCTTGAGTCTCTTTGACAAATACCTCGCCCCCTACAAGGAGAAGGTGAACAAATACAAAGATATGCTTTTTAAATATTTGCCACCCAAATTTACAGCTTCAAAAGAGGTAAAAGCTCAGATTGCCGCGGAAGAAGAAGCCAAGCAGGTGGTGCCTCACCAGCGCGCCAACGGAATCTCCTACGAATTCGGTGCGCCCCGAGGCTACCCGCTCTTTTGGATTAAAAGGACGGGCATCAGCTCACAGGCAGGAGCTGACCCTCAGTCGGGAAATATCAGTGGCGAGATTCGCGACATCACTTCCAATCAAAAGATGACGGGGCGACCCACAACCGCCAAAATTGAAGGCGACTTTCCTGGTATCAACATCAGAGGCTTGCTTGTCCAAGCCTCCATCAATAATGCCAAGCCCATTTCCGAGGTGCTCATCAGTGGCGGAGTCGAAAGTTTTCCCATTGAGTCCAAAGTCCTTGTCGACTCCCCTGACGTCAATATTGCATTTATCAATGCTGTGGGAAAAATAAAGGTCTCCTCAAAAATTGTTGGCCTAAAACAGTATGATCTCAATCTAAGCACCGTGTTTTCCAACGCCAAATACGATGTCGGCGCGAAAGAAAAGATTGCTGATGATATTTTAAAGCGTGTGTTCAGCGGATTGCCTGCAATCACGCTCAACGCTTCGGCCGCGGGAGACTTTCCATCATTGCCACTCAGGGTCGAATCCAACCTCGGACCTGAAATCGAAAGAGGCTTTCGCTCCGCCGTTCAAGCCAAAATTGACGAGGCCCGCAGCAACATTGAAAAGGCCATCAATGCCGAAATTGGTAAAGTTCGTGCCCAACTTGAAAAACAAGTTAATGACATCAAGAACAAGCTGGATTCTGAAGTGAAAAAGGCTCAGCAGTCTGTCGAGTCGCAAAAGGCCCAACTCCAATCTCGCATTGACCAGGCAAAGAAGGACACAGAAAACAAAGCAAAAAGCCAAGTCGAAGATGAAGCCAAAAAGAAAATGGAAGAGTTAAAAAAGAAACTCAAATTTTAAGACCGCCGGCCTTCCGGCGCGGCAATACCGATATCCATCAGTTGCGCTTGCCCTTGCTAACCCACCCGACTCTCAATTTTTGCCCGCGCCCTTTGGTATGGGGCCCTGGCACACTAACTATCAATCGCGCTGGGCCCTTAAACTGCCCAGCAATTGAAACGACAATGATCACCAGGCTCCTCAAAAAGGAAAATCTGCTGCGTTCTCGGCACCAAATCTCTCTTCGACGTAGCATATACTACGCCTACGTTCGGTTTGGCACCTGCGGCCTAGCATGTTTACCTGTTTGAGGAGCCTGTATATGAGTTTTTCAGGAGACCGAATCTGAGCTTTTCAGGAGCCTGTTAATTATTGCTGCTTACTTTGCCCGATCGCCTGATCCATAAAAGCTTGTGCATCTTCAGACATCCAATCTATGGTGCCAACAATTTTCTTAATTGCCAGTCCATTGGGACCGATCACAATCGTCTCTGGCAATTTCGCAATTCCAAAGGCTTGTATCAAAGCCTTGGATTGATCCCAAACGATCGTAAAATTGGGTTCGCCAAAATCTGGAAACGACTTCTTAAATGCCACAATGTCATCCATTGACAGATCAGAGGACACAGCAATCACGTGCATTTTGTCTTGATATTTTTCTCGAAGCTTCACCAAAGACGGAATCTCGTCCACGCAAGGCGGGCACCATGATGCCCAAAAGTTTATGATCAACAGTTTCCCCTTGAAATCATCGACCCTCACTGTCTCCCCTGAAACACTGGTAAACTCCTTCACCGGTGCACCCGAGGCCTTCATCACCTCATAGATCTCATGAGGTCGAAGCGCAGCGCCACCGCGGTTGTCAAAATACCAATAGGCTCCAGAAATGATCAGTACTGTTAGGCTCAGCACCAGGACCAGGCCAAAGAATATGGTCTTAAAATTTTGCAACTTACGAGATTCAATCAATGGAAACCTTCATTCGAAAAATTATCCACGATGTCGACAAAAAAAGAAACCAATTTTGATATTGGCCCAAGAATTCCAGGAAACCAATCCAGTTTCCTCTCTATGAAACATCGCCACGAGTGTGGCAATGTATGCGCTGTCTATTTACACCTCAACCAAAATTAAGGCGCCCAACAGCACTGTCTTATTTCTAATAAACTACGCTTGCGCTCGGCTTGCGCGACGAGAGTCTTTTTGAATCCGCGAAACTGTTTTCCGCGTCACGGCCCTTGCCTTAGCGGCTTTAGATTTAAGGGCATTTTCCTTTTTCAGCTCTTCTTTAGCTTCTTTAGAGTCTGCCTTCTTATCACCTTTTGACTTTGTGAATTGAGTGTAATCCAAGTCAGACCATTCGATAAACGCCATCTCCGCAGTATCACCTGGACGTCGACCGATCTTGATAATTCTAGTGTAACCACCTGGACGACTCTCAAATCTGGGAGCAATCTCTTTAAACAAACTCTCCGAAGCCACTTCACTTCCCAAACGGGCAACGGTCAAGCGTCGAGCATTCAAAGTGCCACGCTTACAAAGAGTCACAGCCTTTTCAATATGTCGTCGCAGTTCCTTCGCTTTATCCACAGTAGTTTTGATTCTACCGTGCTCCACGAGCGAAACCATCAGGCCTTTGAACAGCGCATCTTTTGCGGCTCTAGGGCGTGAAAAGTATTTAGTACGTCTTCTGTGCGAACTCATAAAATTACCTCTTTATTACTGCTGGTCTCGCTTTTGCGGGGGAATATTTGGATCCCATCCAGGCGGTGGCCATCCTTCAATCTTCATTCCCAGTCCAAGGCCCATTTCCGACAAAATCTCTTTAATTTCATTCAAAGATTTTCGTCCAAAATTCTTAGTCTTCAGCATTTCTGCTTCAGATTTTACAACCAACTCACCAATGTATCGAATATTTGCATTCTTTAAACAGTTTGCACTTCGAACTGACAACTCAAGGTCGTCAACAGATCTGAACAAATTTTCATTCAGCGTCGCAGATGAAGAACCCTTCACCTCTTCCTTCGGTTCCATCGCTTCATCAAAGGTCAAGAACACTTGAAGCTGCTCCTTCATGATCTTAGATGAAAGCGATATGGCTTCCTCAGGCTTAAGTGAGCCGTCAGTCCATACTTCCAGAGTCAAAGCATCATAATCCGTTCTCTGCCCCACGCGAGCGTTAGAAACGATATAATTCACCTTTTTAACCGGGCTAAACAAAGCATCCAATGCAATAAATCCCATTTGCAGATCGCCTTCACGGTACTCAACAGGCTGATACCCACGACCGTAGCTAACAATGATCTCGGCATTAAAATTTGCATTCTGACCTAAAGTCGCAAGGATCTGTCCAGGATTAATGACTTCAATCTTATTGTTTGTTTGAATGTCACCAGCTGTAACAACCCCAGGGCCCTTCTTTGAGATTCTCAAAGTCTGAGGCTCCGAAGCAAACTGCTTAAAGCGAACTTCTTTAAAGTTCAACATGATGTCTGTAACATCCTCCAATACATCTGGAAGAGTCGAAAACTCATGCAAAACTCCATCAAGCTTAACAGCCGAAACTGCTGAACCCATCATTGAACTTAGCAAAATCCTTCTCAGAGAATTCCCTAAGGTAACGCCAAAGCCTCGCTCCAAAGGACGCACAATAAACTTCGCATAGTCCTCCTTTTGAGATTCTTTATCAATCTCAAAGCCTTTGGGTTTAATCATGTCGCGCCAAAATTTATAATAATGCTCTTGCATATCTACACCTCAGGTTGCTTATCTAGAGTAATATTCAACTATCATGTTCTCTTCAGAAATAACAGAAATCTCTTCTCTAGTCGGAATATCCTTAACAACCCCTTTAAAAGAACCATGTTCTGCCTCTAACCATGCCGGAACCGATCTGCGTGACACGGCCTGAATGGCTGCCTGGATCTTAACAACCTCACGGCTAGCTTGAGTCACTTCAACCACGTCACCCTTTTTTAGGAGAATAGACGGAATATTAGTTCTCTTACCATTTAGCAAAAAATGATTATGTTTCACCAATTGACGCGCTTCTCTTCGAGAGTTTGCAAATCCCAAAGAATATACCACATTATCAAATCGAGTCTCGAGAAACTTCAATAGTGCTGTGCCCGTCAAATCTTTTGATCTAGATGCATCAACAAAATACTTTTTAAATTGTTTTTCAGACAAACCATAATAGCGCTTGGTTTTTTGCTTCTCACGCAATTGTAAGGCAAACTCTGAAAACTTAAGTCGCGACTGACCATGCTGTCCAGGAGGATATGGACGCCGCTCAAAGGCACATTTGTCAGAAAAGCATCGATCGCCCTTCAGAAATAGCTTCATGTTCTCGCGTCGGCACAATTTACAAACACTATCTTTAATATTGCTCACTTTTTACTCCACATTAAATACGACGTCTTTTAGGAGGCCTACAACCATTGTGAGGAATTGGCGTCACATCTTTCAATGATCCAACTCTCATACCCACTGCTGCCAAAGCTCGAATTGCTGGCTCACGACCCGCGCCTGGTCCCTTCAAAAACACATCAACCGTTCTCATACCCATTTCCATAGCTTTTTTAGCTGCGTCCTCAGCCGCAACTTGCGCAGCAAAAGGGGTCCCTTTTCGAGAACCTTTAAATCCCAAGTGACCTGCAGAAGACCATGCAACAGTGTCACCACCTGGATCTGTAATAGTAATGATCACATTTCCAAAACCGGCTTGAACAAAGCACTTGCCAACAGGAATATTTTTCTTGGTCTTTTTCTTAACCACTTTTTTATCTACGCTCATGATACCTTCTCTAGCCCTTCAAGTTGAAGAAAAACTAATTAGACTGCCTTTTTCTTATTTGCCACTGTCTTCTTTGGACCTTTTCTCGTTCTCGCATTTGAGCGAGTCCTTTGGCCTCTCACTGGTAAACCCTTGCGATGGCGAGTACCTCTGAAGCAGTTTAGGTCCATCAATCTCTTGATAGATTGTCCAACTTCTCGGCGGAGGTCACCCTCGACCTTATAGTTTTGCTCAATCACAGCTCTGATCTTCGCAATCTGCTCATCAGTCAAAGCATCTGTTCTCTGTGCATCTTCAATGCCGATAGTTTCACAAATAAACTTAGCTCTCGGCTTTCCAATTCCAAAAATATAAGTTAATGCAATCTCAATTCGTTTATTTCTGGGCAAATCGACGCCCATTACACGAGCCATATTCAGCCCTGCCTTTGCTTATGTTTAGAATTTTCACAAATCACTCGAATCACACCTTTTCGCTTAATAACTTTGCATTTTTTGCAAATTTTCTTAACTGAAGGACGAACTTTCATAATTTACCTCGAAGTTGAACCTGGAACCGCTATCAAAACAATAACTTCTTGTCCATCTTAAAAAACCATTAACAAACTTTTATTCAATTCAATTGCTGTAGGGGCCCTATGAAACACCTAGTTTTTCCAAGACCTTTTTAATCCTGGCGAAAACTTCTTCTTCACTGCCAATACCATCACAATCAAACGCAATCCCTTTTTCCTCATAAAATGATTTCAAAGGCACTGCATATTCAAAATACTTATCCAATCTTTTGCCGATCACGTCCGCCTTGTCATCCGCTCGATGAATCAACGTAGATCCGCACTTATCACACTTGCCTGAAGTGCTTGGTGGCTTAGTTGCAACATGAAATACACTATTGCAATTACCACAAATACGGCGCCCCGTAAGCCTTTCCAACAGAATTTTTGAATCCACATTCAAAAATAATGCCGCATCAATCTCAATATTGCTTTGTGACATTTTTACGTCCAAAGCCTTTGCCTGCTCAACAGTTCTAGGAAAGCCATCCAGTACAAAATTTTTCGCTTCGACAGCGTGGAGAGCCTCCATAACCATCTTAATGGTTAACTCATCAGGAACCAGATCGCCCCGCTCAATATAGGCCTTCACCTGAACACCCAACGCGGATCCACTTCTGATAGCGCCTCTAAACAAGTCTCCAGAGCTAATATGGGAAAGCCTATATTGCTCTACCAATTTTGCCGACTGAGTCCCTTTACCTGATCCTGGAGCACCAAAGAAAATAATATTCAAAACCGAACCCTCTGACTTCGCACACGAACGCCCTTCATCATGCCTTCATAGCGTTGGGTCAATCGATGAGACTCAATCTGTTGAGCCGTATCTATCGCTACACCAACCAAAATCAGCAAAGATGTTCCACCAAAGTGAAAGGGCACATTAAACATATTTGTAAAGAGTCCTGGCAAGACACAAACGGCACTCAAGTAAATACAACCCACAACATTCACTCTATCCAAAACTTTTTGAATAAACTCAGCCGTTGGCTTACCCGAACGAACTCCCGGAACAAATCCACCCGACTTCTTCAAGTTCTCCGCAACTTCATTCGGATTAAAGACAATCTCCGTGTAAAAGAAGGAGAAAAACACAATTAAACCAACAAACAGGATATTAAAAACGGTTCCATTCGGATTCAACGACTCCTGCATTGCCGTCAGCCAAGGAATTTTAAAAAACTGAGTCGCTGTAGCCGGAAACATCAGCAATGAGCTTGCAAAAATTGGCGGAATCACGCCAGCGAAATTTATCTTGATAGGCAAATGACTTGAAGGTGTAACAGTCGCCCCTGCCTGCGTCGTTCCCCGCTGCGAATATTGAATGGGAATTCGTCGCTGAGAAGTCTCCATAAAAATCACCCACGCGACAATGCCAATCATAAAAAGAACAATCACCAAGGCAATAGCAAACCGCAAATCTCCAGTGCGAACTAGCTCAATCAAAGCCTGCGCACCAGCTGGAATCGAGGCAATGATCCCAGTGAAGATGATCAGCGAAGCTCCATTTCCAATTCCTCGTTCTGTAATTTGTTCGCCAAGCCACATAATGAAACAAGTTCCAGCAGTCAATGTAATGATAGAAACCAACCAAAACGGTAGAAAACCAACGACTGGCGAAATCACAAGCGGTCGCCCATCAGGACTCGCCGCCGCACCAAGCCAGTTAGCAATTCCATAACCCTGCATCATGGCCAAAGCCACAGTTGCATACCGAGTGTACTGCGTAATCTTTTTTCGACCGTGCTCGCCTTCCTTTTTTAAGGCTTCAAGATAGGGCACAGCAGATGTTAATAACTGAAATATAATTGAAGCCGAAATGTACGGCATAATCCCGAGGGCAAAAACGCTAAACTGCGAAAGCGCACCACCAGTGAAAGTGTTAAACAAGCCAAAGATTCCGCGATTCTGACTGTCAAAAAAAGCAGAGACCGCAGCACCGTCAACACCGGGAGTCGGCACATGCACTCCAACCCGATAAACAGCCAGCATCAAAAGCGTGAAGCCAATCTTTTTTAGCAACTCAGAATTTACATTTGATGCATTCGTATTACTCACAGTTTAACCACCTCAGTTTTACCGCCAGCTTTTTCGATCATTTCTTTCGCTTTTTTACTAAAGCCATGGGCTTTAACGCTAAGAGCTTTAGTGAGCTCGCCATCACCCAAAATCTTAATGGGAAGGTTCCGTGAGATCAGTCCAGCCTCTCTAAGAGACTCAGGAGTTACTTCCGAAGCCATATTACCCAATGATGCAAGGTTAACAATTTGAAATCGAGTACCAAAGTCTACGTTCTTAAAACCAAACTTGGGAAGTCGTCGATACAACGGAGTTTGTCCACCTTCAAAACCACGGCGAATACTTCCGCCACTTCTTTGAGTTTGACCTTTGCCACCCTTACCAGAAAATCCACCCAAGCCCGAGCCAATTCCACGCCCGACTCTTTTTCGGTAGTGTGTAGAACCCTCTTTAGGCGCCAATTTTGACAATAAACTCATGTTAACCTCTAACCACTTCAACTTTAATCAAATGTTGAACTTTAAAAATCTGACCACGGTTTGCAGGCGTATCCGTAACAACAGCCTCTGTGTGTCGACCTTTCAAACCTAGGCAACGAATCGTATCAACTTGTGATTTCGTACACCCTATCATAGATCTCAACTGTGTAACTTTAAATGTTTTCGCCATACTCGTTAGGCCCTTTCACTCTGAGATACCAATTGCAACTGTCTTAAGCCGTCCAAAGTCGCTCTTACAGCATTGTGAGCATTTCTAGTGCCAATACACTTTGTCAAAATGTCTTTAACGCCAACCGACTCCAAAACCGCTCGAACCGCGCCACCAGCAATAACCCCAGTGCCTGGAGCCGCCGGACGCATGATCACACGTGCTGCGCCAAAGCTACCAATCACCTCGTGAGGAATTGTTCGTCCTTCTTTCAAGTTAACCACGTGGCAATTCTTCTTGGCTGCGCGACCCGCTTTACCAATGGCTTCTGGAACTTCTCCCGCTTTGCCAGAGCCAAAGCCGACTTCACCGACTTTGTTTCCTACCACCACTAAAGCAGCAAAAGAAAACCGACGGCCGCCTTTTACCACTTTTGTGACGCGATTAATTGCAACCACTCGCTCTTCAAAATCCTGAAAATTCTTTTCCACATTTTCTCCTTGGCCCATCAGCGACCAAAACTAGAAGTTAAGCCCACCCGCACGTGCACCTTCAGCCAGTGACTTCACTCGACCATGGTACAAATAGCCATTGCGATCAAACACCACACTCTTCAGATTTGCCGCCACGGCCTTTTTAGCCACGGCTTCACCAACTGCGTGAGCCACATCTTTGCCAGCCTTCTTTTCTTTGATTTCCAAAGAAGAGGACGCCATCAAGACTTTTCCATCCACATCGTTAATGATTTGCGCATACATGTGTTTGCCACTGCGAAAAACACATAGTCTTGGTCTTTCAGGAGATCCATTCACAGTTTTCCGAATGCGAATCTTCTTGGTCAATCGCGCAATCACTTTAACGCTCGTATGTTTTCTAAACTTCAATTTCATCATAATTACACTTCCTAATTATTTACCAGCGGACTTACCAGCTTTTCGCCTGATCTTCTCACCCTGATAACGTACACCCTTACCCAAATACGGCTCTGGAGGTCTGAATGACCTTATTTTCGCAGCAACATGTCCAACAGTTTCTTTGTTATACCCTGTGATTGTAAGCGCAGTTTGCTTCTCAATCTTAATTTCAATCCCATCAGGAATTTCAAATACAATCGGATGACTAAAGCCCAACGACAATTCAAGTTTTTTTCCGGAAACGGCAGCTCGATAGCCCACGCCATGCAACTCAATACCTCTCGAAAATCCCTTAGAGAGACCATGAACAGCATTCTGAATCAACGCACGATACATTCCGTGCAGTGACTTTGCTTCCTTAGACTCATTGGCTCTCACCAAAGTAATCGTTTTGCCTTCCACTTTAGGGGAAATCAAAGGATTGAGGCTAAATTGCATAGCGCTTTTCGCACCCTTAATAGTGATTCCATTCTTTGCTGAATCCACTACAACCTGAGTTTTATCGTCCAAATAAATTGGAGCTCTTCCTACTCGAGACATTTCTAGTACTCCTAAATTACCAAAGTGAACAAATTAATTCGCCACCGATACCAGCACTCTGAGCAGCTTTATTACTCATGATACCGCGACTGGTGCTGACAATCGTCATTCCCAATCCAGATCTCACTACTGGAATTTCATCCGAGCGAACATACACTCGTCTACCAGGACGAGAAAGACGATCAATCGCTTGAATTGCATGCTTCCCGTCTCCATCATACTTCAAATAAATGCGCATCAACCCCTGCTTAGAGTCACGTGCCACTTTAAATGATCGGATATACCCAGTTTCCATCAAGATTTGAGCAATACCCGCCTTCATCTTAGATGCAGGCATATCTACCTTTTCATGACCTGCGTTTCCCGCATTTCTAATCATTGTAAGAAAATCTGCTACAGTATCCATAATCTCCTCAAACCCCTGCTTACCAGCTGGCTTTCGTCACGCCTGGCAATTTTCCTGCAAGCGCCATTTCTCTAAATTTAATTCTACAGAGTCCAAACTTTCGGTAATTCCCTCTAGGTCTACCCGTGATTTCACATCGCGTAATTACGCGACAAGGAGACGTGTCTTTGCGCAGCTTATTCAGCTTAGTCCGAGCCAAGACTCTCTCATCTTCAGACAATTTTGCGTTCACCGCAAGAGTTCTGAGCTCTTCTCTATATTTGTAATATCTCTTCGAGAGCTCTTTACGCTTTCGATTCTTCATAATACTGGATAATCGAGCCAAACTACACCTTCCTACTTTCTAAAGGGCATTCCAAGCGCTTCTAAAAGAGCACGTCCATCAGCATCGCTCATTGCAGAAGTACAAATTGTAATATTCATTCCACGAACTTTTTCAATCTTATCAAAATTAATCTCCGGAAATACAATCTGCTCTTTAAGGCCCATATTGTAATTTCCGCGACCGTCGAAACCTTTACTGGGCAATCCCCGAAAATCTCGAACTCGCGGCAAAGCCAAAGTAACAAGGCGATCCATGAAAGACCACATGCGGTCTTTGCGCAAAGTCACCCGAACGCCCAAGGGAATTCCAGCTCTCAACTTAAAGTTAGAAATCGCCTTCTTCGCTTTGGTGATCACCGCTTTTTGACCTGAAATCGCCGTGATTTCGTCTGCGACCAAATTCAGGATCTTCGGATTCTGGACTGCGTCTCCAGTGCTAACGCTGATTACAATCTTATCGAGCTTTGGAACTTGCATTAAGTTCTTATATCCCATCTTTTTCATCAATTCAGGGACAATTTCACTTTGGTATGTCTTCTTCATTCTACTCATAAATTCCTCTTAAAGCACTTCAGGAGCAAGTGATACAATTTTAACGAACTGCTTGCCCCTAAGCTCTCTCGCCACTGGGCCAAAAATCCTGGTTCCAATCGGCTCCTTGGAGGGATTGATCAATACGGCCGAATTGTCATCAAACCGAATGTAAGAACCATCAGGTCGACGAAGTTTATGAATGGTTCTCACTACCACAGCCTTTGCCACATCTCCCTTCTTCACCTTGGAGTTAGGCAATGCTTCTTTAATCGAAACGATTATGATGTCACCAATTGAAGCTGATCTGCGCTTAGATCCTCCAAGAACCTTAATGCACATCACTTCTTTTGCACCTGAATTATCTGCGATATTTAATCGCGTCTGCATTTGAATCATAAGTCACCTGACCTCAATTAAAAAAAATTACCTTTTTGCAGTTTCTACTACTTCAGCAAGAATCCAACGCTTAGTCTTGCTTAACGGCTTTGACTCGCGGATACGTACTTTATCGCCAATATTAGCAATTTGTTTCTCGTCATGGGCTTTAAACACTGAAGTTTTTTTCAAAAATTTTCCATACATAGAATGCTGGACCATTCGATAAACCTGAACAGAAACGGTCTTGTTCATCTTATTGCTGATGACTTCACCAACAACTTCAATTTTTCGGCCTCTCGGCGCAGTTTCTTCAGCGCTCATTTTGTTTTTCATCTGATTAACCCTTCACTCGACTGACTACGATAGCGGTATTGATTCGAGCAATATCCTTGCGGAGATTTCTGATCTCAATAGGATTTGGCAGCTGGCCAATTGAGTGACGCATTTTTGCATCAAACAAATCTTTCGAAAGCGCCACTCTCTTTTTAATTAACTCATTCACAGATAGTCCTTTAATTTCTGAAAACTTCATATTGTTAAACATCCTATTCTCTGACTAGAAATCTAGTTTTAAAAGGTAGTTTATGTGCCGCTCTAAGAAATGCTTCCTCAGCTTGCTCTTTAGTCACACCATTCATTTCAAATAAAATCTTGCCAGGCAAAACTCTCGCTACCCAAAACTCGGGGTTACCTTTACCGCTTCCCATTCGAGTTTCAGCTGGCTTTTTAGTAACTGGAAGATTGGGGAAAACCCGAACCCAGACTTTACCGCCACGCTTAACGCTTCGAGAAATCGCGATACGGCCTGCTTCCAATTGTCTAGCAGTCAGCCGACCCTCTTCGATAGCTTGGAGGCCGAAGTCCCCAAAATCCAAATTACTTCCTCTGTATGCGAGACCTCGAGCATTACCAATAAACTGCTTTCGCCATTTAACTCTCTTAGGACTTAACACGACCGGCCTCCTCTACTTCCCTCGCCGACAAGATATCGCCTTTATAGATCCAAACCTTTAAGCCAATAATTCCATAGGCTGTCAAAGCTTCCGCAGTTCCATAATCGATATCTGCTCTTAGGGTGTGAAGTGGAACACTTTTTTCGTTGTACCACTCGGATCGAGCAATCTCGGCTCCATCCAATCGACCAGAAACGCGAACCTTGATTCCGCGAACGCCGCCCTTGATCGCTGCAGCAATGGCCTTCTTCATAGCGCGGCGCCATGAGATGCGTTTCTCCAATTGCATCGCAATGCTCTCTGCAACCAATTGCGCATCTAAGTCAGCCTTGCGAACTTCCTGAATACTCAAAAATACGTCGTTTGGAGTGAGGCTTTGAACATCTGCCTTAAGCGCATCAATGCCAGTCCCTTTTTTACCAATCACGACACCAGGTTTTGCTGTGGAGATAATGATTTTGACTTTCTTTGCAGCCCTCTCGATTTCAATCTTTGAAATACCAGAATGCTTCAACTTGTCTTTCAAATACTTGCGAAGCTTGATGTCCTCATGAAGGTTGTCGTAGTATTGTGCGCCCTTTGCGTACCAACGAGAATCCCACGTTCGAATTACACCAAGTCTTAGACCAATTGGATTTACCTTTTGTCCCACGATTACCTCTCAGCCAAAACTACGTTTAGGTGACTTGTCTTTTTGCGAACTCCGTACGCTCGCCCCTGCGCCCTCGGCCTAAATCTTTTAAGAACTGGCCCCTGATCTACCCAAATCGACTTCAAAACCAGAGTGTCAACGTCTCTCGTCTTTTGGTATTCAGCATTTGCAACTGCAGACTCAATCAATTTTTTAAACATTAGTCCTGATTTCTTGTTCAAAAACACAAGTGACTTCAGGGCCTCTTCAACACTCTTGCCACGAATAAGATCCGCCACCAAGCGCGCCTTTTGACAACCAACTCGTGCAAATTTTAGAGATGCTTTAAACTCCATAGTATTCTCCCATTACTTCTTTCCAGCGCCGCCAGAAGAAGGATGTGACTTCTTCTCCGCATGACCCGAATATGTGCGTGTCGGAGCAAACTCTCCAAACTTGTGTCCAATCATATTCTCTGTAACATACACCGGCACAAACTTTTTACCATTGTGAACGGCAAAAGTTAAACCGACTGACTCTGGCAGAACCGTAGATCTGCGAGACCAGGTCTTAATGACTTTTTTATCACTTTTTTCAATTGCATGATCAATCTTCTTTAAAAGATGATGATCTATAAATGGTCCTTTTTTTATTGATCGAGCCACAAATTTCCTCTCGTCCTATTTTCTTCGCTTGATGATTGAATAGTTCGTTCGTTTATTTCTTCTAGTCTTATATCCCTTACATGGCTGTCCCCAAGGAGTGACTGGGTGATGCCCTTTGCCCACTCCCTCACCACCGCCCAAGGGGTGGTCAATTGGATTCATCGCCATTCCTCTTACACCAGGGCGAATTCCCCGCCAACGATTTCTTCCAGCCTTACCAAGTGAAATGTTCTCATTATCAGTATTACCAACCTGACCGATAGAAGCACGGCATTTAGAAAGAATTTGTTTCATTTCGCCAGAGGGCATGCGGATTTGGCAGTAAAGCTCGCCCTTTCCAGCCAAAATAGCGCTGGTTCCGGCTCCTCTACAGACTTGGCCGCCTTTTCCCGGTCGAACCTCAATGTTATGAATGGTCGTTCCAACTGGAATCGCAAACAATGGCAATGAATTGCCCGGCTTGATATCGGCTTTGTCACTGGACAAGATCTGATCACCAACTTTTAGACCAACAGGCGCCAAAATGTAGGCTTTAAAACCATCAATGTAATGGACCAACGCAATTCGAGAAGTGCGGTTAGGATCATATTCAATTCCTGCTACGGTTCCAGGAACGTCTAACTTCAATCTCTTAAAATCAATAATTCGATATTTGCGCTTATGACCACCACCGATGTGACGCATAGTGATCTGACCATGGTTGTTCCGTGCGCCTTTTTTTGAAAGGGGCGCTGTCAGCGCCTTTTCTGGTTTAGACTTTGTAATCTCTTCAAAGTCAAAACCAACAGCCGATCGACTACCATGAGATCTTGCACTGTATTTTTTGGTCCCCATAATTATACTCCCTCAAATAAAGAGATCTTTTCGCCCTCTTTTAATTTGACCATCGCTTTTTTCCAGTAAGGGACCTTCGTATGACCAAACTTGTTCGCTTTTGATCTGCCTCTGCAAATGGCCGTAGTGATTCGCTGTACCTTAACTCCAAAATTCTTCTCAACAGCTGCTTTGATATCCAATTTTGAAGATCGAAGATCCACTTTAAAGACGTATATCCCCATCTCATTCAACACAGCATTTTTTTCCGTCACAATGGGCTCTTTAATAACCTGAATCATTGAACACCTTCTCTTCTGCATCGCGAAACCAACATATCTACAGCATTCTTATCTAAAATAACGCTATCGTATTTCAGAATATCAAAAACATTGGCACCGATCACAGGAACATATTTGTAACTTTGAAGGTTTTTGATGGCTCTTTTTGTTTGGTCGTGAACTTCACCATCAATCACCAAGCACTTGTCAATTCCGAAGCTCTTGAAATTAGCCGCATAAGCCTTTGTTTTGCCCGCGTCCGAATGCACTTTATCAACTACAAAGAGTCGACCTTCTTTATTCAAATGCGAAAGCGCCATTGACAACATCAATCGACGTACTTTTTTAGGTAGACTGAACTCATAGGATCTTGGTTCGGGACCAAAAGTCGTTCCGCCGCCAGGCATGAGGGGCGATCGAGACGAACCCTGTCGCGCGTTACCAGTGCCTTTTTGCTTAAAAGGCTTTTTGCCGCCGCCGCTGACCAAACCTTTGGTCTTTGTCATGTGAGTGCCCTGGCGTCTCTTTGCCAATTGCCACTTAACAGCCAAATGCAACAGCTCTTCTTTAACCGGTACTTCGAAGACATCTTCAGGTAAAGTGAGCGTGCTTACTTTTTTCTTTTCCCAACTCAATACATCAACTGTACTCATAAATTCCTACTCTCTCACTAACTTTACTAGAGTATTTCGGCCACCTGGAATTGGTCCGCGAACCAAAACAACGCTCTCTCCAGCGATGACGTCCACAATCTCAACATTCTTAACTGTGACACTCTCGTCACCCCAGTGACCTGGAAACTTCTTTCCTGGCATCACGCGACCCGGCCATGTTCTATTTCCGCTGGATCCAGGCTGACGATGAAACTTAGAACCGTGAGAGGCAGGCCCTCCTGCAAATCCCCAACGCCGCACCGAACCCTGAAAGCCATGACCCTTTGATTTGGCCGTGATTTTGACCTTGTCCCCTTTTGCTAGGGATTCAATAGAGACAGCCGCTCCGAGCGTAAGCCCATCCGTTGCCGCTTGACGAATCTCGCGCGTCAGCTTTGTCGATTCTAAGCCGGCCTTTTTTAAGTGACCTAAAATCGCCTTGTCATTTTTCTTTTTTCTATTCGAAACACAAGAGATTTGCACGGCACTGTAGCCGTCTTTCTCTTTGGTTTTCAACTGCGATACAAAGCATGGCTCGTAACGCAAAACAGTCACAGGAACAGCCTCACCTAGGTCGTTGTAGATGGTCGACATTCCCTCTTTGTAGGCGAATAGACCTTGCAACTTAAGACCCGAGCTTGTTGCTGCTTCAGTTAAATTTTCTGTAGTTTCTTCGACTTCAGACATAATTCCTCACGATTCAAATTGCAGATAACTTAATCTCAACATCCACCCCAGCGCTTAGATCTAGCTTCATAAGCTGATCAATGGTTTGCTGCGTGGGCTCTAATATATCCAACATTCTCTTATGAGTTCGAATCTCAAACTGCTCACGCGATTTTTTATCCACGTGAGGAGACCTCAACACAGTAAATCTATTAATGCGCGTGGGAAGAGGAATTGGCCCCGCTACCCTGGCCCCAGTTCTACGGGCAGTATCAACAATTTCTTTGGTCGACTGATCTAATAACTTATGATCAAACGCCTTCAAGCGAATGCGAATCTTTTGGCTCTGCATATACCTCTCACTTTTTAGTATCCACTCATCTGCCCATCAAAGCTGGCTGCTCAAAAATAATCTTGGAGATTTGATTTTGAACTTTCTGACCCCATGGTTTCTTGAACATTTCTATTCAAAAATACTGTCTAAAACCATGTCGGCAGCTGCTTCTGTAGCAATAACGATCGAGCGACCAACAATGTAGGAGGTCACATTCAATGTCAAAGGAAAATTCAGAGAAAAGAAGGACATTTCGCACAGCGCGAAATCTTTTACATGAAGGGCAGTCAACCGGAGGGACGAGATGCCCATTATCGGCCGCACCCATTGGTCCAATCGACAGATTATTGGCTTATAGCCTACCAAGCTTTTGAAGAATTTCAGTACGGACTTTTGCTGGAACTTCTTCATATTTAGAAAACTCCATCGCAAAAGAAGCCCGCCCCTGCGAGACGCTTCGCACGTCTGTCGCGTAGCCAAATAGGTTGGCCAGCGGGGCTTCAGCCTGAACAATTTGCAAGCCGAGTGATTTTGAGTTCATTCCCAAAATTCGACCGCGACGGCCATTGATATCGGCGATGACATTCCCAAGAAAGTCCTCGGGAACGACAATTTCAAGCTTGAATATTGGCTCCAAAAGCTCACACTGGGCATGCTTCAAGCACTCCCTAACCGCTAGAGACGAGGCCGCCTTAAATGCAATCTCTGAATTGGCACCTAAAACCGTCTCAATTTTTGAAATATTTATTTGTACGCCGATGATATTGTAGCCACCCAAAGGACCCACTTCTGAGGCTTCGCGAATCCCAGAGTCCACAGCCGAACGCAAGTCGGAGGTGAACTCTTTCGAGAGATCTACTTTAAAATTGAGTTTTACGCCTTCGACAAAAGGTATTTTTTCCATTGCCAAAGAAATTTTACAAAAGTGCTTTTCCCCGGCAATCTCTCGATCATAAGTGTAGGATCCTGTGACTGGCTCTTTTATGGTCTCACGGTAGGAGACCTGTGGTCGGCCCACATTTACTGATACTTTGTGCTCGCGCTTTAGCCGGTCCGTTAAAATATCAAGATGCAACTCACCCATGCCTTCAAGCAGAGTTTGCCCTGACTCCGGATCCATACGAACTCGGCAGCTCGGATCCTCTTTTTCTAGTCGTTGCAATCCCGTCATCATTTTTTCCTGCTCGGCTGAGGATTTCGCTTCAACAACAACCGCAATCACCGGCTCCGGGAACTGCATTGGCTCAAGAGCTACGGGACGACCAATACTACAAAGAGTGTCACCCGTAGCCGTGAACTTCAACCCCACCACGGCGCCAATATCACCAGCTGCAAGCTCGCTAATTTCCTGCCGAGAATTCGCATGCATTCGTACAATCTTTTGAATTCTTTCTTTTTTTGCAACACGTGGATTGAGCACTTGATCCCCGACTTTGAGAACGCCGGAATACACTCTCACATAGGTCAAATTTCCCGCGAATGGATCATTAGCAATCTTAAATGCTAATCCGACAACAGGAGAAGAGGAATCAGGAGGGCAATCGATCACCTTTTCAGGGTCTGAAGGATCAAACCCCTCTGTGGCCGCAACTTCTAAAGGGCTCGGCAAATAGGCCACCACGGCATCCAGCAGGGGCTGAACCCCTTTATTTTTGAATGCCGATCCACAAAATACAGGAAAAACTTCCCGCTTGATCGTGGCTGTTCGAACTGCACTCATGATCTCATCAACAGTCAACTCCACTTCATTAAGAAATTTTTCTAAAAGCTGGTCATTGAGCTCAGAAACTTTTTCAATCAGAGTTTGGCGAGCGGCCTTGGAAACCTCTAACATTTCGCTAGGAATCTCACCCTCATTAAAGCTTCCGCCTAGCACATTTCCTTCCCAAACAATCGCCTTTTCAGAAACAAGATCGATAACGCCAGTAAAGCCATCTTCACTGCCAATAGGAATTTGCATGATGAGGACATTGGGATTTAGTTTTTCTTGAATACTAGCAACTGAAGTCGCAAAATCTGCGCCAACTCTGTCCATCTTGTTAATGAAACAAATTCTAGGCACGCCATATTTGTCTGCCTGACGCCAAACCGTTTCGGACTGAGGCTCGACCCCACTCACTCCATCAAACACCGCTACAGCTCCATCCAGAACTCGCAGTGAACGCTCCACTTCAATGGTGAAGTCCACGTGCCCAGGGGTATCAATGAGGTTGATTCGGTGACTTTTCCAAAAGCAGGTTGTTGCAGCCGAGGTGATCGTAATGCCACGCTCTTGTTCCTGAACCATCCAGTCCATGACAGTGTTGCCTTCATGAACTTCGCCAATTTTGTGAGATTTTCCAGTATAGAATAGAATCCGCTCAGACGTTGTGGTCTTACCAGCGTCAATATGAGCCATGATGCCGATGTTTCTGGTCCACTTAAGATCAGAAACATCATTGGAGTCTGAGACCGCCATGAGCTAGGTTACTACCAGTTGTAGTGAGAAAACGCTTTGTTCGCTTCAGCCATGCGATGAACATCCTCACGCTTTTTGATGGCGTTGCCACGATTGTTAAATGCATCCAACAATTCACCAGCAAGTCTTTTTGCAAAATCCTTCTCACCACGATCACGAGAGTACTCCACCAACCAGCGCATCGCCAATGACAACCTCCGAGTTGGTCGCACATCCACGGGAACTTGATATGTCGCACCACCCACTCGTCGAGATCGAACTTCGATAGACGGCTTGGTATTTTCGAGAGCCTTTTTCAAAACTGCAATCGGCTCTTCGCCGTTCACTTTGCCTTCGAGCTCTTTAAGAGCTCCATATAATAACTTTTGGGCAGTGGCTTTCTGCCCTCGCACCATCATTTTATTTATAAACTTAGCAACTACCAGATCTTTAAAAACTGGATCTGGGATCACTTCACGCTTGTATGTTCTTTTTCTACGAGACATTCTTCAGATACTCCTCAAGAATAATTCAAATATTGATCACAACCCGTCCATGCGCGACGGTCTACTTTTTAGGACGCTTGGCTCCATATTTTGAGCGACTTCTCAAGCGATCTTTCACGCCTTGAAGATCCAAAACTCCTCGAACGATATGGTAACGAACACCCGGCAAATCCTTAACCCTGCCACCTCTAATCAAGACCACACTGTGCTCCTGAAGATTGTGGCCGATGCCAGGAATATAAGAAATCACCTCAAAGCCATTCGACAAGCGAACCTTAGCTACCTTTCTCAAGGCAGAATTTGGCTTCTTAGGAGTCGTTGTGTAGACTCTGGTACAGACGCCTCTTCTTTGAGGACACGAATCCAAAGCCGGTGACTTCGTCTGATTCTTTAAAGTGTTTCTCTGTTTTCGAACTAACTGATTAATTGTCGGCACGCGCCAATCCTTTCTTTCCCTGACCCAGAACGCCGATCTTTATATTAGGCGCATCCCTGGGTCAACAACGATCTCAATGTATCTCAAATATCAATTTCTATGCATCGGAACAGACATTCCCGGTAAGGTCATTGAAGGCGTATCTTCGTCCTCATGAACCACAACCTTCCAACGTTTGTAGGATGTCAACCCTGTTCCCGCTGGGATCAATCTGCCCATAATAATGTTTTCCTTTAGTCCGCGAAGCTGATCCGTACGAGAGTTTATCGCAGCCTCTGTCAATACCTTTGTAGTCTCCTGGAAAGATGCCGCAGAGATCCAGCTGTCTGTCGACAAGGAAACCTTCGTGATACCGAGTAGCAATGGCTTAAATGTCGCAATCACGCCACCCTCGCTCTTTACTATTCGATTCTCTTCCTCGAGAGCGGCCTTCTCAACCTGCTCACCAGCCAAGAACCGGGTATCTCCTGGGTCAACGATTTCCGCTTTTCGCAACATTTGACGCACAATTACTTCGATGTGCTTATCGTTAATACTCACACCTTGCAATCGATAAACGTCTTGAATCTCGTTCGTTAAGTAAAATGCAAGCGCCTTTTCGCCAAGCACAGCAAGAATGTCATGCGGATTTGTCGGACCGTCCATAAGCGGCTCGCCAGGTCGAACATACTCGCCTTCACGAACACCAACATGTTTACCCTTTGGAATCAGGTATTCGCGCTGGTCACCCACATCAGGAGTGACAATCACGCGCTGCTTGCCCTTAACATCCTTACCGAAAGACACATAGCCGTCGATCTCAGAAATAATGGCCGCTTCTTTTGGCTTTCGAGCTTCAAAGAGCTCGGCAACACGTGGCAAACCACCTGTGATATCACCAGTTTTTGAGGCCTCACGATGCATCTTTGCAATGAGGTCACCAGCATGAACATCTTGCCCATCCGACACCAACAACTGCGCTCCCACTGGGATCAAGTATCGAGCCGGTGCATCTCGCCCTGGCAAGTTAATGGGCTCACCTGCGTCGTTCACCAAATAGACCATTGGTTTTACATCAGAAGACTTCGTCTCCATTATCACTTTGGTCGCAAATCCAGTCACGGAATCGACCTGCTCTTGCATGGTCAAACCTTCCTTAATGTCGTGATACTGAATTTTTGAAGACACTTCAGCAATGATCGGAATCGCATAAGGATCCCATTCACCGATCATAGTGCCCTTTGTGACCTTGTCGCCATCTTTGAAGTGCAAAATGGTTCCATAAAGAATTCTAAATCTCTCACGCTCACGTCCAGTTTCATCGTGAACAATTCCCTCTCCGTTACGATTGATTACGGTGAGCTTTCCATTTCGATTTTCAACGTATTGAACATTTTGCAATTTGAGGGTTCCATCGTAGCGCGACGAGTGAACAGACTCTTCAACCGACTTGGAAGCCGCTCCACCCACGTGGAAAGTTCGCATCGTCAACTGGGTTCCCGGCTCACCGATGGATTGCGCGGCAATGATTCCCACAGTCTCGCCCAAGTTGACCGTCGCACCTCTCGAGAGGTCGCGACCATAACAGCGAACACAAACTCCGCGCAAAGTCTGGCAAACAAGTGCCGAGCGAATCTCAACTTTATCGATTCCAAGTGAGTCAATAAGTAGAACATCATTCTCTTCAACTTCTTTACCTTTAGCAACAATCACTTTTTGTGTTGTGGGATCAACGATATCTTTAAGCGCAGTTCGTCCCAAAATTCTCTCGCCAACGGGTTTGACCATTTCGCCCGCTTCATAAATTGCGGCGATTTCAAGTCCATCCTCAGAACCGCAATCCATTTCTGTCACGACGACGTCTTGTGCAACGTCAACCAATCTTCGTGTCAAATAACCAGAGTTTGCAGTCTTCAGCGCTGTATCTGCCAAGCCTTTGCGGGCTCCGTGAGTAGAAATGAAGTATTCTGTTACGTTTAGACCTTCACGAAAGTTCGCTTGAATGGGGGTTTCGATGATGGCACCACTTGGCTTGGCCATGAGTCCGCGCATTGCACCCAACTGACGAATCTGATTCGCAGAACCTCGAGCTCCAGAGTCGGCCATAATGAAAATCGGATTGAAAGATGGCATGATTGTCTCTTTGCCATCAATGATGAACTTTTGCTTTTCAATTTGGTTCATCATGTCCTTGGCGACCTTATCACTTGTCTGCGCCCAGATATCGATAACTTTGTTGTAGCGCTCCCGCTCTGTAATTAGACCCTCATCATACTGCGACTGAACTTCCTGGACCTGAGCCTTCGCATCGTCAATGTGACGAACTTTTGACTCTGGAATCACCATGTCATCTACACAGATCGACATACCTGCTAAAGTGGAATACCGAAAACCATATTCCATGATCTTATCTGCCAACAAGCAACAGGCCTTGGCTCCAGCCAAGCGGAATGTTTTATCGATCAAACCTGCAATGGTCTTTTTGTTCATGACCACATTCACTTCAGAAAATGGAACCTCACGAGGAACAATGTCGCTCAAGATGGCGCGACCAACTGTGGTATCAACCACTTTCCCGTGAAGCCTTACCTTACAGCTGGCCTGTAGATCTACAATTCCAGCTTCATAGGCATATTGTGCCTCTGCCAAAGAGGAGAAAGTTTTGCCAGCCCCCTTAGCATTAGGACGAATTCTTGTCATCCAATACAAGCCGAGAACAATATCCTGTGATGGATTGATAATTGGCTTACCACTTGCTGGAGAAAGAATATTATTTGTGGACATCATGAGAACGCGAGCTTCCACTTGAGCCTCAATGGAAAGCGGCACATGGACAGCCATCTGATCACCATCGAAATCTGCATTGAACGCAGTACAAACTAAAGGATGCAACTGAATTGCTTTTCCTTCATGTAGTACGGGCTCAAAAGCTTGAATACCTAAACGATGTAGAGTCGGCGCTCGGTTCAGACATACGGGATGCTCTTTGACCACGTCTGACAAAATATCCCAGACCTCAACGGTTTCTTGCTCAACTAACTTTTTAGCTTGCTTTATCGTCGTCGCAAATCCCTGCTCCTCAAGTTTGTTATAAACAAACGGCTTGAAAAGCTCGAGAGCCATCTTTTTAGGAAGGCCACACTGATGTAATTTCAAATATGGGCCAACGACAATTACAGATCGACCCGAGTAATCCACGCGCTTACCCAACAAGTTTTGTCGGAAACGACCTTGCTTACCCTTGAGCATGTCACTCAAAGATCGCAGAGGTCGCTTATTCGCACCTGTGATCGTTCGGCCACGACGACCGTTGTCCAAGAGCGCGTCGACCGCCTCCTGCAACATTCGCTTTTCATTTCGGATAATAATATCTGGAGCATTCAGCTCCTGAAGGCGCTTAAGACGATTGTTTCTATTGATAACACGACGATAGAGATCATTCAGATCTGAAGTCGCAAAACGGCCTCCATCCAATGGCACCAAAGGGCGC
The DNA here is from genome assembly GCA_964388665.1 of uncultured Pseudobdellovibrionaceae bacterium. Taxonomy (GTDB): domain Bacteria; phylum Bdellovibrionota; class Bdellovibrionia; order Bdellovibrionales; family Bdellovibrionaceae; genus CALCCV01. The sequence goes on along the minus strand of CAYMBJ010000012.1, from coordinate 10,619 downwards.
AGATCAGGAGGTAGAACGGGCAAGGCCTCAAGCATCATCCACTCAGGTTTGTTGATTGAACCTTTGAAGGCCTCAACCACCTTAAGACGCTTTGAGATCTTTTTTATAGCAGCATCAGACTTAGCGTCTTTTAGCTCAAGGCGAAGTTTTTTAGATAAATACTCTGGATCAATCTTACGAAGAAGATCACGAACAGCTTCGCCGCCCATGCCGGCCTTAAAATTTGGACCAAACTCAGTGAGCGCCGCTTGATAGGCCTCTTCGCCCAAGACTTGACTCTCTTGAAGGTTGGTTTCCATTGGGTCCACAACAACATAGGCATCGCAATAAAGAACGCGTTCGACGTCTTTGAGAGACAGATTGAGAATATTGCCGATACGAGATGGCAGGGATCGTAAAAACCAAATATGAGCTACGGGACTAGCCAATTCGATGTGCCCGAGCCTTTCACGTCGCACTTTGCTTTGTGTGACTTCCACGCCGCATTTTTCACAGATGACGCCACGATATTTCATGCGCTTGTATTTTCCACAAAGGCACTCGTAATCCTTAATTGGACCAAATATTTTGGCACAAAAAAGACCATCACGCTCTGGCTTAAAAGTTCGATAATTTATTGTTTCTGGCTTTTTGACTTCACCGAAGGACCAATTCCTAATCATTTCAGGGGCCGCTAATGAAACCCTGACCGCATCAAAAGAAAGTGGATCTTTTGGCTTATCAAGAAAATTCAATAAATCTCTCAAATGTCACCTCTATAACTTCTCAATTTATTAACCTACTACACCAATTACTGCGGAAGTGAGTTTCCCATGTCTTCCGTAAAATCGCCCTCTTCATTGTCATCGCGCAGACTCTCTGCCTCTAGCAATTCTACATTGAGCGCCAAGCTCTGCAGCTCTTTTACAAGAACATTGAAAGACTCAGGCAATCCTGGCTCGAGAACATTTTCACCCTTAACGATGCTCTCATACATGCGCGTTCGCCCTGCAACGTCATCAGACTTCACAGTTAAGAACTCCTGCAAAGAGTAGGCAGCGCCATAGGCTTCAATTGCCCAAACTTCCATCTCTCCCAACCGCTGACCACCAAATTGCGCTTTACCGCCAAGAGGCTGCTGGGAAACCAAAGAGTAAGGTCCAATAGACCGCGCATGAATCTTCTCTTCGACCAAATGATGCAACTTCAACATATACATCACGCCCACTGTGACAGGATTGGTGAACGGCTCACCAGATCGACCATCAAAAAGGATCGTCTTACCTGAAGAAGGCAAATCAGCCTTGCTCAAGAGGTCTTTGATGTCTTTCTCTCTAGCTCCGTCAAATACAGGAGTGCCCACATGAACACCATGCTTCATGGCCGTGACCATCTTCTTTAAAGACGCCTCATCAGCCGTGCTCACTTTTTCTTTTATATCCGCATCATCAAAAATTTCTGTCAGCTCAGCGCGCGCATTCTCGACGTGCCACTGCTTCAGCATTTCGCCGATGCGCTGACCTAGGTTTTGTGCAGCCCAACCCAAGTGGACCTCAAGAACCTGACCGATATTCATTCGCGAAGGAACGCCCAAGGGGTTCAAAACCATGTCCACGGGGCTGCCATCAGCCAAGTAGGGCATATCTTCTGCCGGAAGAACCTTTGAAACCACGCCCTTATTTCCATGGCGGCCGGCAAACTTATCGCCAACTTGAAGTTTACGTTTTATAGCGACGTAAATTTTCACCATCTTAATGACACCAGGAGGCAGCTCGTCACCTTTTCTTAGGCGATCAATCTTTTCATTGAACACCATCTTCACAGCTTCCAACTGATTGCGCGCTCCTTCTACAATGCGTGTGACTTGAAACTCGAGGTCTGACTCAAGAGGCACATAGCTAAGGAGCTCGAACGGAATGGTTTCGATATCCGCAGCCGAAATTGTTTGCCCCTTACTGAGAAGCTTTTGGCTTCCGTCTTCATTGAGTAGAATACCAGTTGTGATTTTGCCGACCAAAATATCGCGAAGCTTACTGATGGCATTGTTCTTAATAACATTTTGCTCAACAGATAGATCTTTCTCGAGCTTCTTCTTTTTTTCATCAATGATCAGAGCCAATCGCTCATCACGATCAGCACCCTCACGTGAGTAAACCTGAGCATCAATTACAGTGCCGTATACGCCGGAAGGCACCTTGAGAGAAGTGTCGCGAACATCAGCCGCCTTCTCACCAAAGATTGCCCGCAAGAGCTTTTCCTCTGGAGATAAAGGAGTTTCACCTTTTGGAGTGACTTTACCAACTAAGATGAAGCCAGGACGAACCTCTGCACCGATTCGGATGATTCCTGAAGAATCGAGATCCTTCAGAGCTTCTTCATTCAGATTGGCAATATCACGAGTGATCTCTTCTTTACCAAGCTTGGTATCGCGAGCAATGCACTCAAACTCTTCAATATGGATACTAGTATAGGTGTCCTCTTGAAGCAGTTTCTCCGAGATCAAGATGGAATCCTCAAAGTTGTAACCCATCCAAGGCGTGAAGGCGACCAGGATGTTTTGCCCCAGGGCCAACTCACCAAACTCTGTAGACGGACCATCCGCAATAATATCAAATTTAGCCACCTTGTCGCCTTTTTTGACGATGGGCTTTTGATTGAAGCAAGTGTTCTGATTGGTTCTTTGATATTTGGTTAAGTTGTAGATATCTACATTCGCTCCCAGCTCTCCGCCTTTTGCAAAGCGTCGAACCACAATTCGAGACGCATCCACTTCTTGAACGATACCATCATTTAGAGAAACAACACTCGTACCCGAGTCACGAGCCACAAGTCTTTCGACCCCTGTGCCCACAAGAGGTGCCCTTGATCTTAATAGGGGCACTGCCTGTCGTTGCATATTCGAACCCATCAAGGCGCGATTGGCATCATCATGCTCCAAGAATGGAATCAAACTGGCTGCAATCGACACGAGCTGCGAAGGTGACACATCCATCAAGCTTACTTTGGCTTTGTCGACGATCTCGTACTCACCATTTACCCGACAAGTTACAGATTCAATATTGAGAACATTGGTCTTACCAATATCGCGTGTTGCCTGAGCAATGTAATGCCCTTGCTCTTCTAGAGCTGACATATAAGAAATATCTGTAGAAATTTTCGCTTCATCCACTTTGCGGTAAGGCGTTTCAATAAATCCATAATGATTGATACGCGCATAGGTAGCCAAAGATGCAATCAAGCCAATGTTTGGTCCCTCTGGAGTTTCGATTGGACAAATTCGACCATAATGCGTCGGATGAACGTCACGAACTTCAAATCCAGCGCGATCTCTGGTCAATCCACCCGGCCCAAGCGCCGACAGCCTTCGCTTGTGCGTGATCTCAGAGAGAGGGTTGGTCTGATCCATGAACTGTGACAATTGCGAGCTACCAAAAAACTCTTTAACTACGCCGTTGACTGGTTTTGCATTGATCAAATCGTGTGGCATTGCAATTTCAAGATCCAACGATGACATCTTCTCGCGAATCCCTTTGGCCATACGAATCAGGCCTTGGCGGTATTGATTTTCAAGAAGCTCACCCACAGAGCGTACTCGGCGATTTCCTAGATGATCGATGTCATCCACCTCGCCACGGCCATTCTTAAGGTCAATCAATGTTTTTACTGTGGAGAGAATGTCATTTTGTGTGAGTACGCGAAACGAAGGAGGGCAATCTTCCATTGAAATGCCGAAGCGGTGATTGATCTTAATGCGGCCGACCTCAGAAAGATCGTAGGTCTCAGCATTAAAAAACAATCGATCAAAGTAATTTGTGGCTGAATCCAATGTTGGTGGCTCACCAGGACGCATTCGCTTGTAAATTTCAAGCAACGCCTCTTCCTTGTTCGCAACCTTGTCCACAAGAATGGTATTTCTCAAGAATGGCCCAACGGTCAGACCATCAAAAAAGATGAGAAAGAACTGCTCAACGCCAGCATCCATAGCCCTCTTAATCAAAGCCGCAGATAGCTCACCATTGGCATCAGCCAAAATCTCCCCGGTGTTTTCATCGATGAGAGGCTTTGCCAACACCTTCCCATCAAGATCTTCTGGCTGAACCTCAAGCTCAGTCAGATTAATTTCTTTAATTTTCTTAACAATAGCGCGCGTAATCCGGCGACCAGACTTTACAATCGTTTCACCAGTTTTAGGATCATTGATATCAGCGATGGCTCTTTGACCAGAGAGACGATCAATGTCTAATTTTCTAAACAGCCGCCCTTTGCGCACCTGAATCTCATCTAGGTCGTAATAGTATTCCAAAAGCTCTTCGGTATTATAGCCCAAGGCCTTCAATAAAATTGTCACTGGAAATTTGCGGCGACGATCAATTCGCACATGAATCAGATCCTTTTGGTCAAATTCAAAATCCAACCAAGAGCCTCGGTAAGGAATCACGCGAGCAGAATAAATAAACTTCCCCGAAACACTGCCTTTACCACCGTCATGGTCAAAAAACACACCCGGAGATCTATGCAACTGAGAAACCACCACCCGTTCGGTACCATTGATGATGAAGGAGCCATTTTGAGTCATCAGAGGGATTTCACCCAAATAGACATCTTGCTCTCTCACGTCACGAATGCTTCGAGCTTCTGTCACTTCATCAACATCCAAAACAATCAAACGCAGCATCACCCGAATTGGCGCCGCAAAAGTCATTCCGCGCTGGCGACACTCTTCCACATCGTATTTTGGCGGCTCCAAGGTGTAGCTAACAAACTCAAGGCTTGCAATGTTATGGAAATCACTAATTGGAAATACAGATTTAAAAACTCCCTGTAGGCCCGTTATTGAGCGGCGATCTGGATCCACATCTCTTTGCAAGAATGCCTCATACGAGCTCTTTTGCAACTCAATAAGATTAGGAATATCAATTGCATTTTTATTGTTGCCAAAAGACTTGCGAATCCGAATATTTGAAGCCGTGTAAGGAGTTCTCTCCATCTGGTCCCCTATTTTCTAACTCTAAATTTTACTTCCATGATTCCAAGTTATTTTGCCAAGCTATTTAATTTTGGCTTAATAAACTTCGAATCTGGATTAACTCAATTTCTCAAAAATAAAAAGAAATGCATGGCCACGCCAACATTCCATAAACAATCGCCAATTAGACTTTGTTTTTAACTAAAAAGCAAACATAGGTCTACTTTTTGCATCTGCAATAAGTAGACCCGACACAGGACATTACTTAACTTGAACTTTTGCACCAGCTTTTTCAAGCTGATCTTTCAACTTTGCAGCATCTTCCTTGCTTGCACCCTCTTTAACTGGCTTGCCACCAGCTTCTACGAGAGCTTTAGCTTCAGCGAGGCCCAAGCCAGTGATTGCGCGAACTTCTTTGATCACATTGATCTTGTTGGCGCCAGCATCAACCAAAATCACGTCAAACTGAGTCTTCTCTTCAACTGCAGCTGCTCCGCCGCCGCCGCCAGCTGCGATCGCAACAGGAGCTGCTGCAGAAACGCCCCACTTTTCTTCGAGCATCTTTACGAGCTCAGCAATTTCAAGTACTGTTTTTCCTGACAATTCGTCTACCAATTGATCATTTGTTAAAGCCATTTTTTCCTCCAAAAATTTTTGTTATTAGTAAATTATTAATCTTTTTTCGCCGCCAACACTCTTGCAAGTGCTGATGGAACTTCGTTCATTGTGCGTACAAGCTTAGACGCTGGTGCGTTTAACACGCCCAGGAACATGGCTCGCAACTGATCTTTGCCTGGCAAAGTAGCAAGAAATCGAATTCGATTCTCATCTAGCTGTTGCCCATCCATCACGCCAGTTTTTAGCTGGAAAACTTCAATGTCTTTGGAAAAATCACTCAGCAACTTGGCCGCAGCAGGCACATCACCGTAGGAAAAAACAATGGCGTTTGTTCCGGTAAATGATGAGCTCAGAGCCGTATCCAATTCTGGGTGGGTCTTCAAAGCTCGTTTTGCCAAAGTATTGCGCACTACCTTCATTTCAGATTCAAGGGGATGAAGTTTTTTTCGCAGATCTGTGACCTGCTCCACTTTCAATCCCTTAAAATCCACAATAAAGGCCGCTTTGGACTTGGCAAACTTGTCTGACAAAGAATTCACTGATGCTTCTTTATCTTGCCTAGTGACCAACATATTAGGACCTCCTTTCATAGAATATTTGCGATCCCATTTGGATAACGCAGCTTAGGCTGCACTATGAATGAGTATCAGGCGTCTGGAGGTATCCCCATGCCATCTCGGTAGGAAAAATTTAAGCCCGTCAGGCTCCTACGTTCTTCGATCGCATCTCAACTTATAAAACAATTGAAACTTCAAATTACTGTTCTGGTACACCAGCTGCATCATTGGTGTCCACACGTATTCCGGGACCCATTGTTGAGGAGACAGAAATTCCCCGCAAGTAGATGCCCTTTGCAGCTGAGGGCTTGGCCTTCAAGACCGCACCCATGAGCGCCTGAAAGTTTTCGCGAAGTTTTGTGTCGCCCATGGATTTTTTTCCAATACCGGCGTGCACAATACCTGCTTTATCCACGCGGAAGTCTAGCTTTCCCTTCTTTTCAGAAGTGACAGCATCTCCCACATTCATGGTCACAGTTCCCACCTTGGGATTGGGCATCAAGCCTCTTGGACCAAGAATCTTGGCCACTTTGGACACCGTCGCCATCATATCTGGTGTGGCAATGGCTTTGTCGAAGTCCAACCAGCCACCCTGAATTTTCTGAACCAGATCATCCGCACCAACAAAGTCCGCACCTGCACCTTTTGCTTCTGCCTCTTTAGGACCCTTAGCAAATACGACAACGCGAACCACTTTACCCAAGCCATGAGGAAGAGCCACAGCTCCACGCACCTGCTGGTCAGATTGTTTTGGATCCACACCCAACTTAATAGCCACATCAATGGTTTCATCAAACTTGGCCGGAGCCACAGTTACCACTGTTTTGAAGGCATCATTAAGAGAATACTTTTTTGCAAAGTCCACAGACTCCGCTGCTTTTTTAAACTTTTTACCCGCCATTATACACCACCAAACCTAGTCGACGACTTCCACGCCCATACTGCGCGCGGTACCAATTACTTGAGACATTGCAGACTCTACCTTTAGACAGTTCAAATCCGGAATTTTAGTTTCCGCAATCTTTCTGACGTCTGCAATTTTGACCTTTCCAACCTTATCCTTTTGCGGTTGCTTCGATCCCGATGAAAGCTTTGCCGCTTTCATAACGAGAGAAGATACCGGGGGCGTCTTGGTGATGAAGGTAAACGAACGATCTTGATAAACAGTAATGATGATCGGCACAATAGAGTCCCCGAGGGCCTGCGTGCGCGCATTGAACTGTTTACAAAATTCCATTATGTTTACCCCATGCTGTCCGAGCGCCGGTCCAACGGGAGGCGCTGGATTTGCCTTCCCTGCCGGAATCTGCAACTTGATCATGCCAGTTACTTTTTTTGCCATTTTCCCACTCCTGCACATTAGGGTTTAGTATCAAAACTTAACTATAAAAATTTGTCGTCGGTGACTTTGTGGCGTAGCAGTCAATCCTAACCGCAGTTTACATCATTTAAGAAAGAGCCCTTAAAGAAGATCTTAAGCTCTCTCTACTTGAACAAAATCCAGTTCCACTGGAGTGGGCCTACCAAAAATGCTCACAAGCACTTTGACCTTACCCTTATCCTCATTGATCTCCTCAACAGTTCCATTAAAATTGCTGAATGGACCATCCACTACAGTAATGTTATCGCCAATATCAAACTTTATTTTGGCTTTCGGTTTTTCAGCGGTTCCCGCCATCTGCTCAGTGACTCGCAAAACCTCATGTTCTGGCACTTCCGGTGGCCGCATTCGGCCGCCAACAAAACCAGAAACCTTCGAAGCATTTTTAACCAAATGCCAGGTTTGATCACTCATGACCATCTGAACAAAAATGTAACCAGGAAAAAACTTTCGTGATCGGGTTTGCTTTTGACCCTTAATCAATTCCACAACATTTTCTGAGGGAATCAAGATCTCGCCAAAATGAGATTCCAGCTTTTCACGCTTGATGCGGTCTTCGATAGAAGCCTTAGCTGTCGCCTCACAACCAGTTTGAGTATTGATGATGTACCATTTTTTTTCCATTGCTGCTTCCATCTCTATCCCCTCGCTCATAAGTTCATAATGTATTTGAGAATAGAGCCCGAAAGCAGGTCAAAAATTGCGACGATGGCGCAAGAAATGAGAACCATAATGATCACCTGAATTGTCGCAAGACTTGTTTGCTTTTGTGTAGGCCAAACAACTTTGCGAATTTCAACCACGACTTCATTGGCCCATCCCAATAGTTTAGGGTGAAACTGAAACACCCCAAACAAAATCAAAGCCACTGCAACGGGAACCCCGTGCTTGACGAGGTCATGACCCATTAGGCCTGCAATCACGCCAAACGCTCCTGCCAAAGCCCTCAATAGTAAACTAAGAGTCATCCCAACCAACGCGGCTGCCAATGCAAAACTCACGGTCAGTATCTTTGAGTTGGTTTTATCCATGCTGCCCTTTCCTAGACGTATATAACGGCAATTTTGGTAGTATTTTCAGTGCCAAATTTGAACATCGCACTCTCTAAAAAAAAAATCTATTCGTCAACAAATATCAGGACCCATTTGAAATTTAGCGACTTGCCTTAATTCGACAGTAACTTTTTAGGAAGAAAGCATCGGGGCGAGTAGATATCAGGACGGAGCTAAAAGAGTGGCAGGGCAGGAGGGATTCGAACCCACAACCTAACGATTTGGAGTCGTTCGCTCTACCGTTAGAGCTACTACCCTGTGTGTAAGGACCTAAATCTTCAATTCAGGCAATGGCTCAGACTTTTGCCGCCATGCGTTCTTTAGCGGATAGCCAGCAATAGAAAAGGGGCCATGAATGACCAAGGCCCCCAAAAAAACAATTACAGTAAATTAACCTTCGATGATTTCAACAACCACGCCCGCACCTACAGTACGACCACCTTCACGGATGGCGAAGCGCAATTCTTTCTCCATCGCAATTGGGGCAATCAACTCAACGCTAATCTCAACGCGATCTCCAGGCATTACCATCTCTGTCCCTGTATTCAGGGTACAAACACCAGTAACATCTGTGGTTCTGAAATAGAACTGCGGGCGATAGCCATTAAAAAATGGAGTGTGTCGTCCACCCTCTTCTTTAGTGAGAATGTAGGCTTCAGCTTTGAATTTTTTATGTGGCTTAATTGTGCCTGGCTTCGCCAAGACTTGACCCCGTTCAACATCTTCCTTCTTCGTGCCACGCAGCAAGCAACCGCAGTTGTCACCAGCTTGACCTTCATCAAGAAGCTTGCGGAACATTTCAATTCCAGTAACTGTAGTTTTTACAGTCGGGCGCAAGCCAACAATTTCAACCTCTTCGTTGACCTTGATGATTCCGCGCTCCACACGGCCAGTTACAACGGTTCCCCGCCCAGAGATAGAGAATACGTCCTCTACTGGCATCAAGAAAGGCTTATCAACAGCGCGAGCTGGAGTTGGGATGTAAGCATCCACTTCTTTCATCAATTCCAAGATGGCCGGACGACCCAACTCAGAAGTGTCACCTTCAAGAGCCTTCAAAGCCGAACCTTTTACTATTGGAATCTTATCGCCTGGAAACTCATATTTTGAAAGAAGCTCACGAACTTCTAACTCCACAAGCTCAAGCAATTCCTTGTCATCAACCATGTCCACTTTATTCATGAACACAACCAATGCGGGAACACCCACTTGGCGAGCCAAAAGAATATGCTCACGTGTCTGTGGCATAGGTCCGTCAGCAGCAGAAACAACTAGGATCGCACCATCCATCTGAGCGGCACCCGTGATCATGTTTTTCACATAATCGGCATGTCCTGGGCAATCCACATGTGCATAGTGACGATTCTCAGTCTCGTACTCCACATGTGTTGTTGAAATGGTGATACCTCGCTCTTTCTCTTCAGGCGATTTGTCGATTTGGTCATACGACATGGCTGTTGCCTTACCTTGAGTAGCAAGAGTTGTGGTGATGGCCGCCGTCAATGTCGTCTTTCCATGATCGACGTGACCAATGGTTCCGATGTTTACGTGAGGCTTCGAGCGATTAAATTTCTCTTTAGACATGATCTCCTCCTGAAGAGATTAAATTTCTATGACTTACTTAGTACTAATTGTTTTCGTTCAATTCATTAATTATTTGTTAATTCAAAAATCCGTTTTCGTTTTCTTTTCTGCTCAGTTTAGACTTTCTGCGGTTCCGTTATCAAAAGTCCCGATTTCAATACCTTTGTTCTTTTTACGAATCAATTCAATCCCTAATTCAGAATTAAATAAAAAAACTGAATCAACTTTGGTTTCTTGTCAACGCTTCTCGCGCCTTCCTATCATTCCAGCAGTCTATGCGCCACCATTCAACACACATTCGGCAAAGTTTGGAGCCCACAGCGGGAGCCGAACCCGCGACCTCACCCTTACCAAGGGTGTGCTCTACCACTGAGCTACGTGGGCCTGGTGAAATCGACGCTACCAGTGGAAACTCTCCTTTTTAGGGATTGGAGCGGGAGACGGGTCTCGAACCCGCAACCCTCTGCTTGGAAGGCAGATAC
>CAYMBJ010000011.1:0-67353 GCA_964388665.1 uncultured Pseudobdellovibrionaceae bacterium | reverse complement strand
AATTTATCAACCGGCTTTCTCTTGCCGAGTTTCAACTAAAAAAGAAATATCTCCTGAAAATTAAAAAATCTAGATACCCAGAAGCCATCTAAAAAAAAGGTCCTTTTGGAAATAAAAATTACACGCCTTGCCGATTCAACTTACATTTTAGATGGTAGGGCTGGCGAAGGTGGCTCTGTGGGCATTTACAAGCAAACTTTTAAGGTTACCATAGTATTGATCTGCCACTGCTTCAGTGATTTCAGATTTACTATCAAAATACTGGTATAAGGTTCCAACACTGACTCCTGCGCGCTTGGCAACTACTTCTTCTTTTCTTCGACTCCAAGGCTTTGGATTTGGCTTTGGTTTTTGTTTTTTTACTCTTTTGCATAGCTTCTCTCTTACATTGTGCATGAATAAATGCTCATAATCTTCTCTTTCTAGGGCGTGTTTGCAATTTGCCTTAATGAGTAAAATTGCAAACACGCCCTAGTCCGGGAAACTACCAGGAGATGGTTCTATTTTTTCCACTTCGCTTGGCTGCATAGAGGGCATGATCGGCACGGCGAACCAGCTCTTTGGAGCTTATGGATTCTCCGGGAACCATGACCGCATAACCAATTGAAACAGTGAGCTGAATTGAGTCTTTACCACTCACAAAAGTGGTCTTGCGAATCCTCTCTCGCAGCCTCTCGCAAAACAGATGGGCCCCAGCTGGCTCAACCTCAGACAACACAATCAAGAACTCGTCACCACCATAGCGAGCCGGGATATCAATATTGCGTGTTGATTTTTTAATAATTTTACCAATCTCCGCAAGGAGAAAGCTCCCAAAGAGATGATCATGGCCGTCGTTCACTGACTTAAAGTCATCGAGATCCATCATAATCACGCAAATTTTACGATTGAAGCGCTTGGCCCGCTCCATCTCAAAATCCAAACGCTGATAGAGAGAACGCATGTTGAACAAGCCTGTCAGGTCATCTGTGTCCGCCAACTCCTTCAGCCGAGTGTTGGCGACCAAAAGTTGCTCTCGCAGATCGCGCATACGCAAATGGGTGCGCACACGGGCCAGAAACTCTAGGGGAACAAAGGGTTTGACAATGTAATCATCCGCCCCCGAATCCAAGCCTTTGATCAAGGCCTCAGTAGTAGAGTCAGAAGAGACGATGAGGCAACCCACAAAAGGGACTTTTTCATGAAGCTTGGCAATGATCTCAGCTCCCGAGTGGTTTTGCATCTTGTAGCCAGAGATGATCAGGTGAGGAGACCAATGATCGAGATCCTCAATCGCTGAATCCAGTGTGGTAAATGTCTTCAGCGAATAGCCTTCCCAACGCAAGGGCTCGGCTAAGACAGAAAGATTGCTGTAATCCTCATCCAAAAGAAGAATATTCGTTTCATGTGGCTTTTTCTCAGAATCCATTTCTGACATACTCCCAAGTTACTATCTCTTCTGAAAATCTGAGAGATCGAAGCGGCAAACTGGCCTTCTTCCTAACTCTAGACTAGAACTCATCTCAAAAAAAGCTCCGAGGCGAAAAAATCCAATCGGCCAAAGATCGAGGCGCGACGCGAAGGTCTAGTGCTTTGTCAGGAAAGTTTTTCGTTGTTGCTTCGTCGTCGCGGTATTACTCATACAGCAGCCTCATCAGTCGCCCCGCTCTTGGCCTGGACCTGCGTCTCCTTGCATTTCAAGGACCACCCCGCTATCCTATATCGAATTATAAGTTAAATCGGTAATTCACACCTCACTCACAACGGTTGGCTAGATATGACACCAGAATTTGAAGTGGCCATTATTGGTACAGGATTCGCCGGACTCGGCATGGCAATGAGACTCAAAGCCAGTGGCATAAACTCATTTGTTATATTCGAAAGGAGCGATGACGTTTCGGGAGTTTGGAAAGACAATACCTATCCGGGCTGCGCGTGTGATGTTCACTCGGTGCTCTACTCTTTTTCCTTCAGACCGGGTCGTAGCTGGACACACATGTATGCTCCGGCCTCCGAAATCACTCAGTACTTGCGTGACTGTACCGAGGATTTTAAGCTTGGACCGCATATTCGCTTCAAAACGAACGTCAGCGAAGTTAGTTATGATGAGAATGGAAAGTTTTGGACCGTTCTTACGTCAAATGGCAAAGTCACCGCGCGCGTTTTGATCTCAGCCGCCGGCGGACTCAATAACCCCGCATTGCCGGTTATCGATGGACAAGATAAATTTCAAGGCAAAGCCTTTCACACTGCCCGTTGGGATAACACTTTTGATTTCAAAAACAAAAATGTCGCGGTCATTGGCACTGGCGCCAGCGGCATTCAAGTTGTTCCGGAGTTAGCGAAAATCGTTAAAAATCTCTATTTGTTTCAGCGCACATCGCCTTGGGTGATCGCGAAGGTGAATGATCGGCCCTTCAACAGTTTTGAAAAATTCCTGCTGCAAAACGTACCTCTTTATCACTGGTTTTTGAGGAAATGGCTCTTTGCCAAGTGGGAGTCCAGAGCCTTCGGCTATGATATTCGCTTCAACCGTTTTTATGGTGGAAACGCGCGCCGTATGCTGAATGTCGTAAAAGATCCTGAAACGCGAAAGAAGCTAACTCCCGACGACCTTTTCGGCTGTAAGAGGACTTTACAGTCAAATGAATACTATCCGGCGATAAACCGACCTAATGTGAAAGTCATTACGAATAAAATCATGAGACTCGAAGCTTCCAGCATTGTCACCGACCAGCACACGATCGGCGAGCTCGATGCCATCGTCTATGCCACTGGGTTTGCAACCATGGTTCGCGAAGAAGCCAAGACTATGCAAACAAATCCTAGAGTTGTTTATAAAGGTAAGGGTGGTATTGATCTTGCTCAGACCTTCATGCGGGACGGACCTTCTGCTTATTTCGGCACGGCCGTCCCCGGCTTTCCCAATCTATTTTTTATACTGGGGCCTAATTCGGGAATTAATCATAACTCGCTCACGGTGCAGATGGAGGCGCAATTCCATTATATTATGAGCGCCCTGAATTATATGAAAAAGAAATCAGTTGCGTCCATCGAAGTGAAACACGAACGAACGCGAGAATACAATGCCTTTATCCAAAACAAAATGAAAAGAACCGTTTACGTGAGTGGCTGCAAGAGCTATTTTCAAACTGGAAATGGTATGGTCTTTATGCTCTGGCCGTTCACCAGTTTGCGTTTTCGCTTGATGACGCGAAAATTCGACCCTGAGAACTATGAACTAACAAAGTACTGACCAGGCCAGATATGTCAATTGCAGTTGGTCACCCAACTGAGTCCATGTGGAGCCGTGGCACAGCTCCCGTTTTTTCAAATCTATTTATTTACCGGTGTTGCCGGTTCTTCGGCGATTGTGTCGATTAAAGTTTGATAACTTGGTGGGCTCGCTCTGCTTATTGTCCGCATCAGTCTTTAAATTAGAAATAAACTGAGTGATCTGCTTGATAAACTCCGGTTGATTGAGTCCACGATGTGGACCATGATCACCGGGCAAAATGACACACTCAGAATTGCTTAAGCGCTCTCGCACAGCATTCACGCCTTTTTTAACTAAAGGTATGCCTTCAATGCCCAAAACGAAAAGGATCGGCCGTTTGCAAGCATCGACTTTTTTAAAATCGATATCATAATCTCTCATCATCTTTCCGCGATATTCATATATCCTGATAAAGGCCTCAAGGCTTGAAAAGTGTGGAATCGCATAAAAGTCGAAACTGGCAGGAAACACTTTGGACTCGATCATCTCAGTCCTAACATCCTCCATATTCATTGGCGTGAGTCCTAGATCGCCTGAAATCTTGTACACGGCCTGTTCTTCGGGAGAAAGCGGTTTGTTTTTCATAAAGGAGGCTGAAAATGGCTCAATCAACACGACGCTTTTCACCAGATCTGAGTGGGACAGTGCCAACTCAAGCGCCACCACGGAGTGGGCTGACCAGCCTAAAAAATGAACCGGCTCGCGCACGCCTATATCCTCAAGCACGGCAATTATTGCCTCGATTTCTTTTGCAGCTCCGTAGTCTGGTTGGGCAGGAAGCGCTTCAAATGCGCGCCGGGTTCCCAAAAGTTCCATCGTAATAACTCTGTGGTCTGCCGCTCTCAAATTCATGGCGGATTCGCGAAAGTTTATATATCCCGGTAAATTGACGGAAGGAATGATAAAAAAAGTTTCTTTGCCCTGCGGATTCCACGATCGCGAGGCCGTAAAACTCTTGCGTCGCCGCCACTTTTCCTTGATTTCATCAACGGAGATGCCAATTTGACGGGTGAAACTTTCGATAGCCCAATCACCCCAGATCTCGACAACTTTCCCCTCCAGAACACGGACCTGGATTAAGCCAGCAAGGGTCACTTTGCCCCCGGTGGGATGGATATCTAAGAAAGTTCCTTCATGAACCCCAGCGGCATTCCACCGAACGTAGACAGTGTCACCCACACTTTGGAGATGTTCGATTTCGAACATCAATTCGGGAACAAAAGTTTTATAGAAATTCATAAAATCACGGAATGCGCCTGGACCAGCTCCCCACTCCTTCATTAGCACCGGATGATTTTGGAATAGTGGGTGGACAAGTTTTACGAACTCTCCATCCAGGCTTTGATTCATGGGTAAATCAAACAGAGCCGTGACAAGCTTTTCATTTATGGAATTCTGCTCTCTGGCTTCTTCAACGAAGTTGGGAGCATTCATCACAGCAGGCGCACTCCCCTGAACAACCGGCTCAGAGGGCGACTCAACCTCGCGAGCGCTCAAGCCGGATAGCTTCTGCGGCGTTAACACGTTCTTTAATAAAAACTTGGTCAACGCCTCAACTGTCGGGCAGTTCAGAATCAAAGTCGTCGGAATAAGCTCGCCTAACTCCTCGCCCAAAATCTTTTTTAAATTGGTGCGAAAAGTGATTTGCAGCAAAGAGTCCAATCCAAGTGACAACAATGCCTTGGCCGGACTTATCAATGCGGCCTCTGATCCTAAAACCTTTGCCACCTCGTCCTGAAGGAAGCTCTGAATGACTTGGGGACGATCAGCTTCACCTGCCGCTTCAATTTTACGCAAAAATGGACTTAGAGTTGCATTTGATTTCACAGCTTTAGGTTGGCTAGTAGGTATCACCGAGGGCGCGGCCTTCGCAACAGGAGAACTCCCCGCTACCTGTTGGCCGTGACTTGCGCCTTCTGCCCAATATTCTTTTCTTTGAAATGCATAGGTCGGTAACTGCACCAATATCCGCTTCGGACAGCCAGCTTCCCAGCCCTGCCAATCAATCTTAACACCATGACTGTATAGGCCTCCCAAACTCTCGGCCAATTTTTCAAACTCGTTCGCATCTTTCTTGATACTGGTTAACCAAACACACTTCTCTGACTCCGCCTCAGGCAAACAAAGTCGCCCCATTCCCAACATAGTTGTTCCGGGACCCACCTCGAGGAATTTCTCTACACCTTCCTGGCTTAGAGACTTCATACCGTCGTAAAACTTGACCGCTTCTCTCACGTGTCGACGCCAGTATGATGCTTGACCGACCTCGTCGCTCTCAACGCGCTTCCCGCTAACGTTTGAAATCAAACGGATAACCGGTCTATGATAATCAATTCCGCCTGCGATTTTCTCGAACTCCTCTAACATTGGGTCCATTTGTGGCGAATGGAAGCCGTGGGATACATTCAATTGCTTCACTTTGACTTTAAGCTTTTCAAAATCGGCTAAGATCTCTTTAACAATCGGTGCCGCTCCCGCAATCACAACGCTTTCGGGACCGTTAACGGCCGCAATCGAAACTTTTTGCAAATGATTCTTGATCGCCTCTTTCACGCGCTCTTCTGACGCTGCAATCGCGCCCATGGCGCCTTCGCCCGGCAACGCCTGCATCAATCGGCTACGCGCCGAGATCAGCTTCAATCCATCTTCCAAGCTAAATACACCGGCCACGCATGCCGCGACGTATTCGCCCACACTGTGCCCCATCACCACATAGGGTTGCACTCCGAAGGACTTCCACAATTCAGCCAGCGCATATTCAATTGCAAACAGCGCCGGCTGAGTGCGCTGAGTTTCATCTATCTGTTTACCATCAAACAAAGCGTCTTTTAATGAAAACTGACCGAGCTCAAACAATATTTTTTCGCACCTGTCGATTGCATCTCTAAACACTTTTTGGGAGATGTAGAGCTCTTTGCCCATGCCGGCGTACTGCGAGCCCTGACCAGTAAATAAAAAAGCGACCTTTGAACTTTCTCCTGAGTGAACCGTTCCTCTGGAAACGCCCGCGCGGAGATCGCCGCTTTCGGCATAGCATCTCAGCTTTTTTGCGATCTCTTCTCTGCTTTTACCGGGTATCGCTAATCTCTCGTCAAAATGATTACGTCCGGTCATCGCTGTAAAACAAATGTCTCCTAAACTTTTTTCGGTCTCAGCCTCAATGCAGTTCGCGTATTTCGCCGCCAACTCTCGCAGCGCCTCTTCTTGCTTTGCAGACAGACACAGTAAGTGCGCTGGTCGCTCTTGAGGCGTAGATGTTTCTGTATATTGAGACGAATTTTTATTCATTTGTTCTTGAATCATTCCAACCCAAAGCCGACGCTTGAAAAGAGGTTCAAAGGGGATTGATCTAATTGCTTCATGAAATCAATCATATCAACAATATCATGCAACATGTTTAATTTTGTACAACTACAAATTAAAAATTTCTTCCACATGATTGACTTTAGGTGCAGTTGGACTACCCACCAACTAGATGGAAGGCCATATCACTGGACCTTTGGACGATTTACAGCAAATGAGTATCAATTTTTAGATCAATTGTTCCGATCTAAATGCGTGGTGAAACTTAGGAGAGAAAATGACCGATTTAGATATCTCGGAAGGTGAATTAGCAGCCCAAGTCCAGTCATGTCCTGATTCCGCGAGCAAGGTGGATCACATTTCTGAATTCATCTGCAAGCACCTCGCGCAGATAATTAATGATGACCCAAATGCAAAAGTTTCTTCAAATAGTATTGATCGCAAAAAGACATTCAAGGACCTAGGCCTAAAATCACTGGGTTCTATGAAACTGATGAACAAGATACGCATGGCCTTGGGTCCCGAGTATGACACTGAGCTGTCGCCAACTGCACTGTTTAACTACCCAACAGTTTACGATATAACACAGCATATCTGCAGCCTGTTCAAGCCAGTTCCAGTAGAAACAACGGCAGCCGCCAAGAGTTCAGTAGCGGCAAACGAACCCATCGCCATCGTGGGCATTGCCTGCAAATTTCCTGGCGGCGTCCAGTCCGCAAAAGACTATTGGAATGTGCTTGCTCGCGGCGAAGATGTCCTGCAAGAAGTGCCTCGGGAACGGTGGAATATCGACAGTTACTATAACAAAGATTCGTCCGTTCCGGGCACAATGTACGCGCGACGTGGCGGATGGTTGTCTGATATCGGCAAATTCGACGCGGGTTTTTTTGGCATTAGCGGCACAGAAGCCACTGCTATGGATCCGCAGCAACGTCTGTTGATGGAAACCTGCTGGGAGGCCATTGAAAATGCCGGCATTGCGGCCGACAGTTTAATAGATTCACAGACGGGTATCTTCGTAGGCATGACCACTCAAGAATATATGGATCTCTTGCTCCGCTCGAATGACGTCGCTGGTCTGGAAGGACATATCTTAACAGGCAACTATCTGAGCATCGCTTCGGGACGCCTCGCTTACTTTCTCGGACTAAAGGGACCCGCACTCACCATAGATACGGCTTGCTCGTCCTCTCTGGTGGCCGTGCATCTCGCTTGCCAGAGCCTGCGCTCCGGAGAGTCGAATATGGCTCTCGTCTCCGGTGTTAATTTAATGATCTCACCAGAAACCACAGCGCAACTGAGCCGCATGAATGCGCTGTCACCAGACGGCAAATGCAAAACTTTCGACAAAGATGCTAACGGTTATGTGAGGAGTGAAGGGGTCGCTACTATTGTCTTAAAACCCTTGTCAGTCGCACTCGAGGACGGTTCGCAAATTCACGCGCTCATTTTGGGTAGCGCTGTCAATCAAGACGGAAAATCCTCCGGTTTGACCGCGCCCAACGGTTTAGCGCAGGAGCAGTTGATTCGCAAAGCGCTGCTTGATGCCAACGTCCAACCAAATCAAGTCAGCTACATCGAAACACATGGCACCGGAACGCCGCTTGGCGATCCCATTGAGGTCGATGCGATTCGCAAAATCTTCGGAGGCACTCGCGACGCCGATTCTCCACTCATCCTGGGCTCGGCTAAGTCTATGATCGGACACGCCGAGGCGGCGGCGGGATTAGCCGGATTGATCAAGGTGGCATTGTGCATGTCTGAAAAACAAATCACTCCCAATTTACACTTCAACGAAATCAACCCCAATATTGTTCCTTTGGATAATATTCCGGCTAAAATTGCTACGCGGCTGATGCCTTGGGATGGGACAGAACGAATCGCTGGAGTCAGTTCCTTTGGCTTCAGCGGAACAAATGCCCATGTCATTTTGGGACAGGCACCCGAGGTTCGGGCCGCAAGTTAAGTCGACGCATTCCCAAAAAAATACGTCGCTCTTGTTTTTGCTCCAGTTCCCTGTGAAGCAAAAATAAAAATTTAAGAAACTCGTCTTCAGACCGATTAGATAGAAAGAAAAGTGCTCAGCAATTGTTGGAGATATATATATGGACAAAAATATCGAACAAAAGATCAAAGTGTTCTTGGAAGAAAATCTCTTAGTCCAATTTGATGCGAATGTAACTCAGAACAGTAACCTCTTCGAACTTGGCTTTATTGATTCCTACGGATTCATGGAGCTGGTCAAATTTATGGAAGGTGAATTCAACATCCAATTTTCAAGTGAAGAATTGGTTTCCTCGTCGCTTGTTTCGCTAGTATCCATGACCCATGCAATCAAGGAGAAGTTGAATGAAGCTGCATGATCATAAGCTCTGCACTAAGTGCATCCTTCCTGACTCTTTCCCGGGAATCAAATTTGATGATGCTGGCCTTTGCAATTTCTGTCGAAGCACCCCGCCGCCACAAGACTTGGCTAAGATTAGAGGCAAGCTAACGGCCCAAATGGAGCAAGCCATTGAAAATGCAAAAGCGACGGCTTCCGAAAGTTATGACTGTGTTGTTGCTTTTAGCGGTGGCAAGGACTCTTCTTACACACTCTCGCTTCTTACGAACGAATACAAACTGAAATGTCTAGCGGTAACTGTCGACAATGGCTTCATGGCAGAACAAGCCGTCGCCAATTGCAAGGCCGTGACGACAGCCCTCGGAGTGGATTTCATGTTATTCACCCCCTCCCCGACCTTTATGAACAATATGTACAAAGCCAGTGCACTCAAATCCGATGAAATTCACTCGAAATCGGCTTTGACCAAAGCCAGCAGTATATGCAATTCATGCATTAGTTTAATCAACATCTATATGATCAAAGTATCGCTGCAACAGCGGATTCCCCTCATTGCTGGCGGTTACATTGGTGGCCAAGTTCCTAAAGATGGCGCCGTGATGCAGATTGACCTAGACATGCAACAAAAGCTGTCGCAATCCAAATTGGCAAAATTCTCCAAAGCATTTGGCCCAAGAACGAATGAATACTTCGCGATCCCGGAACGATACATGAAGGATAAAATCACAATAACTTTATTGAATCCAATGCTCACATTGGCCGTCACGGAAGATCAGATCGTTGAGCGAATTTCTCAGCACGGATGGAAGAGGACGGCGAACACGGGTGCTCATTCGTCCAATTGTCGCTTGAATGACTTAGGCATAGCCTTGCACCTTAAACAGAATGGCTTTCATCCCTATGCCGCTGAGGTTTCAGACCAGATTCGCGCGGGCACAATGAGTCGCGAAACCGCCTTGAAGAAGGTCAGCGAGAATCCACAATTTGCTGACATGGTTTGGCAGGCTAATAAAATTGGAATCAAAGATGCCGCCTAGCGAGGAAAATGCTAGCGTTGGTCTCGTTTTTCCAGGTCAGGGAAGCCAGAGCCTGAAAATGCTGGCTAAAGCTCGCTCTCTCCCCGCCTTCACGAAATATTACGGGCCGATTTGTGAACAGGCCGCTTCCGATTTAATTTCACAAATTGAGCGCGGCGAAGAGACTCTACTCAATGAAAATAGCACAAGCTCACTGTTAACTGTGCTTTTAAGTGCTCTGCACTTAGAACAATATAGACAGTCAAATTCTGAACCTTCTTTTTTTGCTGGCTACAGCGTCGGCCAATGGACTGCCATTTATGCCTCTGGAGCAATCTCATATGAGAGCCTCATCCGCATTGTTCATAAACGCGCTTTGCTGATGAATGAGTGCTTAACCGACACCAACTCAGGAATGCTGGCAGTCATCGGCCTGCCAGAAGACAAGGTCGAAGGCATTTGCAAAGCCCTTCGCGCCAGAGATTTGCAAATCTGGATCAGCAACTTCAATGCCCCCGGCCAGTATTCCATCGCCGGCACCGCAGAGGCCATCGCACAAGCTCAAAAAGAACTCTCTCTCCTGGTGCCCAAGAAGCTGGTTGTTATTCCCGTCGCAGGAGGCTGGCACTCGCCCCTCCTCAAGCCAACTGAAGAACCGTTTCTCAAGGCATTGCAGAGCGAAAAGATTGCGCTCTCTGAGAATAAAGTTCTGGACAACGTAAATGGTGATTTTTTGCCGACCGAAGTGAATTCCCTACACGGGCAGCTGGCCGCGCAAGTGTATAGCCCAGTTAAGTGGGAAAAATGCGTCCAGCGCTTGGTGAAGGAAAATGTGATGCATTTGAGGGAAATTGGCTACGGCAACATGCTCACAAAATATGGTTTTTTTATCAATCGATCCGTCAAACACGAGCCTGGATTGGAGTAGTTTATGTGCGGAATTGCTGGGTCCTACGGTTTACCAGATGCAGCTCCACAAGTTGAAAAAATGCTGATGATGATAGATCATCGCGGCCCAGATGAGGCCGGATACTATTATGACGACCAAATCGCTTTTGGAACCGCACGTCTAAGCATCATCGACGTCGCCCATGGCCAACAGCCAATGACCACTGGCGATGGGAGATATTGGATCGCCTATAACGGCGAAGTGTACAATTATAAGGAACTGAAGAAAGAGCTTGAGGCCTGTGGCCATCGCTTTTCCACGCAGTCAGACACCGAAGTGGCTCTCGTCGGCTATATAGAATGGGGCGAGAAAGCCTTAGAGAAATTTAACGGCTCATTTGCTTTTGCCGTTTACGACACTCTCAATAAAACTGTTTTCCTCGCGCGTGATAGATATGGCAAACGCCCACTTTACTATACAGTCACGAATAAGGGTGCACTGTTATTTGCATCTGAAATGAAATGCTTTCTTGGCCACGGCGGTGTGGATTTTCAATATGACAATGACCACCTCGCCTCCATCGCCACACTGTGGACTGTCCTACCTGACCAAAGTGGCTTCAAGGGAGTTCATCAACTCCCCCCCGGCCATTGGATGAAAGCCGAAGGCAAAAAGTTAACAGTAAGGCCTTACTTTGAACTCAATCTCAACGAACCTCCGTACAAGGCTTCCTATGCGGAGGCTGTTGAAAAAACCCAACATCTTCTCGATGATGCTGTCAAAATACGACTGCGCAGCGATGTCGAAGTGGGAACCTATCTCAGCGGAGGTCTGGACTCATCAATTGTAACGCAATTGGCATGCAAGAACCTCGACCGAAAGGTTCGCAGCTTCTCAATTGCGTTCGAAGAAAAACACTATGATGAAGACTCATATCAAAGAGAAGTCAGTAAGCATCTGGGTACTGAGCACGAATGTCTGACCATTTCCAATGGCGATATCGCACAGGCCTTTCCGGATAGCATTTGGCACGCCGAAGTGCCCGTGTTCAGAAATGCCTTTGTTCCCATGTTTCTCCTCGCCAAAATGGTTAAGAGCAAGGGAATCAAGGTGATTCTTTCAGGCGAGGGCTCAGATGAATCTTTCTTGGGCTATGACATTTTTAAAGAAACGAAGATCAGACGAGCGTTCAGTGGCCTTTCTTCGCTCGAAGAGAAAGAAAAGGCCATTTCTGGGCTCTATCCGTGGATGGAGCACCTGAGCCGAACCAATTCTCGCCTACAGGTCGGTTTGTTCGAGAGATTTGCTGAAGAAAAGGTGAAAAACGCATTTTCTCACGAAATACGAATGCACAACTCCAAATTGATGCTGCGTCTTTTGTCAGGTTCCGAAGTGAGTGCTTCACTGCCCGCTCCCGTTATGGCCTACCTGCGTGACAATGATAAGGCACTGTCGCATTTGAGTGACGTTAAGAAAGCACAATGGCTGGAGTTCAATACGCTTTTGCACGGCTATTTGCTCTCCTCACAAGGCGATCGAATGAGCTCCGCCCATGGCGTTGAGACTCGCTGCCCTTTTCTGGATGTCAATGTGGTTACCTGGGCCGCGAGTCTGCCAGAAGACTTTATGCTTAAGGATGGCACTCGCGAGAAGTCTATCTTGAAGGACGCCTTTGCATCCTCACTGCCGGCGAGTATCTCAAACCGCGCCAAGCAACCATATCGCTCTCCAGACTCGATGGTGTTCTTAAGCAAGAACCGACCCGACTACGTGGACGCTTTGCTGTCCGATAGAGAGCTAGCCAAGGTAGAACAATTAAACAACGAGCTCGTGAAGAAGTTTGTGAAGTCGATCGCCGCCAAGACGCCCACCCAAATTAGCCCGGGCGAAGATCAGGCGTTTATCTTTCTATTGTCGATTTGTGAGCTGAACCGACTTTTTGTGAGAAAAGAATTTTCAGTGCCTAGCGGTCGCAATTTCAATATAGTCAGAATTGACGGACGTGCCCCCAGAAAAAAGGCCGTCTAAAAAAACAAATGAGGTTGTTTACAGATGAAAAATCCATCAACATTGGGAATCTATGGCTGGGGAACGTATTTACCACCAGTTCATTCGGCAAGTGATTTAATTATTAAGGCAGGCGGAGATCCAGCGAATTATCTTTCCTTTGGATGGAAAAACCTTTGTGTCGCCGCAGAAAAAGATCATCCGGTTTCCATGATGACGGATTCCCTCAAAAAAGCTTTGGCTTCCGCCGGCATTGGTCCGGAAAAGCTGAAACTGGTGCTCTGCACCTCCTTTTCTCACGACTATCTCGAGCTGTCCTCCGCAGAGCAGACCGCACAAGAGATCGGAACATCTCCAGGCTGCTTCTCATTTGACATTACCAATGGATGCCTGGGCACCCTGTCTGGAATGGAGATTGCCCGCAACTGGCTTGAGTCTCACGGAGGGGGTTATGCTGCCATCATCTCGGGTGAGCGATGGGTTGATGGGATGGATAAAACGGACAATAGTATCGACTCTCTTTGGGGATTTTCAGATGGCGCCAGTGCCGTGGTCGTTGGCATTGGTGTGCCAGAGAAACCACGAATCAATTATTACGGTTCATGCTTTTTCACCAATAACGAATTGATTGGACATATGCGCAGGGAATACGGTGGAACACGCAATCCCGCCATTCCTAGCAATGCCTGTCCGACAAAACGTCTTGTGCGTCAGATGGATTCCGAGAAGCAGCAGAAAGCTTTCATCGAGGGCTACGGAAAAGTGATTACTGAGGCAAAAACTAGATTTGGCGGCAAACCGGAGTGGGCCGTGTGCAATCAGGCAACTCCAGGAGTTCTCGAAGTTTTGAAGTTCCTCTTGCGTTTTAATTCCAATATGATGGCGACAACCGGAGATCGCTTTGGACATGTCGGCTGCAGTGACATTGTGCTTGGACTTGAGCAACTCGAATCGGATGGACGCCTGAAGGGCAAAGGTATCGCTCTGGCCTGTACGCCTTCCACCTGGGGCGCAGGCTGCTTAGAAGTCGCAGTTTAATAAGACATACAGGCGGTTGAGTTGTGCTAAATCAAGGACGACTAAGAGCCTATCCCAAAATTCAGATCTGCTGCGGAAGTCAGAGTTGAATTTTGGGATAGGCTCTAAGGCCGGCGGATCTAGGTAATGATTATTTTGTGCTGGGCACTTTCTTTATCTTTAAGAGTAAAATCGCCACTGCTGGAATGATTAGGCATAGTCCTAAAACAAGAAAACAATCTGAATAGGCCATGACAAGCGACTCACGATTCATTATCTCCCTCAGCGCCGTGTTTGCCTGCAAGTCCACTTTAGCCAGGTCAGGGGACCTGCTTGCAAAAACACCTGTCAGCTGCTCGAGCCGGTTTACCACCTTGGGATCAGACGCCGGCATTCTTTCAGCCATTCTCAGGAAGTGGAAGTGATAGCGCTGGCTTAAAAAAGTACTGATCAGCGCGATACCTATGGAGCCACTCATCAGTCGAATCCCGTTGACGATCGAGGCCGCCGAGCCAATCAGCGCGGGCGCTAAGGACTGAAACAAGACCGCATTTACCGGGGCCAAGATGAGGGCATTACCAAAGGCGCGAAGAATGAAAGCCATTCGCATTTGGTCTCCCGAATCAAAATGAGTCATCGAGCTGTTTATCAAGCACGACCATGAGAAGAAGCCCAGTCCGGCAAGGATTAAATATTTTGAATCTACTTTCCTCATAAGGGCAGGCATAAACGGTACAATGAGAATATTGCTACCGGCAAACATCATGATTTGCCCAGTCTGTAGCGCGCTGTACCCCTGAACTTGAAATAGATAGCCCGGGTTGGCGACCAATGTGCCGTAAACAATAATTCCATAAAAGACGCAGATCACGCAGCCAATGGCAAATTGCCTTATTTGAAAGAGCCGTAAATTGATCAGCGGTTTTTCGATTGTGAATTGCACTCTAAAAAAGATGGCAAATGAAACTATAGAAACGGCAGTGAGTTTTTGAATCAGTGGACTTCCCATCCAACCCAAGCGATTGCCCTCATCGAGCACAAATGTCAGCGTTCCCATGCCGATAGCTAGGGTAATAATGCCGACCCAATCGCCATCTTTTAGCAGTTTCAGATTCATGGGTTTAGCGGCATAACCATAATATATCATCCATAGCATAAGAAGGCCGGGAACCAGGTTAATGAAAAAACTAAACTGCCAACCAAACGTAAAGGTAATCCACCCGCCCACAGCTGGGCCAAGCATGGGAGCAAAGCAAGTCGCCAAACTAAAAAAATACAGCCCCGCAGAACGTTGGGACGGGGGAAGCCCCATGGCCGCTTGGGTGGCCAATGGAATGGCCGCGCCACCAGCTAAACCCTGGAAAAAGCGAGCCACCACCATCATGGGCAGGGTGTGCGCGAAGCCGCAGGCCATTGAGGACACTATAAATACAATGGCGCAGGTAATGAGAAGTCGACGCTGCGAAAAAATTTGCGCAAACCATCCCGTGAGGCAAACACTTAAGACCTCGCCAATAAGATAAGAAGTTGTGATCCATGTGCCTTCGTCTAAGCTTGCGGCAAGGGTGCCCTGAATATCTCTCAAAGATGAATTGGCAATTGAAATGTCGAGAATCGCCATAAAGGCAAATATTATAGAGCCCCAGACCCCAATCCACTCTTTGAGAGTGGCTTTTCCTTCGACTATCGACTGATTCATAGACTGCCTGTCGGTAGGCTTAGATCAACTGTAAAGACCAGAAGTCATATTTACTGCCTACGAAAAAACTGGACTCCATCTCGCAACCCCACGGACCGAAAAAACTTCAACGAGAGGGCCATTTTGGAAAAGCTAAAAACTGACAATATTTCAAAATTAAGTGTTCCGCCGCTAGCTGAAGAAGTGGCACCGCCGCCAAAGGGCGTGAGTTTAAAAGTGAAGTTGTGGTCGGCAGCGTCTGTACTTTCAGCTGCGCTATTGTTTAAACCGGCTCAAGGCCTTGTGCTCGATATCCTCTATTATGAAAAAACCGATGACGCCCAAATCGCAGCCGCCCTCCAATACGTCACGACTAAAGTCGTGGGTGTCGTAAACAAAGTAAACTTTGAAGATTACAGCACTATTAAAAAAGGCGATGTCCTGGTGCAACTCGATCTGCGCGAATTCGAACATAAGGTAAAGCAGTTGCAGGGTGAAGTGAACATCGCGATGGTAAAATTTGAAGCCGCAAAGCGAGAGCTTGACAGAGCTCAAAAAAATCCCAATCAGACACTCCCCGAGCTCGCAGACTCGAAATATAAGGAAGCGATGAACTCTTATTGGATAGCCAAAAGCAAACTGGATCAAGCGAACCTCGAGTTGGAATATGCGACAGTTCGTGCGCCATGTGACGGTAAGGTCGGAAAAAGGAGCGTAGAGACTGGAAGCTTCTTAAGACCTTATCAAGCTGTCACGAGCATGATTTGCGGTAACGAGCGATGGGTGGTCGCCAATTTTAAGGAAACCCAGCTAAGAAACATTCGCGTAGGTCAGGATGTGAATATCGAAGTCGATTCAATTAAAGACAAAGTATTTAAAGGTACAGTCGGAGGCATTTCGCCCACAAGTGGAGCGAGTGTGGCTTTGATTCCGCCCGACAACGCAACGGGAAATTTCTCAAAAATCGTTCAACGGATTCCAGTTAAAATATTGTTTGAACCAAACTCAATGGCAGGCCATGAGGATCACCTGATTCCCGGCAGCTCTGTTGTCGTTAGGGTTAGAGATTCTCAGTAACGTAAAAGCTTCTTCTAGGGCGTGTTTTCAATTTTACTCATTAAATCAAATTGTAAACGCCCTAAATAAATCCTAAACTTTTTTGAATAATCGACGGATCGTCTTTGAATCGACGACTTTCGCCCTCACCGATGACCATCCCAGCGCTCATCATGAAAATGTAATCAGAAATTTCTAAACAAAGATTGATGCTCTGCTCGACTAATAGTACTGAACACTTTTCTTCAACACTGATCTTTTTAATGACCTCAAAAAGACCTTTGACTAGGATAGGAGCCAATCCTAAAGAGGGTTCATCAACTAACAGAACTTCGGGATGACCTATGATAGCTTGACCTATGGCCAGCATCTGCTGAAGTCCGCCAGAAAGACTTCCCGCCGGCACATGTCTTAGATCCTTCAATGCAGGAAAGTAAAAAAACACTCGATCCAGATCAGCCTTTATTCCCCGCCGTTCATAAGAATATGCACCCACCTTAAGATTTTCTGCGACTGTCAGTCTTGGGAAGATTGCGTGACCCTGTGGTACATATTGTATTCCACACTCCACAGCTCGCTCAGGCCATCCGAGCGGCAGGTAATCACCCTTAACAAGAATATCGCCTGACACAGGTTTTTCAATACCACTGATAGCTCGCAACAAGGTGGATTTACCTGATCCATTTGTACCAAGTACGCTGGCAATTTGATTCGGATAAAGCTTTACACTGACCCGGCTTAAAGCTTGAGCCTGTCCATAAAAGACATCCAAACTTTTTGCTTCGATGAGGGGAATACCTTTTTCTTCTTTTTCTTCTTTTTCTGTTTCGACAAGCTTTAAAGAAACCTCAGCCGTAGCCACCTCTTCTTGTTTGCCAAGATAGACTTCAATGACATCTTGATTGGCGAGAATCTCAGACGGTGTTCCCTCTGCGAAGACCTCGCCATGGTGCATAGCCACAATTCTATCGGATATCGCCGTGATCAACTGGACATTGTGTTCAACAATGACTGCTGCGACATTGAACTCACTCTGGATCCTTTTAAGCAACTTACCGAGGTTCTGCATCTCGGAAGGAGCCAAACCTTGAGCTGGCTCATCTAAAAGAAGGAGTTTAGGTCCCGAAACAAGCGCCCTCGCAAGATCAAGACGCCTCCGCCAAGCAAATGAGAGTATCCCCAATGGGCTCTTTTCAACATCAATCAAGTCTGGAAAGCCGCCACGGCCGTAAAGGATAGGATAGTTTCGCGACTCTTCTGGAGGTTCGAACTCGTCCCGGACTTCACGAAAGAACTCCAGAATTCGATAAGCTCTTTTCTTTAATCTTAGATCTTCGGCCTTCGATCTAGGGGTATGAAACGCATCAAACAGCAGTTGATTTTTGCTTAAGGCAAATTGCCCAATCTTTAAATACTCCAAAATGGACATTTCAGAAACCAAATTCAGAAAATTGAGATCTTGAAATGTCCGCGAAATTCCAAGTGAGGCGACTTGATCGCCTTCCATTGACATCAGATCATTGCCATCAAACTGAACTCTGCCTTCTTGAGGGGTGTAAATGCCGGAAATGCAGTTTATGGCGGTGGTTTTGCCGGCACCATTCGGGCCCATAAGGCCAACAAAACATGCCGCTTCCACTTCAAAAGAAACATTTCGGAGGGCTTGCACCCCTCCGAAACTTACTGAAAGGCCTTTAACGCTCAGTAGACTCATTTCGTCTCGTCTGCTCTAACCCAAGAATCTTTTACAAATTTAGTTATAGTTACAGTATTGAAAGGACTGTGATCAGTCGCTGAGTACTGAAGTGGAGCAAGGCACATTGGGCATGTCCATCCATTTAGGCTTTCCATTGCGGTTATCAATTTCTCGCGTGTTAGGTCTTTGCCAGCTCTACGAAGCGCTTCAACAAAAATCTGAGCTCGCGCGTAACCAGAGGCGCTACCATTGTTATCAACTGGAATACCCGCCTTTGTTGCAATTGCCGCATAGTCCTTCCAACCTGGTACACCAAACGACTCGTTAATTCCGTAAACTACGTTCGAAATGATACCCTCGCGTGCGGATTTATCCATAAGGTCCATCACTTTTTGTTGGGCGGCACTGCCCCAGACAATCCACTGTGGTTTAAAACTTTGAGCGTGTGCAAAGTTAACCGCCGCAGCAAAAACAGGTCCGAAAAGCTCTCCAAAAATAATTTCACATTTGTCATTTTTAAGTGCGATAATCTCCGCATTGGCCTGAGCTGCTGTTCTCTCAATTGACTTTTTCATGCCAACCACTAGATCGGCTTTTGCCTCCTTCAGTCCCTCTTCAACACCATTTTTAAACTCTTCACTAAGAGCTAAGTCTCGAGTCAAGAAACATGCTCTTTTTTTAGGAAACTTTTGAGCAGCATACTTAGCGAGCTGTATCCCTTCGAAATATACGCTTGGATAATAAGGAAAAATAAGCTTTTGAAAAGGCTTATGGTATACGGTCAAAAGGTCGTGGGGACCAATATCAGGAACACCTTTTTTAAGCAAATACGGATAAGCGGCTTGGTGAGCTGGTCCCATCGCGCCGACCATTGCAAAAATTTTGTCTTCATCAACCAAACGCTTAGTAACGTCAAAGGCCTTGGCTGCAATGTTCTGAGCATCGATATGAATAAATTTAATTTTTCTATCATGGATGCCACCTTCACTATTTACTTTATCAAAGTATCCAATCATCGCCTTGGTATCAACAATTGCCGGCGCAGCTGGTCCGGACTCGATGGAGTGGGATCCAATCACCACTTCTTTAGCCGTCACACCCACTTCTGCAGAGCTCACAGCTCCCCCTAAGAGCAGCATTCCAAATATACAAATCTTAATCAAATTTCTCTGATGCATAAACAATTCCTCCGATGGTTTTTTACTTAGTCTGTTGTTAATCTTTAGCATTTTTGTATTTTTGTCACGAGCCTTTTTTCACACTCTTCGAGAATCTGGACGTCCCCAAATTCCGGTCGGCCGCACGATAAGAATCACTATGAGAAGCACAAAAACCCCTGACATCTTAAGCTGAGATCCGAATAGCTCAGTACTTGATGTGATATTTTCAATCACACCCACCATGATGCCGCCCAGAAGAGCACCAAAAGGACTTTCAAGTCCGCCGATCACGACCGCAATCATTGAGTAAATAAAAATGCTGTCAAGCATCTGTGGCGAGACAAAAACAACTGGAGCAATCAACAGTCCTGCGACCACACCGAGAGTAGTGGTTAGTCCCCAAGCCATTGCAAGGATGTTAGATGCGCGAATTCCTCTCAACCTTGCCACTGTTATATCCTCGGCAACTGCTTCCATCAAAATACCCAGTTTCGAAAACTTAAAAAACAGATAGATCGCGACGGCGATAAGACAAGTCACAAACACGATTCCTATGCTATGCGCCGAAAGTGAAAGGCCACCAAGCTCAACTGTTGAGCTGCCAAAGGGAGAAGGAAAACTGGAGGGATTGTCTCCGTAAATAAACGCCGAAACACTGTCAAAAACTGCATAGATACCGATTGTGATCATCGTTTCATTCGCTTTAGTGGTACCTTTTCGCTCGCTAAGTGATCTCATAATGACAATGTGAAGCAGCATTCCAAAAATAAAACTACCGACGACAGCCAATGCCGTAACCGGTAGAATTGCATCCACTTTACTCTGCAGCATCACCGTGAGGACCATGATGAGACAGACGATTGTTGTTTGAGCAAAGTTAAACAAATGGTTCGTTCTATAGATAACCACGAGCGCTAAGCCAAAAAGCCCATAGATGCATCCGTTGGCAATTCCATCAAGCAAATAAGGTATCGTCACTTGCCATCTCCCGGCAATGTGAAGGACTTTTGTCCCAAATAATCGTAGTCAGGAGGCGGAAGCACTCTATACGCACCCCGAAACTTCTGGCGACCAAATTTAGACTTCACCAACCCCAAGAAAAATCCCGCAATCCCTCCGGGAAAAAAGTACACAACTAAAATAACCAATACTCCGGAGGCGGCTCGCATGAGATTTTCGCCTCCAGGAACAAGTTCGGCCAACATCCGCATGATATCATTTTCCCATGAAAGGTAAGTGCCACCAAAGATTGTCCCAAGAATTCCCCGTGAACCTCCAATCAAAATTGCCATCATATAGCTCAATGATTCATGAAATCCGTAAAGATCAGAGCCAATAAACCCTATCAATACTACGAGCAGTCCACCGGCGCAGCCCGCATAAAATGCGCTAATCACAAAAGCGAGCAGCTTGTATCTATTGACTGCAATACCAAAAGCTCTTGAGACTTCGACGTCACATCTAATGACTCGAAAGGCTCGGCCGATTTGGCTATGGTGGAGGATGTTGTAAGCGCAAAATATGAGAGTGATTGAAATAGTGGCAACAAGATAAAATATCCAAGATCGCTCCGGAATAGCTGACAGAAATGATGGAGGAACGGGCGCGGTGATAAAGATTCCTCCCTCGGCATGCTTTGCGTATCCGGCAAAGAATTGGGGAGACTTGAAAAACTTCGGAACTATAGTAGCAAATGCCAGAGTGATGATTGCCAAGTAGTGATCCCTAAC
This sequence comes from uncultured Pseudobdellovibrionaceae bacterium, assembly GCA_964388665.1. GTDB lineage: Bacteria > Bdellovibrionota > Bdellovibrionia > Bdellovibrionales > Bdellovibrionaceae > CALCCV01. The sequence continues at coordinate 46,201 of CAYMBJ010000011.1, read as the reverse complement.
ACGCAAAGATGGAAGCCCAAGCAATATTCCGATAAGTCCAGCGCCCAGTCCTGCCATGAAAATGGAAACAACAATTGGCAGAGGGGGGAAAAAAGTTCCCATACTTAACCACGCTGTAAAGTATCCGCCCAGAAAAACAAAACAGCCATGTCCGATAGAAATAATTCCGCACTGGCCATAGAGAAAGCAAAGTCCTACAAGAATCACTGAGTATGCGAGACAAAACTCGATTTTACTCAAAACAAATTCTCGAAAGATAAATGGAGAAACAACTAACAGTATAATGACCAACGACCAGGCAGCCAATTGCTCCTTATAACTGTACTCACTCATGTTCCGCAAACCAAAGATTCCCGCCAGGGCACCGAAAAACAAAGCAATAACAATAAATACTATCAGTAGCACACTGGCAACGACAGTGCCCACAATGATTTTTACAGGAGCAAGACAAATGCGTAAAAACCTGTTTTTTTCCTGAGTTTTGAATATGACCAAGAGAGAAAAAACCGAAGCAAAAGCATTGATGAATCTAACTGCATATTTGCGGATCAAAACGGTATACTTTTCGTCCACAAACTCAACGAACGCTTGATATATAATATCCAACCAATAATAGAAGGTATCATACACTCGATTTATGATGCTCTTTTTCTCAGCCAACCTTTTGCACTCCGTGTATCTTTCACCTCGCATGTATTCCTATGTTTACACGGAGGCTCTTAGCACAATTAAGTCTATTTACCAGGAGTCGCTGATGTCACTTGCAAAACTGAAAGAATGAAAAACTGGACCAGTTGCCAATACACTGTCGTCCAGCATTGACCATGAAAATCTCATTTTGATCCAAGGAGTCCGGACCTCTGAGTTGTACTAAAGTTTGATCTCGTAATGACCGAAAAAGAATTGAAAGCTAATGGTTCAAACAAGGTGAGGGACATTTGCGCAGGATTGGAGTGTTCGATTCAGGAATTGGTGGCATCACTATCCTCGAAGAGCTGCGCAAAAATCTAGTTGGTTCAAAGTTTTTTTACCTTGGAGATACAAGTAATGTACCATATGGAACAAAGAGCCCAGCGCAAATCAAGAAACTCTGTATAAATTGCGCGGAGATTTTAAAGGGACTGAATCTTGATGCTGTTGTGGTGGCATGCAACACCGCCTCAAGTGTGGCCCTTGTCGAGATCCAAACTGTGATGGGTAAGGTTCCCGTTCTTGGCGTCATCGGTGCCGGTGTCGAATCTATTCTCTCTCGACTCAAAAGTTCAGAAACTTTTGGATCACAAACAATTTTAGTTATGGCAACACGGGCGACCGTCAATTCGGCGATATATAGTAGACAACTCTCTGAAAAGCTCAATTTGCAGAACGGAAACAAATCTTCTCGATACAATATCGTTGAACAAGCCTGCCCCCTACTTGTTCCAATGATCGAGGAAGGCTGGATCAGTCACCCCATCCTCATTCGTACGATTGAGGAGTACGTCGAGCCACATCGAAAAAAATACAGTTCAGGCTTGGTTTTACTTGGCTGCACCCACTACCCCTACATTCAAGAGCAGATATCCAAAATTCTGCCGTCTTGGACGGTTGTCAATTCGGCAGGAGAAGTCATTCGTCAATTAAATAATTTGCAGATTCCAGGATTGAAGATGCGGGACAAGACGAATACTCTCTCGCAGGACCTGCCACCTTGCGAATGGATCTTTACAGACCCGACCGCAGTTCCCTCATTTGTTACAGACCTCATTCAGAAAGCAGCGTGAAAAATGCTTAAAACAATAGATCTAGATAATAAACTCTTGAAAAAATTTATTGTAGGAATCCGTCCTTATCGAAAAGGTAAAATCCGCCTGGAGGTTGAGCGCTTTGATACCAAAGTCGTTGTGCACAATTACGGACATGGCGGCGCCGGTTTTACTTTATCCTTGGGAAGCGCTGAAATGGCCGCAAATCTCGCAAGAGCAAGTTTGCAATCAGGCGAGTCTGTGACTATAATAGGTGCTGGCGTCATTGGCCTTTCGACGGCTTTAGCTTTACATGAGCGCGGGCACAAGGTCTCAATTTATGCCTCAAATTTTACTCCAAACACGACGTCCGACCTCGCGGGAGCTCAGTTTCTCCCGGTGATGGTGGGAATGGGAGAGTCGGAAGTAGAAAAAAAACAATACGAGCAAATGTTACGGACCTCAGTTGCCGCAACCAATAAAATGGATAAATTGAAGTACGGAATATCAATGGTTCCCAACTACTATGTCGGCGGATATGAGGGCGTCATTCAAAACCTTCCACTGGATCTCTTCCCGCCGGTCGAGGACCACCCAGTGTTTCCGTTTTCAGGCGTGGCACATTCCGGAAAGATTCTACACACCTTCCGATTTGATGTCCCAATCTATATGAAGGCACTCATGAACGATGTTCTCAGTAAAGGAATTCAAACTTACGACGTAAATTTTAAAAATTTCACGGACCTTTTATCAACCCCTAACAGAGTCATTGTGAACTGTACAGGCTTGGGAGCGAAGAAGCTGTGCTCCGACTCCCTCATGATTCCCTTCAAGGGGCATCTTGCGCTCTTTGAACCGCAAGATATTCCATATTTTCTAATCCATCGCGGATACATCTTTCCAAGAACCAGTGACATAGCTGTCGGAGGTTCACTCGAAATTGGCCGCGATGATTTGACTATAAATCCTACCATCTGCGATGGCATTTTAGAAATGCACCGCAACTTCTATACAGTGCCGTTCGAAGAGTGGAAACTAAAGACGTATCCGTGGGAGGTGATCGCCCAATGGAAATCAGCTTTAGCCACAGGGCTTGTCTCTTAAAGATAGGCCTCGATTTTTAGCAAGCTCCTGTATCTGAGTTTTTTGACGTTGCCGGATTGGGCCTTCTGGCGCGAGCTTTAGCGATTATGACCAAAAATTATTGTCGAGTTGAGGCTAGTGCTTTGTCAGGAAAGTTTTTTCTAGACGCGAGGAGGAAGCTGTATGAATAATACCGCGACGACGAAGCAACAACGAAAAAACTTTCCTAACAAAGCACTAGTCGATTCGAATATGTGTACGATTGAGTTCAGAAAGGCTACAAACTCCCAGAAGGCCCATTGCACGATCAATTTCTGACTTGAAAATGTTTAGCACAGTTTGGACTCCCTTTTCACCACCAATCGACAAGCCATACAAATAGGCCTTTCCAATCATGACGGCCTTGGCTCCAAGAGCAAGCGCAATGAGAGCTTCGGTTCCACGCATAATTCCACCGTCAAAAATGACAGTCGACTTTCCGTCCACCGCATCAACAATATCAGCCAAAACATCAATGGTGGCAGAACATCGATCCAATTGACGACCACCATGATTTGATACAACAATTGCATCAACTCCCTCAGAAACAGCGATTTTCGCATCTTCGGCAGAGGTGAGTCCCTTTAAAATGATCGGTCCTTGCCAAATTGAGCGAATCCAATCAAGGTCTTTCCAGGTCACGGAGGGGTCCGTATTTTTGCGTATGAGCTCCGCCAAAGACTTCATGTCATACTGAGTGCCGTTGGGTCCATTTTTTAAATTACCCATTGAGTGCGCCGGGCTTAGCAACCACCGGTAGAGCCATCCAGGGTGACGCAGTGATTCGAGGGCATTGCCAAAGGTAATTCTTGGCGGCATCGTCGTCGAGTTTCTAATGTCCCGTTCACGAGAACCAAAAACAGGAACATCAACTGTCAATATGATCCCTGAATATCCTGCCACCCGAGCTCGCTCAATCAATGACTTAACCAACTCCTTGTCGCGCCAAATGTAGAGCTGAAACCATTTGTGTCCACTGCCTCCCTGAGCAATGTCTTCAAGTGACGGCTGCGTATAGGTGCTCGCAGAAAAAATAGTTCCCATTGCTCCTGCCGCTTTGGCCGCCAGAATATCCCCATGGGGCCAACAAGCTTGGCCAACACCTGTTGGGGCAAGGATCACTGGCATCGAGAGTTTCTGACCCAAAACAGTTACTGACTGATCTCTTTCGGAAACGTCTTTCAGTATTCGAGGTTGAAGTGAGAACCGATTGAAAGCAGTGCGATTCTTTCTCATTGAAAACTCATCCTCGGCTCCGCCATCGACAAGATCGAACATGGATCGTGGGAGCTTTCTCTGCGCAAGTTTTCGACAATCCTCGACTGAAATTAAATGCACTTTGCCCCCGAGCGTTTTCTGAGATCTTTAATCAGTTTCATTTTCAGCTTTATCCACTGTGCTAGTATTCGGATGGACAGGCGTCAAATCTGCGCCAAGAGATGCATTTTTTGTACCTTTATAGACCACCCGCTCTGGTGTTTCACGATTTATCAAAAGTTGAAAAATATCGGGCCGTGAATAGTGTCCACCAACATCACAGGCTGCCTTAACATTGAGAATGGCCTCCATAGATCCCTCCGCCATCAGAATGGTTTCACCAACAGCAGGACCGGCGCAAATCTCGCCACGAGGATCAATGATGTAGCTATCTGCGGTATGATCAAACTGATGGAAGTCGAGATAATCTGCGGGAGTGTGTTCTTTTAATCGCAGGCTGCCAGCCAATATGACGTAGCACCCAGCTTGGGATGCAAAAGCGCGAGACAAAAGAAGCTGACGCGACCATAGTGGAATATGAGGCGGAACCGGCGAAAGTTCTCGACCCGGCCAGGTGGATACATGGACATTTGTCCCCTGAGCCATCAGCGCATAGCCCGGCAACACCATATTGTGCTCCCAACAATTCAGACCGGAAATTCGACCATACAATCTCTCATAGACACGTAATCCCTGAACATCGCCCTCACCCCAAATCCCTCTCTCTTTAGAGGTTGGTTTGAGTTTGCGATGTCGGCCGAGAATTTTCCCCTCCTTGCCTATAAACAGAAGGGTACAATAGACTGTGCCGCGTGACTGAGAGTCGAGCTCGACAACTCCTATCGCAACATCAACACCACCCTTGCGTGCCGCCGCACACAGTTGATCTGTTGCTGGGCTTGGAATTTCAATCGCGTTAGCAAGATATTCTGCTGAGGCCTTCCACCATTTTTCATTTTGAGGTCCAGCTGCCCAGAACGGATATCCCCCAAGCCATGCCTCGCCAAACGCAGCAAGCGTCGCTCCCTTAAGAGCAGCTTCTTCAATAAGCTTGCAGGCTTTATCAACGGCCCTGTCGCGATCAAAATAAATTGCAGCTGCTTGAATTGCAGCAAGAGTGAATTTTCGATTGGAACTAGATTTCACCTTCGACCTCCGGCGCGTTTTCAAAGCAGTTCAATGCAGACTCTCGAGATCAATAGACTGGTGTCAGCATTGGTCCAGCACCCATATCCGCGTTCAACAGCTCCCTGAGCTTTCGATACACGGGTCCAACTTTCCCGTCGCCCACTCTATGACCCGAAAACTCAACGACTGGCAAACAATCGAATGTTGTGGCTAGAAACATCATTTCTTTTGCTTCGATTGCTTCTTCCAATTTCAAAGGTCCAATATGAACGCCTGTGATCATTGATCCAACCAAATGCTGCTGAGCAAGTTCTGCAATTCGCGAAACAGTCACTCCTTTGAGCGTTCTTTCAAAACCGGGAATATGTAGTTCGCCATTTTTTTTAATCACGGCAAAATTTTCTGTGCCCCCCTCAGCCAAAAAACCCTGTTCATCAAATGAAATCGTAAACTCCACACCCGCATCAATAGCTTCCTTTTTCATCAAGACATTTTGCAGGTAGTTGCAGCTTTTTACCTTCGGGAAAAAACCTTCCTTAACTCGAAATTTGCTGATCTTGGCCGACACTCCATTTTGATATTTTTCTTCAGGAAGTGGCGCAAAATTCGTCACCACCACATAGAGCTGTCCAGCAATAACCTCATAAGGACTATGACCGAAAGTACCAGGCCCACGCGAAAGATAAATTCGAATGAGACAAGTATCTGCTTTGGCTATCCGCACAGTTTCAAGACAAATGGAGCGAATTTCTTCCAAAGTATGAATTGGTTTTAAACTAATGAAATCCGCAGATTTCTGCATTCTCTCGAGGTGCTGTTGCAACCCATAGATTTGGCCGCGCTGACACTTAATGGCTTCAAATATGCCATCGCCACGATGAACCATGTGATCGTCAATAGGAAGCAACATAAGTTCGGGGTCTTTGGTTACACCGCCGTACCAACTTGAATACATCGCAAGAAAATTCTGACGTGATTTATGTGGTTCAGCCTGAAGGCGATCAAAAATTTGGCTTCGAGTTAGTTCAATACATTTCACCACATCTCCTCGGTAAAGTTTTTAATTATTAAATTTGAGCATATCCTCGCCAACCTGCACAAGTCTGAATTTTACCACCGAGGAATTCTCTCGAAAGACCTCGACCTGGTACTTAGCCTGAATCAGGCGGCAGGCAAAATAATCGAGAATTTTGTGCCCTTACCTACAACCGAATCCATTTTTAATTTCCCACCCATATTTTCGATGTTCGTTTTGACCACATCCATTCCTATACCTCGACCAGAAACATCCGTTGCCGTGTCCTTTGTGGAAAAATTAGGAGTCAAAATCAACGCGAGCTTATCTTCCGAAGTCATTCCGGTTAAATCAGATTGTTTGATAATTCCTTTTTCAATGGCCTTTCTAGCAATAATATCAGCATCCATTCCTCCGCCGTCATCCTCGATCGTAATAGAAATGTTTTTGTCGGCAAGAGCGCAAGTCACTGAAATACTTCCGATTTCAGACTTTCCAGAAGACACCCGCTTTGACTTATCTTCAATGCCATGATCGATAGAATTACGAATGAGGTGCAGACAGCACTCTTGAATATTTTTAACGGTCGCGGGCTCTATCAGCGCATCCCCATTTACCTGAAAGGCGATGTCCTTTCCTAATTGTGAAGCAATATCCTTTACCATTCGATCATAATTTCTCAAAACTTTACCTACGGAAACAAACTCGATCTGCTGGACTGCCAAGCGTAAGCGCTCGGCATCTTGAGGATTCAGTTGCGGCAAGATAGATTTTGTAGCTGAAACAAGTGTCTCGATGGCAGGACTTGCAACACCTGAACCAGAGACTTTCGAGAGCTTTTCTAGAATCGCTTGGTACTCACGAATAATATTCAGGATAACACTGAATTCGTCGTTAATAGTCATAACTAGCTTGTCAGCGTCTCCTTGACTGCCTTCTATTTCGCGCGCCAAGACGGACTCTGAATTATGAATCGCATTCGACAAATAGCTTAACCAATATAAGCGTGAGTTTCCTTTTTGCGTATGCAATTCACGCAAAAGCAATCTTGACCCATCTGCAAGCAAAGTTTCTCGATTCTGCTGCAAAGCAACAAGCGTGTTCGTAGCTGACACCAAAAAATCACGCACTTCGTTTAGGTCATTTAAGATAACTTCCGAAAGCACCGCGGTCTCTCTTTTGAATTTGACAGCATCTTTCTCTAATTCCTCAGTTTTTGTGATGTCCTCAACCACGAACAAGATTTTTTCGAGAAGGCTATTGTCATCCCAAAGAGGAGTTGGTTTGAGTCTAAAAGTCGAAATTCCCTCATCGATTGAATAAGAAATCTTCCGCGGGATTTGATCATTCGATAGATCCCACTGCAGTTCGTCTTCACCAAATGGAAGTGAAATCGCTGATTGCAGTTTGGAAAACTCTTCGCTATTTTGGTCCATATCCTTAAATAGCGTTTGGAGAACATTTTTCTCGGAAACAGGCTCGCCAAATAACTTATCAGAAAATTTGGAGACCGGCTCGATGATTGTGAGCGAAGAGTCCACCGAAAAGAGCGCCTGCTCCATATTATCTACTAAGATCTGTACCTTTTTGGATTCAAGGGCGACAGCTGATTGGAGTTCCAGGTCATTTTTAAGTCGGTTTTTTTCGATTTCAAGTTTGGCCATCAGAGAGAGTTCCAAAGCTACAGATACGTAATTTGCAAGCAACCCAAAGATGTCGATATCGGCCTCAGTGAATAGGCCACGGCTCATCGAACTGTCTAGATAGACAACACCAAGAACTTTATCTTTTGAAACGAGCGGCGTGGCCATGATACTTCGAAGGTTATAAATGACAGCGCTCTCGGACCCGATGGCCTCGCCCTGCTCGGTCCCGGTAAAAACCAAGGGCTTACACTCTTCAAATACTTTTTTTACCACCGTATTGCTAAAGCTCTTGAGCTCAATGTCTCGGCCATCCGCACTCCTGCCGGCAATCATCTGTAGATTAGCATCGTCATCATTCTTGACAAAAATAAATCCACGTTCAGCGGCAAACAGCTTCACAATATGATTGAGAATACTATTTGATTGTTCAATTGGGTCAATTGAGCTTGTAAACGCCGAGCCGGCATTTAGAAATGCGTCCAAATAACGGGAACTCTCAAAGCCTCCCACTGTGGTTTCCGCATTTGAAGTTTGAACTAGCGTACTGGTATTTCGTCCCCTGCCTCTAGACACGGCCGTTTGCGCCATAGTTTGCGCCATAGTTTGTGTGCCCGCAGTGGTTTTGGTACCTCGGTCAAATTCCGACTTGAGCAGCGCAATCGAATCGAGCTCAAATTTGAACTCCGCAGATAGATAATTGAGTTTTTCACGCCAACCTCCTTGACTCGCAATATTGAGCGCGCCCAGAAGTGAAACATTCAGTTCGTCCTGATTTTTTTGTATCTTGCAGATTCGGCTAGAGTTATGAAAAATGTCATACAACAGGCGTGGATGTTCGAGCCCATTCTCTCGAAGGACAGTTTTTGCAAGATTGAAGTATTGATTCGCAATTTCAAATTTTCCAGAGATTTGATAATAGCGTCCAGTTAAATAATTTAAAATTGCTCTGCCCAATGGAATATGGGCACGAAGGTACATAAAGCGCAGTGCATGCCTTAGTGCACGACCGGTAGAAAGTATATCGGATCTGTTATTGTCTTTTTTGCATGCATCTTCATAGCGATTTGCAAGGACATGTACCGACTCAAGAATATTTAGAACGAGAGAGTACTGATCTACGCTGGTGCCAGGCTTTGGCCAGTAAAGCGCCAAGAGCTCGTCTGCCACATCATCAACATAGCCCAAATGGCTCCTCTCCTTTAATTCAGTGGTGGCCATTGCTCGGTTTAAATATTGCCAAAAACGATATTCATTGTTGATCTTCAGGGCAATTTTCTTAAGACGCTCCGACTCCTGAGGCTGACCGACCATTTTTTTAAACAGCCATTGCTGATTGCGAGCATGCATTTCAAAAAGAATACACGCCTTTCCGGACTTCATTTCGGTATCCGCCGTAAGAGCATCGAGGTAGGGAGTCGCCTCGCGATAACGTCCCGTCTCCATGAGCTCGTAAGCACATTGGGCGGTTAAATTAGAAAGCTCCATAGGGTTTAGATAGTTAGCGAAGAGCTCTTGATTCATTTTGGTTTCAGGAATTGCTGAACTCAACACCCCAGCCTGATAGAGTCCGACAATACGAAAGTACTCAATCGTGGCGAGCAAAAACTTGTCGTCAACTTGCAAACCGAGTTCTTTCGCTCTGTTAAAATGCCAAATTGCGAGCGGCTTTAGCCTGAGCAGCGCAAATGAATAACCCAGGCACGAATGACCCAGTGCCAAAGTACGCTTGTTTGATTTCATATAGCCCAGAACGCACAGTTGATGTGCTAAATGAAAAATATCAATAAATTTCCAACGAAAAAAGCAAATAAAGACACTATCTGATAAAAGATTTGAGACTTTTCTCATGTCCGCATTTTTCATGATACGTAAACCACTGAGTTTTGCAATTGTCGGACACAAACCAGGCGCAACCTTTACAACGAGATCAAGCACAAAACAGAGATACCAATACCATATGGAAGTAAGCACTTTCCAATGAAGAAACAAAGGATAGCGACCATGAAGTTTGTCGTAGGCGACTTTAAAATACTCCCAGGCTTTGACTATGTTGCCTTCGTTTTTTAAGGACCAAACCTTGAACGCGAGCCAGTCAACGATCTCTGAATCCGCCTTGGCCTCACTTAGGGCCAGATCAGACAATTGTTGAGCCAACTTCCAGTTCCCCAAAATTGTCGCGCAGGTTGCCAACCCAGGAGCCAACTTGGTGACATAAGCGGAGTTTAAATTTTCAGCTTCTATTAGATCGTATGCGAATTTTAAATAGGTGTACCCTTCGAAGTAGGCATAGTTGCTGAGCGCATTTGCGCCAGCATCCATGAGGGCCACAACGGCCTTGTCTGCGTGCCGCGAAATATTACCTCGCATATAGAGGCGGGCAATGATGAACAGTTCGTCAATTGACCGTTGTTCCTTGCCATCTAAAAGAAGGGCGAGCTTATCATGTCGCTCTTTTGCATCTTCGGTGCTGATTGACTCCATGAGTGATTCAGCTATCTTATCGTGTGAAAATCGCCATTTTTTTCCAGCGACTTTTTCGATGAGGCCCAGTGGCGCCACTTCCATGAGGATTTCCTGCGCTGTCACAGCGTCAACACCCGCAGCATCAGCAATGTTGTTTTCATTAAAACCATTTCCGTAAATCGCCGCATAAATTAAGTAGTTTTTGGCGTCAGAAGAGCAGGACTCGATTCTTTTTACAATTAAATCGTAGACGTTCTCAGAAAGTTCAATTTTTGAAAAGTCCTTTTCACCTAATATCCATTCTCCATTTTTAAACACCAAATAACCTTGTTCGATACTCCCCCGAAGGTACTCTATCGCAATCAGCGGATTCCCTTTGCATCTAGCAAGGAGAGTTTTTGAGATGACCGAGTCTAAATTTGAGGTCCCAAGAACCTCTTTGAACAGACACTCAATCTGCTCTTGATCAAATGCTGAAACCTCAATCAACTTGACCAAATGAGGAGTGAGCTTTTCTTTAAACTGCTCCAAGGATTCTCGACTCGCGCTGTCGTCACGTGATGTCCCAAGAAAAAAGAACTTCCGGCCGTTGCTGAGGTCAAGAATCATCTTTAAGGCAAGTTGCGAAGATTGATCTAGCCACTGAATGTCATCAACATATAGGGCAACCGAGTGCCATTCAACTGCTAGCCGAGCAAAGAAATTTGAAATCCCTTTGAAATATGCCTTTCTCTCGTCTTCGACTGATGCCAAATCATCGGTCACAGTTCCTTTAAAGTTTAATATTGCCTTCATGCCGTCCAAAAGTTTGCAGATATGGGCTTCACAGCCAATGGCGGCTTTTTGTAATTTAGTATGAATCTCTTGTCTCTCTTCGTCGCTCAGCGAATAGAGGTCTTCGATCAAGAAGTTGAGTGCCTCACGAAGAGAGCCGAAAGGCAAATCTCTGTCAAAAAACTGACATTTGGCGCGCAAGACTAGCGTTTTTTTTCGATCGACTCCATCAAGAAAAGCTTCACATATTTTTGATTTACCAGATCCTGATGGGCCAAATGCAAACGCTATTTGAGGTGTTCCCGACTGCGCACTTTTCCACGCCTCCAGGAGCTCACCCATCTCGCGCTTTTTCTCGACGAACGCAAATCCCTTAGAAAGGGCTTTCTGATCCTTTGTGCCGAGCTTGATGGGTGCGCCGGATATTCCTGCTTCTTCAAACTCTCCTATGTGATCAAGATCATAGAGTAAGCCATATGCAGTTTTGTACCGATCATCTGGATCCTTTGCGATCATCTTTTTAATGATCAAGGACAGCGCACGGGGAACCTCTGGCACCGATTCACGGACATCGGGCGCGATCTTTGATGCATGGGCTTGCAGAATATCATTCAAGCTACCACTAAATGGTGGCGTTCCCACTAGGAGTTCATACAGAGTGATACCAACGGAGTAAAAGTCCGAACTGAATTCAACAGGTCTATTGAGAATCTTGGATTGTTCTGGAGAGGAATAGATTGGAGTTCCGACATAGGCCTTATCTGCCTTGATGTGCTCGACGTCTCCGACAAGTCCCAAGTCGATCAGTTTAATAATGCCACTTCCTGCAATTATGATATTCGCAGGTTTGACGTCGCGATGGACAAGATTTGATTTATTTATCTCTCCCAAGGCCCTGACAACAGATTTAGTTATCTCTACCGCTTTTGAAGTTTCAAGTTTAATGCTGTCAGAAAGGAAACTATCAAGAGCCTGTCCTTGGAGATATTCCATAACCATGTAGGGAAAGCCTTCGTACTCTCCGACGTTATGTATCTTGACAAGGTTTTCGTGAGAGACACGCGCTAACGCAGCAATTTCTTTTCGAAATCGAATCAGCGTCTCGTGGTTTGTATCATTTAGTAATTTCAGGGCAAATTTCGAGCCTCCAAGCTCAACTAGATAAACAACGCTAAATTTACCTTTACCGATTATCGAAATAACCTGATACTTATCAATGAAAGTATTAAGTTTTAACTCTCCCAAGACCTCTCCCCGCGCAAACTTGTTATAGCTGTTAAAATGTTCGGAATATTCGACGACAAAGCTGACCTTTTGCCATTTTTTCTGGACCTAGTCTCACCTCCGGAGTTTGACGCTTTCTAAATGAATTCGGCTGAATGTGAATAAATGGCTGTCTCGACATAAGTCCTATAGTCAATCTATTAAGGGTGCCATTTTAGAACCGCTTTTTTGAGAAGCCCAAATTGAAACAACTCAAAAATAACCATTGTGCGCGTTTCATACTGAGAAAATTTAATTAAGTTAGGTTCATGAAAAAAAAATCGTCCAGTCCTTCAAGTAAATAAATTGACGACCGAAAGGAACCTTGAAACTAAACAAAGGACTCGAAATGCATAAAAACTCAAATACTCAATTTCAATATTGCTCCCTTGATGTCGTCGCAAAAGGTATTTTAGATCCACTTTCAGCAAAGACTTTATCCTCTGACGAGGCACAAAAGATACAGGCGGAATCACACCATTTGGCATTCTGTGCTTTTGAAAAAGGGATGGAGGAACATCGGGCCTTGGCTGAAAGGTTGCTATATTTAATTCATGCGACCACAGCATTTTCGCCGCCACTCGATGAGGTTTCTGGTCACATTTGGCGAATTTTAATGAAGGCTAAATTGAACCATGAATTGAAGGCGGTGAATATGGAGTTTGTCACTCCAGAACAGTTTCGAGCTGCTTTTCAAAAGGCATCCGACGAGGCCGAATTGTATGACCATACATTAGTTGAAGAAATTGGCAATTTAGGCGATATCGAAAAAATGCGACGTTATGTTAAGAACTACCTCTCGAGCACAGGAGGATTCACACATCAACTCTTTGCCATCACCAAGACCTCTACTGGAAAGTTGAAAAGAGTTTTAGTCAACAATCTTGAAGACGAATTTAGCCAGGGCAAGGAACATCGTGCGATGAGGTACCTGTGGCCGAGGCAGCTTGGTGTTGAGATTGTCGCGCACGAGGCGGTGCGAGATCCACATTACCTAACGGAGTCGTTTTCAGTCCAGAATTTCAGGACGTTGGCGAGCCTCCTTCCAAACCCCCTTTTGGGGACAGGCATGTTTTTTTCTGTCGAGGCACTTTTTGCCGGACTCTGCCTGAAGCTTCGCCCCGCTCTTGTTAAACTTGGCGTTGATGAAAAACACCTCGAGCACTTGGATATTCACTCGGAGGCTGATGTCGATCATTTTGACGAGGGGGTTTCGGCCATCTGCGAAACCGTGACGGATGGACGTGATCTCGCGCAGGTTCTGACAGGTGCTGTGGTTCAAATGCAGTTGCGGCATCAGATGTTCACTGCTCTGAGGCGTGACCTGTTGCCGAAGAGTCTCGAGAAAGCCGCATAATTTATTTGGGTCGATTATGAAATATAACTTATAAATTTACTAAGTCAAAGGTAGGTGTTCAATGAATAAAGTCAAGACGTCTATAATGAAGCCAGAGCAAGATTTCATCATGAAGATAGAAGCAACAGATAAGTCTCTTGGATTGCTCGACTGGGCATCAAAAAACAGAGCTTTCATCGAAGAACAAGTTTTGAAGTACAGTGGAGTCTTGTTTCGAAATTTCAAATCTTCCGAAGAGGATTACGGCAAGATAGTTCGCTCCTTGTCCAATGAAATGATGAGTTACATAGGCGGCTATGGTCCTTCTAGGCCGAAATTTAGTGACGGAAGCTATTTTTCTACAACAGCAAAAGAAACTAAGAGGGTGTTCCAACATAACGAGCAGTCCTATTTTCGGCGTATGCCTACAAAAATTTTCTTATATTCTGTAATTGCTGCTAAAAAGGGAGGAGAAACCCCAATCTGCAGCAATAGAGTGGTAACAAAAAAACTGAATCAAACTCTATTGAAAACTCTCGAAGAGAAGGGCATTTTGTATGTTCGAAACTTCATTGATCCCTTTACATTTGAAAGCTGTTGGAAAGGAAATTTTGAAACCGATGACAAGGGTAAAGTTGAGGAGTTCTGTCGCCTTGTGGGCGCTGTAGCAGAATGGCGACCGGATGGAATATTGAGAACAAGGAACGTCGCCCAGGGAACTGCATTGCACCCAATATCCGGAGAAAAGCTTTTCATGTGTCAACCTCAGCAAATGAGTTGGAATACCAATCGGAAGGGCATTCTTCCTCCCCTACCCAAATATTCAGCCGACTCATGGGACCCAGAAGTGTTCGAAAGAGAAATTGTCAATAAACCTGCAGATGAGCTGGTTGCTTCTTGCTATTATGGTGATGGATCTATTTTAGATGTAATGACTGTACATGAGATCAATGACGTCATTGAAAAAGAAAAATTCGAATTCCCATGGCAAGCTGGCGATCTACTTTATTTGGATAATATGCTTGCCTCTCATGGGAGAAATCCTTTTGAGGGTGATCGAAAGGTAATGACCGCGCTCGCTGACCCAATTAGCTTAGCGTGCCCGATTTCTTTGCGAGCTGATGCTGCATAATTCAGTGATGTGATCATTTTAACTTAACCATCTGAAAGAGTTATCATATTATGAGTAATGAACTTGAAGTAAAAAATAAAATTCATTTAGTTTTTGTTGAAACATTCGGAGTTAATGAGGCGGATATCACCGGCAATTTGACCAGAAATGATGTGTGGAATTGGGACTCAATGGGCCATTTGCGGTTCATTATGGAGTTAGAAAAAACATTTAACATTAAACTCAGCGCTGAGGAAAAGATTAGCATCTTTAGCTTAGAAGACATCCAGCCAATTGTTGTCTCACACCTGGCGGCATGAAAATGAGCAAGCTCAATGCTGCCGCCTTCCTTATGGATAACAACTCGCTCGATTCGGACACGGCGGTTTTTGTTGCTGGAAGCAATCGCAGTCATTCGCATGGAGAACTGAAGAAAACTGCCGAGATGTTTGGACGCTACCTTGTCGCTTCGGGTATCGAAAAGGGAAGCCGTGTTGTTATTTGTGGCCATAATTCGTTCTTTTGGTTGTCAACTTACCTGGGAACTTTACTGGCAGGATGTGTTGCCGTACCAGTTCCTCCATCTAAAAATAACATCTCTGAAATGCTGGATTACATAGAGCCCGCGTTGGTTGCTATCGATTCGACTCTAAATCAGCAAATACATGAACTTGCTGAACGCTTGCCTCAAAATCGAATCATAGTGAGCGAGAAGAAAGGAGCCGAACATCGAGAGTTGATGTCCTTCGGAGATGCTTGTCGAATAGGAGAGGCGTCGAAAGTGCCCTTCCCCGCAACTGATGGAAGTGACCTCAGTGCTCTTATGCTCACCTCTGGCTCGACCGGCGCACCTCGAGCCGTTATGATCTCGCATGAAAATACCATTGCAAACACGGAATCTATAGTTTCTGCTTTGAAATTGACAACGCACGATAGAATGATGGTCATTCTTCCATTTGCGTATTGCTATGGGCTTTCACTTTTTCATACGCACCTCAAAGTTGGAGCTTCGATTGTACTTGGTACGGGTACAATTTTTGCGATGGAACAAGTCTTTAAGGAAATCGAAGAAGCAAAATGCACGTCGTTTGCGGCAGTTCCCAGCCATTTCCAAATTTTTCTTCGGTCGCCGTCTGAGTCGAGGCCTCAAGTTCCATCCTGTCTAAAACATATGTCTCAGGCAGGCGGTCGCCTGGCCCCAGAACTTATTATGGAGCTTCGCAATTCATTGCCTGACCGTGTTCAGATTCACATCATGTATGGGCAAACTGAGGCAACAGCACGATTGTCCTGTCTTGATTCCTCTCAACTCAGTGAAAAAGTAGGCTCAATTGGTCGAGGCATCCCAGGCGTCAAGCTCGAAGTTGTGAAAGATGACGGTTATCCTGCAAAGCCTGGAGAAGCAGGAGAGATCATCGCGCGCTCAAAGGGTATTGCGTTAGGCTATTGGAAGGATCCCGAAGCAACTGAGAAAACTTTTCGCAATGGAGCATTGTACACTGGCGATATTGCAACCGTCGATTCGGATGGCTTCATCTATATCCTAGACCGCAAGAAGGACTTCTTAAAGTGTGCGGGTGTGCGAGTCAGCTGTCGCGAGATTGAAGATACCCTATTGCAATGTCCTGACTTGGTCGAAGCCGTCGTAGTTGGTATTGCAGACGAAATCAGTGGGGAAGCGGTGATGTTGTTCGCTGTCGTTCGAGACACCAATGATTCAGCCGCCAAAGATCGAGTTAAAAAATTCTGTGCAAAACGCTTGCGTTCTGAGTTGGTTCCTCGACGTATTGAGTTTATGGGAGTGGAAGACTTGCCTCGAAGCACTTCGGGGAAAGTTCTTAAGCGAGAGCTGAAGGATATGGCAGTCCGTTTGACGACTGGGATTAAAAACGAGAAAGTCGAAATGACGATCCCACTGTCCTATTCTGAAGTTCGAAACTATCTGCTTCGAGAGCCAGGAGGCTGGGCAAATAATATGTATTTGTATTCCCGCACGAGCAGCGCGCTGAATGAAGATGCATTCTCACGCGCTCTTGCGATGGTCATATCTCGACACCAGGACCTTCGTGCTAGCTATTTGGTTAACGAAGATGGTCGATTAACAAAGTTAATACGAGATCAGGTGCAGGTTCCTTTATTCAAAGTCACTGTCCAATCGGAGGCAGAAGAGCTGGAAGTGGCTCGCGGAGAGATCGGGCGCAATTTTAATATTGGAGATGAGCTTCTCATACGTGCCACCATCATCACCCGTGAAAATAAGACAGCAGTACTTTTGGTTGTTTCACATTTGGTTTTCGATTCCTCGTCAGCTAGAATATTTACCGCTGATCTCGAAAAGGCCTACAAATTTGCCGTGAATAATGAGCCCTTCAATGAACCATTGCCTGCCTTAACCACTAAGGACTATGCCGTCTGGGAACACCAGTGGGTACTTAGTGATGATGCGAAGGAGCACCTCGATTTTTGGAAGGAAAGGCTCAGCACTGAAGTTCCTTTGCTAGTGCAACGGGTGAGGTCGCCTCGCGCATTTGTCGTAACACCCGGATTTAATCCGCAACCGGAGCATGCATCATTCATGTTGATGAAGCATTTCAAAATTGAGGCAGATACGCTCAAGCGGCTGAGAGATTTAGGGAACAAACTTCGCTGTCCTACCAGTTCAATAGTCATTTCTGCGCTGGTTGCCATCACATTTCAGCGATCCTTTAAGACTGAAAACGCGTTGGGTAATGTGACTTTCGGGCAGTTGTTGGATCTTCGAAATACGTACTCGAGTCACAACCAGAATCCTGAAATTCACAAGGTCATTGGCTGCCTATATAATGTGTTGTTTCTTAGCGTTTCGCTAAGTCGTGAAATGAATTTGAAAACTGTACTCTCGACTGTAGATGCAGAGATCACCGCTGTCGCTGAGCACAGCGCGCTTCCTCTGGTGCCAATCCTGACTCTGCGACAAGCCAATGAGGCCTTTCACACAATTGTGAGTTATGTACGCTCGCCCGCAACGCTGCGCTTACCAGGTGTCCCAATGGAAGATGTGCCTCGGGAAGTTGTGGAAAGCGGAGTTTGGAAGGGAAAACTAGACACGAGTTGGATTCTCAACGAATCACAAACTCAGATCAGTGGATATCTAGTTGCGAACACCGTCCGCTGGTCTCAAGAAAGTGTGGACGAGCTGATTAAAGAGTACATCAATATGATTGAACGTTTCTCGAGCGATTCTGACTCTCTGTTGGGCTAAGGCCATTTGCTGGTCAGTAAGTCAATTTGGGTACAGGACGAACACCTTTCTTTCAAGAGGTCTGCATCCTTCCCCGAGTTCAGGACAATCGAATAAAAAAACCTTAATAGTGGGCAACAGCTACCAATAAAACGGGGAACGTGTAATACATATCGCCATGAAAAGGAATCCTGAAGATTTCATTGTAGTTCCTCGCGAGTCTCTCTCAAATGAAGCACTCCAGGGGCTAATCGATGAATTTATCCAGCGCGAGGGAACTGATTATGGCCACGCCGAGTTCAGTTTTGAGGAAAAACGGTCAATGGCACTTAAACAGTTGAGTTCTGGTCATGCAAAAATTGTATTTAGTATTCGCTCTGGTAATTGCACCTTATTGCCAACTCAGGTAGTAGCGAAATGCACTATAGAGGGTAATAATGGGATTAAATTATGAAGAGCTCGATTTCACTTCGACTACTATCGGCGACCTTTTGCTCCGCCGTCGGAGAATGATTCAGTTTGGCGACCTGGATATCTATGAAGTAAAATTGGGCGAAGAATATTTAGGGCCTATCCCAAAATTCAGATCTGCTGCGGAAGTCAGAATTGAATTTACTCGTCGTTGCTCCTTGTCGCCTTAGCTCCACTAAGGCTTCGCGTCGCGCCTCGATTAAACTCAACTCTGACTTCCTCACGACAAACTCAATTTTGGGATAGGCCCTTAATGTCGAGCCTTTTTCATGAAGCTGAGGTTCAGCTGGCTAAAATTGCATTAGCAATGCTAGAGGGCAACCATCTTAATGTCGTTGTTGGCGGCTTGGGCTTGGGCTACACAGCGGTGGCGGCACTTGAAGATCAACGAATTTCATCATTGATGGTAATTGAATATTTGGATCGAGTGATTGAGTGGCACCAAGAGGGAATGGTGCCAAATGGTAAAACACTCACTCAAGATCCTCGGTGCGAATTTCGATCAGCCGATTTTTTTAAACTGTCAGAGTCACTGGACCAGCATGACGCTATTTTGTTGGATATCGATCACAGGCCTGACTTTGTTTTGAACACCGCAAACAAGGACTTTTACACTCAGAAGGGACTGTCTGAATTGGCCACACACCTAAA
Source organism: uncultured Pseudobdellovibrionaceae bacterium (assembly GCA_964388665.1). Lineage (GTDB taxonomy): Bacteria > Bdellovibrionota > Bdellovibrionia > Bdellovibrionales > Bdellovibrionaceae > CALCCV01. Next base: position 27,020 of record CAYMBJ010000011.1, on the reverse strand, counting down.
ACCAGGCGGTGTCTTTGCGATGTGGGCGGACGGTTTGCCACAAAATGAATTCACGAATTTGCTACAACAGGTTTTTAAAATGGCAAAGGCTCACACCATCGAATTCGCAAACCCCATTAGAGGGGGCGTTTCTCATGGCACCGTCTATGTTGCCAAATAGCCCCGCCAAATCAAGAGCGATCCTCAAACCTCTGCGGTGGCAGACCACAAAGTACCAAGTTTTTTCTTTTGGCCAGCCTAGCACAGCCTTTTGCCAACATAATGCCGCCTAATGCGGTCCAATGCGGCCGAACCCCACCCCTCCCACAATTGCGAGTTCGGCTTGGCGCGAGAGCTTGCTTTGCAAGCTTGAGTGCCAAACGTATGTCTGAGCAATTGTGGGAGGGGGTGGGGTTTCCTCTACTGGATAACGGCGCAGTATTGATTTCCTCGAACTTCGCGATAACAGATGCGCATAGCCTTATTACAAGCCTTGTTGTACGTGTTTTCATTTTGTTTGTACACTTGCTTCAAGCGACCACGGCGTCCATATCGTCCTACCAAACAGGTTTCATTGCGACCACCATAGGTACCAAAATCAAACTCATTCACATCGCCAACTTCATCAGCGTGATCAAGAGTCACAGCACTCTCCTCCAACTCGTCCCACAAATTTTCTGTGGCCATTGCAGAGATGCTAAAGCTAGAAATCAGAGCTGCGATCATCATTAGTCTTTTCATTGTTATTCCCCTTTTTTTTGTTAGTGATACTTTGTATCTTGCAAGGTACTCAGCAATCGTAGTGCCAAATTTCTTTGGCACTACGGAGCCACTATGTCACCATCAGTTTTAGGGGTAGATGCTTAAGGTCGACATTGAAGCACGGCGCAATATTGATTTCCGCGCAAATCGCGACGGCAGATACGTAGAGCTTTGCGACATGCCTGATTGTAGTTATTTTCATTTTGCTTGTACACGTCTTTCAAGCGACCCTGACGTCCGTAACGGCCAACAATGCAGACTTCGTTGTTGCCGGAATAGGTGTCCAGATCAAAATCATCACTATCACTCACCTCATTAGCAAGGTCAAGAGTGACCATGCTCTCTTCTGACTGGTCCAAGGCTGTTTCACTGGCAAGAGTTGAAAGGCCAAAGCTGGACACGAGTGCGACAATCATCATTACTTTTTTCATGCTGTTCTCCTTTGTTGCGGTTTCTTAATTTTGGTGCTGATTCACTAACATTCATTGCAGCAACGTCAGTGCCAAAAATGTCTGTCAATACGGAGCCACAATGTCACCAATACAAAAAACAAGCTTTCAAACTGATCGCTTTTGTTGCATTTGAGCTAACGCGTTTACTAATCACTACTCATTCAACTCTGCAGCACTCATGATTGATCGAAAGCATCTTTGTTTTTTGCACATCCATAATGGAGTGAGAGGCAGTTTATGAAATCAGCAGAAATTCCATGGCCGAAGGGGATGTTATTGATATGCAGCAAATGCGAAATGGCCATTGATAAAGATAAACTAAAGGAACCAAAAGATATTGCTGAACACATTCGCGATGATTTTCGCAAGCGGCTCAAAGAAAAAGGTCTACACAAGAGCTTGCGGGTGATCGTGTCCGGTTGCATTGATGTCTGTCACAAGGGAAAACAGGCAGCGGCCTTCGTTCCTGGCAGCGAGCAAAAACACTTGGCCTCCACGGTTGAGGTGCTGACACTACATCCTGAAAAGGACCGCGAAGCTCTGTTTGCCAAAGTCTTGGCTCGACTGGAAGAGAGCTAGCGATTGTGACCCAAAATTAGCAAGAGCCTGTTAGTTTGTCCACTTGAGGCCAGAGGGTCAAAAGCAGCAATGCCTAATTATTGGGCGAAACTTAAACCTTCAGTTTTCATCTCCCTTGCATTTGTGCCAATTGAATTGAGATTCGTGGGAATCTTGACAAAAGGATGATATCCCTCATCCCTAATTTGGGGAGATGGAACAATGATCAATTTGGCGCGCCTTCATATTGTTTTGCATGAGATTTTAGGTTCAAAGATGAGCGGGACCTTGTTCTCGACCATGTTTGCCACAACTTTTACACTTTTTGCCGCTGAGGCAAACTTGCTTGTCGCAAAGTCAGATTCTCAACTGAAAACACCAACTCTAGCTGAGCCACAAAAGAGCGCTGAAAAAGCCACTTTTAAGGACCGCGAGACGCAGAACTTTTTGAATCGCTATGTGGCATTGGTGGTTGGCAACTATGAAAAGAGCCTTGCCACAGCCAAGGATTTGCAAAAAGCGATAAAAAATTTCGTCAAAAAACCAACTGCCGCTGGCCTCGATGCAGCAAGAGATGCTTGGAAGACAGCACGCATTGAATATTCTAACACCGAAGCTTATCGCTATTACGGCGGACCCATTGACCATCCTGACACTGGACCAGAGGGGTTTCTCAACGCCTGGCCTGTGGATGAGTCTTATATTGATTACGTCAAGGGCCAAGCTAACAGTGGCATCATTAACAATGCGAAAAAATATCCAAAAATAGACAAAAAGACTTTGCGATCGATGAACGAAAAGGATGGCGAAACCAATATTGCTACGGGTTATCATGCCGTTGAATTTTTGCTCTGGGGGCAAGACTTTTCAAGCGATGGCCCCGGCAATCGCAGCTTTGAAGACTATGTCGATGGCAAGCTCACCAATGCGGATCGCCGCCGCCAATATTTGGAAGTGGTTAGCGAGCTCATCGTGGACGATCTAGAGAAGGTCCTGAAACCTTGGAAAAATGGATCCTATGTTAAAGAATTGAGTTATCTTAAGCCAGAGCAAATGATGGAAAAGTTGATGCTAGGTATGGCCAGTCTTTCTTTTGATGAGATGGCGGGGGAGCGCATGATGGTGGCCCTTGCTAAGGGTGACCAAGAAAACGAACAGGATTGTTTTAGTGATTTTTCGCTCAAGGATCTTGAGGCAAATCAACAAGGCATCATGGCCATTTGGGAAAAAGCGAATATGAAATCCGTATTCGGTGGCAAAGAACAGGAAGCTGCAGCCATCTCTTCTGCGCTGGCTCAGACGCAAAAATCTTTAGCGTCACTGTCCACTCTGGGAATCAAGAAGTCTGCAAAATCAAAGGAACGAAGCTTTGATCAATTGATCAACTCGAAGAGCTCTGCGGATAAAAAGGCTCTACAGTCGGCGATTGGCAAACTTCACTCTCAAGCCCGACTGCTTGATAAGTTGGCCGATGAGTATGGAATGGAATTGAATGTACAACATTAGCAGAGCATTGCTCAAATTTGGACTTGTTGCTTTGATCTTGACCCTCACGGGGACCGCAATCGTTGGCGCTGGCACTCGCGGTGGCAGTGGCGGTAACACCAATCGCGCAGCTGATCCAAACCTACCAGGTGGCGGCGCCACCGTAAAAGTTTCTGGCGTCAGAGCCTTCAGTCTGCCGGCGCCGGGAATTAGCGAAGAAGAACATCTTGCATTTATAGTTGGCAATTCTATATTTCGCACGAACTGGGTGCAAGCCCCCAGCAGTGTCAGCACTTTGCAAGGACTCGGCCCCCTTTTTAACACCCGTAGCTGTGCTTCATGTCATCAGCAAGACGGTCGTGGCCGCCCGCCCGAGGGCGACGAAGAATTTGTCGGCCTGTTACTGCGCATCAGTGTGCCCAGCGCTAAAGATCCCAATGTTATGGAGGATGTACCCAACTATGGCGATCAAATTCAAAGCTTGGCCTTAGATGGAATTCCCCCTGAAGCCACCCCAAAGGTTCACTACACGGAAGTCTCTGGCAAATTTAGCGACGGTGAAATCTACACTTTGGCTCAACCTCACTACAGTTTGGAAAACCCTCAATACGGGGAGTTGCCCAAAGATTTGCGAATCTCTCCGCGCGTAGGACCACAGATGATTGGCCTGGGCTTGATCGAAGCCATTCCTGAAGCCAAAATTCTTGAGCTTGCTGACCCTGATGATAGAAACGAGGATGGCGTTTCGGGACGACCCAATTGGCTGATGAGCAATGGTAAAAAGGCTATTGGTCGCCTTGGCTGGAAAGCCAACAAACCGAGTCTATTAGAACAGGGTGCTGGCGCACTGTTGGGAGATCTGGGAATCACCTCTCCCCTGCACCCAGAACAAAACTGTATGAAAAATCAGGCCGCCTGTCGCAAGGCTTTTGCAATAGAGAAAAACGAAATTTCGATGCAAGATTTGCAGCGCCTCACCACCTATATGAAACTCTTGGCGGTGCCCCAGCGACGCGATATCGAAGACCCAGAAGTTGTCCGTGGCGAAAGGCTGTTCAATCAAATCAACTGCCAGTCTTGCCATCATCAGAAATTTCAAACTGGTGTCGATCCGGACTTCAAGGTTCTCTCACAGCAGTGGATTTATCCCTACACGGATCTTCTGTTGCATGACATGGGAGAGGGACTTGCCGACAACCGTCCTGATGGCGAAGCTTCTGGGCAAGAATGGAAGACACCACCCCTATGGGGAATCGGCCTGATTCCCGATGTCAATCGCCACCAGCGACTTCTTCATGATGGTCGCGCCAGAGGAGTTCAGGAGGCCATTTTATGGCATGGCGGCGAAGGCCAAGCCGCGAAAGAGAAATTTATAGCATTAAAAAGATCTGAGAGAGCGGCTTTGGTTAAATTTGTAAACTCTTTGTAATGAGGTTCTCTATGCTGGCAAAATATTTCCGAGTTCGCATCACCCACATCACCATGTGCGCTAGTTTAGCGGTGGCTGGAAATCTTTTTTTCTATTCCGCCTACGGCGAAAATGCCGAGATGCCGACGTATGAACTTCGAATTAAAGATCATAAATTTGACATAGAAGTTTTAAAAGTGAAGGCCAACCAGAAATTTACGCTAATTGTTTACAATGATGACGCCAGCTTTGAAGAGTTTGAGTCAAAACGGATGCTGGTCGAAAAATTTGTCAATCCAAAGGGGAAACTCATATTGAAACTAGGCCCATTCAAGCCTGGTGAATACGACTATTTTGGCGAGTTTCACATGAGCACGGCTAAAGGAAAACTCATTGCGGAATGAATCGTTTGAACAACCCATACCAATTCCAATTTATTCATAGACTGAGGCTCAGTTAAGTGGAATTGATATAGGAGCGGAAAGGGCTAAAGATGCTTCTGAATATATTTATGGTGGTTTACCGCGAATCATTTGAGGCAATTCTCATCATCGCAATTCTTTGGGCCATCCTGCAGAGGCAAAACAACCCCGCCAAATATCGCGTGGCCGTCCTCAGTGGCATTGGCAGTGGCCTGATGGTCAGTGTATTGCTGGCAGTGGGCCTGATGATTTCACAATCTGAACTCTCCGCAAAGATTCTAGACCACTTTAATAATATCCTTCTTGTCATTGCAGTCATCTTGATCACGCACATGTGCATATGGATGAAGGTGCATGGACGTAAATTGAAAACGGAACTGGAACAGCAGTTTGAGGCCGCAAAAAAAGATCCGAGCCCATGGGCCATTGTTTTGCTAGCGGCATCTGCCGTGGCCCGCGAAGGCGTTGAGACTGTGATCTTTTTGTTCGGATCTTTTTATGAAGCCACTGGGACGCAGCTGATCTCTTATTCGGCTGTGGCGGGCGCTGGGCTTTGTGTGGCGGGACTGACTTGGTTTCTTTTGAACCGGGGCTTTCGCTTTTTTAACCCGCGTGTATTCTTTGCTGTGACCACAGCATTCTTGTTCATCACGGCCTCGCACTTTGTTGTTATCGTCACCAGAAATTTGGTACAAGCCGGAACGATTCCAGCCCTTATTGATACAATCTATGACTTTTCGGAATTTCTTCCCGAATACGAGGGTTTTGGCAAATTTCTTTCGTCATTTTTGGGATATCAGGCCACACCGAGCCTAATGACAATGCTCACATGGGCCGGGTACTGGGCGATTGCTTTGCTTTTGTATTATAAAAATCCCTATCAGCATCAGCCGAAACGACCCGTGATGTAACTTTCGGTGCGCTTGTCCTTGGGGTTGGTAAAGATGTCGACGCTCTTGCCAAACTCAATCAAATCGCCAAGGTACATAAATGAAGTGTAATCAGAGCACCGCGAAGCTTGATGCATATTGTGTGTGACAATGACAATTGTCACATCAGCTTTGATCTCAGAGACCAGCTCCTCAATATGGCCTGTAGAAATCGGGTCCAAGGCTGATGTTGGTTCATCTAACAAAAGGATTTCAGGATCAGTGGCGAGCGCTCTAGCAATGCAGAGCCGCTGCTGTTGGCCGCCCGACAATGACGTTGCCAATTCGCCAAGGCGATCTTTTACCTCTGCCCAAAGACCCGCATGCTTTAAGGACTTTTCAACTCTTTCGGCGATAAAGCTGCGTTTGCGAATTCCGCGCACTCTCAAGCCATAGGCTACGTTTTCAAAAATGGATTTTGGAAAGGGATTGGGCTTTTGGAAAACCATGCCAATGCGCATGCGCACCTCAATGGGATCGATATCCGCACCCAAAAGATTTTTTGCTTCTGGGTAGATGACGATCTGACCTTCGTATTTATTTTTCCCGTAAAGATCATGCATGCGATTGAAGCATCGAAGCAAAGTGGTCTTGCCGCAGCCCGAAGGACCAATCATGGCCGTGACTTTGTTTTTATACACGGGCATCGAAACAGAATTGAGCACCTTTTTTCCAGTAGCATAATAGAAACTCAAATCCTCAACCTGAGCCTGCAGCGCCTCAGACGGTTCATTGCCTGCCGCTCTCTGATTGCTGAACTCAATTTTATCGGAACCTCTTAAATCTACCATTTTAACTTCTTTCTGAACTGGTATCGAATAAAAATTGCAATGCCATTCATGAGCAGTGTCATCAGAAGAAGAATAAAACCCGTTGCTGCAGCATTGATATGAAATGGCTTTTCAGGACGCGAAAGCCAGCCAAACATTTGAATCGGCATGACTGTAAACGGATCCATGAGCCACTGAAAACTCAAAAATGGAAAGCTCTCTTGAAATGGTGACGCCGGCAAAAAGGCAATGTAGGTCAAGGCTCCTATCGTGATCAGCGGTGCGGTTTCACCAATGGCACGTGACAGAGCTATGATAACTCCGGTCAATATGCCGCCTGAACTATAAGGCAATACATGAAAGCGAATCGTCTGCCACTTCGAAGAACCGAGAGCAAACGAGGCTTCGCGAATAGAACCGGGAACGGCGCGAATCGCCTCTCGTGTCGTCACGATGATGATCGGCAATACCAATAGGCCCAAGGTCAAACCTGCCGTCAAAACACTTTGGCCAAATCCAAATTGATAAACAAAGATACCCAAAGCCATCAGACCAAATGTGATTGAAGGGACGCCCGCCAAATTGATGATATTGAGTTCAATAAAAATTGTGAGCCAATTCTTGGCCGCATACTCCTCGAGGTAAAGACCAGCTGCCACCCCCAACGGAATGGCACAGAGAGCAGAGGTCAACATCACGCACAGTGAGCCCACCCAGGCACTCAGTATTCCGGCTTTTTCTGCATGCCGGGAAGGGAAATTAACAAAAAAATCCCAACTGAGGCGCGGCACACCCGTCTGCGCCAAATCGTAAATCAGCACCAATAGGGTGACAAGAGCAAAGAAGAGGGACAGCAGCCCGACAAACATAAACAAAAAATCAAAAATTTTGCGAGCCTTGACCCCGCCCATAAAACCGACGCTCACACTGGACTTGGTCTCTGTAATAACTGCCTGATTTGCTTCTGCCATTGTCCTTTCCATACCTCAAGATTCTCTTTCTTGAAACTTTTTGCGTAAAATAAGTCCGAAAACATTAAAAGAAAGCGTCATTACCAACAGAGTCAATCCTGCTACATAGATCGATTGGTAACCAATGGATCCATGAGGGAGATCGCCTAGGCTCACCTGGACGATAAAAGCTGTGATAGTGGCTGCCGGCTGGGTTGGATCCGTTGCCATCTGCGGCTGCAGTCCCGCGGCCACTGCCACCACCATGGTTTCGCCAAGAGCGCGCGAGATGCCCAGAATATAGGCCGAAGTGATGCCCGAAAAAGAAGAGGGAATCACCACGCGAAACACAGTCTGAAGGCGCGAAGATCCCATTGCATACGAGGCCTCTCGCAAATGATTGGGCACCATGCGCATCGCATCTTCGCTCAAAGAACTGATGTAGGGAATGATCATGATTCCCATCACCAGACCCGCACTCAAAATATTGAATCCGCTCACCTCGATAATGTATTTATCCAAAAGCGGAGTCACAAAGAGCAAGGCAAAGTAGCCGTACACCACAGTGGGAACCGCGGCCAAGAGCTCCAGCACAGGCTTTAAGACCTCACGGGCTTTATCATTAGCATATTCGCTCATATAGGACGCAATGATGGTGCCCAAGGGGATCGCCAAGCACAGCGCAATGGCTGTGGAAACCAAAGTTCCCGAGAGTAGCGGCAAAATCCCAAATCGAGGATTGTCAAAAAGTGGTGACCACTCGGTCTCTGTCAAAAACTCTGTCAACGATACATGGGCAAAAAAGGGCAAGGACTCTTTGACCAGGATCGTAACAATTCCCAGCACCACCAATACGGACGAGGCCGCAGCTAAAAATAGCGCAGCCTCGATAAATGCCTCTTTAATTTTCCGAATTTTGCGGACCGGATGATCCGCAGAAGTGAGTGCCGAAACTTTCACGCTTACATTTTCTCTTTCTTCATTAACTCAACGATGCTCATTCCAACCTCCGAGTGCCCATCAAAAATGGAACCCGTCTTGGATTTTTTCACTCGCTCAGTAGCCATAGTATAAGCTGTCGTTGGCAACGGAACAAAATGCTCTTCTTTAGCAGTTTGTGCAGCTGTATTTAAATAGTACTCAACAAATTCTTTGACTTCAGGACGCTTCATTGAACTTACAGATGCGTAAATAAAAACGGGACGAGAGAGTGGAAAGTAAGTTCCTTCTTCGATCGCTTTTGGTTCTGGCATCACCGCTTTGTTTTTCATTGGAGCCTTGTCGCCGCCAATGATTGCCAATGCTTTAAGTTTGTCGCGGTTGTTCTCGTAATATGAAAATGGGATGTAGCCAAGTGCAAATTCCTCAGCAGCGATTCCGTTTACGAGCACGTTGTCATCTTCTGCAGGTGTGAAATCTTTACGTGATGACTTGGCTTTTCCAACAATGGCCTCTGTAAAATAGTCAAAGGTCCCGGAGTCTGTTCCTGCGCCAAAAAGTTTAATTTCTTTAGCTGGCCATTTTGGATTTACGTCTTTCCATGTTTTCACTTTTGAGGGGCTGCCATCGGCAGTTGGCTCCCAAATTTTCTTTAGATCGGCAACTGTGATCTCATTTAAGAATGTGTTCTTTGGATTTACCGCAACAACGATAGCGTCATAGGCCACAGGAAGCTCAATGTAATCAATCTTTGCCTGTTTGCAAATTTCCATCTCGCTTTTCTCTCCGGGCTTCGCTTTGCCTTGAATGGGTCGAGATGCATCAGAAATATCGGTTTCACCGCGACAAAACTTTTTGAAGCCACCACCAGTCCCCGAAGTGCCAACTGTAACCACCACGGCATTTTTTTTCATGTTTTGAAAATTCTCTGCCATAGCAGATGACAACGGCTGAACTGTGGATGAACCATCAATTTTGATCATTTTTCGATCAGCGGCTTGAGTTTGTGTAGCAAAAACCAAAATTGCCGACAATAGACAAAATGCAGCTCCCGCACTCTTGAGTTCAGTAAATAATGATCTTTTCACAAATTCTCCTTTTACTTGGATTTATTGGGTTTGCTTCAATTCGTTTGCTAATATGGTACGAAATAGCAAATATTCATAGATGAGTATTGTTAGGATTGTATTAGGTTCGGGGGAAAAATGAAACCAGTTCACATTTTACCAGCATTTACTGACAATTATTTGTTCTGCCTGGAGCTAGATTCGGGATTCTGGGCCGTTGATCCTGGTGATGCCCTAACCATTGAGAACTTTTTGCAAAAGCAGAGCCTTCCCCTACTGGGGATTCTGCTGACCCATCATCATTTAGACCACTCTGGTGGCGCCATGGAGCTGGCCGTCCACCACAAAGTGCCGATCTTCTGTTCTGAGCTCACTGCCGAGCATTTGCGCGCCCGCCATGGCGCAGCCAGCGTCACCACACACTGTAAACCATTGGAGGCAGACAGCAGCCTAGCTCTATTGATGCCTGAATTTAGAATCATCGGCACACCCGGCCACACTCTTGACCATGTCAGCTACTACCACTCAGCCACCAGCAGTTTGTTTTCGGGAGATGTTGTCTTTGGCTTTGGCTGTGGGCGACTCTTTGAGGGCACCGCTGAGCAGATGATGGAAACATTGGCTAAAATCTGCCAGCTGCCCGATACGACGCAAATCTACTGTGCCCATGAGTACACAGAAAAAAACTTGGCCTTTGCCGAGCGCACGCTCAAAAGTGAAGAACTGCAACAGGCAAGGCTTGATCTGCAAAAAAGATTTGAAAGTCAAAATCACCGCAGCGTGCCCTTAACTCTGGGATTTGAAAAAAGATACAATCCCTTCTTGCGTATCAAAAATCGAGAACAATGGACTCAATTGCGCTTAGAGCGCAACTCATTCTAGTGCCTTGTCAGGGAAGTTTTTTCGTTGTTGCTTCGTCGTCGCGGTATTATTCATACAGCTTCCTCCTCGCGTCTAGAAAAAACTTCCCTGACAAAGCACTAGATTCTATCAGGCTGCGGAAAGCGCGCGTTCAGCACTTTGCGACGATAGGCAAATATTTTTTCGACATCACTTTTGATAAAACTTCCGGCCACGCTCTTACCAAGCATTCCCAATGGGACCTGATAGCGAACGCGGTCGCTGATCAAGGTGCCTCCACCAAAGGCCGCAAAATCGTGGGTATGATGCCAAAGGCGATAAGGACCTTGCACTTGGCGATCCACAAATCTTTGCTGCGGTCGCCAATCCTCTATAACACTTCGCCACTTTAACGGCACGCCGTGAACCTTCAGCCTGTATACGATCTCAGTTCCTTCGCGAATTTCTGGCGTGGATACAGTTTCGATCTGAAAATTTAAAAAGGGCGGCGTGATCTCCTCCAAGTTTCTGGCGTCAGCAAAAAAGAAAAACACCTCGGCCAATGGGTGAGCAACATACTGTTCAGCATAAAAGATCTCCTCGCCCCTTTCTGTCGGCGGGAAAAGATTTTCTAGCGCTTGGGTCAACTTTGGATACAGCCATTGAATTTTTAGCTTTTTTGCTATGACTTTTTGCGAACCCGATATCGTGTCCGCCAGCTCTCCAAAGGCCAACCTTAAGGCAAAGATCGGAGTTGTGATCACCGCTGGCTTGCCTATGGCGGCACCAAACTGTTTTGAAAATTCGACATTGCGCAGAGGCTCAGGAGCGACGGCATTGATGGGACCAGCTACGCTTGAATCTTCAACTGCCGCAATAAACACCTGTACTAAATCTTCAATGTGGATCCAACTCATCCACTGTTTGCCGGAGCCAATTGGGCCACCGACACCAAACTGAAAGGGCGGCAGGAGCCTCGCCAAAAGCCCGCCTTGGCGAGCCAGCACAAGGCCAATCCGCACGGAGACCTTGCGTTTGGCTGGCGAGGACAAGGTCAGTGCCTCCCACTGCTCACACAATTTCGCCAAAAAATCACTTCCGGGCTGTGAATCCTCACTGAGCTCCTCATCGTCACGATCGCCATAAATGCCAATGGCATTGGCGCCTATAAAAAGCGACACTGGAGTCTTTAGCGAATCCTGCAAATGTCGATTCAATTTGACTCTGGAATCAAATATACGTTTCTTTTGCTCTTCACTCCAAGAGCGACCCGCGACATTTTCTCCGGCAAGCGAAATCACCACGTCAAACTGAATCTCCCGCAGTTCTTCACATGTGCCCTTGGTCAAGTCCCCTTCAACGATATGCGCGGGATAGGGCAGCTCTAGGAGAGCTTTCTCTCGTGATCTTGTCAGCGCCCATATTTCGTGACCTTTTTGCACCAGAGCTTTGCCTAGCTCCTTCCCGATCATTCCTGTTGCGCCCGTCATTAGAATTCGCATTTTAATCTCTGCCTTGTAACTCGGTTTTTAAGAGTCGTGTCTAAATTGGCACCCCGATTAAAGTTGAACGCCTGTACCAATGCGAGTACTATGCTGTACGACAGTAGAAAAAGCAAACTTTTGAAAAAACAGTGTTATGAAAAAACAACCGCCGCGCGACAAAAAAAAATCTACTGACAAGGAAAACTTGTCAAAACCTGGGTACGAAAAGGAATTGAAGTCAGTTCAGAGTGGTTTGTTTTCTCGAACATTTTCGTTAGCAAAAATGACGCTCAAAGCAGGCTCTTCCTATGCTGGACAGGTTTTACAAAATAGAAATCTAAATTCAGACTCTGATGATTTCAAAAATTTTATGGTCAGTCAGGCTCTCATGCTCAATCGCGAATTGGGCAAACTCAAGGGCACTGCGCTTAAGGCTGGACAGATGCTTTCGGTTTATGGCGAGCACTTTTTGCCGCCCGAAGCCACCATGATTTTGAAGGCCTTGCAGAGCAAAAGTTTACCGGTCAAATGGAGCTCGATCAAAGAGTCCTTGGTGGCGACGCTCGGATCACGCTTAGAAGAGTTGGAAGTAGAGGAGCGCGCGCTTGCCTCCGCTTCACTGGGGCAAGTTCACAAAGCGAAAATCAAAAGCAGTGGCGAGACCATGGTATTGAAGGTGCAATACCCTGGCGTTAGCAAAGCGATCGATTCGGACTTGCGCGCGCTACGTGGAATACTTTCGGTCACAAAGCTTTTGCCAGCCGATTTGGACACTCGCCCGATATTTGATGAAATTCGCTCTATGTTGCACCAAGAAGTTGACTACGAACACGAAAAACAACTGACCGAAAAATTCTATCAAAAACTGACTGGGGATTCCCGCTATGTGGTGCCCAAAATTTTTGAGCGTTACTGCACCAAAACCACTCTGGCCACCACGCTTGAAGTAGGCCTCAGAGTGGATGATCCCATCGTTGCCAATCTCCCGCAAGAGCGGCGCAATCAATTGGCGGCATCGATCCTCGATCTTTACTTTCGCGAACTGTTTGTGTGGATGATGGTGCAAACGGATCCGCATCCAGGTAACTATGCCATAAAATTGAGCCCAGAGGGCCGCGACCAATGGATCCTGTATGACTTTGGCGCCTCGAGAATATACTCTGAGGAGTTTGTATCTGCCTACTCAAAGATGATTTCAGCCAGCCTTCACAACAATGAATCACAGTTTCGCACAGCAGCCCTCAGTTTGGGCTTTATCAAACGCACAGATTCTGAAGAGCTGATTCTTCTTTTTACGGCGCTCTGTTCAGACATTATCGAGCCGTACATGGCCGCAGATGATCCGCGAGCCTTGGGCCGCATTGATAGCGAAGGACGCTATAACTTTGGCAAAAGTGATCTCCCGCAACGAATCTTGCAAAGAGCCTTGGCTCTTAAAAAGGTCCTTTCGCTGCGAACCCCGCCTCGAGAAAACATTTTTTTAGACCGCAAAACCGTCGGCATGTTCACAATTTTATCTATTCTGAAGGCAAATTTCAATTGCCGCGAAGTGCTTTTGCCCTATCTAGACAATTCTCATATTGCTAAACTCCGCGAGCAAGAATAAAACCAAGCTCATGTTTTTTAGCAAATTCAATAGCTCAAAGGTCGCAAGTCGCCTCCCGCTGGCTCTTTCTCTACTTCTGGTTTACGGCCTGATTGTCATTGTTTGGGGAGCCTGGGTGCGGATCTCCCATTCCGGCGATGGCTGCGGCGCCAGTTGGCCACTTTGCCATAACGAACTTATACCGGATACAGGGCAAACAAAAACCTGGGTTGAATTTTTGCACCGCTTGACCTCAGGTCTATTTGGGATTTTTGTCTTTTGCGGTTTTGTGTTGAGCCTCGGATTTGCACGAGCGCTCAAAAACCAGTCACGCAATCTCAAAATCTGGGCCACGATCGCCTTCGTACTGACGATTGTCGAAGCCCTGCTGGGTGCAAAATTAGTGCTCTCGGGTCTTGTTGGCAGCGATGAATCTGTGAGTCGTTTGATCACTATGTCTCTGCATCAAATGAACTCGCTGGCACTTATGGGAGCGATTTTTGTTTGGTATTGGACCTCCCTAGATCAGAAGATTCACGGACCCATTTTAAGGCGGCAAAATATATTGCTAATTATGGGTTTTGTGATCCTGGCCATTTTGGGCTCATGGGCCTCTTTTGCCGCCACACTCTTTCCTGCAGAGTCCCTTGGCGAGGCGCTGCAGGCCGATCTCAATTTTGATTCCCCTTGGCCGATTCGCCTGCGCTCCCTTCATCCCTTCATTGCGGTCGCCTGGGGAGTCTTCATGATCTATTATTTGAACCGCAAAAATGAAATAAAAATGCGAAGCTTTTGGATCTTTGCAGTCCTGTTTGGCATCACCATGCTACTGCTACTCTCGCCCGTGTGGATGAAACTTCTGCACCTGGTGTTCGCGCAACTTTTATGGCTGGGTATTCTGTGGATTATCTTAAAGCGAGCCAGCTCGCAATCGCCCTCTTAATATGCGGGCTTTAGCCGACCCAAATTCAGCATCATATTATTTAGCTTAGAACACAGTTAAATCATTTTTTGTGGCTCGCAACTGCTCAAGCAATCTATTTTTAAAGAAATTTAAAATCCTTCAGGCGGACGCAGTTAGTATCGATATATTCACCCACTTTAACATTATCCGAGGGTACCATTACTCTCCCGTTAATGACTCCACTGGAAGTGTTTTTAAAATAGTCCGGCTTAAATAGATTCACCCGAAATGCTGCAACGGATTTGTCGTCCTCAAAGGCGCCCAGGCTTGAGCGATGCATGTAGAAAGACATTTCCAAATGCTCATACTTAGGCTTTAAGTTCACAAACATTTGATATTTATAGATCCTCCGTACCCTTTCGCCAGCGTTCAATTTAGAAGGAATGTCTGTGGCGAATTCACCGAAAATGGAATAGGGAAGGTTGTGATAGGTATCAGGTGTATTCTCGCGAATCTTGATGACCCCATCTGTGTATGTCTGCTCTCCTGATGGATCGCTATAGCTCCCCCTGCAGATAGCATAGATAAACTCATCACTACGGCGTGTTTGATTGTTTTCAAAAATTGTTTGTTGTCCTGAGGTCAGAATTCCCGGTGAGGGCTTTGATCCTATCAATTCTGATGATACAACTGGTTCTGGAGCAATATCTGTACAATCCCATCGTGTGCGAAAGAAAGTTCCATTCACTTTCTCTATGATTTGCTTCGGTTCGAGGCGATTGGTGGAAGAGCAAGCACCAGGATCAATCGAAACAAATTTAATCTTGCCCTCATATCCAGTGCCGTTACCAGAGCTCTGCTTCACCTCCGGATTTATGAGCCCAAGCTCATTTTGCGAAGTCAATGATGACGCAGATGATGTTGAAGTCTTACTGATCTCCACAATCGATGGTGTAGACCCATTCTTGAGTCCACTTGGACTGCAATTCTGAAAAGTGATAGTTAAAAGTCCCACAAGCAGAATTGCCCAATGCGCTCTTGATAGAGGTGAGAGATTCATATTGGTTCCCCCCAACATCTTTACTTCTATGAATCGATAAATCTTGTTAAGTTTAGCATCAATGCCGCCTGAAGAGTGAGTATCAAAGAGGGATTCGAAGATGAGTACTCCTCGATGGCCCGTAGATGTAAATCAAAAAAATGGGATGGCCCGCATTTGTGATTTTTGTTTGGTGGTTGGCCCGAAGATGTAAGTATTGAAGATCCGATTTTCCTGAGAGACTAAGTAAGAAGTAAGGGGGACGCTATGGAAAAAATAAATGAAAACCGAGAATTTTTAAATTCTGCACTGGTAGGTCTGGTGGATATTGTTGCCTCAACCAAAATCTCAAATCAAGTCGACGTCTACACAGAATGGGAACTAAAAAAGCACTTTTTCGAGATTGCCCACGCAACAGCGAGAGAGACTGGAATGCAAATTCTCGTTTCTACAGGTGATGGCTTTCTTTTTTACTGTGATCCAAGTAAAAATAAGAACTGGGCTGAGAATTTTTTCAGTTTTCATCGCGAACTTGTGACGCAATTTAATGTCTTTCTATCTACATTGGGTGAAGCGATTCAGGGTGTAGAAACTGGGTTAAAAATGGGAGCCTCTATGGGCCCTCTCCTTATCACTAAAAGCCTTCCCTCAAATACTGTTCAAGTGATTGCTGTAGGCCCAGATATCAATTTAGCGGCACGTTTATGTTCAACGGCTAAAATCGGAGAAATGGTGATCAGTTCGAGATTTTGGGAATGCCTTCGGCATCTGGAATTGACCATCAATGCAAGAAAGATCAAACATGAGCCTTTTAAAGGATTTGAAAACGCCATGGTCGCTTTTCATGCAACTGTTTGCGAAACGGAGGATCACAATGAGACAAAATCTACTGATCTGATCGAGGGGTCAATCTTTCGTCCAAAAATTCCGATAAGAATAGAAAATGAGAAAGCTCAGGGCCTACGAACACTTTATCACTCAATGCGAAACCGATATTCGCCAGGGCAATACCAGTCTGGCCAGACGACGAATACTAAAGGTAAACACCTTGCGAGTACCACGCGAAGTTCGCCTGCCTTTAGCCAACATCGCAAGGCGTACGGGTTGCATTGTTCAAGGTCTGAGATTATTGTCGAAAGTGATCTACCCGACCCGCCAAAGTCACTCCGCAACCAATTCGGAGAAGTCTGAATATGCCGTCCTTTTGCATCGTCTGGGCGCGCTAGACGAGGCCCTCCAAATTCTCAGCACCGTCGATCCTAATCTGGCACCAGAAGCGCTTCTCTATCGCACTTTTTGCCTTTTCAATCGTTGGGAGTATGAAGCAGCCTTGCCAGTGCTTGAATCATATCTGTCAATTCAAACAGATCTGTATCTCACTTTTGTCGCACGCCTCAACTACAATGCAGCTCTCGTCTCGGCATCTCGCTTAATCGAAGCCAGAGAGGATCTCAATGAACTAATTCAAATCTGCAAAGTACACAAGTACCATCGACTGGAAGGCAATTGCCATGAACTTCGGTCTCAAATTCATATACGCCAACACCAATATGCTGAAGCCAGGGCTGACCTCAACGCGGCCTCTCAATTGTTGAGCTCAATAGACTCCTTCGATTCATTCCTAGTTAAAAAATGGACGGTCATTTTGGATAGTTTAGAAAGCGGAGATCCTTCGACTCTAAACGCATTGCGCGAAGAAGCCATGACCAGGGGAGAGTGGGAGACCGCCCGCGAGACAGATCGATATCGACTCTCCATCAGCTTTGATGAACGAACTTTCAATCACCTAGTCTTTGGAACGCCATTCCCTCAGTACAGAAAGAATCTGTTTGGCGAATTCAATTTGATACCTTCTCAAGAAACCTATGACTTGAATCCTGCCAGCAAAAGTTTTTTGGATGTCAATACGGGATGGGTCCACGGTGAGGAATCCTGCAAGGTGCCTTTTGGTCGAAAAATCCATCAGGTTGTCGAAATTCTATATCGTGATTTTTATCGCGGGCTCCGCATTGGCGGTCTCTTCTCTGAACTTTTTCCAAATGAGCGCTTTGATATTGAAAGTTCTCCGGGTCGAGTTCACCAACTGTTGCATCGAACTCGGCAGTGGTGCCACTCGAACAGTGTCCCTCTGAACATTGTTATGCACAATGGCTTCTACAGGCCAAAACTCGGATCAAGTTTTTCAGCTAGAGTACCTCTACACCGCGAACCCATCAGCCTCTATCAACAGCACTGGAAGATTCTAGAAGTGAGTTTTCGACGAGGCGAACCTTTTACCGCCAAGAAGGCACGATTGAAACTCGGTTTGCCGCGCACCACCTTTCAAAGAATGATCAATTGGGCCCTACAGGAGGGACTCCTCCAGCGCATGGGCGAATATAATCAAGTTCAGTATCGGAGACCAAACACCCCATTTACAAATAGCGAAGAGGCAAGGTTTGCAGGCTAAGAAGTCAAAAACTGGTCCACTTGTCCGTTATGGAACTCTCCCCCTGACGCGCCAATTTTTCTCAATATGCTGAGATAATGCGGCTGAAAGGAAAAATAAAATGCTGAACGGAAGGGTGGCTAAGGCGATGTACGCGCCTGGCTGTGACCATTGGCTCAAATGAGTTCTCTCAGCCTGCCATCCCCAACCAGGCGCATAGATAGCAATGTGAATTAGCGAGTCGGATTCGAAAGTATAAACAAATTGTGATAGGCCACATACAACCACAAATGACACAGCAAACGATCCGGTCGCTTGGTGGTGCACCAGGTTTTTCGTACCAGGCGATTGATGTTTGCTCTGAACATGGCACAGGTGTGGTTAATAGTGAAGATAGGATCAAATGATATTTTTTTAAGTTCCCCTTGCCCAGTCACACAACCTTTGCGCCCTTTAAAAACCACATGAGTGGCCTGAGGAAATTGCTCCTTTACATCCTGTGGGTAAGAGGGGTTCATATCTGATTTTATAATGACATTTGGTTCAAGCAGAGGCTGCACACGGCGCAAAAGCTCTCTTCTTACAGATGACCGCTCATCAGGACGAAGGCCGTACTTCTTTCTGGAAATGGCGGCAAGAAGCCCCTTGGCGGGCATTTTTGCGACATCGATGTCGAGAATGCGGCGGGTTTTCTCTTCCACCATCAGCAATATCGACAGAGGCTTGCACTTGGTGTGTTCAAAGGTTTCCAGATCATCGAATTCGACGACTTTGGCTGGTGGAAGGGTGTTGTTGTGAGCGAGGATTCGAGTCTTTGCGGTCTGAGCCAGAAATAAGAGCTTTCGCACTACAGTTTTGCGGTTCAGTTGGTAGGCAAGCGCCATGCGACGTTGAGAGTAGGCGGAGCAATAGTCATGAAAGATGTCGCGATTGAGGTGTCGAGTCTTTTGGCGAAAGCATGGATCGGCGGTGGCTTCGGAGTAGGTTTTGCGGCAGCGGCGACAGAGTCGTCTGTGGATGGTGGTGTTGTCAGAGCTGCGGTGGTAGGAGCCGCAGCGGCTTGAATCTTGGCTGCCACATTGAGGGCAGCTTTGGAGACACGAAGAGGAGGCATTGGTGTGAAGGGAAACAAGGTCGAAGCGTTTGTTCATCAAGACCTTGTTCAGCAAATCAAGAATCCATTTTAGAAATCGAGATTTACCGTTTCTAAGGATGCAGCCGCCCGTCAGGCGGCCTCACACACAAAGGGACCAGTTTAAGGGCACTCGGGAGCAAGTAGGTACCCATCCGATGCTGCATACCATTCATCGAGACATTGACCAAAGATACTTCCGACAACGGCGGTGCAGAGATCGTGATTCAAACACTCTTGCGTGTACTGTCGAGTAGAAGACTGCAAGGGCTGTGAACAGCGAGCTCCACAACGGCCCATACACGAATTATCGACTGTGCCGACCATAACATTTCGGCTAATCTCTTCGCCGTCAGCCGTAAACGAACTCAAACACTCACTGCCAATGCGATCACAGATCATATTAAAAATTGCCGTAGGCGAACGCTTTAGCGAAACTGCAGCGCGAATTGCTACAGATGGAATCTCCTCATCTGCCGGCAACATTTCAACCATCATTTGCATCAGTCGCTGCAATTCTGGCTCGCGCACTTGCAACTCTCCCCGATACTCATTCAAATTATCTATAGTGATTTGTTTCAAAGCATCATGAAACAGCCCGGTGCCGCCACTCAAGGCCATCCCCAGAAGTCGCGAGGTTGGGCTCAGCTTCACATTCATCTGCGTGCTCTCTGAATAATTGAAGACATAGTCAGTGGTGTTGTCGAAATTCTTGCAGATAGACACTGTCATATCGGCAAAAAATAATTTTTCACACGCGTCAGCATTGGCCACTGCGAAAATGGTGAACATAGCTATCATAATGTTTTTCATAAATCCCCCTTTTGTTTCGAAATAATCGCACATCATTGCAATCTGGCCACTCAAATCAAATTAAATACAATCCGGCGCCAGGAATTCAATTGCCGCACTTTCGAAAAAATAGATCAACAAAAATATCACTAGCCCCCTACACGGCGCGGTGCCGCGGCAAACCGCATTGACCAGACTTTTGCCAAAGGGACGCAATTTGTGCCAGAGTGTCAAGCAGAGCGAACAAATTTGCTTCGGCTTCGGCATCTGCTTTTGCGTCTACTTCGGTATCGCCCACAGCAGCACCAACAGCAAATCAACATCAACAGAGCCGATGACTTATACGCCCTCTCTATTGATGTAAGGGACAAATTTGGGGCCAATCGCAAAATTCAGGAAATGGGAACAAAGATTGCATGTTCCAAAATCAGAAATATCAAACATGCAGTACGTAAAAAACGCTGACTCATCCCCGTCCAGACCGCGATGCCCTGGAGCTGCAGTTTCGAGCCACTTAAGGAGCCCGTATGCCAATTCGCTTTGTCCTTAGCACTTTGATTGCAATTGCCTCAGTTTCCACGCTTGGGCGATCTGCACAAGCAACACCATCGAACAGCAAAGCGAGTGGTTTAGAAAACATCGCGATCGCAAAACGTGAATTGTACAATATAATGATTAAGGCGACCGAATATGTCTCTGTTGAAGCTGACCGGAAAATCATTCAGGCCCGACAGCTCGTTAGCATTGCCACCGTACTTGATTCAGCAGGCCTGACTGGCTCCCAGTCTGAATCTATGAACAATGACACTTCAAAACAAAATGTTGAACACCGCAAATTTGAAAACAAATCACGTTCCAACCGAAGTTCACAATCTCTGGATTTCTCTCTAAACTTTTCATTGGCGACATTCTTCTCGTTTCGAGACTCTTCACTCCAAGTGGACATTGCCAAGGCCCAACTTGAAGCGAAGCGAATGAGCCTGGCCGCAGATGCCGCACAGGCCTATCTCACTTTTGTCTCACAAATTGGTTTGTGGTCCTCATTCACTCAATCAGGGGATGTGGTCGAAAAACTCATCGAAAAGGCCACAAACTTAGGAAGTACGGCCAAAGCATCACTAAGCAATGCGGTATTTGGTGCTTTTCGAGCGCCGGCCATCAACTCAAGTCTTATTGGTCATAAATCTTTGCACCAACTCCAAGAGTATGATCCAGAATTCAGCTCTGAAATTGCGGAGATTTCTAAGAGTTCCGCTAAGCCAAAAGGCAATGTCAACGACAGTTCTGGAGACTATGACAATGATCCCGACAAACTCATCGAGTACCTTGAGGAACTCCACGTCGCTCAGCTAAACAGTATGTTCAATATTCCAGACACCGCAGAGGAAGCTTTTGCCAGGTCACAAAAAAGCGTTGCCAGAATAGAGCCAGGAATCAAAGAGGAGTTGGCAGTCAACAACTGGTTTCTCACCTTAGCCCAAGCTGGACCTCGGATTGGCGTCAACTTCACCAAATACTCTGGTGGCTTCAGGCAGGCAGGTTTCGGCAGGCCAGTTAGCAATGAAGGTGTCTCCTCGACAGTCAATGTGTCCTTTGCCCTTTCAGGGGGCCTTCCACTTTATCTTGCGTCTCAGAGTATGCTGATCGACGCCAGCGAACTGCAAACCATCGATGTCGACAATCAAATTCGGACAAGGTTTAGAGACAAATATGCTGAACTTGAATTTTTTGATGCTCAACACCGCCTAAATATTAAAAACTTCCGCAGCTTAATGACTGAGCTCAATCGCATTCCCTATGACAAACTTACGGACAATGAAGCCTACCAACTTAGCTCGCTTTATCCGCGACTTTCAATCGCAGTTCGCGAAATTAGCAATGACGTTGATGTCATACTAAAAAAGAGGATCGAAATATTGAGCCTTATGGGAACTCTGATCGAGACTTTGAGCAACTAAATGTTAAAATACCTAATAACAGCCAGAAATCCAATCGCCTGCTTTTCTAGGTGGCCAGAGACTCTGGCTGTGGTCCTTTCGTTCTCTCTATCTATCAACTCGGCAGTTGCTAGTGAATCCGCTTCTTTTTTCAATAGCCTAACACGAGACATAGGAGGTCCGAACACCTGCCCGCCCTTGAGTCTCCGGCGAGTTGACTTCGACTCTGAAAAGGAAAGACTTGTGGTTTTATTCAATGCAGCCACCGATGACTGCCAAAAGGCTCAGTTTGCATGGCAAATTCAAAGCAAGGCCACAGATCTCTCTGAGCAAAAAAGGTGGACTCTTGAGACTATACAGAGCCTTTTTAGAAAGCATGATTACCGCGGCGCTATGGTCGCTGCACTCGGTTCATTGTTTAACAATTCTGTCTTCAACACTGATCCCGAGATTCGGATTTGGCCACTGCGGATTGCGGCCGCTGCCAACGCCGAACTTGGAATACACAAAGATAGAATTTGGTTGGATTGGCTGCTGGGACGCTCTATGGATTCTCGTGCAGCCATGATAGGAGTCGGTTTGTTTCTTTTCGACTTTCCAGATAGCAGATGGACCTCGGAGGCCCTCGATATAGAAATTGCAACCATTGATTCCCTTTTTGTAAGAGCCTTGGCCACATCTGAGTTTCACAAAACTCATAAACGTGGATATTTTTTTGACTGGTTTCGCAAATCTTCCGCACCACTCTTCTCTCGCTACGTGCTCCTCAACAGCTACCCCGATTGGCTCTGCGCTTATTATTCGGATAGAGCACTCGGCCTTATGGCGCAAGGTGTGTGTGCCATTGGCCCCGAAGACATTGAGGATTTCAAAGCTTTCTTGAGATACATCAATGAGAAATCAAAAACGTATCATGATTTCTTGCGCGAGTTAGTCTAAATCAAAAAACAATTAGGCAAAGCTCTAGCTGACCCCAATTCGGCCGCAGACATTCCCGACGATCGCTTGAGAGCATTCTTCTATCAATGTGCAGAAGGGCAAGGCGATCCAGCGGACTGCGACAAACAGAACATCGCAGTGGACCGCCTTGATATTTCTCAAAAACTTGAGTACGAAGCTGTACAGCTTGAAAAATCATTCTTGAATTAACAGGCTCCTGAAAATCTCAGGTACAGGCTCCTCAAACATA
The DNA here is from genome assembly GCA_964388665.1 of uncultured Pseudobdellovibrionaceae bacterium. Lineage (GTDB taxonomy): Bacteria > Bdellovibrionota > Bdellovibrionia > Bdellovibrionales > Bdellovibrionaceae > CALCCV01. The sequence continues at coordinate 3,969 of CAYMBJ010000011.1, read as the reverse complement.
CTCAGCCACGACTTCTCCTTGTGCCAATTCATAAATTTTGTCATAGTCGCTCACCGTAGAAAGCCGATGGGCAATCGTGATCACACCGACCTCCCGCAACTCTTCACGAATCACCTTTTGAATAAGATCGTCCGTATTGGTGTCAATACTTGCCGTGGCCTCATCCAACACGATCAGTGGACATTTCTTTAGTAGAGCTCTGGCCAGGCAAAAGAGCTGTCGTTCTCCCTGACTAAAATTGGCTCCATTCTCGCCGACTTGGATATTAAGAACCTCGCTCTTTGTGACATTGGGATTGTGCTCAAAAACATAATCCATATTCACTTTTTCTAAAACCTCTAAAATCTCGTCATCTGAATAGACTGAAAATCGATCAAGGTTTTCGCGCAAAGTTCCAATAAACAGCACCGGATCTTGCGGCACCAGCGCAATTTTCGAACGAAGCGAGTCCAGAGGCAGAGCTTGCAGTGGCAAACCTTCAAAAAGAATTTCACCGCGATAGAAGTCCAAAAAGCGAAACAAACATTGAATCACTGAAGATTTCCCTGCGCCGGTGCGCCCAATAAAGGCGACCTTCTGACCTCGCTCTATTGCAAAACTGAGGTTTCGTATAACATCCGGCATCTCAGCGCCATAGCGGGCGCAAACCCCTCTGAATTCAACCACCGGCGCTCGACTTGGTGGAGCAAAAAGAGCTTGTTCGGGCGCTGCACAGATCGCCGTTTTCCTTTCAATAGTAGCCTGGTCTTTTTTTTCTAACTCAGCATCGAAATCATTTAAAAAAAGACCCTCCTCTGGGGCAAGTCTTGAATAGTAGTTCAACCGCTCCACCGAGGTCATTTTGCTTTCGATCTCTGAAAAAGCTCGAATTCCCCAATTCAAATAACCGCCCAGCGAGGCCACATAAAAAATCACCACCGCCGCCAATTCTTTCTGTACCCAACCCAATTGTGCCAACAGATAAAATGCACCGGCACTAGTGAAGGTCAGGGTCGCACCCAGCATAGGCATACGGGTAGAAAACCACCGATTGATCAATATGTGCGCCCGAAACATTCGCTGCGAATGCAGCAGTCTTCGCCAAGACTCCTGATAGACCCACGAACTGAGACCACAATTTCGCAAGTGCAATAGACCGACAACGGTCTCTTTGTAAAACGCATATCGAGGAGAGCGCGCAATCGAATCCATGCGTTTGATTTCGCGAGCAGGGTTTCGATATTGCTTTTGAAACTCGTAGTACAAAAACACTATTGGAAAAATCGCCAACAGCATCCATGGCGAGGTCACAGTGATCAGCACCAAAGTTGTTGAAATGTACAACAGACAATGAATGAAGCTGTCGATATTCCACTGGAGCTGCACGTCCACCACCTCTAAATCTCTAGAAAAGCGCTGCAAAATGCGGCCAACCGGAGTCCCATCAAAAAAGCTGACTGGTGCTCGCAACAGCGCCCGCAAGAGCCTTGTGTGCAGGCCACGGCTCACATCAAGTCCTCGCGCAAACCAATACTTTAAATTCACAGCGGTGACACAGACTATGACCATTGACCAAAAACCAAAAATCAACAGGTATTTGTCGATATCCCGGCCAACTCTTCAGTTTGTTTTGTTACCCAAATTTTTTGGAACAATGGCAAAACGACGACAGAGAGCGAGCCTGCCAACAGGAGCAGACCGCGCCCAGTGCGTGTGAGTTTGGAGGCATTTTGACTCGTCAGTGCGGCAAAGTACTCGTAGTAGTTTCTTTTGCCAACGGCACCTTTGACTCGCTCTTCCTCCTCAAGCAATTTCAAGGTTCCGCCACTAGAAATCTTATGTTGCAATTGCCCCTGTTCAAGTGCGACCTCAGAACTTGCCTGTGACTCGCCTAAGAATTTGCGAAACTCAGTAGATTTTGCAAATAGTTCAGCAAAGCTTCCACATTCATAGTCACTATTTTCTCTGGCGCCGCTGTTTTTTTTTAAAAACAATATTTTATCGAAGCGTTTTAAATGCTCTAAGCGATGCGTAACGAGCACTCGCGATTTGTTTTTCCATTCGCCAAATATCAATTTGTCCACAAGATGTCTTTCGGTGTTTATATCCACCGCGGCCAAAGGGTCATCCAGCAAAATCAAATCCGGATTCAACAGCATCACTCGTGCCAAGGTCACTCGCGTCTTTTGACCACCTGAAAGATTGACACCCTTTTCGCCAATTTCGGTCGCAAATCCATCTGGCCACAGATCCAAATCACGTTGGAGTTGGCAGACAGATATAGCCTTATCCAATAGCTTTGACTGCTCAGATAAAATGAACTCCTTGCGCTCTGGCAATTTTTCAATGGCCTGTCGCTGGCAGAATAGTTTCTGATCTGGAATCAAATTCTCTAAAAACGAGCCACTCAAGAGAAAGCTCTCCTGAGGTACATAACCAAGGCTGAGAGTTGGACTCACCTGCACCGCTCCGCTTGAACATTCGATTTCGTTAAGTAGACTCAAAAGCACAGTTGATTTTCCAGAGCCCACGGCGCCAACGATCGCCAAACTCTTGCCTTCCTCTAAACTCAAATCAAAATCATGAAGCACGGGCTTATCCTGGTCAGGATAGCTCAATGTGGCCTTTTCAAACTTGATAGCTGTGGTTGATGGAATCTCATTGGAATCCATGGTGAGCGCTGCAACTTCCTTTTCCGGCTTTAACAGGAAACCGCGAATTCTGTTCAATGAGACCCAAGAACTGGAGAGCTCAGAAACTAAAAAGCTCAATTTGCCAAGCGGCTCCTCAATCAAACCATAAAGTGCCAGTGTACCAAATAGGACGGCCAGATTGACCTGCTGATGGGTGTGCGCCATGACCGCTAAATGTGCCAAAAACGCCGCTGCAACGAGGAGTTGATAAATCAAGACACTCCAGACTTCATTGTCAACTGCATGAGCCCTTGCCGCCAATTCGCGTTCACGAATCTTTTCAATCTGCTGACTGAGTCCGCGTTCCCAAACAAAGGCTTTAACGATACGAATGTACGAGAAAACCTGTGTCACCATGGTCAAACGCTGATCGCGCTCAAGCTGCATCTGCTCGCGACTTCTTACCAACCTTCGGGAAAGAGAATTGCTGGCTGGAATCACGAGTGCAAGAATACCGATGGGCACCAATGCCCATGATGCTAGTTTGTAAAAAAGAATCCCTATAAAACAAATAAACAGAACAAAAATCCAGAGCAGATCGCCACCCAACATCGCCATATCAGAGGCAGCGTCTATATCCGTAGAATAGAAATTGATCATGTCACCCGTCTTGGTTTTTTGTCGTACCGAAGCGCGCACAGCCAGTGTTTTGTTGAGCAGAAAATGGCTCAAGCGCGCCACCATCTGTTGATAAATCATCAAACCACGATAGTAGAAGTGCTGCGCCCCCAATCCAACAAATAGAGTCAACGAAGCCAAGAGCAACGCCTGTCCCGCTGCCTGGTAGCCATGGCTTTCACGAAACAGACTTTCTATAAATGATTGCAAAACCCAAGGGATGAGAAGACCTGAAAATCCAGAAACAAACAAAATCAAATAGGCAGCCGCGACCTGTTGGCGAAAAGGCCGAAACAGGCTAAAAAGCAGCCTCCAGTTTGAGTCCAGTTGCAATGGTGCCTGGGCAGGTTCGACGAGAAACTGCGGCAATGGTGGGGCGTCTTCGACCTCGAGATAGCGAGTTCGACTGACGCGAATCATTTTATTGCTTTCAGCAAAAAAGAGATGACGGACAATCCGTCCAAAAAATTTAAAGTGCATTTGACGTCCAAAATATTAGTGTTGAATCACATCTCTAGAAATGCGCAATTATCGCGCGCCTGAAAGAGGAAAATCTGCTGCGTTCTCGGCGCCAATGTCGCAAAACAAACAAGAATAGTGAAAATTTAGCGCAGTTGAGGCTAGTAGGAGATGTCTCAAAGTTAGTTGAAACTTGAAAGAGGGAGCCCTTTCGTGGAAT
>CAYMBJ010000010.1:0-67372 GCA_964388665.1 uncultured Pseudobdellovibrionaceae bacterium | reverse complement strand
ATCATTAAAAAATCATATCAGACCTTTGTCCAGAGTTTTCGGATAGGCTCTTAATATAAAATAAGCTTGGAAATTTATTTTTAGTAAGATATTGGAGCGGCCAAGAGGTGCAGATGAACATCCCTTCAGTATTCGACTTTCTCGACTATAAAGAATATCTCCACAAGATGGTTTCCGCCTCGCCCCGGGGCTTTAAAAAGAAGATGGCCGAAGATTCGGGATGTCAAACTGCATACATATCCCATGTTCTGAACGGAACCGCTCACCTAAGCTGGGAGCAGGCTGAAGCGATTTCAACGGGACTCGGTCACAACAATGAGGAGAAAGAATATTTTCTGTTTATTCTAAAGTACTCAACCGCCGGTACGCTTGCACTAAAGAAGTTTATTCGGGGTCAGCTCGATAGGATTCGAAACGACCACCTATCAATCAAAGAACGGATTGAAGTTGAGGAAACCCTCTCCCGAGAGAATCAGGCTCGGTACTATAGCGCTTGGTACTATGCCGCGATTCATGTGATGTTAACGATTCCAAAATTTCAAGTAAAAGAAAATCTCGCTCACTACCTGCGCTTGAAACCGAAAACAGTCAATGACGTACTTGAGTTTTTGGTCTCAGTTGGTCTGGCTGCGAAAAATGGAGCCAAGTTTCAAGTCGGAACTGTTCGAATCCATTTAGAAAAGGACTCGCCATTGATATATAGCCATCACACCAACTGGCGAATGTTGGCCATTCGCTCTCTTGAAAATGCACTTGAGGAAGACTTGCATTTTTCAGCAGTGTTTACACTTTCTGAACAAGACATTTATGAAATTCGAAGGTTGCTCTTAAAGTCCATCCAAAAATTGATATCCCTTGCAAAGGAATCCAAAGAGGAAGGGACCTTAGCCCTAGCGTGTGACTTCTTTCAAGTTTAGTCCCGCATTTTTACAGGTCTAGCTAACTCGATGAATGCGCGGGGCCGGCGCAGGCGTGTCGCGCAGACTTAAGATACTTACGGTGTAGGCGTGGCCGCTCTTGCTAGTTAGATCTATTGCCTCAGCACGCCAGCGCGGACCCAAGTCTGGAATTGCCGCGCGCACTTTGATTGCTAACTCTTCTGGCAAAACGAGTTGGGAGTGTTGGGAGGGGAGCTGACGTTCAAACTCCAAAATTCGTGCGATGTCGACGAAGGTATTAGTCGATCCGGCTTCAATCCAGGCCGGAACCTTTTGTTTACCAATCTCGCGCCAGGCAGGACGAACGGCACCCTCAACCAGTGCGCCACGAAATTGAAACGAATCCAAATCTGCCAACTCTGGAAAAGAATCACTCAGCCTGGTTGTCAAACTTAGGAGTGTTTCGTCAAGAGTAAAAATTGCGTCCATTGCATCTTTGAGTTGGAAGGACTTGCTTTCAAACCACACCAAAAGTGAATCGCCCTCAGACTGAATAACGATTCCTCCAGTCCTTTGCATCTCTTGCCAAATGTGCGAGATCACCAGATGGACAAAGGAGCCTCCCTTGTTCAATTCGGTTCCGCGGCGAAACCATTTCTCCGAAGACTTCAAGTCAATTGACAATAGGTATCCTTCGATTTTCTGGGGGAGAGAACCCGCTCGATGATATTTTGAAACTGGAAAGGTCTCTGTCAGCAAAACACTTTGACGGTAGTCCCTTGCTAAAAAGGTCGCCCAGTAGCCCAGATGAAAGATCATCAGAAAGCGTGACCAATGAATTTCTAATAGCGGTGTGCTTAGACTCTCTCTAAAAAATAGAGCTCCTGTTACGATAAACAGAAATGCAGATATGACCAGGGACTCAATTCGCTGTTGTGTCAGGTAACAGTTGCCGCGAAGATGTTGAATGAACTGACTCAAACAAATTGAACCCGCAAACAGCAATGCTGCTGGCGTGACATAAGCCAAATAAGCGGAGAGATAAGTTCCCTGACCTAGATCCATTGGGCTAATAATGACCAACGCAATGAAGGGCATTCCGGCCAGGGGCCAGAGCCAGTAAGCTCTGTTCCTTGGTATGCGTGCAATTCCAAGTCCCAATTTGACGATGAGTACGGTCTCTAGCAAAACCAAGAATGAAAAAATAGTGTAGAAAGGGTACATCCCTACAACACGAACAGCTGAATCCACCGAAAATGCAGCGATAAGCGCCAAGACAAAAGCCAACTGGCCTGCCGCAAAGTATTCATAGCCATGAGCTTGAAAAAATGCGGTGGAAAAAAATATCAAGCCAAGCATAAAAAACAGCGAGAAAGCAATTAGGTGCCGAGTGTAACCTAAAAACAGTTGATACCGAAGTGCGCGATCCGCTGTGGAGCTTTTATAAAAACCTCGTGGCAGTGAAAAGTTGGGGTCATCTGCAGTCAACATGCCCTCGTTATGGGTGATTTGAATCGCGACAAAAAGGTCGCGGTCTTGTAGCAAACGACTTTGTGTCAATGTTAGGCTGATTGGCAGATCTTGCTCAGAGTATTTGCCCTGTGTCGCCAGAGCGCCATCCATCCAAACTTCGTATTCACCAAAAAAGGTACCTAGAACCAATGACTGTGCGCCGACTTTGGCCGCCTTTTTTAATTTGCGCTTGTCAATTCGAGTTCCGAGCCAAAATGATTTACCCACCGCTTGCTTAGCTTTTTCCCGATACTCTTGTTGCGAGCGGTTCAGCTGGCTGCTGAGGAGTTTCGCGCTTTTTACATTTGCAGGGCAGATCGTGGCGTCGGAGTTTAAAAAACAATCGGCATCAGTATCGACGGACGGAAAGTATGCGTGCCAGTCACTGATTGCGATACCAATATCAGGTGCTGCATAGCGATCTTTTGCAATTTGAAATATCAGTGCAACGAAAAAAATCAATGTAGAAAGGCACAGGATACGGATGAACCAGCGGTCAGTATTGACCGTTTCAATTTCCAATACACGTGAGAGACTCGGCTGCGAGCGACCTTTGTTTGCCACAGTCTTTAATCGGTCAATGCCGCGATGACTGGAGTCCAATTGTCTCACAGTAGGTCAAGCTGATTCTAGGCCATAGTCTGGTTTTTGAACCAAGGCTCCATGCGGCCAATAATTCTTTCTGATAGACAATGTGCCGCCTGCGATTTTAGAATTCGTCCACATGGAAATCAGAAGTGCCGTGCTCGCAGACATACCGCCTATAAAAGGCTTAATGGAAGATACTTTTGGGAGATTTGACAGGATTGCAGAGCTATTTCAGAAGTGGATCACTCAAGCGAACTATTCCGTATGGGTGGCCATTGAGGAAAAAAAGATTGTAGGAGTTAGCAGCTGGCACTTGAAGGTGGACGATGATCTGTCAAAATACGAAACTTTCGGGGAGAGTGCCATCAGATTTATGAAAGGAAAGAAATCTGCTTGGGCCATAAACCTTGCTGTTGTGCCGGAGATGCGTCGACGGGGACTAGGTACTCGCCTAGCCCTTTCTGCTCGCGAATGGCTCAACAAACAAGACTGCGAAATTGTGGTTGGATCAAGTTGGGTCAACGGGCACGAGGGCAACAGTAGCGTACTTTTTAGAAAGGCAGGATTTCAAGTGCTTGGAAAAAGCTCGGATTTTCTGCGCCAACAGATGCAACATGGTGCGGAGTGCGCAGCCTGTATGAGTTCCGACTGTCATTGCGAGTCGATTCTATTTGGCACCGAGTATCTAAAATTTGAAAGATTTGCTTCTTCTTTAAATCTCTTTGAGAATCCTCACCACTTTTGAATCGTGTGTACAGCGCGTATAATCATAGCAAAGATGAGTTCATGGCTCTAACCAAAAAGCGACTGCAACAGCAATAAGACCCAAGCAGCTCTAATATTCGAACCAATCAATGTTTAGGCATCTTACGGTTTCTGATTCTGATGGCCCAACCCACTTTGATATTTTTTCGACAAAAGAAGGCAGTTCCTCGCGAATCTGATCGGCCACAGCAGCTGATAGCGACATCGGAAAAGTATAGTGAACATTGGCGTTCCTGCTGGGCTCCAGCATTTTCTCCATGGCCCTAAGTCGCCAGTTCATATGGTGTCTCACAGTGTGGGGCGAACCTGGGCCTAAATAGGTGCGCTTTGAACCAATGACAATTTCACCATTCTTTACTGCGCACAGGCCGTTTTCGATAAGAAACTCGATTGCGCTTTTTACGAGGGGCAGTGGCAGATTCAAGCGCGTGGCGATTTTTTCGATCTGATTGTAGCCCTTAATTGCAGTCAGATTTCTTATCCCGGAGTAGACCCATCCCGAATAAAAAATTGATTTTATTTCTTCGTTGAGTTCAACGTCTTTTTTCATTCGCTTTTCTAACTGCAGCATGGTTGTTTGGGTGCGTTTCAAACGATCCTTTAGTTTTTCACGTAGATTGTGAGAGCCCGCCTTCTGATAGTTTACAAGCAATATAAAATACTCTGTTTCCTCTGCATCAAGACCCAAGTAATCTGCAAGATCTGCAGCAAGCTCCAGGCTCAGGTGCTTGCTGCTGCGAAAAGTTTGGCTGATCAAGGTGGATGAGACTCCTAGTCGACGTGCCATTCTGCCAAATTCTCCGTGGCCACTCTTTGGTAAGGATTTCAGGCGATCGTTAACGTAGATCTTGTAATCCTGGTACTGATAGATTGACATTCCTGTATCCTTTCAAGAGCTTACAATTAGTTAACCATTTAGTTAAAATATACCATAACTTTTAACAAAAGTAATCTGGAAAGTGGGTCCATCAGTTGATAGATCCTTCCTGGTTCAGTTCTTGAATATACGAGACTGGGTTTATCAATTAATAATAACGGGGGTTATATGAAACTTTTTTCGAAAAAAATACTTGGTTGTCTAATCGCTTTGCAACTTTCTGGCTGTATCAACAACGATGACAATGCCGATAAAAATAAAATAATAGAAATCACAAATCAGAGCTCTTCAGAAGATCTAACTGAGGCCGGCGAAATGTTAGTGGATATGCGCAATTTTCCACTTGCCAATAAAATGTTTGATTTGGCACTTCGGATCAACGCTGACAACAAAAAAGCTCAATTTTATAGTAAACTGCTGGCGCCATTGATGACATACAGAGGTGTGTTGGTTCGAGTTCAGCCGCTACTTGAGGCGACGGATGCGGCTTATGCAGCTGATTTTAAAAAAGCTTGGCAATTGCAGATTCCAAAATCTCCTATTAGAGATTTTTTAACTGAGTCCGGTGTTGGAATTACAAATGCTGAGGATGTCGTATCTCTCTTTGCCGAGCAGAGAGCTGCTTGGAATTCGCTACGGACTTGGTTGCGCGAGAATCGTGATACCAAGCTCACCTTGCAAATAAACCCCAATTTGTTTTCTGAAAAAATCGACGAAAAGCGTGATCATGTCTGCGATTTAGACGAATCGAAGGACTCTTTTTCGCTCGATTGTGATTTTTCGAAAGTTGAACAAGTTGAGATGAGTGCCCCAGATTTTTTGGCTTTGCAGCACATCGCAGCTGGTTATATGGTCGGTTATACGTTCTATACATCTTATAGTTTGGCAAATATAGACATGGTGAAAGAGATTTCTGAAAGTGCGCTTAGCCATGGCGAAAAAATGGCGCGAATTCGAAATGTCCCCGGATTTATGACTCTTCGTGCGGACAATGGATTGGCTGATATCCTAAGTCTACGGTCAGACCTGACCTATGGGATACAATGGGTGAAAGATCATCAACAAGAACTTTGTCCGAAGGGAAATGATAGAAATGCCCGTCCAGAAAACCTATTTCAAAATGGCATTTGCGACGATGCACCTGTGTCTGACAAAATGATAGCCGATATTGAGAAGTTTTTCACTGGTCCGATCGCTGTTGAAAAGGAGGTTGGTGCAAACAATCAATTGTATAAAACTGAAATTGATTATGTTCGAATATTTTCAAATCCAATTCAAGATATAAAGCGCCACATTCCTTTGCGATACAATGGCTGTGATAAACCCATTCAGTTTGTCGATTTGACTTTAGAGGGAATCTTGCCACATGGTGACTTGGATGTTTTGTATGATCAAAGTTGCCAATAGGCGCTCGCACATGCAGTTCCTCGTGGGGAAGCTGTGGTTGGTGCTGTTTCTCCTTCAATGTGGGACGGCCCTGGCCACGGCAGAGCTAAGTAATGTTTCTTTTTCTCACTGTCTAAGCAAGAAAAGCCAATGTCTTGTGATCAAGGGTCCCAAGATGTTGCAGGGAAAGAGCACTCAGCTTATGACATTCTCGCATGCGAAAATTGTCTTGCAGGAAACGGGTTCTGGTGGAGCCATATGGTCAGAGGAAGACGCTAGCGGATTTATTGATTTGAAATTGCAAAAGGTCTTTTGGCATACAGCTAGTAAAGAAGCCGTGACAGATTTGACCAATTTTAAAGTTAAAGTGTATTGAAGTCTTTTTGGGTTGGGGACATGTGCTATGTTTATAATGGAATTTTTCTTAAAGAATGGTTTGAAAGTTAGACAGACCTCATCATTTTTGGTGCCGGGTGTATTACTGATTTCCACATGTTTATTGGGCGCGGTCGGGTGTGTTAAGTCGGAAAAGCAAGAGACCATTCCCAAGTCATCTGGAACTTGGGATGGTGCGGGTGGAAATGTGGTCGACGGCCGACCTATTGAAGACTTCATTAAATCTATAGACAAATTGTCAGAATACCAGGGGTACGTGGCGCCAGTTTTAAGAGGTATTCAGCGAAAGTCACCGGACTTTTATCAACTCTTGATGGACACCGTGAAGGGCAAGAAATGGTATTTTTTGCCGGTGGAATTGAATGCGCTATCGCCAGCGGAGATTGGGGTGTATTTTGAGTCGAACCAGCGGGCTCTTCAGACAAGAAGGTCAGTTTGGATTTCTTCGATTGTCTATGACAAAATGAAGCCTGATGACAGAGCTTTGTTGCTTATCCATGAGTTCTTAATTGGTCTTAAAATCCTTAATGCACACGATGCAGGGTTGATTCCAGGTTTCGATCCTTTGAAGTTGATAAAAATTAAACCAGAGGACTATGAGGCAGTGAGGAATGTAGCACATTGGTTAATGTACGAGATGAATGACCATTCGCCTGAAGAGTTCGTTGCTGTGTTAAGAGACCACGGTTTTGGCGATTTTGCTGCCGCTATTGAAGGACCTAAAAGTATTTGGATGGATAGGACCTTTAGCAAGATCGAACTTCACCAGTTTTTTGAATCGAGGTATGAACTGAATACGCTTCCTCAGTATTGCCCCCTGGCTATTGATGGGGAGTCAAAGGCACTCAATGTAGATTTTCGATCGATCTATGTGGATGGTGCGCCTTTGCGACTGCGGCTGACACTGCTCTTAGATGGGGGTGTATACGACGAGTTGGAATTCGACCTAGAGGGTGATGCTTGGCATACGCAAAACGACTCGCAAGGAAACGCAAGTTTGGAATTGTATGAAAGAGTGAACGCATCAAGGTTTAAAGCCAAGCGCGTGCGACTAAAGGTGGTTTTTGATGCTACGGATCTGAGTGATCTCGTTTTCCAGAGACAAATCTTGCTCCTGAGTTCGGGCAGCATTGGGCTTGAATGGTTTGATCTGCGCGAGTCTGATCAAAATAGGCCAAAAAATAAATATCACGTCTATTGATAATACCGATTTCAAGTCGAGTTTGGACCGAGGCGGCAAGGCCGGGTGCGCTGAGGCGCGCTCCTGGCGGGAGGCCGCGCAATGCAGCTATGGTCTGGAAGAAAATGGTATTCCATTCAAGGATTTTCCGGAGATCCAGGTGATAGTGTCGTTCTCCCAGCACTCGGTGATCTTTGTAATCTTCGGTTCACCATAGGCAGACATGAATTCGCGCTCAATCGCGCGAGGACAACCAGGAAGGCTCGTTTCAGACCAAGCACCTTTTGTAAAAAGACATTCAAAATCAATATGACCGTCTGCGTTGATCTCCAGCTGAACCGCTTTATAAATTATGTCAGTGTATAGGAGAGAACCAAAGCAGGTTCTTGCGACTGGAAAATCACTTGCGTCATTGTTTGTGCACCAAATCCACTCGAAGCTAGCCTCTCCCTCTGAAATGCACTTTCCTGAAGCAAACGAAAACTGCGCTGCAGACACCAATAGTGCAGCGGCCACCGCAAAAAAATTGCAAAAATAATTGTTTTTCATAAGTTCTCTCCCTTTTGTATTTTCCTCATTGAATCTATGCTTTAAGTCAAGCATCAACATTGCGTAGTGCGACTTTGCGAATTTTTAGTTCGCAGATCAGTCGATCATGTACGAGGAGAATAGAGTCGGATACCAACCAAGCAGCTGATGAGTGACGGTATCAGAAATGCCAAAAAGTGGATTTCTGGAAAAACAAACGCACCTATGAGGCTTCCAGCAATAAATGAAGAAATCAGTTCAATTCGTACAAGGTTGATTTTCCCTTCGGGTGATTTTTTTGAAATCAATCTTCTTGCCAGTCCTATGCCTAGATCAGTGGTTATTCCTGTCAGATGGGTGGTTCTGATGATGGATCCAGAGTAGTTCGTTACAAGGGCATTTTGAACTCCGCAGGAATATGCAAGAAGAGATAGAATAACAAAATCATGAAAATTTTCAAATGGCTCACCGAAGCTCCCTAAGAATTGCATTTGTCCCATTACGGACAAGATTGCGTAGAGAGCCCCCAACGAAAGAAGAATGTGTATATACACTGGTGGCAGATTTTTGCTATGCCGAATTTCAGAGACTAGAGAGCAAGAAAAAGATCCCAATAGAAAAAATATTGGAACCAATACGAAGTAAAGAGTTTTGAGATAATTGGCATCTATTAATTCCAAGCTAAATTGAGCAGGAAATCCGGTGATGTGTGACACGAACATATGAACAGTGAGCAGCCCGCCAATGTTAACAAAGCCTCCCTGAAATGCGAGGAGACTCCAGGTGAAGCGATTCTTTGGCTGCAAGATAATATCTTTCATTCCATTATCCTATCGGACAAACAGGAGTGTTCATTTAAATTTGCAAAGAGAATATAGAAAGGCAAGGCAAATCTGCAGCCCAATGGCCATTCTTACCAGGGCAGTGTCCCTGTACTTTGGCCGATGCCTTCGCCAAATTGATTTTGATTGACTCCCATTGCATGCATGGCACTGAGCCAGACGTTGGCGATGGGAATTTTTGCTTTTGTATTGATCAGTTGTCCACCCTTGATTTGGCCGCCACCTCGACCGACAACAAGGAGCGGGATGTTGTCATCATCGTGCATGTTTCCATCTCGCATGTCTCCGCCATAGGTGACTATGGAGTTGTGCAGTAAGGTTTGGCCGTCAAGATCTTTCACCGAGGCCATTTTATTTAAGAATTCTGCAAAGCGGTCTGCATACCATTTGTTTATTTTTAGCAAGGCTGCAATCTTTGTTTGATTGTCGCCATGGTGAGACAACTCAAGGTGATGCTCTCCCGACACGCCTAGATAAGGGTAAAAATTTGAACGGGTGCCCATCAAGAAAGGAACAATCCTAGTGGCATCGCATTGAAAGGCAAGAACAGCTAAGTCAAAAAGGGATTTGATTCGTTCTTGGTAGTCAAGATTTTGCGGAGGTGAAGATCCAGGCGAGCACTGCCCCAGAGTTCCTCCGTCGGACAATTGCTGGCTGATGCCTTTTTCAACCTCACGCACGCTTGTCAAGTACTGATCCAGTCTTTGGCGATCGCCACCACCCAACGAATTGGATAGGCGATTGGCATCGTCGATAGCCCCATCAAGGATGCTTTTTTTAAGGCGCAGTTTTGCAAGTTGTTGCGCATCGCCACTTGGGGATTGGTTACCTTGTCCAAATAGGGAGGCAAAGACCTGATAGGGAGTGCCGACTGGGGTGTTGGGTGTGGTTGGATTGATCCAAGAGATGTGGCTGTAAGCACTGCCATATCCTGAGTCTGCATCAATGGCTCCCCCTCCCGCGAGGTAGAGGCTTTTGATTCGAGTCTTGTTACCGATGGAATTTGCAATCACCTGATCCGCAGAGATGCCGCAACGAATGTTTGATTCAGATTTATTTGCGCGTGCGCAAGTGAGATAGGTCCCCTGAGCTCTTGCATGATCGCCGCCGCCGTCCACGTTGCCCCAAGCATTTTGAATATTTATTACGGGAGTGATGTAGGCTTTGTATGGATTCAAAGCGGAGTAGGGATCTGGCAAATTAAAATTAGTCCCAGATCCAGTTGGGCTTAGTGAATTTAGATAAGTTCCATATTGCCATTGTATCGGCATAAATCGAATAGGTCCTTGTGCGGCTTGGGAATAGGCTCGACTCGGTAGCATGGCGTCCAACAGCGGAAGTCCAATAAAAACGCCGGTGCCTCTCAAAAAAGTCCTGCGATCCAGTGGCTTCTTTGTCACTTGGAGCTCCCTTCACCGGCTTGTTTTAAAAAGGGATCACTCAATACAAGTCCCTTAACGAGCTCAGAAAACTTCTTGTCTTGGCCAGTTAGATCTTGAGAGATGCGGTTGATGGTACATTGATCAGCTTCCTCCATTCCTCGTCCCAAAGCATAGATCATGAGCTTCTTGGTGAAACACTTTCTAAAGCGCGGATCAGCTTGAAGAAAGCTAGACAAGGTGAGAGGTCCCTCTACCTCTTCACCTGTGGGCAACTCACCTAAGCTGTCAATGACTGAGCCGTCTTTGTAAGCCTGCCGCCACTGGCCAACGGGATTAAAGTTCTCTAAAGCAAAGCCCATGGGATCAATGATCTTATGGCAACTTGCGCAGACAGGGTTGGTGCTATGAGCGGCCATTCTCTCTTTTAGACTCCCGGTTGGGTCACCCGGCAGCGCCAAAGTCACATCAGGAGGAGGTGCCGGCGGTGGTTCACAAAAGATATTGTCCAATATCCATTTTCCTCGACGAACAACGCTGGTGCGGTTCGAGGCAGAGGTGATGGTCAAAATGCTTCCTTGACCAAGAAGGCCGCGCCTCTCAGTTCCGCTCAAGGAAACAGGGACAAAGTTGGTGTCTGAATCGGGTCCAGTAATTCCATAGTGGGCGGCCAATGGCTTATTGAGGTAGGTCTGGTCCGAATTGATCAACTTCAAAATGCTTTGATCATTTTTAAAAACATCATTGAGCAACATATTGGTTTCTGTGGCCATACTGGCTCGCAGTTGATCACTGAATGGATACAGATTGGTTTCAATTTGATGAGTAGGAAACTTATTCAATTGCAGCCACTCAGAAGCAAAGTTCTTAATCAATGCTTCGGCCTTTGGGCTCTTGAGCATTCGATCCACCTGAGCCAAGAGCACATCTCTCTGAGCCAGTTGACCAGACTTGGCTAGATTGTTGAGCTCAGTGTCAGGCTTGTCGCTCCAAAGAAAATAGGACAATCTTGAAGCCAACTCATAATTGTTCAGCGGCTGAACAGCCGAAGGATTGTCAGGGTTGGGATGGGCAACGCTGCGAAACAGAAAAGCTGGCGAAATCAAAGTCCACTTGAGAGCATGTTTGATTCCGTCCTCGAGATTTAGCTGCTCTTTGGCAGCATCATCCAATAGAGTTTTGATTTTTGCAACTTCAACTGCAGAAAGTGGTCTGCGAAAGGCTTCTGCTGCATAGCGATTGAGAATATTTTCAGCGCAGGTTCTGTTGAGAGCCTGTCCCCCGCAAGAGAGAATGGCCGCTCGGTTTTTTGAAAAGGCTTCATCAACAACCTCTTGAGCGGCCGTCAAATATCTTTCGATAGACAAAGGTGTTATTGTCAACACATCGGCAATATTTGTAAATCCATAGGCCTCAGTGTCGTTTGGCAAATTGTCACCGGGTGATCCCGTGATTCCAAATAGGCTTCGCACTGTGTTGTTGTATTCCGTTCTATTTAGGCGATGCAAACTCACATGACCGGGGTTGGGCTGGGCAACGCAGGTGGGCCCAAAGGTAATGCGACCGCTGGTATTGAGGGCCTGCGCAATCACCTGAAGATCCTCTGGACTAAGAGCTGCTAAGGATTCAACTGCCTTCATTGTCGGTATATTCTGAATGGCGTATTGAATTTGATCCACAGAGCGATTTTTCTTGGTCGACTCAGAGACGGACTGGTGGCAAGAGGCGCAGTGCTGTTTGTAGAGGTCGCCGCCGCGAATCTCCTCGGCTGACAAAGGATTCTCCACCACAACTGAGCTGGCCTTCAGAGCACTGGGATTCATAGTGACAAAGCCACCGCAGCCAGACAATAAAACCAAAAATGCGACAGGATAAATCAATAAAAGATTGGATATTGAAGTCATATTCAGAAGTGCCCCCAGCGTAGAAGAATCAACAACTAATCAATCACTTCCAATCCATGATAAGTGCAAATGCATTGTCGGCAAGGAACTCAAAAACCTTTCGGTTCCACATCAATTATTATACTGCAACTCAGCGACCTTAGAAGGCTAAAGGCTTGGACGGATCAAATTGAGACAATTGAAAAATGTTTAGTCCTGTGCCGAATTCCCAATTCGAGAATTTGTATCAAGATTGCTTACAGGTTTCCGACGCATGCTATGATAGTGACGATTGTTTCTGGAATTTTCAGCTAATATTTTCTCATTATGTAACCGAACAACTGGCAACTGACAGGAGTTTTTAATGGCGTTTAAGCCGATAGGTAGAAGGTCATTCCTCAGAAGTGGTGGGTCCCTGATTGCCTTGCCATTTCTTGAAGCTATGCTTCCGCTAAGAGCAAGCGCGCAAACTGCTGCAAAGCCGCCCCTGCGTTTTATTCCCATCATTTGGCACTTTGGAACCTATCTCAACAATATGTCACCTATCGGATCTGGAAGTAACTACGATCTTCCTGAAATCTACTCCGCGTTGGCCCCGCATCGATCCAACTTCAGTCCAATTCGCGGTGTTTCCAATCATTGGGCGGGTTTTATTGATGGAGCTGGAGATCACGGTCGAGCTCAGGGCACTTATTTGACTTGCGTTCACATCAACAAATCCATCACGAAACTTCGAAACGCAACTTCTGTTGATCAAGCCATTGCCAACAGCGTAGGAAATCAGACTCCGCTAAAAAGTCTTTTTCTCTATGGAGGAGGAGTTACCGGCGAAGACAGTGGCTATTCGAGCGCCTACTCCCATGTTTCTTGGATCAACGCAAAAACTCCGAATCCCTATGCGGGGTCTCCCGCGCAAGTTTTTCAATCGCTGTTTGGCAATCCAACAAATCAGGTGTCAGACAGCGAAGTGCTGCGTACACTGAGATTGAAAAAGAGCATTCTTGATGGAGCCATGGATGACAGCCGCAGGCTGATGGCATCGATTGGATCAAATGACAAAGAAAGATTGGACCAGTACTTAAGTAGCGTGCGAGAGGTCGAATCAAGAATCAGCAACAACCTTGGTAGTGGCGGAGGCGGTGGCGGTAGCACATCTGCCTGCAGTCCTGGTCAGAAGCCCTCCGACAATAGTCAATTTGAATACAGGACCAAGGCCTACTTTGACCTGATCGCACTGGCGCTGCAATGTGATCTTACATCGCGTGATTACCTACCAAATGGGGTCTGCTGGGAGTTTTGGTTTCATCGGTGCTCCCGGTGATCACCACAACGACTACTCCCATCATCAGGAGCGAGCTAATGCAATTACAGATTTAAAGAAAATCAATCGCTGGCATGTTGCGCGCTTTGCTGAGTTTTTGCAAAAAATGGATTCTATAAAAGACGTAGATGGCAATTCCTTGCTTCACCATAGCATCATCACATTTGGTTCAGATATGCGTGACGGAAATCTGCATGATGACCGAAATATGCCTTTTCTCGTCGCCGGCCGAGCCGGAGGCAGATACAAACCGGGACGTGTGATTGGGGAGGCAAACCAATACGTCGAGTTGGCAAACATCTGGCTTACGATCATGCAAACCATGGGCTTGAAAGACACAGAATTTGGCGAAGGGTCAGGTCAAAGCACAGGTACTTTAGACCTCTAAGCTTCAATACGGGCAATAATTCTTGAATTCGCGCCTTAAAGAATCTGTTTGCCAAAGGCGCTCAAAATCATGCGAGCGGCGCAGATTCCGGTTTGATTTTGGTTGTCCAAAAGAGGGTTCACCTCGGTGACTTCCATAGAGAGCATTTGATTGGAATCCGCAATGCATTCGAGAGCAAAGTGGCCCTCGCGGTAAGTTCCGCCGCCATGAACTCGTGTGCCTACGCCTGGAGCTTCGGCGGGGTCGAGCCAATCCACATCATAAGAGACGTGAAAGCCTGCAGTTCCGGTGGTGGCAATTTTGATGGCCTCTTCCATAATTTTTGGAAGACCCATACGGTCCACATCCTTCATAGTGAAAACACGCAATCCCGTTTTTCGAATATGATCTTTTTCGCCTTGATCAAGCTCGCGCACACCAATCATGACGGCATTTTCTGGAGCGATCATCGGTGAAAATCCAGGAAGCTCGGCAAACTCCTTCATACCGAGGCCTAGTACATGAGCCATAGGCATGCCATGAATGTTTCCTGACGGCGAAGTCTCGGGGGTGTTGATGTCGCCATGGGCATCAAACCATATGAGGCCGACATTTTTCTTTTGATCGCGGTAAAACTTGCTGATCCCAGCGATGGTGCCCATGGCGATGGAGTGATCACCGCCCAGTACCAAGGGGGTGCGCCTCGCTTCAAGTGATTTGTAAACTGTTGACGACAGCTTCTCAACAGTGCTGAGTATTTCGGATTTGAATTTGCAGGTCGGATCGCCGGATTCGGCCATCTCAGCAATGGGCACGCTGATGTTGCCAATGTCGTCCACGTCGTAACCCATGGCGCGCAACTGGCTTCCCAACTGTGCCACGCGAATCGCACTGGGGCCCATGTCGACGCCACGGCGAGACGCTCCCAAATCCAACGGCACCCCGATCACACGCACTTTAAGGTTTGGATTCAAAGTCATCTTGCCTCCCAATTAGAATTTATTACTCGCCTATTTCTCGCCCTAGAGTTTTCACCCTAAGTTTCGCCTTCTGATTTTAGGCCCCCAGCATGGGGGGCTGTCACGACGAGAATGTGCGCACGACTATGTGCGCGACTATGTGCGCGACTATGTGCGCGACTACGCGCGCAGAGTTGCATCTACGGAGTATCTTTTGGAGTGAACTCCGTTGAGGCGTTGGCGATCGAGCAAAGTTAGAAAATCAATACACTGGAAATCAATATCCCAAGCGGGTTCGCCGCAGACGTCGGCTCCAGCTCGCAGATACGCACCAAACAACGGGGGTATGAGCGCCTTGGCTTTTGAGCGCTGCTCTTCTGTCAGTCCTGCAGCATAACTTTCTAAGGCATCCGTAAATCCGGGCATTGTGAAGGCCTTGGTGGTGGGGCAATAAAAGCGCTCGGTGATGCGATTTTCTTCTTGTAGATATTTATATATCAGCGCCGCCTCGAACGGGTCTTTGGTCTTAACGGATCCGCAGCCAAAGAGATACTGAGCCGAAGTCATATTCATGTACTCAGCGATTCCGCGCCAGAGCACAGAGATAATAGCACCTTTTCTGTAGTCTTTATGGATGCATGCGCGCCCAAGTTCAACTTTTACATGAGAGTCTCTCATGAGTCGGTCCAAATGAAATTCATTGGCTGAGTAATAGTCGTCGCTAAACTTGGAGCAGTTGAGGCGGTAGGTTCCAACAATCTTGTCTTTTTTGGTGTCGACAATGATCAAATGATCGCAAACGGCGTCGTATTCGTCCACATCGATGCCGCTGCCTTTGGTTTTGCCCTGCATCTCTTCGAAAAAAACCTCGTAGCGGAGCTTGAGGGCTTCGATCAATTCAAATTTTTCGGTCACAGTTTTCAAAACCAATGAGCCCACTTTGATCTCAATAGGAATTTTAGGAGTAAATTTATGGATCTTGTGCATGCGGATTTGGCGCAAGCGATCCCAGCTGTTTTTGAAGGTCTTGATCTTGTTCAATTTTGTCAGCATACATTCCCCATCTTTCGATTTTCCAATTGCATTAAGAAAATATCTTGAGACCATGCTACTCAATTGCAATGCTCTGGTCTGTTAAGATTCGGTTCACATATTAGCAGTTCTCGGTTGGCAAAATCGAAATCGTCTAAAAGGCTGATTTGATGGACGACCCGCCAGCACCCTGCGAGAATAGGGCGCCTGGCAGTGATTTTCAAGCAAGAAAATGGCGAATTGCGTCTAGAGTTCTAAGTTTAGCAGCTTTGAATTTGCCTCGACCTTGAGTTGGACTTTGCCGCTGCTGATGGGCTGGATGTTTTTGATTTTGATCCACTGCGCAGGTCGTGAGAGAAGATTTTCAACCTTTTGAGCAAGATCCATAGGGTTGATAAAATTTTCAAAACTTTTGCCCAGATTGCGGCTGCGAAAGGGTCCCACATAAAGAATGCCTTTGTTGCTAATGGCGACGGGGTAGTCGCGGTCACCAAAGCTAGGTAATTTTTTCCACGCGCTCTGGTCGCTGGTGAGATAAATTCCGTTTGACGAAATCAAACCCAAGGGGCCAAAGCTGGTGCTTTCGACTGCATACGAAAAGATTGAGTTCTTCAAGAGCTCATCCGTCTTTATCGAACCCACTTCGGTCGGGTCGGCACGAAAATGTGGATCTTTCCACCACACAAAACCGTGTCCTTTTAAAAAAGACAAATTCCACTTTTCTTGCTGGGCCTTTAGCACTTTCACATAGGATCGTAGTCGCGGACCGTCGGGAATATTATTAATAACAATGCCACGATCTTTGGTTACAAAAATCTTTTGGTTCAAAGTGATTGGAATGAGCGCATTGGCCGTTTTAAGAAACTCGCCCTGGCGGTAGAGGACCTTTTCCCAGGAGGATTCGACCCAGGCCCAGTTGGCAAAATCAAAGCGTGTGACGAGGTGATCGAGTTGCACCCAGCCCGAATGAGTAAAAAATTTGATCTGCGCCCAGTTGCCACGGATTTTCTGAATATAGATCATAGTGTCTTTGGGAACGGTGGTGATGATTGAGTTGTCTTTGGTTGTGCTAAATTTAGGATGCGTACGCAAATAGGTATCAATGAGTGAGTGTGCAAAATTATTTTGGGCAAAATTCAGGGCTGTGACCACGTCTTTGGATTCAAGTGGCATTCGCTTTTTTTGCCACTCAATCTCGAGTTGGTACCTGGTTTCAGTTTTCATCAGTCCTTTGTGCAGCAAAGCCTCGAGGGATTGGCCTGAAGAAAAAATGGCCATGGGAGAAGCGTAAAAATGGATCGCTGGGCTGTAGGTGGCGGCCCCGCCCGTGCTGCAAACCAGCAATAGACTCCAACTCAAAAGGCGGCAAATGCACGCAGCTAAGGCATTATTTAAGGCATAATTTATGAGATAAGTTAAGCGATGAATTGAACACACGCTCTATCTTAATTTTTAAGATTCAGCCAAACAAGGCCAGATGTCTGCAGGGTTTATCTGCAGCGTTTATCTTCGCGGTCTATCTGTGCGATCTATCTGGGGGTGGGGGATTTGTCGGCGCACCATTGTTTACGGGTCTTTGTCTGTGGGTCTTTGACCTGAGCGCCTTCTTTGGTATAGCGTCGGGAGGCAAAAAGTCTTCAAAGGAGAAAATCAACATGACAAACCCAGACGTGTCCTTAGTGGGAGTGGTGGGCAGCGGCCAAATGGGCAATGGCATCGCGCAAGTGTGTGCGACCTTTGGCCTGAGTGTAATAATGATGGATCTTGCGGCACCTGCTCTCGACAACGCGATCAATACCATTCAAGGATCTTGTGACCGCCTGATCAAGAAGAACTTGATCACTGAGTCCATGAAACAAGAAATCCTAAGTCGACTAAAAACGACAACGAAAGTTCAAGATTTACAGGCCTGTGACGTAATCATTGAAGCCGCTACCGAGAATCTCGATCTTAAGCTCAAGATTTTTAAGGACCTCGACGCCATTGCCAAGCCAGAGGCGATACTTGCCACCAACACCTCCTCGATCTCAATCACAAAGATTGCATCGGTCACAAAGAGGCCCTCGCAGGTGGTGGGCATGCACTTTATGAATCCCGTGCCGTTGATGAAATTGGTCGAAGGCATTCGTGGTCTGCAGACCTCAGATGAGACTTTTACAAAAGTGCGCAAGCTCGCTGAAAAGCTAGATAAAGTTTTTGTTGAGAGCACAAAGGACATGCCAGGGTTTATCGTCAATCGCATCCTGATGCCGATGATCAACGAGGCGATCTACACGCTCCACGAAGGAATTGCCTCTGTTGAGTCCATTGATAGCGCAATGAAATTGGGAACCAATCAACCGATGGGTCCACTGACTTTGGCGGATTTTATTGGCTTAGACACCTGTTTGGCAATTATGGAAGTTTTGCATGAAGGACTGGGTGATAGCAAGTACCGACCCTGCCCCTTGCTGGTGAAGTATGTCGAAGCGGGCTGGCTGGGCAAGAAGTCGGGACGAGGATTTTATAATTATTCTGGAGGCCAAAAGTAATGGCGTTCCCCATTGAATTTCAAACTTTAAAGATGAGTGTCGAAGGTAAGATTTGGACTCTCGAGGTCAATCGTCCTGAGGCCCTTAATGCGCTGAACACCACAGTATTGCATGAAATGGCAGATGCTCTGCGCGTGGTGGGTGAGATGGACTACGAGCATGCCCGCTGCCTGGTGGTCACAGGCTCTGGGGACCGCGCCTTTGTGGCAGGTGCCGACATCAAAGAGATGGCTGGCCTTGACCGAGAGCAAGGGCTTGCTTTTGCTGGCCGCGGTCAGCACTTATTTTTGGAGTTGAGCCTGATGCGGATTCCAGTGATTGCAGCGGTCAACGGCTTTGCTTTGGGTGGTGGACTTGAGTTGGCACTAGCATGTGACTTTATCATCGCCTCTGAAAAAGCGAAATTTGGCTTGCCGGAGGTGGGTCTAGGCCTGATGCCAGGGTTTGGTGGAACTGTAAATTTGGCCACAGCTGTGGGCTTGCGCCGAGCCAAAGAGATGACCTACACAGGCAAAGTGATCAATGCACAAGAGGCTCTATCCATCGGTTTAATCAACAGTTTGGTGCCAGCTGATCAACTTCGCGCAGAAGTGATGAAGGTGGCAAATATGATAGCAGAGAAGTCGCCAATCGGGGTTACCAAGAGCAAACAATCCATCAATGAGGCTTACTTCTTGGAGACAGAGTCTGCTCTTAAGATTGAGGCCAATCATTTTAGTGATCTCTTTAGTACGACGGACATGCGTGAAGGCACGCGTGCATTTATGGAAAAGCGCAAACCAAAATTTTTGGGTGAATAACAAAATGAAAAATCCAATTCGCATCGTCACAGCTGCAGCTCTTTTTGATGGTCATGACGCCAGTATCAATATTATTCGCAGAATTTTGCAGGATGCCGGCGCCGAGGTGATTCACTTGGGTCACAATCGCTCGGTACATGACGTGGTCAAGGCCGTTTTGCAAGAGGGAGCTCAGGGTGTGTGTTTGAGCTCTTATCAGGGCGGCCATATGGAGTACTTTAAGTATGTAAAGGATCTTCTAGATGAGGCCGGAGCGGGATATGTGCGCATTTTTGGCGGCGGCGGTGGAGTCATTGTTTATGACGAAAAAAAAGAACTAGAAGCCTACGGAATCGCCCAGATCTTTCATCCCGATGATGGGCGGCGCCTGGGCTTGGAAGGCATGGTCTCTGCAATTATGGAGAGCTGTGACTTTTCCATTTTAGAAAAACAGCAACAGCGTCGCACGAGCAGCGAAACGAAAACCAAAGCGTCTGGCAAAAGCGGCGCGGAGAGCGCGAAACATAATACTTTTTTCCTCGATCCCATTCCCAGTGCAGAATTGGGCAGAGCGCTCACTTCAATTGAAGAAAAAAGCACAGTTGCACAAAAAGCTGAAAGTGTTTTCCCACGCAAAGGCACCTCGCCATTGGTGCTGGGGATCACCGGCACCGGCGGAGCCGGTAAATCCAGTCTGATTGATGAGCTCACCCAAAGATTTTTAAACTCCTTTCCAGATAAAAACATTGCGGTGGTGTGCGTGGATCCCTCCAAGCGCAAGACAGGTGGTTCACTCTTGGGCGATCGGATTCGTATGAATTCGTTGTCGCGAAATCGTATCTTTATGCGCAGTCTGGCCTCGCGCGGCTCCGGAAAAGAGATTTCAGACAGTCTGCCAGCGGTGGTGGACTATCTTAAAACTTGCGATTTTGATCTGGTCATTGCTGAGACCTCCGGAATCGGGCAGGGCAATATGGCGATAATGGATGTTTGTGACCTGTCGATGTATGTGATGACGGCCGAGTTTGGCGCGCCTTCACAGCTAGAGAAGATCGATATGATCGATTATGCCGATGTGATTGCTATCAACAAAGCCGATCGGCGCGGATCTCAGGACGCCCTTCGCGATGTGGGCAAGCAGTACAATCGATCGCGAAAGATCTTTCACGACGAAACGCCGCCGCCGGTGTTTTTGACTCAGGCTGCGCAGTTCAATGATGGTGGCGTCAATCAATTGTTTTTCCATTTGCTAGAAAAACTGAGCGAAAAAGAAAAGTCATTTTCACTCTCAGCTGCCGCGAAAAAATTGATTCTTTCCAGTGAGCAGGTCCAAATTGTGCCGCCACAGCGGCAGGCCTATTTGGCAGAAATTGTCGATACTGTTCGCAGTTACAAAAGCAAAACTCAGCAGCAAGCCCGCAAGGCCTCGCAGTTGGGCGCACTTAATAATTTTCAAAAAGAGTTCGGCATCGCGGATGAGCAGGCCAAACAATTGAAGGCCAGTTTGAGTCAGGAATTCTTGGCAACGGATCTTGAGAACCTGCAGAATTGGGATCAACATGTTAAAAAGTATGACCAAGATCAGCTCACCTATGAGGTGCGAGGCCGAAGCTTTAGCCAGAAACTTATAGAAAAAAGCCTCTCGGGCACACGAATCAAAAAGGTTGTCTTTCCAAAAAACATTACGGACTGGGGTGATCGCTATCGGTTTTTACGACTCGAAAATGTCCCGGGAGAGTTTCCTTACACGGCGGGGGTTTTTCCGGTCAAGCGTGACGACGAAGAGCCAAAGCGCATGTTCGCGGGCGAGGGACCACCGGAGCGCACCAATCGGCGCTTTCACTTTTTATGTGAGGGCGAAAAATCGCATCGGCTATCCACCGCATTTGATAGTGTCACCTTGTATGGACAAGACCCTGATCCTCGTCCCGACATTTATGGCAAGATTGGCGAAAGCGGAGTTTCGGTTTGCTCGCTGGATGATATGAAGCGCCTCTTTGCAGGCTTTGATCTTATCAATCCCAATACCAGTGTCAGCATGACCATCAATGGTCCAGCACCGATGATTTTGGCGTTTTACTTTAATGCCGCCATCGATCAGCAGTGCGAGAAAAAAGAAAAGGAAACCGGAAAAAAGATCACCGAGGCCGAGCGCGAAGTGATTGCTGCCGCCACACTGAAACAACTGCGTGGCACTGTTCAGGCGGACATTCTTAAAGAGGATCAGGGGCAAAACACCTGTATCTTTTCTATTAACTTTGCTCTCAAAATGATGGGTGATATTCAGGCTTATTTTGTTGAAAAAGAGATTCGCAATTTTTATTCGGTGAGCATTTCGGGTTATCATATTGCCGAGGCGGGAGCCAATCCGATTTCGCAATTGGCATTCACTCTTTCCAATGGCTTCACCTTTGTGGAGTACTACCTTTCACGCGGGTTAAATATCGATGATTTTGCGCCCAATTTGAGTTTCTTCTTTAGTAACGGTTTGGATCCTGAGTACTCGGTCATTGGTCGAGTGGCGCGAAGGATTTGGGCGCTGGCCATGAAATACAAATATGGCGCCAGCGATCGGGCGCAAAAGTTAAAGTATCACATTCAAACCAGTGGCCGCAGTCTTCATGCCCAAGAGATTGCTTTTAACGATATCCGCACCACTTTGCAGGCGCTCTTAGCAATATATGACAACTGCAATTCGCTACACACCAATGCCTATGATGAAGCCATCACAACACCAACAGAAGAGTCTGTTCGTCGAGCAGTGGCCATTCAAATGATCATCAATAGGGAGTTTGGTCCTGCCATCAATCAAAATCCCAATCAGGGTTCGTACTTTTTTGAAGAGATGACGGAGTTGGTGGAAGAGGCCGTACTCGAAGAGTTCATGCGCATCAATGAGCGAGGCGGTGTTTTGGGGGCGATGGAAACTCAGTACCAGCGTGCCAAGATTCAAGAAGAGAGTCTTTATTACGAACAGCGCAAGCACGAAGGAACTTTACCCATCATTGGCGTGAACACCTTTGTGGATCCCAAAACTTTGGATGCCGGCTATGTGGCGCCAAAGATTGAAATGGCTCGTGCCAGTTATGAAGAAAAGGATCTGCAGCTGGGGCGCGTGCAAAAGTACCAAAAGGATCATGCAGAAAAAGCAACAAAGGCCATCGAAGATCTCAAGGCAGCTGCACTGACCGGTAAAAATATTTTTGCAGAATTGATGAATGCCACTCGGTACTGTTCGCTTTTTCAAATGACCAGTGCGCTTTTTGAGGTGGGTGGGCAGTACCGACGAAACGTATAATATCCATTGGTATCCATTTCGATTCAAGTTGGGACCTTTGTTGGCTGCGACTGTCGCCGCTTGCGACGTGCGAGGAGCACGCCTCAGCGTCTCCAGCCTTGCCGCCTCGGTCTCAACTTGACTTGAAATGGATATGCGAGCATCGCGCAAAATATATAGTTGATTTATGAAGGATGCCTTCATCGCTTAACATAATTTTTCTTGCGCTGCCGAGCGCTACAACACTGGCATTGCATCGAAATTGAATTGTCCATAAACTAGCGGGCAGTGATGGTAACTTTGAATCTCTGCAGCTCAGTTATCTTTTTGCTGGTGAAAAAGTTCACAGGCAAAAACTTCTTTGCTCTGGTGGGCATGTTTGTATGCATATGTGGTGTTGTGCTTCCAAGCACTGGCTGGACAAAGGATGCCAAGCAAAACGCAAAACAATCAGCGCGCGCTGAAAAATCGGCAGAAAAATCGGCAGAAAAACCGGCTGAAAAATCGCATTTAGATTCGCAAATTCCCAGCGGTTACCCTAAAAAGTTGACTCTGGATTTGGTGATGGGCATTGCCCTCAATCAGGCGGAGACATTCAAAAACTTACGTGCTCAAAAAGAGCAAGTTGAAGGTCCAAAAAATTTGTCATTGGCGGGGTTTGATCCGCAACTGCAGTTAAAGACGAGTGTCTTTGAATCCAGAGCCGAATCAAGCACTCCTTTCAATCCAGAGCGCGTGCAGGGTCATCAGGCCAGTGTCGGAGTTTCTAAATACTTTTCTACCGGAACCACAATAGCAGCCGCCCTTCTTCATAAATACTCTGAATCCAAATTTGATCCGAGTTTGCCCTTTGCGGGTGGACTCTCAACCATCTCGGCCTATGATTCGCAGCTGAGTTTGCAAGTGAGTCAGAATTTGTGGCGGGATGGTTTTGGCAAGGCTTCGCGGGCGGGGATTGCCGTTGGTGAAAAATCCTCTGAGCTTGCAAGTCTTGGGAATCAGCGCCTCATGGGGCAAACCGCACTGCAGTTGATTCAGGCGTACTACGGCGCCTGGTTGGCGCAGACGCGGACTCAGGTGGCTCGTGCAGATTTGGCGCGGCGAAAACGTTTGCTATCGAACACCATGATCAAATCTCGCCTTGGAACGGCAGAGCGCCCCGATGTCTTGCAAATTCAATCGGGTGTGATTTTGACTGAGACGCAATTGAATTCAGCGATTCAGGAACTGCAGAATCGCTGGCGCGAACTGATCATTATTTTGGGTCTAGCAGATGAACTGCTGAGTTTTGATCCCGAGAAGATTCCTATTGAAATCGGTGAGTTGCCAGGCGGAGTTGAACAGATTTGTCAGACCCAAAATGCCTCGCAAAGTCTTGAGGTCCAGCAAAGCATTTTGCAAAAAGAGATTGCCTCCATCAACATCGAAAAGGCGGAATCAGAAACGGATCCCGATTTGCAATTGCGAGGGGAGTTGGCCAACAACGAGATAGACGAGGATCGCAGCAAGTCCTTGTCGGGAAGCTCCAATGGCCAGCATCCCGCATGGAATGTTGAATTGGCTTTAACGATTCCACTTGGAGGTGCCGCCAAGGCGGGGCGCACTCAGGTGGCCAGGACCGAATCTTTAAATGCAGAATTGCAACACTCGCAGGTTCAGGATGCGGCTCGAGTTCTGCTGATCAACGAGTGCAAAAACGTAGCTCGCCTTCAAGAGCTGCGCCAGCAGCTCGAGATCCTCAGCAAAAATCAATCAGAAAGATCAGACCTTGAGGAGCGCCGATTTCGTATTGGTCGAGCCACTTTGTTTTCTGTCATTCAGGCCGACGATGATGCCAGCCAAGCGGGGCAGATCGCGCGCTCAACTGAGGCGGAATTGCGCCTGAGCATGTGGAAACTTTTGCATGCGCAGGCACAGATGCAAACGCATTTTGATAAGTGGCAAGGAATGAAATATGAATAGTCTCATCACATTTTTCATACGCCAGCGACTTTTTGGTGATTTGCTTTGTATCTTTATTGTGGTGTTGGGTGTTCTGGGGCTCGCCCTCATTAAGCGTGAGGTGTTCCCGAATGTGCAATTTGATATCATTACGATATCTTCTCTGTATCCCGGGGCTTCACCTCAAGAGGTGGAAAAGCTTGTTACCAATCCCATCGAACAGGACCTCAAAGAGGTGGACGGGATCAAAAAACTCACTTCGGTCTCTGCCGAAGGGCGCAGTTATGTTGTTGCGCAACTTGATCCCGATCAGACCACTGAGGCCAAAGCCAAAGATGATATCAAGGATGTCATCGATCGCTTTGAGCGCCCCGATGGCGTCGAGGAACCCAAGGTTCAGGCCATAGAAACTAAACAGTCTCCCATCATTGAGGTGGCGATTTCGAGTGATTTGCCGCCCTTGGAGTTGCGCTCGATTGCCAAAGAGCTTGAGATCGAAATTGAAAGTGTGGCCGGCGTGGCCAAGGTGGCCTACAAGGGTTTGCGCAATCGAGAGATTCGTGTGGCTGTGGATCCAGCAAAACTTGTTCGCTACCGAATGTCCTTGGACGAAATCATTGCAGCCCTGCGCGCACAGAATAGATCAATACCGGCAGGCTCGATTGATCCCCCGGCGATGGGCGAATTTGAAAAGATCGTGCGCACCGTAGGCGAATTTGAAGACATCAAAGACATTGAAAAAGCGGTGGTACGAGCCAATGAAATCGGTCGGGCCATTCGTATCTCTGATGTGGCAACGGTGACTCTCGATCAAGAGGAGCCCACCATTATCAATCGCACCAATGGCAAGCCCAGCTTGTCTTTGACGGTGTTAAAAAAAGAAACGGCCGATGCCATCAATGTGGTGGAAGCTGTGCGCACCAAGGTCTTGGCCTTCGATGCCCAGCTTCAAGAGCAGCTCAAGGCGGCGGGACGGGCGTCGGTGGATACCGATTTTTTGAATGATTTTTCGATGTACATCAAGCGCCGAGTCTCAGTGCTGGGTGGCAATTTGGCCGTGGGCATGACGTTTATTTTTTTCACTCTGATACTTTTCATGCCTTGGCGAGTGGCGGCCATCGTGGTCGTGGGAGTCCTGCTTAGCTTTTTGGGAACAATGGGCATCTTCTACTACAACGATTACAGCCTCAATCTGATTTCGCTATTGGGTCTTATTATCGTGAGCGGAATGCTGGTGGATGACGCCGTCGTGGTCACGGACAATTACATACGCTACAAGCACATGGGCAAATCCAATGACGAAGCGGCTGTGCTCGGCACGCGTGAGATCTGGCCTGCCGTGACGGCCAGTGTTTTGACAACTGTCGTGGCGTTTTTGCCGATGATGTTTATGAGTGGAATTTTTGGCAAATTCACGCGGCAGATTCCTCTCGGAGTTGTGATCGCACTGCTCTTTAGTTTGGCTGAGGGCCTGCTGATTTTGCCGCAACATCTCTCCCACTATGTTCGCGATGCTGACTTTATACTGCGACCCGGGTCTTACCGCGCGCGATTTGAAAATTTTTGGCAGACTCGCATTGCCGTCAGTTACGAAAAAACGGTTCGACTGTTCTTGGCCAACAAATACAAGACGGTGGCCCTCTTTGGTCTCTTTTTTGTGGCACTGACGGCACTTGCCGCCATCAAAAACACCTTTGTGCTGTTTCCGGCCGATGGTATTGAGATCTTTTTCGTCAAAGCCAAAGCGCCCACCGGGACCTCCCTTGACCACATGGCTGAGATCATGAAGCCCATCGAAAAGGCCGTTATGGAGCTGCCAAGTGAAGAGCTAGAGGATGTTAGCACCGCAATCGGAATTGTGCAGCAGGATCCCAACGATCCCAATACCAAACGTGGCAGCGAGTATGCGCAGCTCGTGATCTATCTGTCTCCAGAGAGCGACCGAACCCGAAAAGCCAAAGAGATCATCGAGTCGTTACGCACAAAAATTGGATTGCCCGACAATTTGGAGTCTCTGACATTTGATCGTGTCTCCAACGGCCCTCCCGTTGGCAAGGCAGTGAGTTTGGGTGTGCGTGGCCGATTGTATGAAGACATTATGCCGGCGGTGGCTGCGCTCAAAGAAGTGGTGGCGTCCATCCCGGGAACTTCGGATGTCAGCGATTCATTTATTAAAGGAAAAAGAGAGATTCACATCAACGTCAAGCCTGAGCTTGCGGCGTCCAGCGGCCTCAACGTGACTTCCGTGGGCACCACTGTTCGCGCTGCAATCGAAGGCATCAAGGCCAGCGACATCCAGGAACTTGATGAACAGGTGGATATCAAAGTCACCTTTAAAGACGATGTAAAAACAAATGAACGCATTCTCTCAAAAATCATGATTCCCAACCAGCGCGGCAATTTGGTGCCCCTAAAGAACATCGCCAGCTTTACGGAAACCGATTCCATTTCGGTCTATGAGCACGACAACAACACCCGTGAGGTCAAAGTCACGGCCAACGTTGACGAAAAAAATCTGAGTGCGACCGATGCCAATAACAAAATTCGTGAGCTCTTGCCCGAGTTGCAAAAGAAATTTCCCAAAGTCAGCTTTGCATTTGGCGGCGAAGATGAAGACACCAAAGAATCCTTTCAGTCACTCGGAAGGGCCTTCCTGATTGCCTTCTTGGCCATCTTTTTTATTTTGATTTTGACATTTAAGAGCGTGATTCAGCCCTTTTTGGTGGTACTGACCATTCCCTCAGGAATCATGGCCGTGGTGATCGTGCTGTGGCTGCGGGGCATGCCTCTGTCTTTCTTGGCCATGCTTGGCGTGATTGCGCTTGCGGGAGTGATCGTTAACAATGCGATTGTCCTGATTGATTTTGTCAATCGTGAGCGTGAACAGGGCGTTGGAAAAATAGAAAGTATCATCGCGGCCGCAACCACCCGTTTGCGACCCATCTTTTTAACAACCTTCACCACCGTCGCGGGCCTGCTGCCCACCGCCCACGGCATTGGCGGCAAAGACCCCTTTGTGGTGCCCATCGTCACCGCGTTGGGCTATGGTCTTCTCATTGGTGCTTTGATTACGCTATTCTTTTTTCCGCTAGCCATTTCGATTCTAGATGATGTGATCAGCCTGCTATTTCGAAAAACTAAAGCCAACGCGACGCCGCTGTAAGCACTTTTATATGCGGTAGCCGCGCCATGAATTTATACTTGATTCTTACGAATTTAATCGATGCAATATTTGCAAGCACGTCCTCGACTTGCTCCAAAACGCTATCATCTTCGATGATATACACCAAGCACTGGACCTTTTGGCCGCCATTCTTTGCACAGACTTTCATTCTTGCAGATATCTCGCTGCCGTCACTCAATTGAACTGTATCCGTAAGGAGTGTGGTCGTATAAGCTTCCGTTTTGTATGCATCATCCCATAGATCTTCTGCAAATGAAGAAACTGAAAACACGCAGCTAACTAAAAGTGTTACTGGCAAAATGAATTTCATAAGAACCTCCATGAAAGGAAAATGGTGTGCTCAATCGCTTTGGACGAGCTCTAAAAGCTATCACACTCCAGCAAAAGCGAAAGTGTACTGCTTTTGTACAGTAATTTTTGCCAGTTCCATTTTTTCCAATGATTGCGCCGGCTGCCCCTATGAGCTTGGCCCAATATTGATGAAACCTCAGCTAAGTGCTCTCATCTCAATGTCGCAAAGAGGTTTCCATTTTCCCTGCGCCGAAAGTCTCAATGGCCGAACGCTGGTTACAGTTCCGGCAACGCAGTCGCAGGTTGTCCGCCGTATCAGCACCACCCATCGATTTTGGAATTGGAAAGTGATCATATTGCACAGCATATTGCGAGCCACAGTGGGTGCATTCTCCGCCATCTCTGTTTCAAACCTCTTTTCTGACCCTTACCGGTATTGAAGATTTTCCCGGCGCCGATAATTTCTCAAACGCCATGTCTGCAATTTTATGCAGAAGCGCTGCATCCGAGATGTTTGGTTCCGAATGCGCCATCAATCCTTTTAACAATTGGAGCTTAGCTGCCAACTCTTTATCCACTTGTATGGTAACCATCTTGGCCTCAGAGTAACTGGCATTTTGCGCTACTAACTTTTCAGCCGTACGGGTTGACACTCCGACCACCTTTCGTAGCACTTCTTTTTTTTCGTCGCTGGTCAAAGCTTCACCACGAGCCTTTTCCTCTTTATTAAAATGCGTCTGTGCCAAGTTCAAATGCGTGAGGCTAAGCTTTCCGGATTCCACAGCTGGTGCAATTTCGGGAAGCTCCGCAAGCAATCTCATTGCAGAAATTCTGCGGTAGGCGTCGTTGCCATCATAGCCAAGTTTTTCCTTTACATACTCAAAAAGCGATGCAAATTTCAACTCAGCAAACAGCCTTCTGCGCTCAATCTCTTTCAGGTGATACAAAACTGCAAGAGTCGCTTGCCTTTCGATTTTTACTGCCCTTTCGGTTTCTGCCAGCAAGACTTCATCTGTTAAGTGTTTCAAATTCATAGTCAATACCTCCGCGGAGCATTCATACCATGGTTTTTAAAAGTGAAAATTTTGAAGCACACAACGGCGGTATTGAACGAAAAATTTCCGTGGCATCCCGGGTTCAAAGACCCATTGACGAGCGCAACCTAGCTTCTCAGAGCGCCTAACTATGGCGCTCTGACTGGACATTATAAGGGCGGCAGGACTCTGATTTTTTAATCAAAAAGACGGTCAACAGAATTTTTCCCGTGACGCAAATTTAAAGTACTTTTTTCTGCGGATCTACTCTCGAAATGACTTCTACTGTTTGTACGATTTGATTTCAAAGTAGGCGTCGGACATAAGGCCGTTGTTTTTATCAAAGGCCTTTTTGCGCTCAAAGATTGTCGTTAAGTGGCAGTTAAAGTACGACCGGAAATCCGGTACATTAGTCGTTACAATTGACTCCTCTATTGTTTTACCATCATCAACAGCGAACTCGCTGTCCGAACTTGAGCTAGAGGAAGAGCGATGACATTTGAGGCTGCCAGTATTGACCGTAAAGCTGCGCTTGGCAGGCACTTCGAAGCCATCGCTAAAACGGTAATATCCGTACTCCTCTTTCGTTTCGGTTTCATCAGCCACTGCATATAAATAGCAATATCTCGAAGACATGCTGCTGTTATTGCTTTGGTTGGAAAATGCCTGCTTTAAGTTGTCTGACATTCTATCGCGATCAACATTACAAAAAATCTTAGTGTTCGAATAGGATTCGTCAGTAATCTTTTCGACAGAACAGGCCGAAATATACCAAGCCGGGCCAAGACCAGGAAAATCAAATGAGTTCTTAATTTCAACTGAACCAAGATCTGGAGACACATTCATAATTTGAAGTCTAACGTCCCCAATGCCGGTGTAGGTGCCATCAACCTTCAACTGACTGATTTGCGTCACGGCTTCCGATCCCACTCTCAATCTTTGATCCAAGGCAAGCTCGCCTGAGCCACTTGCGCATCGATGCAAATTCGAGTTGTATTTGTCAAATGCGGTTCGTACGCTATCGTCAATTCGAAAGGAGCCAGCTGCAGTGTTGGGCAGATTTTGCACTGGGATTATTGGCTCCATATTGTCTTCCACCTTGGGAGTGGGATCTCCACTTCCCCCGCCGGGAGTGCATCCTGAAAAGAAGATTGTGCCAAGAACTAAATAAATAATTGTATATTGTCGAGCGATTTGCATGAATTCCCCTTTTTTGAAACCCCGATTGTGGAAGAGAGAACTCGGGGTTCTCGGCTTCGCACAGGGCTTTCATACTATAGCTGGACGGCAATTGGATAGAATTTGTAGAATGGGAGAGAGATTTCCAAAACTGAATGAATAATTTGTTTGATTGAACAATTTATTTACAGGAAATTTTTACCTAAGATGCCTTTTGCATAACATTGATTGCAAGCAGAGATTGCAACCGTCCTTTGGACGGGCAATTGCAGACATTTTATTGCATTCGCTTTGGAGATTGTCAGATTCACGCGCTACTGGACTGAGGAGGTTTCGATGAGAGCTGTGACGGTTCGCAAGTCATTTTATCAGACTATTTTTGTCACCCTGTTTATACATTTGGCGGTGGTGAGCTTTGGACAACAGAGTGAGTCGGCAGCCAAAAAGAGTCCGGCGCTTCGGTTTGAGCTGACTGTGGATTCTGATCAGTGGCAGCTGCACAATTTGGAGAAGAAATCGTTTTTGTTTTCGGGTGAGGTGGGATTGGAGTGGTCAGTGGCCGGGGCGACGCCGCAGGCTCAGAACGTGGAGAAGTTAGAAACGCGAGGCCAGGGTTCATTGGCCGCGCCCAGAAGAAATTTTGGACTCACCTTGTCTGATCCATCTGATCCAGTTGATTTTGGCGAGGTGAAAGGTAAAAAATTGAATCTCCTTTCGATGTGGGCGGATGAAGGCTACATCTCATCAAGACTAGGGCTTTTGACTTCGGCGGCGATCGGCCTGATCGAGATAAAGTCTCAGTACGTGGAATTGCTTGTGAATGGCGAAAGCCGTGGACTGTATTTGCTGACGCGCAAGCCGAAGTCTGTGATGAAAGACACCGGAACTCCTGCGATTTTAAGGAGAAATTATGGTGGGAGATACGAAGTAAAAGAGATGGCAGAGAGCCTTTCTGCACAAGAGGCAAAGGCCATCACAAATCAATATTTAGAAGTTTACAAGCAGCTCAAGCTTAAAAGCGGTAACGAACTCTTTGAGTCCTTGAAACAGCAGATGGACATCGACGCCTATATGCGCTGGATGGCTATGAACTCTTTGCTGCTTAATGGCGACACAGCAGACGAGGTGTACTTTTATGTTGATCCCGAAAAGTACCAGGCGGGTCAAATCTACTTCAAAATTTCCCCTTGGGACTTCGATGATATGTTTAAGGGCTATCACTCTTCTGCTATCAACAACAGGATCTTTAAGAATAATCCCAACCAGATCATCTTTAATTTTGAAGATCGATTGGATCTTAAGATTTCGGAGGACCCTGTGCTGCTTGAGAAATTCAAGAGCGTGATGAAGGAAGTCATCACTGGTGCTTTGAGCCAAGAGAAGACAGATGAACTTTTAGAGAGCATTCGCGCTGATCTCATGCCCCACCTCAACAAGCGCGCGATCTACGATATGTCAGAGCTGGATGAAGCACAGTTCAGATATTCCAAAAGTCACATTCTTGATCTGATCAAAGAAAGAAAAGCAACCATCAACACAAGACGAAGCTGGTTGCTAGAAAAGCGGTAACCACAGGTCCATCTATCATACAACTTCGGGCCTTACTTGGTTTGAATGACAATGCCTTCGCCAATGGTCAGGCCCACGTTTTCGTTTACAGAAACGGGCTGAACCAAATAGCTTGTATTGGCCTTGAGGCCACTCACTGTGGCAAAGTGTGTGGTCTCAAGAACATTCGAAGTTTGCGTCACGAATGTTTCTTGAGTGGCCACGTTAGTGATTTTCAATTGGGTGGTGGCAGGCTCGTTGGTCTCCCAGAGAAAAGTAAATTCCGTATCAGAGTATTCAGAGAGTAAGAAATCAATGATTGTGGGTCCTGGCTCATCTGTACAAATATTAATGGCTTTGTAGGCGCCAAGGACAAAGTTTTGTGAAGCGATGGGGCTCCAGCCGCGGCTGAGCAAATCATTGTACGCAGCCTTGGGCACGCTGTCTTTGTTGGGATCAAAATAAAGTTCATTGCCTTGCTTGTTGCAAGAAGGATCCAAGGCCAGTGGGCCAACAGGGGCCTTGCGCCACATGGCCACAAGCGAAATGTGGTAGCGTGGGCCTTGGTAGTAGGTGACTCGCATTGGATAGAGTTTGTTTTTCTCTAAGAGAATACGCTTAGACGAACAGCCCATTTTGGTGGGATGATCACCTTCTGTGGTGATCACGTCCTGCCAAACCCCATTGCCATCTTGAATGGAAAGGCGAAAACCATCGTCGGTGAGCGATGAAAACTCGTATTCGCCCTCTTCGTCATTTTCAGTCAAAACAAGATCGCTTTCAAAGCTCAAACCAAAATACTCAATAAGCTTTTCGCCCATTTCGTTCTTAATAGATTCGCCTGCGGCTGTTTCAAAGCCCTCAGTGAACATGCGCGTAGGAACATTTAGTGATGAAACCAAAATGGTGCCGGATTTGGGCGTGCCCTTATTGATGTAATCAAGCGAGTTGTACCAACGATCCTGCCCCTGTGCTCTATAGAAGACGCTGCCTTTGAGACCGTTTTGCCAATCGCCCTCGCCATCTTTAGGCCAAGGCGTGCAAATCGCATTGTGGGGGAGCATCTTGTTTAGATCAACTGGGGCCTTCAATTGTGAAGCAGTCGAGCTGCTGCCTGGAGCGCCGGTGTTGACGGATATCTGTGACTCTTCGTCAGAAAAGGGTGCGGAGGCACTTCCGGAAGTGCTTCCGGCACATCCCATCAGACCGCTCCCAACTCCGCAGATCACTAGACCTACCAGTTGCAGGCGAATGTTTTTAGATAGCTCATACTGTTTTAGATATTCAGTCCTCAGTGATTTGGCCATAAAAATCCTCCAGTCAAACGTCCAGGTAAATTTATCTTACATAATATTTTTTGGAGTACAGAGAAAAAACTGTCTATGAACCACATTGAAATTCCAAAACATCGACAACTTTTCTGGCTTTGCAAAAATGCGATTAAAAGTTCATCGAATTTCTGCAAATCGGCGAAAAGATTGTGATTTTTGTTTCTGAATGTGTATCAGATTCGAACAGACTTGCGAGCGCCAGCCTGTGGCTGGCGCTCCACCATTGGCTAGCGCACCACAATATTGATGAGTTTGTTTTTAACAAAGATGATCTTTACGATCTGCTTTCCCGCCAAGTGATCCGGAACCTCAGCCTCAGCGATTTTGATCGCTGCTGGCTCATCAATACTCACATCCACCAATTTCTTGCCGCGAATTTTGCCGTTGACCTGAATCACCAATTCATATTCATCTGAATACAGCATTGCAAGATCTAGCGCCGGCCACTGAGCAAAATCAATAAAGCCGACATTGCCAAGGCGCTGCCAAATTTCGCTGGTGATATGCGGGGCAAATGGAGCAAGCATTTTTAAAAACATCTCGCCTTGGGTCTTTGTGATTTGAGAGCCGGTGGCGTGCATGTCATTCATGCATTCCATCATCGCGGCAATGGCGGTATTGAAATTAAAATTTACAAAAGACTCATCAATTCGCTTTAAGCATTTGTGCAAAGCCTGATCAATCTTCTTATCACCCTTCGCTGCTTGATTGGCCGGATTGAGCGAGTGGTTGAGTGACTGTTTGAGTGATGGGGCGA
This sequence comes from uncultured Pseudobdellovibrionaceae bacterium, assembly GCA_964388665.1. Lineage (GTDB taxonomy): Bacteria > Bdellovibrionota > Bdellovibrionia > Bdellovibrionales > Bdellovibrionaceae > CALCCV01. The sequence continues at coordinate 33,627 of CAYMBJ010000010.1, read as the reverse complement.
GTTCATCCTTATCATTTACGAACAAGTTCCAAACCCGGCGCAGAAATTTTTCACTGCCGGCAATGCCTTCATCCGCCCACGGTTTTTCAGCATCCAAGGGACCCATGAACATCTCATAGACGCGCAAGACATCGCAGCCCTTGCTCTGGACCACGTCATCAGGGTTGACAACGTTGCGCAAGCTCTTGGCCATTTTGGTGATGATTCTTTCCACTGGCTCGCCAGTGGTTTTGCGGCGAAAGCCTTGGCCCACAGCCTCGACTTCGTCAGAAGGCACCAGGCGTTGAGTGGCATCCTTATAAGCAAAGGCCGTGACCATGCCCTGATTAAAGAGCTTTTGAAATGGCTCCTTTGTGGGAACCAAGCCTAAGTCAAAAAGAGCTTTGTGCCAAAAGCGTGCATACAACAGATGCATTACCGCATGCGAGGCACCTCCGACATAAAGGTCTACTGAGTGCCAATACTTGGCCACATCTTGAGACCAAGCTTGCCTGTCATTGTGCGGATCCATAAAGCGCAGATAGTACCAGCATGAGCCCGCCCAGCCTGGCATTGTATCAGTGACACGATAAAGCTGTTGACCGTCCTTGGCCTTTGGCGCCGTCACCCATTCGCGCACTCGCGCAAGTGGTGAGGACCCATCGGCTGCGGGTTTAAAGTCCTGCATTGATGGCAGGGTGACGGGGAGGTCGGCTTCATCACAAGGGATGACTTCGCCCGATTCCGTCAGATTCAGCGGAAAGGGCTCGCCCCAGTAGCGTTGGCGCGAAAAGATCCAATCGCGGATTTTGTAAGAGATGCGCGAAGAGCCTTGTCCCAACTCTTGTAGTTTTTTGGTGATCTTTGTGCGCGCAACTGCGGACTCCAGACCCGTGAACTCACCCGAGTTGATGAGCACTCCTTCATCGACAAAGCACTTGGGCTCCTTGTCGCTACTAGTGGCGAACATGTCTGCGTTTTTAGGATGGGGAGCAATCACCGGAAGCATGGGCAAGCCTTTGGCTTTGGCCAGCTGAAAGTCCCGCTCATCATGGGCGGGAACTGCCATCACCGCTCCCGTGCCATAGTCCGCCAAAACATAGTCGCCAATCCAGATCGGCACCTTCTCTTGCGTGAGCGGGTGTGTGCAGTAGGCTCCCGTAAAGGCACCGGTGAGCGTTTCGACTTCGGCCTTGCGCTCGCGATCCGATTTGGATTTGCTGGCGGCAATGTAGCTCTTGGCGGTATCGAGATCGCTGGCCACGCACTTGGCGGGGTCAAGGCTTGCCATAATTTTTTCTGTCAAAGGATGCTCTGGAGCCAAAACCACGGCCACCACACCAAAAAGGGTGTCAACGCGAGTGGAAAACACCATAACAGAATCTTCTATCGCAGTTTTGAGATTTTGACTATCGATTGCAAAGCGAATTTCTGCGCCCTCGCTTTTACCAATCCAGTCTTGCTGCATCTTGATGACATTGGCTGGCCAATCCAAGCCTTCCAAATCTTCAAGCAGTCGATCCGCATAGGCCGTGATTTTGAAAACCCATTGCGTAAGAGGGCGGCGCTCACACGGAAAGTTGCCGCGCTCAGAGCGTCCATTGATTACCTCTTCGTTGGCCAAAACAGTCTTTAATTCCTCACACCACCACACCGGCATCTCTTTGCGATAGACCAGGCCTTTTTTGTAAAGCTGCAAAAACACCCACTGCGTCCATTTATAATACTTCGGATCACTGGTGTCGATCTCGCGGTCCCAATCGTAAGAGAGTCCAAGAAGTTTCAGTTGCTTGCGGAAATTTGCTGTGTTGATGTCTGTGGTCTCGCGAGGATGCTGCCCAGTCTGAATGGCGTACTGTTCAGCAGGTAAGCCAAAGGCATCCCAGCCCATGGGGTGCAGCACATTGAAGCCCTCCATGCGCTTCTTGCGCGCAATGATATCTGTGCCAATATAGCCACTGGCATGCCCCACATGCAGACCCGAGCCCGAAGGGTAGGGGAACATATCCAGTACATAATAATGTGGTTTGTTGGGATCAAATTGAGGCTCGCCGGGATTGACCGCTTTGTAAGGTCTTTTTGTTTCCCAAATGAGTTGCCATTTTTTTTCGATTTCTTGTGGATTGTACGCCATGGGCGCTATCTTAACGTATGGGTTCATTTGGGCAAATAGAAAGTTTTGAGAATTTCAAAAGGCTTGGAATTTTATCGAGAAGCCCCTAAGCTGACGCTGCTGATCCCATACAGTAATTATTAAAAAGGAGAGTCTATGATTGAGCTTTTTTTTGCACCCACGCCCAATGGCAAAAAGATTGTACTGATGCTTGAAGAATGCGCAATTCCATACAAGCTGCACACCATCAGCCTTAAAGACAAACAGCAGTTCACCCCAGAGTTTTTGGCCATGAATCCCAATGGCAAAATTCCTGTTTTGCGCGACACAGACGAAACGACCTCAAAGAAAGTGACGGTTTGGGAGTCTGGCGCCATTCTCTATTACTTGGCTGAAAAGACGGGAAAATTTTTTGGCAATTCGCTCGAAGAAAAAACCAGAGTGATGACTTGGTTGATGTTTCAGATGTCGGGAATTGGTCCCTACTTTGGAAATCACTACTACGCAAAGAACTATATGACGCCACCCTCAGCGCCTATGGCACAGCGCTTTGAGGTGGAGGGCAAGCGCCTCCTTCAGGTGATGGAATCTCGATTCGACACCAATAGCTTCCTATCAGGTCAAAGCTACACCATTGCTGATATTGCGACCTTCCCCTGGGTGCATGCCCAGTATATGTCCCAGCCAGATTGGTTTGCGACCACTCCACGAGTGAAGCACTGGATGAATAGAATCAAAGATCGTCCTGCTGCACAGAAGATTTTGTAAGGGCTTTACAATAGGACCTTGCAAAAGGGCCTTACAATTGGGGGTGTCACCAAAATAGAGTCAATCTCTTTTTGGTGATCACCAAAAAGAGATTGACTCTATTTTGGTGACACGTAAAATGTGCTATGGTTAAGAGGTAAATAACCCCCTTTGTGGAAGAGTTTCTCACCGAAAAAATTGTCCTCCTATCTGGACCTAGACAGGTTGGCAAAACTTATTTTTCGAAGCGACTAGAGAGTGAAATTCAGTATTACAACTTCGACGCAATCGAAAGTCGCAAGGATATGTTGAGCAAATCTTGGCTCCGTGATGGAAGCCTCGTGGTTTTTGATGAAATACATAAAATGCGCAAATGGAAGCAGTGGCTCAAGGGCATCTACGATCTGGAAAAAGGGAAGAACAAGTTGTTGGTGACAGGTTCGGCGCGACTCGATGCTTACAAAAGAGTCGGCGACTCACTTGCTGGTCGCCACAATGCTGTCAGACTTCTGCCTTTTTCTTTAAAAGAGATAAAGACACCAGCTCCTAAGGAAAGCTTCTATGAAATGCTCGAGTTGGGCAGTTTTCCTGAGCCCTTTTTATCTGGATCGCAGAGAAAGGCTGCTTTGTGGCGGAGATCATATTTGGACATCATATTGAGGCAGGATCTGCTCAGCCAAGAAGCTGTCAAAGATGTCATCGCTATTGAAACTTTGGTGGAACTTCTCAGCCATCGTGTTGGACAATCAATTTCATATAAAAATTTAAGTGATGAACTTTCAGTAAGTCCACAAACCATTAAAAGGTGGCTCCAGCTGCTAGAAAGCTATTTTGTGCTCTTTGTGGTGCATCCCTACACGAAAAGCATTGCCGAAGCGATCAAGAAAGAACCGCGTATTTTCTTTTTTGATGTGGGTCGTGTGAAATCTGAAATTGGTTTCAAAATTGAGAATTTGGTGGCCTTGCATTTGCTAAAAAGAAATTGGTTTTTAGAAGACACTCAAGGGCACAAGACTCGCCTATGCTACATTCGAGACAAAAAGAAAAGAGAGGTTGATTTTGCAATTGAGTGCAATGGCAAGCTGACCCACTTGATTGAAGTTAAAAAATCTGACGAAAGTTTTAACTCTTACCTGAACTACTATTCTCAAAAACTGAAACCTCAGTCAGCTTTTCACTTGGTGCTCGACCTAAAAAAGGAGAGAGATTTTGAGAACTATCGCCTGCGCGATCTGGCCAAGTTTCTCAACAATTTGGAAACCTAAAGAATCTTGCAAGTGTTCTTCTAACTTTTCGATAACTTCTCAACTCAAATTCCTTATTGTCTTCTTCTAAGACTCGAGCCGAGCGACCTCATTGCCGCCAAGGTCGTGACCAGTAAAATCAAAATTCCAGAGCTCCGAGTCCCACATTTGGCTGGGGCGAATGTTGCGCAAACTGTTGGTGACCGAGCTTACAAAATTGGGAATTTGCGTCTCCCAATTGGCGATCCAGGTCTTGAGCTGTTGGCGCTTTAGACCCTCTTGCGAGCCGCAAAGGTTACAAGGAATGATCGGGTAGTGCCAGTGCTGTTGCAGATCCACGATCTCTTGCTCGCGCACATAACACAGTGGCCGAATCAACTGCACGCGCTTATCATCCGAAAGCAATTTGGGCGGCATCGCTGCCATTTTGCCACTGTAAAACATATTCAAAAAAAGCGTTTGAAGCACATCATCCAAGTGATGGCCGAGGGCAATTTTATTGTAGCCATGATCAAAAGCATAATCATAAAGAATGGCGCGCCGAAGCCGCGAACAGAGCGCGCAGTAAGTGCTGCCGGCCGGGACCTTTTCTTTTACGATAGAGTAAGTGTCCCGCTCCAGCACCTTAAAAGGAATCTGCTGCTCCTGCCAAAAACTGCGAAACTCATCAACCAAAAAACCAGGTTGCTTTTGGTCCAAAATAACCGTGGCCATTTCAAAACGAAAGGGTGCCATCGATTGAATCTGTTTTAGAATCAAGGCCAATGTTGTTGAGTCCTTGCCGCCAGAAACGGCGACGAGAATTCTGTCGCCGGCTTCAATCAAGCCAAAGTCTGCGCTGGCCTTGCTGATCTTTTTTCGTATATCAACAGCCATTTCTAGATCATTGGCAATAGGCCACCGAGGCGCAGCAGCTCTCGGTCCAAAATTGGAATCTAGTGCTAAATCGGATTCTAGCTCTGAATTGGAATCTAGCCCTAAATTGGGTTTTGGCGCGGAGTTGGGCTCTAGCTCTGAATTGGATTCAATGATTGGGTCTGTTTTCAATTCTCATTCTCTCCCACCCCTATGACAGTGAATGGGATCTGACCACCAACGCATCGGGTGCCAATTCAATACTATGTTCAGAGAGAGTTTCAAGAACTTTTCGGTAGATTCGGTCGCCAACGGCAAATTGGCTACCATAGGACTCAATCCAGTAGATGAGCTTGATTTGAGTCCAGGAGGCGCTGACCTCATGGACAAAGGCAAATGGCTTTGGCGCAGTGAGGACTTCTGGGGCGTCATGGGCTGACTTTTCCAGAATTTTTAAGACCAACTTAAAATCACTCTGATTAGGAACCCGAAACACCAAATTGCGGATGATCGGCTGACTTGGCGAAAAATTACTAATCAATGAACTGGCGAGAATACGATTGGGAATCACAATCAGCTCGTCGCTCAGGCCAATCAAAGTTGTCGATCGCCATGAAATGTCTTTGACTTGGCCCACAGTTTTATTGATGCCGTTAACGACCTCTAGCCAATTTCCAATGTGAAAGCAGTCATCAATCTGAATGGCCACCCCAGCCACCAAATTTCCCAAGGTGTCCTGCAGTGCAAGACCAAGCACTATCGAAAAAGCGGCCGATGTGGCAAGCAGCGGGCCCAATTGAATTCTAAACACATGAGAAAGTGTCCAAAACAATATGGAAATACTGAGCAATAGACTAAAGACATTGACCAATAGAAGAGGCACTCCGGCCTGCATTGAACCCATAAACAGATACATCAAGGCCAAAAGTCTTGCGAGACGAATAAAGACGGTGAGGCCAACAAAAAAAGCCAAAAATCCGAGATAGGGTTTAATCACCAGCACAATGGGGCCCAGCCAGGAAGGATCCGTGCTGATTTGATAGAGCATAAAGAACACCAAGAATACGCCAAAATGCTTGGTGATGCTAGAAAGTACAGCTCGTATATTGGAGTGCCGCTCTTGATTGAGTTCTTTCAAAAACAACTTATAAAAAGCCAAGGCGAGAAGAATTAAAAATGACAGAAGACCTAGGCCTTCTAGGTCCAACCATCCGTAAATTGCTTCAGAATTGATCCACTTTTCCATCTAATATAGGATGATTCCATCAATATCTAAAAGTTCCAATTGATTTGTGGACATCGGCCTGCCAAAAATTCTTTAAGCTCTTGATCAGAGAACTTGAATGCAGTTTCACCGCCCGGATATTTGAAAATTTCAGAATTCTTCACTACGCAGGTACGCCCGCCAGCATCTGTAAATTTAGACTCTCGATTTGGTTTACTCGAAGGCGAGCTACCTAGTTTGAATCCGCTATCCAACAAGAGACCACTGTATCTTTTTATTTCCACTCCGCCCTGATTGCTCTGGACAATTTCGGGGTCGACAAAGACTTGACCCAAATCTAACCGATCTAGACTTGCCGCTTCGATATCAAAGGTGGCCATGTCGCCATTGATGAGGCGCAGTTGCAATAGGCCCATAGTCGGATCCACTTTCAGTTGAATGTCATGGTCGCGTGGAAAAAAGTAGTATTCGCGGGCTCCAGTGTCCGTGCTTTCGGGGCCACTTCCAAAGGAGTTAAAAACCATCAGTAGGCCATTGGTTGTAAATAAATACTGCCGGTACACCAAATCAGTGAAGCGATTGATGCTCACAGAAAAATAGCATTTGTCAGCACTGAGATGCGCTGAGCGAAAACGCGTTTTGCCGATCAAAAAGTTCTCATTAGGACAATCTATTTTCGGGCTACGGGTATCGATGCGCTTGGTGAGGTAATTCAGCCTTTCGCGACTTGGTGTCTCCGTAGACCTTTCTGTAGAACTTTCGCCAGTCCTTGCGGAGGAGGACATGGCAACACCACTTGAAGCTAAAAGTGCGATGAAAAGAGATGCTAATGTTTTCATTCCATCATTATTGAGGGATTGCTGCCGCAAAAGTAGCAAACATTGCCAATTGCAGGCATCTTTAGGACCAAAGTTAGATAGGGCATAGCCACGTATCAATGAGTTTAAGGACTTAAAAGGATCAGAAAAGGATCAGATTTGGTTCTGATAAGTTATATTATGTTACTTATGGGGGTGTGATTTATTGGTGGAGACAGGCATTCCTGGACAATCTTACATTATTTCCTGCTCAGCAAATGCACGGCTAAGGTGAGATGTGAAAGACTTTCTGTATAGAATTTAGACGCTTGGCAGAATTGGAAAAATTTTCTAAAATTCACCACAACAATAGGAGAGTGATATGAAAATTACCAAGAAATTGCTTTGCGGAATGCTTATGAGTCTTATGCCTTTGGTCGCTTTTTCTTCGGATCGTGCATCCGGCGGTGATTCTGAATATCAAAAGTTTTCAAATCGTCTGGCGGGAGAATATTCTTTGAGCGGTGGTCAAGATTGCAAACTGCCTCAGGAGGTTACTGTTCAGACTCTGAAAGACTCCTCGGGAAAACTTCATCCCGGAGTTGCGGTTATCGAGAAAGCGCAAGTTCAATATCCGTGGTGGATCCGTTTTGGCAATGCGGATGGAAAATGGCACTATAGAAATGATGATTTCGGAACCTATAATGGACAGAGAGCAGATTTTTCGGCCAAAGCAAAAACTGTTCGATTTCGGGAAGCCTCATGTGAAGGGCTGATTTTTAAACAGTGTGGTACTCCTTACCTTGATGTCACGCTCAAAGAAATCTCATCAAGCCAAATAGAACTGGTTTTTGCCAATGAAGGTAGATTTAGCACTTGTAGCTTTTCGAGGATGACTCAGTAAAAATCACAGTAAAAAATCAGACAAGTCAGGAGCGAATTGTTAAATTTAAAGAGTCAGATACATTGAAAGGCGCCATTTAAGCGCTTTTGCAATGCTGATTTCTGTGCTAGTGGTCTTATTTTTAAGGAGGCACCTTGAGTAAGGTCATTAGGTCTTTTTTATTGCCTGTAGCGTTGTTGGGTCTATCTCTTCTCAATATGGTGGCATGCACGACTGTTGACGTGGTTATGGGGCCCAATCGCGAAAGGGCCTTTCTCGTGGGCTGCTCTGAGGCACGAAGCTGTTATAATAAAGCGAATGAAATTTGCCCCACGGGATACAAGCTAGTGAACTCTGGGAACAAAGTTGGCGGCAGTGTCGACATGAAAACAGGATCCATCTATGCTGATTCGACGACTGAAATACTAGTGAGCTGCTCGTCCAAGAACACGAATGCTGAGCTCACACTTGATGATGAGGAATTGACTCTCGAATAGCAACAGTATTCATGGTTGCAATAGCAGCGACGAGAAACTTTGAGCGTCAGGTCAATTCTCGGTGCTGGTCCAGACCTTAAAGCCGACGGCCTGGGCCTTTTGAAGGTCTTCGCTATTGATTTCATAGACATTGATTTGGCCCGTGGGCGTTCCGCACAGTTGGACACGCATTTTGCCGTCGTGAACGCTTTTTTGTGAGTGAATTTTCATAGGTCCAAGATCTTGCGCCATCTTCTCAGGCGATTTTCCTGTATCGGGCTGGCATTGCAGGCTGCCGTCAGCTTTGAATACGAATACAGTTTCTAACTTTGAACTCGTCATGGGTTTAGCAAACCTATCTTTCCGTGCGCAGGGACCTGTCGAACAGCCAATGATCGCTGCGCATCCAATGAGGATGAGAGTTTTAAAAAAGAGCGCCATTTGTCCTCCACTTGTACTACTAGGGCGTGTCCTCATTTTGACAAAACGCTAGGGGCTGATTAAATACGAAATCCAATATGGAAAGCGAAAGCCAAATTCAATGGAATAAAAATGCCCTTCGGGCGTACTGAAATAGGCCATGGACTTTTCAGGATCTACGGCGAGTGCCGAGGTGATGCCTCGACCCAGATCCAGTTGGCCAATCTTTTTGCCACTGGCAGCATCAATGGCCTGAATGGGGCCAGCTGAGTCCCCGATCAGAAGGTAGCCGCGAGTTAAAGCCGGTTTTGTGGGAACGCCCCTAAAGTTCTTGTATTCCCAAATTTTTTGACCATCAGACTTACGAATCGCGGTGAGCACTCCTTGCGGGCTCGCCAGATAGTACTTTTCAGCATCAGCAATTGGGTCTGCATAAAGTCCAGCGAGCGGAATTTGCCAGGTTTGCGCGCCAGTGGTCTGATTCAAGGCCGTAAGTGCCCCTTCAAAACCAGCTGTTATGACCAAATTGCCATCCAGAATGGGAGCCGAGTCCAGATCTTGAAACTTCTTGGCTTTGGAGATTTGATTTTCCCACAAAACCGAGCCATTATTGATGTCTAGGCATACCAAGCTACCATCAGAAAATCCTGCGAATACATATTTATCATTGATAGCTGGGCGCCCACCACCGCGAATCGAAAATGCAGTGGTCTCGGGCCGATTGTACTGCCATCGCAAATTCCCATTTTCGGCGTTAAGTGAGTACAGTATATTATTTCCGGCAATAAAAAAGACATGACCATTTTGCGCATCAAAAGTGGGTTGGGCGACGATCTCCGATTTAGCAGAAAATTCCCAGTTCACTGCACCCGTCTTTAAATTCACCGAACGAAATTTGCCGTCCAAGCCACCAAAGTAAAGATTGTCTTTGAACACGGCGCCTGAAGCCTCGACGCCCTCAGGGATTGCCACTTTCCAAACCTCTGTGCCCGTTTCCAAATTGTAGGCAAAGGCTCCCGCATAGGCATGACCATAGATCACTCTGTCGCCACTCACCACAGGCTCGGTGCGCTGAATTTTGCGAAACCCGTTTTGTGGTAGGCCGGGGCCTTCCAGCACCAAAACCTTGCGCATGAAAAATTCTTTGTCGGCGCCTTGCTCTTTAAGAAGGCTCGAGCAAGCCATCAACTGGCAGGCCACTCCGCCAATGGCAATCAGCTTTACGCATTTCAAAAAGTCTATGCTCACGAGGTTAGTTTTGCGCATTCGTACCTTTTTGCTGCTTGATTTTTAGAGCTCGCAAGTACTTTTCCGCATCCTTTTTGGCATCATCAGAGAAGAAATTGCTTTCGCTTCCAGGCCCTTCCATCTTAGAAGGGGCCAAGTTGGCCACCTCAGAATAGTACCTCTCTGCCTGAGCGAGGTCATTGTTGGTTTCATAACAGAGGCCGATGGCCACTTTGGTGTAATTGGCAATCACTTCAGGTAAATTTTTCTTTAAGGACTGATCCCACTCAGCAATGGCTTTGTCACAGCTGCCGTTGCTCGCCAAAACATTTCCATATTTGTAAGAGACAAATGCGGTCAAAAAGTCTGGGCTGGTAATCCCTTTTACTTTTCCCAATCGACTCAAAGCTTCGTCCCACTTCTGATTGCGAATAAACAGATCCGCCACCAGCAGTGCTGACATCTGCGCGGCCTTAGTGCCCGGATGCTGCTCTATAATATTGTCAAAATCGGGAATGACCTCAGCATAATCTTTGGCAGCGTCGCCGGAGGGAAGATTGTTTTCGCTTGAAGCGTCTTCACTGCTTTTACCATCTTTTCCTTCAGCCATTTTTGCAGCGCGCTCGGCTATTTTTTCTTCAGGAGATTTTGGTTTTTTGGCTTCGCGCTCAGCGGTGTCATACTTTTCTTTGAGCTTCATGAATTTCTTATCGGCCATAAAGAAAGCCTCTTGTGCGGTCTTTTCTTTGGCAGTCTGAAAATAAGAAATGACTGGAATTGCCAGAATAACACCGAGAACCAAAACAGCACCACCTACCACCAATTGTGGATTGGCCACTGTCCAGGTCCAAATTCTCTCCAAAAAAGCACGCAATGGATCCTTGCTTTTTGCGTCTTTTTCAATCTGTTTCTTGTCCAGAAGTCCCCCTATGTGATTGCTCAACATCGTTTTGTATAAATGAATCGCTCAAATGGTGATTCAAAGCGTGGACAAGGTCAAGACTTTAGCGGTTATAGACCTCGCGCAAGGTTGTAAAGGCACGACTGGATAGACCAGGGTGTCTTTGCTTGAGTTTTCCTATAATCTGAATTCGCTCTTCTGCTAAGCGATCAGCTGCCAGATGCGTCGAAATGTTATCACGCTTCGCAATTTCAAAGACCTTTGTGACATTTTCATAGACCTTGCGAGTCTTTTCAAAAGCCCGTTCGCTGGAATAGCCTTCGAGCTCTACAAAAACATTCATAAGACCACCGGCATTCACCACATAGTCTGGAGCATACAGGATGCCGCGCTCTCGCAATTGGTCGCCGTGCTTAGGCTCTGCAAGCTGATTGTTGGCGCCGCCAGCGACCACTTTGCACTTGAGCTTTTGAATGGATTGGTCATTGATTACCGCACCCATGGCACAAGGGGCAAGAATGTCACAATCTGCAAAAATGATCTCGTCCGGGTTCATAGCTTTGACCTGGGAAGGGTGCTTCTCTTCCATGGCTTTGACTTTCTTCTGGTCCAAATCCGCAATGAAAACAAAAGCACCATCGCCGACGAGATACTGAACCAAATTTGAGCCAACATTTCCGAGGCCCTGAACGGCCACCTTCATTCCTCGCAGGCTATCTGTGCCCAGCTTTTCGCTGGCGGCGGCCTTGATCCCCATAAGCACTCCGTGGGCAGTGTACGGCGAAGGGTCGCCCGAACCGCCAAAATCCTTAGGAATCCCGGTCACCCAAGGCGTTTCCATGAAGACGCACTCCATATCTGAAACTCCGGTGCCAACGTCTTCGGCGGTGATGTACTTACCGTTTAAGGAGTTTACAAATTGGCCAAAGGCGCGAAACATTCCTTCCGATTTTTGTGTGTTGGGATCACCAATAATCACGGCTTTGCCGCCCCCCAAATTCAATCCAGCGGCTGAAGCTTTGTAAGTCATGCCGCGCGAGAGTCGCAAAACATCAATCAGAGCTTCCTCTTCGCTCTTGTAATTCCACATTCGGGTGCCGCCCAGCGCCGGGCCAAGTGCTGTGTTGTGAATGGCAATGATGGCCTTGAGGCCGACGCTGGAATCATGACAATAAAGAACTTGCTCGTGACCGCCGTGCTTTTCAATGAGTGAAATTGTGCTCAAAGGAATCTCCCCTGTTTGGTTAATATTATTCCAGATATCGTTACCAGATATCATTGCCAGAAATTATAGGCCGATACGTTACCGATGATTGGCAGAAACGAGTAAAAATACTAGTTCTTATGCGACGCTGCCGTAAAGACTCTATTTTTTGCAAATTCGGCTTCAGTCTTGCTTGTGTTCGATATAAACTAGAATTGGGCGCGATTTAAGCAAAAGTCTCTTGTTAAAATCCTTCACCAACCAAAAAGTAGAGACTCGGAATGGTCTCAGCAAAGCCTAGCTCCAAACGCAATTTGGTGCGAGATTGTTCATCAAAGAGAAAGTGCACGCCGCCGCCTCCGACCCAAATGTCACGTGCAGAATTTAAAGCATCCAGTGAGGACGCGGCTTTGCCCACTCCAATAAAAGACGATATCTCCCACCGCTGGGCGATGGGAGTGCGAATCTCCACCTGAGCCAGGCCCATTGAAAGATCCATGTATTCTGAAACATAATAGCCGCGCAGACGAAAGCCACCGCCGAGCGTGTTTTTATAGAGAAAAGGCACCTCGCCTTTGCTGCGCAGGTCCGACATTTGAAATTGTGTGGCAATGGTGACTCCGTCAATTTGACTCGTATAGTAGCGAAGATCCAAATCGATGCGCTGAAATCGCTCAAGCCCCCGAGGGTAGGCATCGTAAACCAACAGGCGAAACAGCCTCCCTTCCAGCGGAGCTTGCGGAAAGTCGCGCTGGTCCCATTCAAGGCTCACATGGTAGGCCGCGATATCAATCGTCTTCCCTTGTTCTTCGACGATTTTCGCTAGAGTGGGGCTGTCTTCAAATTCAAACAACTTGCGATTTTCGCGGTGAATGGCCGTGCGAATGAAGATGTCTTGCATAAACTCATAACCGACCAGAGCATATGATTGGATATTCTGCTCGCGGTAAGTTTCAAACGGCTCCAGTTGCTGATTGGAGGGTCCGTAAAAACGATTGGGGTAATTTGAAATAGCCAAGTTGCCATGCAGCTCGTACTTGCCGCCGTTGTAGTACATTTTTGGTGTGAGGGTAAAAAGCGATTGGTTTTTGACGGTGTATGAGGCTGTGCCCAAAACCGTGCTCACCTTCTTCTTTTGATTGGGATCGAACTTGTACAGAGCCAGATAGCCCACGCCCAGACTCGTTTCTGGTGTAAAAAAGGCGAGTGGCAAACCCGTGACGGTGTTCCAGTTATTTTCATGTCTGCTCTTGAAGCGGTCCGATAGCCCTTCGAGCTCATCTAGGTATTTTCGTGCGGGCATCGCCTCGCCACTGGTCGGGTCGGACAGGCGCTGCCGTGCAAAGGATGAAAACAGAGCAAGAGCCGCAGGCTGTGGTAACAGAAAAAAAGCTAAGCAGATCAGCCAAATACTCTTTGACCACGGCGATTGGGACCAGCGCAAAAAGGCTCCTCAGTTTTTACCAATAATAGTCTTCGATCAATTTCGGGTCATATTAAAAGCGGATGAACATTTTCGCAAACTGAAATTCGGTTACAACAGATAGATAACAATCCAAACCAAATTCATCACAAAAAGAACACCAAGACCAATGGCATAGCGGCGGCTGCGCGCGCGATTGCTTGCATTTAGCTCACTGATTTCGGTTTTCAGATCCTCAATTTGGTGATGCAGGCGGCTCTCCAGATGACTGGTTTTTGCTCTCAAGGCTGCCACTTGTGGGTTGGACTCCAGCTTCTGGAGGCGATCGTCTAGCTTTTCAACCTCACGGACTGTTTTTGCGTGGGCTTCCGATTTGCGCAAAAGGCCTTCGGTGTCCAAATCTGGGTGCATATCTAAAGACATCAGCATCAGCTCAAGAGTGCGGACCACATGTGGCGGGGGTGATGTGATTCCAGTCGTCCATCGAGTCCACGCCGATGGGTCCACCAATAGGCTTGCGGCCATTGCCCTTTGGTTGAGTCTGAGCTTGCCCCTCACCTCCTCTAAGGTGCCGATTTTTTTAAGTATTTCTTGAGCTTCTGCCTCATAGCGGTGGCGCAATTTTGTCTTTATTCGGGACTGGGCCTCGGTCTTTTCGCTAGAAGTTTCATTTGGTTCCATAAATTTCCGTTCTCAACTAAAAATGTGGCCATGCACTTACCTATCTCCGAAAATCTACGTTATTTTGATGTGAAATACAATTAAGATAAGTAAAATACAATATTTAGTATTGTGAAATACAATTTTAGGCATTTTACCACGTCAACTATACTGTAACTATTTGATTTTACGTTGGTTTTTAATTGGCGAAGGTGTTTCTATGGGCATTCTCAAGGTAGACTACAGCTTATAGTTATAAGCTGTATAGCTAAGTATCTAAAAATATTAAGCTAAAAGTTTAAGAAGGTGGATTAACAAAGGGGTGTCTGAAAAAGATGCGCTGCATCCATCGGGATTGCAAAAAATAGCGAGCCCATTTTTTGGGTCATAATTTTTCCGCGGGTTTTCTCATTGTCTCATTTGGATCATCCGAGCCACTCAGGCCAATCGGAAACTAGGTCCCGATTGCAGGATAGCTGGGCTATAAGATTTTGCGCATCTCTTCTTGAGTGTAGACATAGTCCGCATAAATCATTGTGTTCATGATGTTGCGGTGGCCGAGGGCGGTTTGCACAAGGCGCAGGTCTTTGGTTTTTTGGTAAATATGGATTGCAAAGGTGTGTCTCAGCGAATGAAACTTTTTGGGCACCGGGCGGTACAGATGCCAGATCTGATGAAGGCGCTCATAAGAGATACCAAAGAGGCGCTCTCCCTCTATCGAGGCAGCGTAGCGCTTTAACCCATTAAAGAGCTCCTGAGGCAGCGGGACCTCTCTGTCATTGCTGCCTTTGATGCCTCTGACAAAGACAGATTGGTCGTATTCATTCAAATCCACTTTTTTGATATTCAGGAGCTCGGTGGCTCGCGCTCCCGACTTTAGAGCTAACCATAACATCAGTACATCTCGAGGCTCACCGTTCAAGTAGGACTTGATAATGGACGTAAGGCGGTCCACCTCTGGAGGAAGCAGGTATTTGGTTTTATTAAGAGCATAGCGAGGCGTGGCCATAAGTCTATTAAGGCCTGGTGGCAATATGCCGTCAAGCCCCAATCCCATGATTCATTTTTCATTTTGGACTGGATCAAAGCATAGAATTGCAATTTAACAAATTTGTGAGTTTGACGATACTCAGTGTATGATTAAAGATGTGAACACACCCAAAAAAAGTTTCCCCCCTTCACGTCTTATCAAGAGTTCCTTTGCAACCCATGGTGATCTCTACCCCATGGACGGCGATCATTCTCCCTCTGAAATTGACTCGAATATCGAGTCGAATATTGATGGTGATGTTGACGGTGATATTGTGGACGATTACGATCGAGACCCAATTTCGTCTTTGTTTCCTCGTAGTTCTTTAGACTGGATTTCCGGAAGTGCAACTGAGGCGCCCCATGCCGGCTTTCGTGGCGGATCGCGCGCGGGAAAGCGACTTGCTAAGGTGGCGTACACGCTCATTGCTTTGGCCATCGATTTTTGCATGATCGCTGCCATCTTTTTGATTCATCTATTAATTCTGAGCGGTGTTTTGGAGATTCAGACAATTGGCCAGGAGCTCTTGGCGGTCAATCATCGAGCGCTTTGGGGTTTTTGCTTTTTACTCGCGGCATTCAATTACTATCTTATTTGTTGGCGCACTGTTGGCAAATCCTTGGGGCTATGGGCCGGTTCAGCCTAGCAACAACGTTAATTTACTTATGGCCTCCTGAATAAAGGCTCAGTTATCCGCCTTCATTATAGCGACCGTATTCATTGAGGTTTGAGCGGAGATTCTTGCCGATGACTGAGGATTTTTGAAAACGATTTTGCAATGCTTTAAAGCGATTGATGTTGTTCTCGTTCAAAAAGTCGAGAATCTCTGCAGAAATGATCAAGGCCGCGTCCACGCCACCATTTTCGATGGTTTTGTACAAGAAATCATCCACTTTTTTTTGGTCCGCAGGATCTTTATACTTTTTGAGTTCGGCAAGGCTCTTTTTGAATACGACAGCATTTATACTTTCTTGAGTTGCGCTCAATAGAGTCTCAAAATTTTCTTTTGAAGGCTTGAATGTTGCCAATCGATCAATGGCCTCAAGTTTAATACGATCATCTGGGAAACTTAAAAAACGACGAATCATATTTTCTTTCCATTGATTGTCTTCTGCCCCCAACTGATCGATCTCTGACAACTCAAGGCGAAGATCCTGCACAATGGCGTCGGCATATTCATGCGGAGATTCATTTTCATATTTCCCGCAATCGCCATTGTAAAAGCAGTCCTCTAGCGCTTTGACTTGGCTTTCAATGGCCACCGCGCGGCCACTGGCTATATCAAGAGTCGCGGCTTTTGGTTTTTGCGGGAGGCTTTGGTGGTTCAAGCTTGTATCGGTGTTCAAGCTATAGGAGGGCGCATCTGACGCTTTATCCTTAACGGGCAAAGCCATTTTAGGACGGGCACCGGGTCTGTCTTCGGGTGCCTCTGGTTTTTCTCTAAGACAGTAGATTCCAGCCATCAGCAGCAGTGTGACGGCAAGTAAATTTTGCGGAGAGAAGACAGATGTTGTGGGTGGGGTGAGCCGATTTTTACTCATACTAAGGTCCTTCGCTTGCCTTCGAGAATGAGATCCATTTGCTTATGGTGTCGGTTGGAGTCAGTCTTCCTCCGTACATATAGCCAACGTGACCCTGAGCATCGATTTTAATGTAGACAAGTGTTTCATCAGCATCTTTTATGACCTTTACATCTAAAACCTCATACGAACGCTGTGTCTGAGCCACGGTTAATTTGCTTCCTTTAGGAACGCTTCTGACCCAGACGCCGCTAGGATGGGCGGCCTTTATTGTCGAGCCCACTCTAGGAAGTGCAGGCGACGGGCTTCCCATTTCTGTGTGGCTCTCATTTGAACTTGTGGCTTCAGAATTTGCGTTTTGCTCAGAGTGCTGGTCGTCGCTGGTTTGAGTTTGCTCGTCCTGATTCTGGGTGGTCTCCGCCTCATTCTGATTCTGACTCTGGGCGGTTGATGAGTTAAGGCATCGTGTGCCACCTTGCTGGATGCACTCAAGATCTACGGTGTCGATTGCATTTTGATCTCGAACAAACTCTTCCCATGGTTTCGTTTCGTAGTGCCAGCGATACCGATCGTCATTTGCTTTGTAGCGACTTCTGCTATTATTCCAACGGCAAACATCTGAGCCACTGTTGTAATAAGAATATGCGGAAAACGCAAAGGTGCTGAGTCTGCCATAAAGATACTGAGTGCACCTTGCTGATTTGGCCTTTGTCCAACCCGTATAGAAATACTCAATGCCGTAAAGGAGATTCTTTGAGACTTCGAGCAATTGCTGCTGAGATTTCCCTGGGTGAGAGGGCTGATGAATCTGCATGAGTCCATAGCTTCTCATCGAATCACCAAACATCATTTTAAGCCTGTTGTCCTTGACTCGGTAATGAGTGAAGTACGATTCCGTGCTGGCCAAGGCCAATACAGCTCTCAAAAATCCATCCTTTTCAGCAGCTGTTGCATTTGGTTCACGTCGAGAAAAGTAGGCTGCCGCGGTACCACGAATGAACGAATACATTCTAGAAACATAAGCTGAGCGCTGACCAGGCCAATAAACGAGACCATTGAACTCCCTGCTCCGCCTGACATCCGGTTTACCTATGGCATCGGCATCACATGCCGTACCTAAATCTCCATAGTTTCCTTGGCCACGATCCGGAGCGTGACAAGCGGCTTCAGCGTTGAAGCTTGCCGCCGTACAGATCGCCAGCACGCCCAGCAATATACGCCATTTCGTCACAGGGCCTCTCCTAATCATGGGCTTCTTTGGCAGATGCTTCAGGATAAATGTGTAAAAATTAAGGCTGACCATAGAATCAAGGAGTTGCAAGTCTCATTCCCAAGATGAGGCGCTAAGACCGCCCCTGGTGGCTTTGAGCTCGATTATAGCGGTTCGCATGGTATAAATGATAGCTTTGTTTAAAGGTTGGACAGTGCAGACGCGAATCTTAGTCGTTGATCTTAACTTCTTGTGCAAGGCGATCGCGAGAGGCTTTTTTAGATTGTCGGTATTGGCGCTTGTCGCTTTCAAAAGTCAACTTTGAAGAGGGAACATAAAAAGTGTTGCTCTCGTCAGGAGTGATTGTGCGGACGTCGGGTCGAGTGCGCATCGCAATTTTGTCGTTTTGCTTCAGCTGTTTTTGTAGCTGTTTAGCTAGGCCTTGCTGTGCACGTTTGTTTTCGTTTATCAAAAGTCCCAAGTCTTCAACTTTGGCAAAAGTTTGTAGAGAGATGAGAGTGCTAAGAACGATTAAAAGTGTTTTCATTGGAACCTCCGATGCTTTATAGGTAGAGCAAGGCGCGGGCCAGCTCTAATGCGGCTTTAGCGGCCAACTGGCTGGATCAATACGAGATTTAACAATTTGTGCTTCTTGATTGTCGAAATAGTTTACAAAATCGGCTAAGGCGCTATTATATTTCGGTTATCTGATGTCTCAGATTTGGACATTTTTGCCCAGGCAGTGATAAATAGGAGATAACGTCAAAGATCTTTTTGATGATATTTTTATTGATGTTTTTTATTGATATTTATTGATTATAGACTCGTGAGGTGAATTTGATACTGGAGCTCTTTCCCACGCAAATTTATGTGGCGCCACTGGTGTCTTCGACCAAGATCAGGCAAAGGCTTTTGGGCGAACTCAAGGGAGATATCGAAAAGATCTCTCGTATGGATAAGGAGGGCCATCAGTGGTCGCAAAAAAACTATCCTGGCGGATACACCTCTTACAGCAGTCTCGATAAACTGCATCAGCTATCGCCCTACTTTCGCGAACTGCAGGAGCGCATTGATCTGCATCGGGTGGCCTTTGTAAAGGCACTGGAAATGGACATTAATCCCAAGGAGCTGCAGATGACCAGCTGCTGGGTCAACGTGATGCCGGCCAAGGTGACCCACACCATGCATTTGCATCCACTTTCAGTGATCAGTGGCACATTTTATGTTGAGGTTCCAAAGGGAGCCGGAGATTTGAAGTTTGAAGATCCACGCAATGATGTTTTTATGGCTTCCCCGCCCCGCAAACTCAAGTCGAAGACAAAAAATCAACGGTTCGTAAATATCACTCCTAAACCAGGACAAGTGGTTCTCTTTGAGAGCTGGCAGCGCCATGAGGTCTTGGCCAATCAGAGCCAGCGCCCGCGAGTCAGCATTAGCTTCAATTATGATTGGATCAGATAAATCCATGAAGGATTTGTCTTTACCTGCAAATTCAGTGGACCCGATGATTAAGGCCACAGATCTATCGCTTCGCTTTCAGGACAAAGTGATTTTTAAAAATCTCACCTTTTCTATTGCGCAAAAATCACGCGTTGGTTTTTTGGGCCCCAGTGGCTGTGGCAAGTCTTCTTTGTTGCGTCTGATTTCGGGGCTCATCGCGCCGACCAGTGGTGAATTGGACGTCAATGAACAGGACTCTTTGAGTTATGTATTTCAGGAGCCGAGTCTCTTGCCTTGGTTGACCGCAGCGGAAAATGTCGCTCTGAGTTTGCGAGGGCAGTCTGTATCTGCAGCGCAGGTGCAGGACAGAGTGCATGGGGCACTCGAGACGGTGCGCCTATGGGAGCATCAAGCGAAGTTCCCGCACCAACTCTCTGGAGGCATGCGTATGCGGGTCAGCTTTGCGCGCGCCATGGTCCGCTCTCCTCGCCTTTTGCTATTGGATGAGCCCTTCGCGGCCTTAGATGAAAATTCGCGGTGGGATCTTCAGGACTGGTTGCTGACGTGGCTAAATAAATCACAGGCCACCTTGGTGCTGGTGACCCATTCGCTGACTGAGGCGAGCTACCTTTGCAATCTGGTTTTTCCGCTCAGTGGCGAGCCGGCCCAATTGACCAATGAGATTCGCTTTTCTGAAAGCGCCGTGGCAAGAGATTCTGACGAGTACAAACTTCGGGTGCAAGCCATTCGCGAATCCCTGGTTCGCAGGTAGTCTAGGCTCAGTTGAAATGATCGGATGAATTGGTGGAAGGGAATTAAATGAACTTATCGACAAAGACAAAGCAGCTCTGGTTATGGCCATTGCTGATATCAGTTTTACTGATCATTGCTTTGGAGCTGGCCGTGCGCCAGGGCTGGCTCCCTGGATACCTGTTCCCGGCGCCCTCAGATATCGCGCGGATTTTGCTTCAGGGCGATAGTGACATTTGGCAGAGCGCACAAAGCACGCTGTGGCATTCGCTATTGGGTCTACTAGCAAGCTTTGGCATTGGTTTTGTGATTTGCCTTTTGGCGACACTCGCCGATCCATTGCGGTATTTTTTATTGCCGGTGAGCGTTTTCTTTCAAACAGTGCCGATCATTGCGATTGCTCCTTTGTTTGTTATTTATTTGGGATTTGGTTCACCCACGGTGGTGGCGTCGGCTTTTTTCGTATCGCTGTTTCCGATTTTAGCAAATGGTCTATTGGGATTGCAGCGGGTGCCAGAGAGCCTGTTGGACCTTTTTCGGATTCAAAAGGCCAATCGATTGCAGGTATTGTTTTTTTTGCGAATCCCCTACTCCTATTCGAGTTTTTACGCGGGGCTAAAAGTTGCCATTGGGCTATCGATCATCGGTTGCATTGCTGGCGAATTTGTTGCTGGTGGTGGTCTTGGTGCATTGATTGACTCAGCCAGGACACAGCAACGCATTGATTTGGTTTACGCCAGCCTCGTCATTATGAGTGGGATTGCCTTGCTGATGCTATCAGTGTTAGCTGTGTTGGACCGAGGGGTGCGAGCGGTTCGTCCCTTGCCTTAGATCCTATCCCAAACCCCTCGGATCCTTCGTAGCTTCGTCGCTCGCTTCCCTGCGGCGTAGAGGAGCTACGCCTCGGTCGTTCGCTCCTCGCGCCTTGGCTGCGAGGGGTTTGGGATAGAATCTAAGTGTCAATGTTGGTGTTGGTGCCATCTTTTGGCTTGCGAGCTTTAGCGATTATGGCCAAACATGACCGTCTATTTTATTAAAGAGGCCCTAATAGGTGCAAAATCAGCGAAAGAGGTAAATATGAAAATCAATCTGTGGCTTGTGTTCAGAGTGCTTCTCCTGGTCGCCGTCTACGCCCCAACAGATTTTGGTTTTGCTGCAGAATCGCGTGCGAGCTCAGGTGACAATCAAGGCGCGCCGCCGCCTCGACTGGCGCTCAATTGGAAGCCTGAACCACAGTTTGGCGGTTTTTATGCGGCACAGTTTAAAGCGCAACTGGAATTAAAAACCTCGGGCATTGATATTCTGATCGGTGGTTCGGGCACACCGACAATACAGATGCTTTCTAGCGGCACTGTGGAGTATGCGATCGTGAGTGGCGAAGAGATCATTATTGCCAACGAAAGACATCCAAAGTCCCCGGTGGTCGCTGTTTTTGCGACTTTTCAAGCCAATCCGCAGATCTTAATGACTCATAAAGAACGCGGTTTTAAATCTATGAAGGACATTTTTAAAAGCCCCGGAACTTTGGCCATGCAGCAGGGCCTTTCGTACGCGCTGTTTCTAAAGAGAAAGTTTGCACCTTTTGTGGTAACGATGGTGCCTTATAGTGGCGGAGTGGGCCAATTTTTAGGAAAAAAGGATCATTCACAACAGGGCTTTTTGACGTCAGAGTCTTTAATAGCAGAGGCCAAAGGCGCTTCACCACAGATTTTTCGTATCTCTGATGAAGGCTTCAATCCTTACACGACGGTTTTGGCCACCACAGCCAAGCGACTGGCAAATTCACCCAAAGAAGTTGCCGCTGTGGTTAAGGCAGTGCGCCTGGGTTGGCAGGAGTATCTAAATGATCCTGCACCGACACATGCCAGAATGGCCAAGCTCAATCCTGCCATAAGTCTCCAAACCTGGGCCGCATCTGCAGAGGCACAGAAGAGTCTAATTCAAGGGTCAAGTGAGGCCGCGCTTGGGCTTATGACGAAGGCGCGTTGGGCGGAGCTGAATGCTCAGCTCAAAGATTTGGGTTTGGTAAAAGGCACGCTGGAGCCTGATAAATTCTTCAAAAATATACAATAGTTGGCATTTGTGCCAAATTGTATTACAACCCTTTTCACATTATCAATTGGTGGTAGGTGCACGGTATGTATATTGATCTCAAGGACATCACAACTGAAGGCGAAGAGTTTGTTTGGACCCGCAAAACTGGCGAGGCCAATAGCACGCTAAAAGATCTCATTGGCGTTCAACCTTATGAAGCGCGATTTCATGTGCGCAAGCTCAACAATCGCGACTTTGACTTGGGTGGCACTGTGGTTTCTGCTTCCAATGAGGATTGCTCGCACTGTGGGATTGATTTTCAGTTTCCAGTGAACATCAAGTTCCATGAAATTTTGATCCCGCGCCAGCCAGAGGATCGCAGTGGACGCTACGCTAGAGTCAATCATGTATCGGATTCCTCTGAGTCTGAGGTCGAGGTGCAGGAGTACGACAGCGAGAAATTTAATATGGCTGAATACCTGCACGAAATTATAGGCTTAGCAATACCCTTTAATCCACATCCTGAAATTAAAGAAGACAACTCCTGCTCTCTTTGTGGCAAATCTTGGGGAGATGAGCTGATCTACAATGATCCCATGCCGGAAACCACAAAGGCCAACCCTTTTGAAATTCTCAAAACTTTCAAAAAAGATGATGGAGTTCCAGAAAGAGACTAGCCCCGAGGCGCGAGCCCGAAATTGCGCCTGGCTGTGCGGCAGTTCTTATATTTTAGAAAGAGAACTTAATAAACCAGTTGATTTTTTGTCAGATTTTGGCAAAGTCGTGATTCTCAAATTTTACTGCCTTTTTGACTGGGTAATCGAGAATCACCCAAAATATGTATCAGAGAGGCGGATGTCCTAGTGAATCAAGTGATTCAGAGGATTTGACGGAGGAAGAATGCCTACACCGAAGAAAAAAACATCACGATCTCGACGCGACATGCGCCGTGCTCATGATTTTATTGTAGCTCCTGCTATCGCAACTGACAAAAAGTCTGGCGAGCTCATTCGCCCTCATCGTGCCTTTAAAGGTGCTGATGGCGCTTTGTATTACAAAGGCAAGCAGATCACTGCTGCCAAAGACTAATAGAATTCTAATTTGGCCAATTGGGGTTGTTGGCCGAGTGGCTTTGCGCTTGGTTCAGCACTTCACCAATTGACCATTGCAATGGGTTCATCAAAGAGTTCCATCACCGTTCGGGTGGGCATTTGATGACTTGGTCAACAAAGCTGCTAACGCGAACGAGGTTGTAAAGTGACACACCCTGAATTTCTCCAATTGAACTCGCCCTATCGCTCCCATGTTGCTGGGACTGGCTCCTATTTGCCGGACGGCATCTTAACTAATCAGGATTTGGAGAAATTGGTCGACACCAACGATCAGTGGATTGTCGAACGAACAGGCATTCAGCGACGACACATGGCGGCAGAAGGTCAGGCCACCAGTGATCTTTCCTACGAAGCAGCAATTCGTGCTCTTAAAATGGCAAACATGACCCCTGCAGACATCGATATGATTCTGGTGGCCACCGTTTCTGGCGATCAGGTTATGCCTTCAACAGCCTGCGTGTTGCAACACCGCTTGGGCTGCAAGACCATTATGGCCTTTGATATATTGGCAGCCTGTTCTGGATTTGTTTATGGTCTTTCTATTGCTGATAATTTCATTCGCACCGGAATGTATAAAAATATTTTGGTGGTGGGCGCTGAAGTTCTACATCCCTTCGTGAATTACAAAGATCGTGAAACTTGCATTCTGTTTGGAGATGCTGCGGGCGCTTGGATTTTGTCGCGTACTGAAGCTAGCAATCCGCAAAAGATTTTCAGTTCGCACATTCATGCTGACGGCGGCTTGGGAGATCTGTTTGTGCTTCCGGCTGGTGGTTCGCGCATGCCTTTTTCTCAAGAGGTTCTAGACAATAAAAAGCAATATGTGACCATGAAGGGTCGCGAAATTTTTAAGAATGCAGTGCGAACTCTGACCCAGTGCTGCCATGAGGCACTTGACTTCAACGGCGTGCGACCAGATGAGATCGATTGGTTGGTTCCTCATCAGGCCAATGTGCGCATTTTAGAAAGTGTTGCCGATCACTTTGAGTTTCCTAAAGAGAAGGTGGTCATGAGCCTACATGAAACGGGAAACACATCGGCGGCAAGCATTCCCGTCGCCTTTGATTTGGCTCGACAAGAGGGTAAAATTCAAAGGGGGCAGTTGGTTCTTTTGGCTGCCTTTGGCGCGGGCCTCACCTCTGGAAGCCTGCTGCTTAGGTTTTGATTAACATCGTTAAAAGTCAGTGAGGACATTTATGAAGAAGATTGCATTTCTCTTTCCAGGTCAGGGCAGTCAAGCTCCCGGCATGGGAAAATTTTGGTACGACCAATTCCCCGCTTCACGCCAAGTCTTTGAGTCCTGCAGTGATGCCTTAGGTATCAATATGGCAAAGCTGTGTTTTGAAGCATCACAGGAAGAGCTGGCGATGACTGAAAATACGCAACCGGCCATCGTCTGCACCAGTTTGGCCATGCATGCGGCCTTTGTTGCGGAACTGCCTGATGTGCAGCCCACCTATTTGCTAGGACATTCAGTGGGAGAGTATGCAGCCCTCGTGGCTGGCGGCGCCTTGAGTCTTGGCGATGGCATTCGCGCGGTGCGCTTGCGTGGAAAAGCCATGCAGGAGGCGGTGCCGCTGGGTCAGGGAGGAATGCTAGCCTTGCTTGGTGCGACAACTGAAGAGGCACAGACACTGTGCGAGCTTGCAGTCAAAGAGAGCGGCCATTCGCCGCTGAGTCCCGCCAATTACAATTGTCCTGGCCAGATCGTCTTGAGCGGAAGTCGCCAGGCCATCGACTGGCTGGTGGCCAACTTTAGTCCTGAGCAGCACCTTTCCGGCGGAAGCAAAAGAATCAAATTGATTTCACTGAAAGTATCGGCGCCTTTTCATTGCGAAATGATGGCGCCCGCTGAAAAGCGCATGAGGGAATTTTTCGCGGGCATTTCGTTTTCTGATTCACGAACACCTATTGTGCAAAACTACACGGCGATGCCCGTAACTGCGGCCACTCAGCTCAGGGGAAATTTAATTCACCAGGTCAGCGCGCCTGTCCTGTGGCAAAAATCCATTGAGTTTATATCTGCACAAGGATGTCTCAATGGTGTCGAGCTGGGGCATGGACAGGTGCTAAAGGGCCTAAACAAGAAAATTCAAAGTGATTGGCAAGTGATATCAGTAAACTCATTGGAATCGCTCAAGGAAGTGGCCGCGCAGCTTTGAGTCATTGAAAAATCTTGAAGTTCAATTTCTTATAAGCCAGAGTGTTGGCAATCAAAGAACAACAACTTTTTTATGAGGAGTCAGATGCAGCCGAGCCTCTCTGGAAAATCGATAATTGTCACCGGTGGTAGCCGTGGAATTGGCGCCGGAATTGTCAGAGAGCTCGCTCAATCTGGTGCTCGAGTGGCCTTTACCTATGCTTCGCGAAAAGAATCGGCAGAAGAGGTTCTAAAGTCGCTGCCAGGCACTGAACACCAGATTTTAAAAATGGACATCAGTTCGGAAGAGTCAGTGGTGGCGGGCATTGAGAGCGTGATTAAGGCATGGGGCAAAGTTGATGGTCTCGTAAACAATGCCGGAATCACCAAAGATTCACTTCTGATGCGCATGAAAACTGAAGATTTTGATCATGTAATCAACACCAATCTGCGTGGAACCTTTTTGGCTTGTAAGGCCGTGACCAAGTCAATGATGAAGGCTCGATTGGGGTCGATAGTCAATTTAACTTCGGTGGTTGGGCTGATGGGAAACGCTGGTCAAACCAACTATGCGGCCAGTAAGGCTGGCATTATCGGTTTTTCAAAGTCTCTAGCCAAAGAGCTGGGAAGTCGTAATGTACGGGTCAACTGTGTGGCGCCAGGCTTCATCCTGACTGAGATGACGGAGGTCTTGAGCGATGACGTTAAAAAAGAAATCGTCAGTCAAGTTCCCCTACAAACTTTTGGCACTATTGAAGATATTGCTCATGCCGTGAAGTTTTTGCTTATGGACGAGTCAAAATACATCACTGGACAGACTTTATCTGTAAATGGTGGGCTTTATTTGAGTTAAGCTGGATTTTTTTTGATTGAAGAATTATACATTAGGACCTTAGATGACTGTGACTTAAGGTGTGATGATTTTACGACGACTTACTTGACGACTTAAAGATTCGAAGAGTTACGAGACGATACGAAAAGATACAAAAAGTACGAAAGATTTATAAAAGAAAAGCGAACTAACTAACTACAAAACTTCTAATTGTTTAGAAACGAAAGGAACCATTAGCATGGATTTACGGGAGGACAAAATGGCACTGAACCCAAAGATTAAGGACATCATTGTTGAGCAGCTGGGAGTGGATCCTGAGAAGGTGAAACCCGAAGCGTCGTTTATTGATGACTTGGGCGCGGACAGCCTAGACATCGTTGAGCTTGTGATGGCGATGGAAGAAGAATTCGAAATTGAAATCCCTGATGAAGATGCTGAAAAGCTGAAAACAGTTCATGATGTGACTTCGTATTTGGAAAAAAAAGGTAAAATGTAGTTTTCATTCAGGGAGGAAGTCATTCCTCCCCTTGAAGGAGCCTTATGGAAAGAGCCCCTTTAGGTCAATCGTCGGTTGACCCTATTCAGGAACAGAATCGCAACCCGTCAATGCACAGGCCACCTCGACCCAATCGTCGCGTAGTCGTGACCGGAATGGGAGCCTTGACACCACTGGGTTTGTCATTAGAGGAGACCTGGAAAAATATTCTCGCCGGTCAATCTGGCATTTCACCGATTAAAAAATTTGATTCTTCCGGCTTTGATGTTCATTTTGCTGGTGAGGTGAAAGGTTTTAATTCAGACCTTTATGTAGATAAAAAAGAACAAAAAAAGATGGATACTTTTATCCACTATGCGATGGCTGCTGCCAAGATGGCGCTTGCAGATGCCAATCTGGATCTTCGTAGCGCAGGATGTGCCGATCGCACCGGCGTGATGATTGGTACAGGAATGGGTGGATTGCCCATGATCGAAGAACAATTTTCAAAATTTAAAGAAAAAGGGCCCTCGCGGATCAGTCCTTTTTTTATTCCCGCTGTGATCACGAATTTGGCCTCGGGCCAGGTCACGATTGCAACCGGTGCCCGCGGTGTTAACTTTAGCGTGACTTCGGCCTGCGCAACTGGAGCCCACTCCATCGGTGAGGCGACTGAATACATTCGCCGTGGCGATGCGGATGTGATGATTGCCGGGGGCACTGAGGCCACAGTTTGCTCGATGGCCATTGGCGGTTTTGCTGCGATGAGAGCGCTTTCGACTCGAAACGACGACCCCACCGGAGCGAGCCGACCCTTTGATAAAGACCGTGACGGCTTTGTCTTGGCAGAAGGTTGTGGCATTTTGATTTTAGAAGCTCTCGAGACGGCCGTGGCTCGCGGGGCAAGGATCTTGTGTGAAGTCACAGGCTACGGCGTCTCTTCTGACGCCCATCACATGACCAACCCTGCGCCAGAGGGTGCTGGTGGTGCTTTGGCAATGACTCGAGCATTGAAGGACGCGAGTTTGCAGACTACAGACATTCAGTACATCAATGCCCACGGAACATCGACACCCGTCGGGGATGGACTTGAAGTGGCTGGAATTAAGGCAGTGTTTTCAGACCACGCAAAAAAGCTAATGGTCTCTTCGACTAAGAGCATGATTGGGCACACTCTCGGTGCGGCGGGAGCTCTTGAAGCTGCTTTCTGCGTTTTGGCTCTGCGTGATCAAATCGTTCCACCCACAATTAATTTAAAAAACCCAAGTCCAGAGTGTGATCTCGATTTTGTTTCTGGCGAGGCTCGGCGTGCTCCGTTGACTCATGTTATGAACAACAGCTTTGGTTTTGGTGGCACGAATGCCTGCGGCATTTTTTCCAAAATTAAAATATAGTAAGGCGCAAGCGGATAAAGGATTGATTTAGAAATGGTTTTATTTTTTGGCGCAGACCATGCTGGGTTTGAACTTAAAAGCGAGCTGATCACGCGACTAAAAGCAGCGCATCCTGAATATGAAATCATTGACGTTGGCGTCAGCACCAAGGACTCAGTGGACTATCCGGACATTGCCGCAAAGCTTTGCCAGCAGCTGATAGCTCATCCACTATCGCAGCGTGATTCACAACCCGCGCTGCAGGTCGCAGGTGTGCTCATTTGCGGGAGCGGACAGGGGATGGCAATTAAAGCCAATCGCAACTCACAGATTCGTGCGGCCATTGTCTACAGTAGCGAAATTGCGGAGCTGGCGCGCTCACATAACAATGCCCAGGTCATATGCTTGGGCGCGCGCTTTTGCTCTGCTGATCAGGCGGAGTCCTGGTTACAGACTTTTGTTAATTCACCATTTGCAGGCGGTCGCCATCAGCAGCGTGTGGCCAAACTAGGAGAATAAATGTCCAAGAAGTCCTTCACCCACTTTGAAAATCTCGCAAAACAGGATCCAGAAATTTTTGGATTTATCAGCCAAGAAGAAGAGCGGCAGCAATTTGGACTGGAGATGATTGCTTCGGAAAATTACACCTCAGTCGCAGTCATGGAGGCGCAGGGCTCTTGTTTAACCAATAAGTATGCCGAGGGTTATCCCAACAAGCGCTATTACGGTGGCTGCCAGAATGTAGATCAGGTTGAGTCCTTGGCGATAGAGCGGGCCAAACAGCTCTTCTCTGCTAAGTTTGCCAATGTTCAGCCTCACTCTGGTTCTCAGGCCAATATGGCCGTGCTGTTTGCTGCGATCAAAGCTGGAGATTCTGTATTGGGAATGGACCTCTCACACGGCGGCCATTTGACCCATGGCTCACCTGTAAATTTTAGCGGGTTCTTGTTTGAAGCTCATCACTATGGACTTGACGCGCAGACGGGGCTTTTGAACTATCAGGCCATTTTGGAAAAGGCCCGTGAGGTCAAGCCAAAGCTCATCATTGCCGGTTATTCTGCCTACCCGCGCGCATTGGACTTTAATAAGTTTGCTGAGATTGCAAAAGATGTTGGCGCTAAGCTCATGGTAGACATGGCTCATTTTGCAGGCCTCGTCGCGGCCGGCGAACACAGCTCGCCCGTGGAGCTCGCCGATTACGTGACCTCGACTACGCACAAAACACTGCGCGGCCCACGCGGTGGCTTGATACTCACGCAGTCTGAGGACTTGGCGAAGGCCATGAATTCAAAAATATTTCCAGGCATTCAGGGCGGCCCACTTGAACATGTCATTGCGGCAAAAGCAGTTGCATTTGGCGAAGCCCTGCGACCAGAGTTTAAGACCTACATCAAGCAAGTTGTAAAGAACGCGCAGGCACTGGCTGAAAAGCTCATGAGCCTCAATTACAAACTGGTTACAGGTGGTACCGACAATCATTTGTTGCTGCTAGACCTAAGTGAATCTAGCCTTACGGGGAAGTTAGCAGAAAGCGCACTGGATGAAGCGGGGATCACGGTAAACAAAAACACAGTACCCAACGAAAAGCGCTCGCCCTTTGTCACCAGCGGCATTCGAATTGGCACTCCTGCGCTCACATCGCGGGGGATGAAAGAAGCCGAAATGCAAAAGATTGGCGACTGGATTCATCAAGTGCTGTCGAGCCCAGAGGATGCCGGACTAAAGTCGCGCGTGCATACCGAAATCAAAGAGCTGTGTCAGCAGTTTCCGATCTACTAGTGCTTTTTCAGGGAAATCTTTTCACCTTACAGCGTGGCAGCGGCGATTCTGACCGGTAATCATCGTCGCTTTTAGGCTAACAATTTATTTTTTTAAACATTTCTGGCAAAGCAAAAAAATCAATTCGCGTATTCTCAATAATAACAACTGAGAGCAAAGAATCCTTAAAGTAGCAAATTTGAAATTCTTTTTTTTAGATAAGAAAATCACAGCTTTCTATTTGCATTCAATTCCGAACAGCCAGAAAATAAATGCAATCACATAAGTAACACTGCAATTTTGGAATTGGCAGTCACAGCGTCTCATTGAGAGGAGGATCATTTCCATTTTTTTGTGCAAGTTTTAGTCGATTTACAGCAAAATAGAATTTCTTCACGTATTTACCTTTAAAGTCTGCATCGCCATGAGCCGAAATGAATAGGAAAGGATACCGCTTGATGATTAGCAACTCGAAACAAGATACACCTAGTCCGAAGGCTACCACTGCTGAGTCAAAACCTAAAGACAGGAGCGATTCTAGTCGCTTCAAATGTTTGCCGTTAAATTTGCTTTTAGTAAGTGCTCTCTTTGTTTTCAATTCTTGTTCCAGCTTCACCTCATCTGTGGACCGCGAAATTGCAGAACCTGATGGTGAATTTCAAAGTGCCGACATTGTTGGTTCTGAAGGTTCATCTGGGCGTTCAAATCTAAGAAGCAGAGCCAACAATCCATCAGGAATGGATTTTGACTGGCCAGTGGACTCAGCGAAGCTGACCCGCGGCTTTCTACCTAAGAAAAGGCGACCGCATTGGGGATTGGACCTGGCGGCCCCTAGAGGCACGCCAATTCTTTCGGCCCAAGCGGGACGAGTGATTTATACCGGCAGAGACTTTCGTGGTTATGGCAAAATGATATTGATAGAAGACAACAATGGCTGGGCGACTCTTTATGCGCATTTGGACAAGTTTTATGTGAGCGAAGGCCAAAAGGTAAAACATGGCGAACTGATTGGTGCCATGGGCAGAACGGGCCGCGCATCTGGCTACCATTTGCACTTTGAAATCCGCGAGGGCAAAACTCCTCGTGATCCGTTACCACTGCTCCCCGTTGGCGAGCAGCTCATCGGGCGCAATTAGCTATCTCTTGCTTCCTAAAATCGAATCACCCTGTCCCAAATTTTTCAATTTGGATGTTATCTTTAATTTGTAACTTCTGAGATCCTTTCCCTTTTTCAGAAATGGGCAAATGGTGTTGAAATGCGACCAAAGTCGTGGCACCTTGGTTGCAACTGAGGGGGATGTTAGGAGCATATTAGCACCATCTAGAAAACTTGAGTGTTTAGCTGCTCAGCCTAATTTATAAATCTTGTGTAAAATGGATAAGATAGAGAGATTTGTGGAATTGGAATTGCTGATTAAACATTGATTTTTTAGGCATTTTGGTGGTAGAGGCACTAGCGAAACAACATCTGCTAAAGCGCATTATCTGTTAAAGCGTGTTTTAGAGATGAATAAAAACGTACTAAAAAAAAGGGGATTTCATGAAAAAGGCGACGCTATTGATCTCGGGCTTACTGCTTAGTCAAATTGCTGGCACAGCGCTAGCTGAAACAAAAAAAACTGCACCTGCAAAGACACTTCCTGCGACTGAAGCAACAGCTCCCGCTGCGGCATCATCATTGACTGGAGTAGAAGGTCCAGTGAATTCAACCACCGTCAGCTTTGATACAGTAAAGGCCGACAGTGATAAAAAGTGGAGTTTCCTTGGACTCTTGTCAGCGTCCTCTGACTCATTGGTGAAAAAGCCTGGTTCTGACGAAAAAACAGAAGTTTCAGCTCAGCACCTTATCGATCTTGGATACAAGGTTGGTGAAAAGAGCAAAGTTTCTTTGCGGCAGTACTTCAATACAAATTATGATTCTGAACAGCAGTCTTCAGCTAATATTTCACAGGACGGTCTCAATCCAACCGCAATCCTTTTTAACACTCCTGCTTCTGACGGCATTCTCGGTTCTTCAGAGGTATCCGCTACATTTTGGTACTATCTGCCAGTCAACCAAGTGGACTACGATACAAGAAGCAACGGAACACTGCGCGTTGATTTTCAACCAAAGTGGGACCTGGGCAGTGGTTTTAAATTCAATTGGTACCTTAGCCCACGTGTGGAGTTTGTACCTGAAGGTATTGTTGAGTCTTCAAGAAAACCCATTATGAATGCGGCTAACCAAGTTGTTGGTAGCGAGTACACAATGAAAATTCCTAACTACACCCTAAGGCAGGGTCCTGGTCTTTCGTACTCGATCAACGACAATGTTTCATTTTACGGCTACACATGGTTGCAACACTATTTTCAAGCAAGCAATGCAAACCTTCTTAAGGTACGCAATCTTTATGAAGTCGGAGCCGAGTTTTCCATCAATGACAATTTCACAATCAATCCATTGATTTCTGGCGATGTGACAATGGCAAACACTAAGTTTGTCAATGGTGAGAGAACATTTGGATCACAAGGTGACAATAGTGAATTCATGGCATCTCGCCCTGATGAGTTGAACTATGAAATTGATCTCGTAGTAGTATTCTAAAGTAGTACTGATTCTCTGTTTGCAGAGATATAGCTAATAAAAAAAGGGAAAGAAATTTCCCTTTTTTTATTGCTTAAGTCCTACTGCTAAGCTTCTGGAAGATTTATTTTTTGAGCTTGAGCGAGGGGCTGCCATCCAAATAGCCGCGCATGCTATCGAAGCTGAGAAACTGGTTGCCCGGCATCCATTGAAAGACATCATATTCTGAAGGGGAATTAAAGGACTTGCGTACGCCCATCTGGATGACCGCTTGGCTTCCTTGATAGACACTGATCATCAGGTAGTAAGGGCTACAGACGGCTGCAGTACAGGCCGCACTCACTTCTAGGCGCAGACCATTGGTATTCAATTGGCCAGAGGTGGGGTTGAGGTAATTGGCATTGCGGGCGTGAAAGGTGGTCAAAGGAAACACATATTGGCCACTGTTTGAAGTGGTTATTAGCACATTGGAAGTGACCCTATTGTCATTCTGATCCATCACAGGTGGCGTGATGCTTTCAAGGTCAATTTCAATTCCTTGGGATTTCGCAAAATCAATGGCGGCGTTACCGACGCCAGGGTTGACCTGCTGGTTTTGACCGCGCATTCGTGTGGATTCATCATTTTTCTTTTTTGCACAGCCAATGGCACCGGCGGCTATGACCCCGAAGATCACTAGCATGCTGAGTTTGGCAAAAATTTTCATACAGTTCTCCTTTGTGCTCATGCAGGCAGAACCAAAGCGCTGGTCAAAAAAAAGCTGCATGAGGATCTCCACGTAAATGTTCTCAACTACTGCTAATGCAATGAAACCTCCAGGTTTTGTCTGTCTCCGAGCTCTGGATGCTTTGTTAAATCGTTTTGGAGCCCCTAGGGGTGTCGTAAACATTTCGATTTCAAATTGCGATGAGCAAGTGTCTAGTTCTTTTACAGTGCAGAGCCTCTTTCTATTATTTGTCGGTCAAATGTGGATTCAATAGGTTGGATTGAGCATCCATTTGGAGGCGTGTTTAGAGTTTAGATAGCCAACCTTCTGTAGGATTTTGACCTTGAAATAATCCATGTTTTTATATCCATAGGCCTGCCATTTGAGCGTCTTTATAGCTCTGTTGATTCCCTCCACTACGCCCGATGAGAAGCGATTTTCGAAGTAGTTCCAAAATCTAATGTCTTTCAGGATATTTGCTCTGTAAGCTGTGTCTATCGAAGCACGTACCTCTCCCTTGGCGGCGTTGG
>CAYMBJ010000009.1:0-75652 GCA_964388665.1 uncultured Pseudobdellovibrionaceae bacterium | reverse complement strand
TATTCTGAGTTTGTGTTCTGTAAACTGAAGTAACATCATAGGACATAATGGTGGCTTGGGACGGAATCGAACCGCCGACACAAGGATTTTCAGTCCTCTGCTCTACCGACTGAGCTACCAAGCCGCAGGAAATGAGAGATTTAGTTAACTGCTCGGCTGGACAGAGTCAACTCTTCACATGTGAAAACGCTTGCTCCAAGTCATTGATTAGATCCTGAAGATCTTCAATTCCGATGGACAATCGAATTAAAGAATCGCTGATTCCTAAAGCAGCTCTTTGTTCCGCCGGGATGCTCGCATGCGTCATTATTGCTGGGTGCTCGATCAGCGATTCGACGCCGCCCAAACTCTCGGCAAGTGCAAAGACCTTCACATTTTCAAGTAGACTTCGTGCAGCTGGAAGACCGCCCTTGATAAAAAAAGTAATCATGCCGCCAAAACCAGACATTTGTGATTTTGCAAGCGCATGCTGTGGGTGTGAAGGCAGGCCAGGATAGAGCACTTTTTCAACCTGCGCGTGTTCAGAAAGAAATTTTGCGACCTGAATGGCATTCTGTTCGTGTGCCTTCATTCTTAAAGGCAGGGTCTTTAGGCTTCGCAAGCACATATAGGAGTCAAACGGTGACATGATAGCGCCAATGGATTTGCTCAAAAAAGCCAAGTCTTCAGCAAGATCAGCACGATTGGTGATCGCCGCCCCCCCAATTATGTCTGAGTGACCACCCAAATATTTGGTCACCGAGTGCACGACAATATCGGCACCGAGGTCCAGCGGCTTCTGAAAATAAGGGCTCATAAAAGTATTGTCCACAACCACGAGGGTGCCATTCTTTTTTGCGATACTCGCGAGTTTGGCAATGTCTGATATTTTCAAAGTCGGATTTGTTGGTGTCTCGATCCACAGCAATTTGGTTTTGGGGCCAATGGCCTTTTCCAGATTGGCGGGATTGGTGAGATCTGTATAGGTAAACTCCAGACCCAATCGATTTAGCACTTTATTGAAAAGTCGAAAGGTACCACCGTACATATCATCTGAGGAGATCACCTGATCACCTGCCGAAAGCAAACTCAACACTGTTGAAGTTGCCGCGCACCCAGAAGCAAAGGCAAAACCGAACTTGGCATTTTCAAGATCTGCAAGGCAATCTTCAAATGCCTTTCGCGTAGGGTTTCCTGCGCGGCTATAATCATAACCCAAATGATGACCAGGTGAACTTTGTACAAATGTCGAAGTCATATAAACTGGTGTCATGATCGCGCCCGTGGTCGGGTCGGGCTGTTGACCTGCATGTATGGCTCGAGTCGAGAATCCTTTTTTCATTTAAAACTCCATCCCATTTCTTTGTAATAATCATCAGATTTTTGAATAGCCGCAAAATCGTTTGTAGCCTCGTTTGGCTTCATAAGTCCGTTCTCACGCAACCATTTTTCATTAAAGGCTTTGCTCAAATAAGCTCGCCCATGATCCGGAAAGATGATGACGATTCGTGAACCTTTGGGCATTTTCTTTGCGAAGTCCATTGCTGCCTTTAGGGCCATGGCACTGCTCGGTCCTACGCAAATTCCTTCAGTTTTAATGATGTCCCGAGTGAGATGAAAGGAATCATAATCAGTGACCTGGACAAAATCGGTTATTGTCTTTAAGTGCACATTATCGGGAAGCATATCTTCGCCCACTCCCTCCACTTTATAAGGTGCTGGCTCGTCCACCACTTTTCCGTGGTAAAAGAGGTCATAAAGGATGCTGCCTATTGGATCGGCGCAAATGATCCGCACCGCTGGTAATTTTTCGCGCAAATAGCGACCCACTCCTGAGATAGTTCCACCTGTGCCAGCGCCAGCAACGAATGCGTCCACTGATTTGCTCATCTGCTCAAAAACTTCTGGTCCGGTGGTCTGATAATGTAAATTCACGTTATCGGGGTTGTGATATTGATTGGCATGAAATGAGTTTTCCGTGTTGTCAGCTATAAATTTGGCCACCGACAGGTGGCTTCGAGGGTCCTCTGGTTCAACGCCGGTCGGGGTGATAATGACTTTTGCGCCGTAGGCTTTCAAGATCGCTTGTTTCTCGTCACTAATTTTGTCAGGCATCACAAAAATAGATTTATATCCCTTGATGGCAGCAATCATGGCCAGGCCGAGTCCAGTATTTCCGGAGGTGGCTTCGACAATTGTTCCTCCAGGCTTGAGCTCGCCTCTCTCTTCCGCTCCTTTTATGAGGGCTAGACCCAGTCGATCTTTTACAGAGCCGCCTGGATTCATGTATTCAAGTTTTGCGAAGTATTCGTGCCCGGTGAGTTGCGAGTAGTGATTTAAGCGAACGATGGGGGTGGAACCAATTAAGTCTAGTAGTGAACCTACAGCGTGAGGATGCATGAGGGAGTCTCCGTTTCCTGAAAGTATTAGTTGGGTTTTTTCTTTTTAAACTGCGGAGCTCCTCGTAGAAGCTCATCGATCATATACAAAGTGTCCTTGGAATACTTAAAACCCAATAAATTTATTAGATTTTTGATTTTTTCCTGGTCAGGTGATTCTTTAAGGAGCTCTTCAAGGAGGGTGTCATAGGCCTTTGCCGGCGGTAACTCTTCCGCGGCTCCCTTTGCGCTCCATTGCGCCTTGTTTGGATGAGTCTCTTTTTGTTTCATGTCTTCCCTCCAGGTGCAGAATCCAATATCTCTGGCCTCCGTAATAATATGATAATTCCCCATTGGGGAGACCTGATGCAACAGAAATCCGCATTGATAGCCCGAGACAAGCCGGTTCTTATGTCAGGCTATGCATCAGTTGCAGGATGATGGGGCCAATGAGCAAAGTTAGAAATGCCGGAAACAGGAACAGAGTGAGAGGAATCATCATCAATATGGGCAACTTTTGTAGGAAGGCATCGATCTTTTCTTGCAAATGGGCGTTAAGGTCCACCTCGAGATCCTTCAGGTGAGCGTAAATGCTTTCGCCGCGGAGACCTCGCTCGATCAACGCAAGCAGAGCCATTTCATGAAATGTCATTTTTTTACCGGCAGCTGGCGCTTTGGTTTCTTTTTTTAAATGGTAGAGCCAGGCTTCCACTTGATTGCGAAACTTTCCACGGTGGCGTGCCAAAAAGCGGTGTACACCTGAAAGTGTCGTCTGGTTCTGCTCAAGGGATCGCTTTACGTTCAACAGCAGGAGCAAGGGTTGATTTAGATCTTCCATTTGTACAACCTCGTAATTAAATGAATTCCGAGAAGGCCGATTAAAAAAAGTGCGCCCGAACAGATAAAAACGCTGATGTTTTCTGCAAATCCGAATTTTTTACCCACAAATATCAACATGCAGAGGTAGATGAAGGAGAGCAAATAGGCTTGAGATCGACCTTGCGTGGTGACCGCTTTGGATTTTCGACAAAGGTCCAACTCAGTTTTGATCTGCTGGCGCAATGAATTCACTTGATCGATGACTCGCACCCCTGAATTTTCGATTTCGGTAAGGTCGGCGATGAGAATCTGCAAAAAGGGAATCTGTTCAGATATTTTAAGTTTTGAATTCTGTAGGCCGAGAGTTATTTCGTGAAAATAGGGCCGGTAAAACGCATCGATATTCGTAGATGCCTCATTGAGAGAGCCTCTCAGCGATTTTCCTGACTTCATTAAAAGAATTGTGATGTCCAAAAAATAGACGGAGTGATATTGAATTTTTTTAAGAAGGTGCTGTTTATATAAAATTTTGAATAGAAAATTTGCGAGGTGAACAAGACCAAATACGAGGAGCAGTGCCGACCAACTCTGTTGCAGGTAAATTGTCACTCCAGTAACTATCAATGTGAGGGAGGCGGTTCCGTAAAAAGGCCAATGGGCGAAGGGTACAAGGCAATTGAATGTCTTAGTAAGAGAATGATTTACGGATAGTAATCCGAATAATGAAATCAAAAAACATACGATCATTGATAAAGCCTCCCGTTTTTTTTGATCGCAAAAATCATGCAAGGAAAATTTTTGTTGACGTCCTTTGTCGAATTGTGAACACTAGGTCTAAGACGTATTAAAGTTTTGTAAAAAGAATACCGAAGACTTTGATGATGAGTTTGGTCGTTATCGAAGTAGAAGGTAAAAGATCAAAACAAATACCCATTTAGGAGGAAGAAATGGCAAAGAAGAAAGCAGCTAAGAAAGCATCGAAGAAAGCCGCCAAGAAAACAACTAAGAAGGCAGCTAAGAAAGTGACTAAGAAAGCCGCTAAGAAAACTGCGAAGAAGGCAGCTAAGAAGACAACGAGAAAAGCATCTCGAAAAAAAGCAGCTAAGAAGTAATTTTTCTAGCTTTGCTAGGCACTTAAAGGGCCAACCTCAAAAGGGTTGGCCCTTTTTTTATGATATTCACCTATTGAGCTTGTGTTCCGGTGTCTACGGCAGTCGGTGTTGGACCCTATGATTCTATGGAGTTCTAAAAAACCTTGGCTCTAATACCTTCATCCTGCAAAAACTTTCTAATGGTCGGCCCATCTAGGGGCTCCAAGCGAAAGAGCAGTTTTCGTAAAAGCTCAAAAGTCTCTTCTGATTTTTTGGTTCTCAGGTGTGCAGTTAAATAGGCCAAATCATCAGAGATTTGCACGGCATTATCCATTAATTTGGCAACTCTCTGATTTTTGGTGGTCTTGTCGATGAGCACGAGGGTTTTGTTCATATTGACCAACAAAGTGTCCACTTGCTTAATGAGGCTAGTGGCTGACCCTTCGTTCTTAGAAATGAGCTCAATCATCTTGCCCGCTAGACCATAGCTTTGTGAAATCAGTTGATCGACACGCGGAGGATCCTCTCCCCTTACATAGTCTCCAGAGTTTAGCGAAGGACTGTCACTCGAGCCAGGACTGACTTCTAAAAACTTTTCACCGATCACTCCTGCAAGATTGATAAAAAATTTGGAATCCTGGCGGATCGTGGCCCAGGCCTCTTTATTGATACCTATAGAAATTTTTAACTTCACCTCTTCATTGGCATCGGTTTTATAGGAAGGGTCAAAAGTGATTCCTGTGACCTTTCCCACTCGAATACCCATAACTCGCACGGGGGAGCCAACTTCGATGCCGCCGGCATAGTTGTACATAACATTGAGTTCATTTTGATTCGAAAAGGGTGAAAGAAATCCAGTAATGTAGGCAAAACCGATCACGAGGGCAATGCTAGTCAATACCAATAGCCCGACCTTAGTTTCCACCTTCATTATTCTCTCCCTCATCAATGTAAGACATTGGCTTTAACTCTAGACGATGACTCTCAATAAAAATAAGTAAAAATGTAAGACAGGATAAAATCAAGAAATATGATTGCAACTGAAGCAATCACCACACTTGAAGTGGTGGCCTCGCCGACGCCCTCGGAAGAGTCTTTGCAGCGAAAACCGTAGAAGCAAGCGACCAGCGGGATGACCGCTCCAAACACCGCTCCTTTAAACATGGAAAAAAGCAAATCACTAAAATCGACAAAACGATTCATCGCGGCTAAGAACTGAGCAGGTGGTTGACCTAAAATGGAATCGCTAATGGCCATCGCACAAAAAATACATACGACATTGGCAATGGCCACCAACATTGTGGTCCCCAAGATCGATGCCATCCACCTGGGAATCACGAGGTAATGTATTGGATCTAGACCTAGCATGCGAAAAGCTTCGATCTGCTCTGTTGTTTTCATAGTCGAAATTTCTGCAGCGATACCAGCTCCGACTCGTGAAACCAAAAGAAGTCCAGTGACCACCGCACCCATCTCGCGAATTATCAAGAGCGCGGCAAATCCAGGGACAAGAGAGTCATTTTGGATCACCAATTTCATGTGAAATGAGGATTCCAGTAGCGTCACCATCGCGGCAAAGCACACAGAGATGAGAATGATAAGCAGGCTTTCATTGGTGATGAAGTGCAATTGTTTTAAGAATTCGCCAAAAAAGAATCGGGGTCGGAACAACGTAAAGAAGCAATCTAATAGAAAGCGACACCATTCTCTGGCCAAAGATCCAATACGAATGGCATTGCTTCCGAGCGCATCAATCACGTTCATTACCCCAGATCATCAAAACTGCACCTATCACTAGTCTACCCCTAGCTAATCAATAAACTGATTCAAAAGACCCTGCAAAATAAAGCTTGTTAGCCAGTCAAAAAAAACAATCAGCAGCATTGTTTGAACGGAAGTGGTCACCACAGCCTTGCCCACTCCGCGCGCGCCACCGCTGGCATTGTAACCACGATAAGTGCAAAGAGTTGCGAGCACCACAGCAAAAGTGAAGCACTTAAAAAGCCCATTGACGAGCGAGGGCCAGGTGACAATGGCTGGAATAAAGCGAATGTACTCTTGAAAATTAACACCTGAAAAAATGGCACCCATAAAGGCTCCGCCAAAAACCGAGATCATGAGGCCAAAGGTGAGCAAAAAAAAGGCCGCGCAGATAATTCCTATAAACCGTGGCAGCACTATCTCCTGCAATGGGTTGGCGCCCAGGCAGCGAATCGCATCAATCTGTTCGGTCACTCTCATGGTTCCCAGTTCTGCAGAGGTGAACGCGCCCACTTTTCCACTCAATAAGAATGCGATAAGCAGCGGACCTACCTCTCTAATAATACCTGAGGTGGACAGTCCACCCAGGTACCCGAGAGCCCCAAATTCACGCATTTGCAGGGTAAATTGGACTGTCAAAATGGCACCAACAAAAAAACCCGCAAAGATCGTTGTCGGTAGGCTGGCCATGGTCACTTTCCAAGTTTGCTCTAAAATGTGGTGAAGAGTTTTGGAGACTTGGCCAAAGCTTTTCATAAGATCGACCACAAAAAGTGCCATGGCGCCGACGTCATTTGTCATCTTTAGTATCGAATTAATCATAGATTCACCTCGGCCATGAAGTCGCGCACCAATGGAACCTGGCTACTGCGAATGTGGGCCGGGCTGCCTTGATCAACGATATACCCCTTGTCGAGCACGACAATTTGATCGGCAATGGCCAGAGCACAGGCCATATCGTGACTGACAACAATCGAAGAGTTTTTAAACTTCGCCGAAAGTTCATAAATCAGTTCGTTCACTATTCGTGTTGTTTGCGGGTCCAGGCCTGTCGTTGGCTCATCAAACAGTAGCACTTCGGGTTCAAGAGCCAGTGATCTTGCTAAGCTGACTCTTTTTTGGGTTCCGTAAGAAATTTCACTTGGAGCTTTTTTAGAAAACTCAGAGCAATTGACAGAGGCCAATGCCAACTGAACACGTTCGCGAATTTTAGATTCATTGTCAGAGGTGAGACGGCGCAGTCCAAAGGCAACATTCTCTTCGACGCTCAGATTGTCCAATAGTGCAGGTTGCTGAAAAACCATTCCGCACCTTCTGCGAATCCGACCCAAGTCCCTTTCGCTAAGCGGGACAATGTTTTCGCCATCAAAGCGAATTTCTCCAGAATCCGGCTTCATAAGTCCAACAGTGTTCTTTAGCAAAACGGATTTTCCTGTGCCTGACGTTCCCAGGATAAACATAATGCTCCCACGCGAAACGGAGAAAGAGATTCCATTGAGAATGTGGCGATCACCGAAAGACTTTCTAACGTTAATGTACTCAAGAACAAGCTCAGGCGATCTGTTTTGAGCTCTAATGGATTCCCCCTTTTTGTGCTTGACGCTGATGGCGTGCTTGAAGCGGTGAAAGAATGAAATCTTGAATTTCGGCGTCCTTGTGAGTCAGTAAATCCTGGCTTTTTTCAAAAAAATAAAATTTGTCAGGAGAAAAAATCAAGATCGCCCGATCGGCGACCTGAAGCATG
Organism: uncultured Pseudobdellovibrionaceae bacterium; assembly: GCA_964388665.1. Lineage (GTDB taxonomy): Bacteria > Bdellovibrionota > Bdellovibrionia > Bdellovibrionales > Bdellovibrionaceae > CALCCV01. The sequence goes on along the minus strand of CAYMBJ010000009.1, from coordinate 67,880 downwards.
CGATGCACATCATTGGTGACCACCAGTATGGTTGAATTACGCTGCTCTTTGAGGGCCAAGATCAATTCAATAATTTTTTTAGAAGTGATAGGGTCCAGGCCGGCGGTGGGGTCATCGTAAAACAGCAATTCAGGATCTAGAGCTAAGGCCCTAGCAACGCCCAAACGTTTTTGCATCCCGCCGGAAATTTCGGCGGGCAGCAGGTGAAGGGCATGAGCTAGGCCCACTTTATCTAGGTAGTCGGCGGCGCGATCTTTTATTTCGCTCTCGCGCAGCTTAGTTCGCAAACGCAGCGGAAATGCGACGTTTTCAAGGCAAGTGAGAGAGTCAAACAGCGCATTACGCTGAAAGAGCATGCTCATGCGGGTTCGCCAGTTTTCCAGTTGCGCCTTGTCCAGGTTTTCAATGGGCAAATTTTCCCAAAGAACCTCGCCCTGTGTTGGCTTTAGCAGGCCTGCGCAGAGTTTGAGAAGGGTGGACTTTCCTGAACCACTGGGGCCCATGATGCCCAAGCGATCTCCATCACGCACTTGCAAAGAAAGTTGGCGAAGCACAGGACTGCTTCCATATTCCATAGATAGGTTTTTAAGTTCTAATTTTACCACTTGACTCATATCTTATCCACTTGAACTCATTGCAAAACTAAGATTGAATGCGAATAATTCCGTAAGCAATAAAAAACTTTGGAAGCGCGAAATCTCGGTGTGTCCCCTTCTGGGGGCGCAAAGCTTTCGGCCTGGGGTGTTACGAGTGATTTGGAGCAAGTAGAAATGCTTCACATTGATTGTATTAAATAAAAATGAAGGAGTCATCAATGAGTCAAAATCAAGTTTTCCACAGAAGAAAAAAAGTTTCCGTGATCGGTGCCGGCTTTGTCGGGTCCACGGCAGCCCATTGGGCCGCGCAAAAGGAGCTCGGAGATGTTGTGCTTCTTGACATCAACGAAGGTGTAGCAAAGGGAAAGGCCCTGGATCTTTTTGAAGCTTCACCGGTAGAGCTGTTTGATTCGCGCGTGACGGGGACTTCTGAGTATAAGGACATTGCGGATTCAGATGTGGTCATTTTAACAGCAGGTATGCCGCGAAAACCGGGAATGAGCCGCGATGACCTCTTGGCAGTCAATGCAAAGATCGTAAAGGACTGTTCTGAAGGAATCAAAAAATATGCTCCCAACTCAGTAGTGATTGTTGTCTCGAATCCTCTGGATGCAATGGCTTATGTCTGCAAGCAGGTCACGGGTTTTCCGCGCGAGCGCATTATCGGCATGGCCGGGGTTCTTGATGGTGCGAGATTTAAGGCCTTTATTGCGGAAGAGACCAAAGTTTCCGTAAAGGATATCCAGGCTTTTGTATTGGGTGGGCACGGTGACACCATGGTGCCAATGCCGCGTCACTGTTCAGTGGGAGGAGTGCCACTGACAGAAATGCTTTCTGCAGATAAAGTCGAAGCTTTAGTGACTCGAACTCGCAATGGCGGTGCAGAAATCGTTGGTCTGTTAAAAACAGGTTCAGCTTACTATGCCCCTAGTGCTTCAGCTGTACAGATGGCAGAGTCCATTTTGAAAGATCAAAACCGCATTTTACCTTGTGCCGTGGAGCTTGCGGGCGAATATGGAGTGAAGGGCCTGTTTGTAGGAGTTTTGTGTAAACTGGGTGGCCGCGGATTAGAAAAGGTCATCGAGCTCAAACTTAACGATACAGAAAAAGCCGGGTTGGAGCATTCGATTAAGGCCGTGCGTGAATTGGTCGAAGCCTTAGAGAAAATTCAGTATTAATAGGCGAGTGCTGAGTCACAAACAGGATCGGACTTCTTGAATTAAAATAAAAGCAATGCGGGCCACTACGGTCCCTCACCAGGAAGGGTAGGATATTTTTAATGAATATTCATGAATATCAAGCAAAAGAAATTCTGCGTCGTTACGGAGTGACGACCCTAAAAGGAAAAGTGGCAAATTCTGCCGAAGAAGCCCACCGGGTCGCAAAAGATATGGGTGGTAGCCTCTGGGTGGTCAAAGCTCAGATTCATGCCGGCGGTCGTGGCAAAGGTGGCGGAGTAAAACTTGCAAAGACGCTTGATGAAGTTACAAAAATATCTAGTCAAATGATCGGAATGACACTTGTGACTCATCAGACGGGACCAGAGGGCAAAAAAGTAGAGCGCATCTATATTGAAGAGGGCTGCAATATTGCAAAAGAATACTATGTGGCTTGTTTAGTGGATCGAGCGACTGGGCGAGTGGCCGTGATGGCATCAGCTGAGGGCGGAGTCGAGATTGAAGAGGTTGCAGCTCATCGTCCCGATGCCATCAAAAAAGTTACGGTGGACCCAGCCACAGGGCTTATGCCGTTTCAAGCCCGTCATTTGGCTTTTCAAATCGGCATTCCCGCTGCAAACATCAATAAGGCCACCCAGTTTTTTATGGGGCTGTATAAGGCATTTATTGAATGTGATTGTGCGATCGCAGAGATCAATCCCTTGGTTTTGACAAAAGAGGGCGCGATCATCGCATTAGATGCAAAAATGAATTTTGATTCCAATGCGCTCTATAGACATTCGGATATTGTCGAATATCGTGATCTCACCGAAGAAGAGCCAACTGAAATTGAAGCATCCAAATACGATCTGGCCTTTATCAAGCTAGACGGCAGCATCGGCTGTTTGGTGAATGGAGCCGGTTTGGCAATGGCGACTTTGGACATCATCAAGCTGCATGGGTCGACCCCGGCCAACTTCTTGGATGTGGGTGGTGGTGCCAACAAGGAAAAGGTCACGGCGGCTTTCAAGATTATTTTAAAGGATCCCAATGTAAAAGGAATCTTGGTCAATATTTTTGGTGGCATCATGAAGTGCGACATCATTGCAGAGGGCGTGATTGCTGCGAGCAAAGAGGTCGGTCTTAAAGTGCCGCTTGTGGTGCGTCTGCAGGGCACCAATGTGGAGCTGGGAAAAAAGATTCTTCAGGAAAGTGGACTCAATATCATTCCGGCCGATGATTTGACGGATGCAGCAAAAAAAATCGTAGCTGCAGTTAAGGGGTAAAGCGCAATGTCTATTTTAATCAATAAAGATTCTCGAGTGATTTGTCAGGGTATCACGGGCTCACAAGGCAGTTTTCATTCAGAGCAGTGCATTGCCTATGGTACCAAAATGGTTGGCGGTGTGACCCCAGGAAAAGGTGGGACACAACATCTCAATCTCCCCGTTTTTAATACTGTCTACGAAGCCAAAGAAAAAACAGGTTGCACAGTCTCAATGGTTTTTGTGCCACCGGCTTTTGCAGCAGATTCGATTCTGGAGGCGGTGGATGCGGATCTCGATTTGGTGATTTGTATCACCGAAGGGATTCCAGTTTTAGACATGGTCAAAGTGAAGCGCTTTATGGAGGGTCGACGCACCCGTCTAGTTGGGCCAAACTGCCCAGGAGTGATCACTCCCGGAGAATGCAAAATTGGCATCATGCCGGGGCATATACACAAACCCGGAAAGATCGGCGTGCTGTCGCGATCTGGAACTCTGACCTATGAAGCTGTATGGCAGTTGAGCTCAATTGGCTTGGGCCAATCAACTTGCGTAGGCATCGGCGGTGACCCTGTCAATGGCACCAACTTTATTGATGTCTTGCAGATGTTTAACAAAGACCCAAACACTGAGGCCGTGATCATGATCGGTGAAATCGGCGGCTCCGCCGAGGAAGAAGCGGCTGAGTACATCAAGAGGGAGTTTAAAAAACCGATAACGGCCTTTATTGCGGGAGCCTCAGCACCAGCGGGCAAGCGCATGGGTCACGCTGGTGCCATTATCAGCGGTGGCAAGGGAACAGCGGAAGCAAAATTTGCCGCCTTGGAAGATGCAGGTTGCAAAATCTCGCGAAGCCCGGCAGATATGGGTAAAATTTTAAAATCAATGCTAAAGTAAGGAGACAAAGACGATGGCTAAAGAACAGACTTTTTCAATAATCAAGCCCAATGCAATAAAAAAGGGCGTAATCGGTGATATCATTTCTATTTTTGAAACTCAGGGCTTAAAAATTGCCGCAGCCAAATTGACAATTCTGAGCAAAGCCAAGTGCGAGGAGTTTTATGCTGAACACAAGGAGCGTCCTTTCTTTGGTGAGCTCGTTAGCTTTATGACATCGGGTCCTGTGATGTTGATGGTTTTGAGCGGCGAAAATGCAGTGCTAAAGAACCGGGATATCATGGGTGCGACGGATCCAAAAAAGGCAAATCCTGGGACAATTCGCGCCAAGCATGGCGACAGTGTAGGTGAAAATGCTGTGCATGGTTCCGACAGCGCCACTTCGGCGGCGCGAGAGATCGCGCTGTTCTTTGATAAAAATGAGATCTGCAACGCTTAAGAGAAATTTTGAGCAACAAATCAGATCTACTTGGCAAAAAAGCAATAGTTAAAGTTGAGTCATTAGAGCCTTTGGGGCGCGGTGTATGCCGCCACGAAGGCTTTGTGCTTTTTGTACCTTTTGTTATTCCTGGAGAACTGGTCGAAGTGGAGATCACTCTCCAAAAAAAGGACTTTGGTGAGGCGCGCCTCCTGAAAATTTTGGAGCCTTCCGCTGACCGTCGACCGGCGCCCTGCTCTGTGTTCACCAGATGTGGTGGTTGCCAATGGCAGCACCTTGATGCCGCACGGCAGTTGCAAGAAAAGCTCAATTTTTTCACGACAAATTTTTCCGCCAAGTTCGAGCCGTCTGTGTGGGTTGGCTCGACTCCCAATATTTCACTGCGCAAGTCTCCCAAATCCTATTCGTATCGCAATCGTGTTCAACCTGTCAGAACCGAGTCGGGTTGGGCCTATCGCGCTCACCACAGCCACGAATTGATTGATGTTGTAGATTGCCACATTGCTGATGAAGCCATTCGCAAACGCTGGTCCAGCCTTTGGGAGGAGAGTTCGAAGTTGGGCAAGCACGAGATCATTTTGAATGACTCGGGCGAGGCGCAGCTGCGCACTGAGTTTGCGGATAATTTTGAAGGGGTGTTCGCTCAAGTCAATGCTGAACAGAATCAGCAAATTCAAAGCGATCTTTTGAGTGTGCTCGAAACGGATGGAGTTTCGCGGGTCTTTGATTTTTATTGTGGCAGCGGTAATTTCACTTTTCAGTTGGCAGAAAACTTTAAAGGCAAAATTATTGGTGTCGATGGCAGTCCGATTTTGATCAAAAAGGCGCAGCAGGAGGCCCTTCGACGCAAATTTCATGCTCGGGTCAATTTTTATGCGAGTGGAATCAAGAATTTTGTGACGTCAGTGGGAATAGATGAAGGCAGTCTCGTTGTGGTGGATCCGCCACGGGGCGGATTGGAGCCTGAAGTTAGTGAAGTTTTAGCGATTTCCCAGCCCATGAGGCTGATTTACATTAGCTGCAATTTTATGACGTTTTTGCGCGATCTCAAAATCATCTGCCGACCTCAGCCGGGAGGTCGCTTTAAGGTCAGTCAGATTTTTATCTACGAAATGTTTCCGCAAACTCCTCATTTCGAGGTCATGGCCAGCATTGTTTGGGAACATTGACCCATTGACTCGATGGGTCTTTCAGGATTTACTGGATGGGTGAAGTCACTGGCAATCGTCATTTTTATATTTTCCCTTATAGGATGCACCTCTGCACAGGAAGAGCGTCAAGAAAAGGCCGCTCTTCATTCGCAAATGGGAAGTGCCCTATACGAAAGAGGCATCTATCATCAGGCTTTGGCTGAGTATTTGCGAGCTGAGAAGCTCGACGAGTCCAACTCCGAGTTGCATAACAATTTAGGTCTTACCTACTTTATGCTGAAGCAGTTCGAGTTGGCAGAAAAACATCTGCGTATGGCCATCGGCTTAACCCCAAATAATTCTGATGCGAAAGTCAATTTGGCAAGGGTGTTGGTTAGCCAAAAGAAATTTGGCCAGGCACAGGAATTGCTCAATCAGGTTTTTGCAGATTTGATTTATCCCATGCCACAAAAAGTACACTTTACTCAGGGGCTTTTGCATTTCGAAAATAAAAGGTACGGACTGGCTCGTGAGAGCTTTTACAAGAGTTTGCAGATGGATCGAGGCAACTGCTACACGGCAACCTATTATGGCAGGTCATTGTTTGAGCTTAAAAGTTTTCAGGAGGCCACCGATGCTTTGGATAGAGCCACTGGAATCTGTGTTAAAATTCAAAGAGACGAGGCACAGTATTATGCTGCCATTTCCCGCTATCGCATGGGTCAAAAGAAATTAGCAATTGAAAAATTCGAAGAGCTATTAAAGCTCTACCCTGAAGGGCAGTTTCGCGAAAAAAGTCGTGCCATGGCAGATCTGATAAAAAAGGAATATAAATGAGTTCCGATGAAAAAAAAATAGTAGGCGAAAAACTAAAAAATGCTCGTGAGGAAAAAGGCCTGTCTTTACAAGAAGTCGCACTGGCGCTCAAGATCAGCACAAAAACACTCAAGGCGATTGAAGAAGGGAATGAGAAGAACTTCCCCGCAAAAACTTTTCTTCGCGGCTTTATCCAGAGCTACGCAAGCTATTTGAAGTTGGATGTAAATGAAATTCTTGCTAGCTTTTATGAAGAATTTGGTTCGACGCGGCCAAAAGTGGAATTTGGTCCTCTGGACCCGTCTGAAAAGCCTTCGGCAATTTTGCAGCGTGAGTCGTCGCGGGATCCGGCCAATTTAAAAACTGTTGCACTGGTCGGAATAGGTCTGATTTTGGCGATTGGCATCATCATCTCTAAAAAAATTATCGATAAATACCAAAAAGAAGCTGAAACTCCTTCGATCGAGAGCCTGCAAACGGTTTCAAAAGAAACACCCACGCCTGTATCCCCCAACCTTGGAGTGGATCAGGTCGGAGTCGCTTCGGTAGAAGAGAAATCAGTGGACTCTGGAGCGCTCCGAGCAGACGAAGGTGCACGAAAAGAAGAGACCAGTTCGGAGACGGCTGCTGTAAACACTTCAGCCACTCATCCTCCGGGAATGGCGGATCACCCTCCTGTGACAGCACAGAATGCGACTCATTCTGAATCTGTGGATGTCAAGCCATCGGTACCTAAGCCCGAGCCAGCAAAAGTGGAACCGGCAAAGATCGAAACGGCAAAAGTGGAGCCGGCAAAGGTCGCAGTTCCAAAGAAGGAAACACCAAAGGCAGAACCGGCGCCAAAACTAGAAACGGCAAATGTTGAAAAACCAAAGGTCAATGCTACAAATTCTAATACGGCTACGCCCCCACCACCGGTTCGCGGCCAAAATCTTGAACTGATTGTGGAGGCCCTAGATGCCGTTGAACTTGAATATTTGGATGGTCGTGGACAGCCGCAAAAGATAAAATTGGGAGCTGATCAGGTCCATACTTTTAAGAGCAATGCTGGTCTAAAATTGACTGTGTCCAATGGCGGTGCCGTTAATCTAATATTGAACGGAAAAGACATTGGCATCCCCGGCGAAATTGGCAAAGCCAAGACGCTCAATTATTAGATTTGCAGAATCTTATTAGGGCTTCTATCTATAACTGAGTTCTACTGAAGGTATTTGAATGGCAAATGGGCTCAAGCTTTCGTCCCATGGCTTTACACAAAAATTTGCACTTTTTTTTGCCCTTGCCTTGGCATTGCGAGTCTGCGCCGTAGTGTGTTTTCCTTTGAGCCCGGATGAGGCCTACTATTGGGTTTGGTCAAAATTTCCACAAATGGGATATTTTGATCATCCCGGTATGATTTCTTGGCTACAGTGGCTCTTGGCCAAGATTATTCCAGATTTGTGGGTGCCGCGCTTAGCTGCGGTCATTTGGTCACAGCTGCAATTTGTAATTACCTGGTTGATAGCTTGGCGAGTTTTGCGCAACGAAAAGAGTGTGATGATTCTCGCACTTATTTTTTTAGCCAATCCTCTCACGGGCCTAGGTGGAATTGTTTCCACACCCGATTTGCCTCTGCAGTTTTTTTATTCTTTGACCCTGCTACTAGCAGTTTTACGAATACAAACAGACAAACATTGGCTGACATTTTTTATTGGAGTCGGGTTAGGACTGGGCTTCTCTTCAAAATACACAGCACTGCTATTTGGCCTGCCGCTAGGATTGACATGGATATTTCGCTTTTCTGGTATTCGCGCCAAGTGGTCTGAGATTCCCATGCTAGTACTGGGGCTGCTTTTGGGGGCAGCGCCCACTTTATTCTGGAATTACAAAAATGAGTTTGTTTCGTTTAAATTTCAATTGAGCCATGGCTTTTCGTCGCAAAATTGGTCTTTTGATTCGATCTCCACCTACCTTTTGGTTGTGTTCACATTGGTGGGACCCTATTTTATTTTCAAATTTCCCTACAGAATCAAAGCCATTGGTAAAATGGAAAATCATCCCAAAATTGCAGCTGTCAATCTAATGCTTTGGCTTTCTGTGCTGATACCACTGGGAGTATTTTTCTATTCGTCGACCAAATCATTTGTTGAAGCCAACTGGATCATCGTTGCCTTTGTCCCTGCCTGGATTCTGACCCTGGTCTCAGGCAAAGTGCAGTCGATGAGCTCTGGACTCAAATGGAATTTGGCATTTTGGGTTGTGCCACAGTTCTATATTGCGGGACTCTATGCTGTTGGTCAGTACCAGTTGATTCCTCATAAGGTTTACGAGACCAATGAATTTAGCCAATTGGTAGATCAGACCAGGGCTTACCGCCCTCTCTATCTAAGTAACTATCAATTGGCTGCATTTTTTTGGTACAAGACACAGACGCCCGCTTATAAATTAAAGGGCAGTAGGCGCCTTGATTTCTTTGATTTTTTGCCTGAATCTCAGCCACAGACTCGCGTTTTCTTTTTTGTGCGTAATGAAGAGGATGCCTGGCCGTCGTGGCTAGAAGAGCAGACGGCTCAGATTCAATTGATAAAAAAATTCCAAAAGGAACGATTTGAATTGTACAGGATAGAGCTTAAATGAAGTTAATAAATTTTCTCTCTGCATTTTTGCTGCTCTATTTGTTTTATGGGTTTTACGTATCAACATACGACACGCAAATCTTTAAAAAAGCTCAGGGACCTCAGTCCTCATCTCACTTTTACTACTACCGCGGCATTGCTAATGTTCACTCGAACAAGTCTTTGGGGAGCAGTGCCATCAACCAAATTATTGAAGCTGCTCGTAAGGCGAGTTTGGATTTCCTAATTTTTACAGATCTCAATGTTTTTCCCGAAAAAGGCATTGATCAAAATACTCAGGGCTTTGTGTCGCTGTTTGGCGCCAAGTACAGCTACCTGGACTCGCGGCTGATTTACCTTTCTGCAAACAAATCATCTGAAATTGCGAGTATGGGTGAAGCCCAAGTGTTTATTGCCAATCTCATCGAGCAAAGACCTGAGTTTTTTCAAGACTCGTTGATGTACTTGGCCTCACCTTTTTATCTCGGCTTTCAGTGGCAGGGAAACTTTCCGGTGGGCTTGGATGGCTTGGAGATTGTAAATGTAAAATCCATGGCCATGAAAGCTTGGGATCAGTCCAAGTTGTCGGTCATTTGGAGTTTGCTGCTTTATCCTTTTAATCCGCGTTACGCATTTCTACGTTTGATTACTGAGCCAGAAGAGGAACTAAAATGGATGGATCAGCTTTCACATACCCGAAAAATTGTTGGCTATGCAGGAGCAGAGGCCTCTGCGAGAGCCATACCACTCAGCTCCTACCCCATACGCTTTCCTAGTTACCAAAAGACATTTGAGATCGCCTCAACCCATGTCCAGCTGGTTTCAGAGCTGACTGGAAATTTGCGTACAGATAGAGAAAAACTGGTCCACGCGCTGAAACAAGGAAATTCATTTTTGGCTTTTGATATTTTGGCTGATGCCACGGGCTTTGAATGCTTTATCAAATCAGAAAATGGAATTTTTCCAATCGGAGCGCAAATTCCTGTCGGAAGCAATCAACGGATATATGTAAAGCTACCTGGGGCGATTTCTGATTTTTTTGAAGTTGTGCTGTTTCGTGATGGTCAGCGGTATAAAACTTCGAATGAGTTGGAGACCGAATTTTCACTAGATATGCCAGGATCCTATCGGGTGATGGTTCGAGTGAGCCCGCTATTTCCTTTGCCAGATGCAAAGAGGTGGGTGCCCTGGATATACACGAATATTTTTCAAGTGCTATAGATGAGCCCTAAATGCGAAACTTCACTGAGCCGTTTCTAATGATCAGTTGGCAAGCTAGTCTCTCATTATCAGACCAGCCGCGATTTTCTATAAAATCGGCTTCCAAATCATTTCGGGGAGGAAGCTGATCAGCTCCCTCAACAATGACCACTCGGCAGGTTCCACACGAAGCGTTGCCTCCACAGGAGTGGTCAATAGAAATATTTGCGTCAATGATGGTGTCGAGAAGGGAAGCTCCTTCGGTGGCAAGTGCCGTGTATGTGCCGTCGGGATTCAGCCAAACTTTTTCTTCGTTACGCATACTCCTAATGTGCTGAAGAAAATTGAATCTGGATAGTTTTTTTTATAGGCTATCTGGATATGGAATTTATAGCATTTGACCTAGAGACCACCGGCACTGTTTGTGGAGTGGATTTAATTGTAGAAATTGGCGCGGTAAAGTTTGTCAACGGAAAGGTCGAGGCAACATTTTCGACTTTGGTGGATCCCAAGCGACCCATCCCAGAGGGCGCGACGGCTGTGAATGGGATCACCAGTGATATGGTTCGCGGTAAGCCGACCATTGATACGATCTTACAGCCCTTTGCAGATTTCTGCCAGGATCTCCCACTAGTGGCACACAATGCGCCCTTTGATGCTCAGTTTGTTGCTGCTGACATCACCAAGCATGAAACTCCTGCTCCAAGAGGAATCGTGCTAGACACTTTGCCAATCGCAAGAAAGGTGTTTCCGGGGCTGCCCAACTACCGCTTGGGGACTCTGGTTCAGCATCTCAAGATACCATCTTCGCAGTTTCACCGTGCAGAGGAAGACGCCACTTATTGTGGAATGCTGTTTTTAGAAATGATCAAGAAAATTTCAATCAATGGACTTGCTCCGCAGATTGAGAATTTGATCGCTCTCACGGGACGTCCACAGTTGAGATTGCCACAAATTGAAAGGCAGCCCAAGCAACTGGATCTACTTGCTCATCTATAGTTTCGTTTAAAAAAGGGATTTTGTGGCTATGGGATAGCGGCGTCCGCGCCCAAAGCTGTGGAGCGAAACTTTTAAAACCGGAGGAGCTTGCCACCTCTTGAATTCTGATTTGTGCAATTGCTGGATCAGCCATTTGTCCGCGGAATTTTTGGCATAACGGCATTGTTCAACCATTTGAATCACGGTTTTATCTAGTTCTACGTAGGGTGGGAGGCTGTCTTGGTCTTTTTGAGTCTCTCTGAGTTCCGCTGATGGTGGCCGATCAATGATTTCACTAGGGATGACCTCACCATCACGATTGTACCATTTTGCTAAGGCAAAGATTTGCCCTTTGGTCAAATCACCAAGTGGGGCAAGACCACCACACATATCGCCATAAAGAGTGGAATATCCGCAGGCAAGTTCATCTTTGTTACTAGTGGAAAGCAGGAGCCTGTTTTCCAAATTTGCCAGTCCCATAAGATATACGGCACGCAGTCGAGCTTGAATGTTTTCAAAAGCGACACTCGATCGATCTTTTAGGTTCAATAGTCTCTCGAGCTGCTGGGACAAATTATTAAAGTCGCTTTGAATAGAAATTTCTTTTAGATCAACTGATAGAATCTTTGCCATCTTGCGTGCGCTGGACTCGCTCAATTCAGAAGTGAACTGACTTGGAAGTTGCACGGCCAGAACATTCGCCGGTCCCAGAGCATCTGCTGCCAAGGCTAAGACCAGTGCTGAGTCAATGCCACCGCTGAGACCCAAGACAACTTTTTTAAGGCCAGTTTTGAGGCAAAAATCTCGAATTCCCAAAACCAAGGCTGAATGCAATTCTGCCAAGGGCTCTAGCTGCGGGCGAGTTGTCCATGGCTTCAGCTCGGCAATATCCAGGACATTTTCATCTTCGCTAAAAGCGGCACTCCTGAAAAGCATTTCGCCATTGCGATTTACTGCAAAGCTCTGACCATCGAAGATGAGCTCATCTTGGGCGCCAATCATGTTTACAAAAATCATTGGCGCCTTCAAATGTTTCGCAGTCTGAGTAACCATGTGCATGCGGGTCTGCATTTTTCCTGGATAAAAGGGAGAAGCGCTCATGTTAATGATTAGATCGAGTGATTTTTTTGGTAATTTTTTTATAGGATTTTCTCGGTACTGCGAGCGACCATTGGCATCGGGCCAGGCCCAAATGTCTTCACAAATGCTCAGAAAAAACCTATTGCCTTTGAAAGTAAAAAAGTTTTTAGAAAGTTCTCCTGCTTCGATAAAGCGAGCCTCATCAAAAACATCTCCAGTAGGTAAAAGTTGCTTGTGGAAAACCTTTTGAATTTTGCCCTTACTGATGAGGGCTACAGAATTATAATAGGGCTTGCCCAGTTTAGAACTGTTTTTTGAAACAAATCCAATTAAAACCCCAAGGGTGACGGGCAACTGGGTCACCAGCTTATTCAATACCTTAAGCTGTTGCTCAACAAATTCAGGTCGCTCTAAAAGATCAAATGGATGATAGCCCAGGAGGCAGCATTCGGGAAAGATCACCAATTCACATTTTTTACCACTGAGCTGTCTGGTGAAAGTTAGAATTTTTTTTGCATTGGCATCGAAATCGCCAAGCGCAGAGTTGATCTGCGCGATACCCACTCGCATATTGCACCAACTGTAACGGATTATACCTGTGGAATCAACGCCGGACCCAGCGCCTTTCGACCCAAAAAGCCTTCATCATAAAGATGCCAGTGCTGAATCTTAACCTCAGGATATTTCCAACAGTAGTACCCTTGGCCAAAATCAAAGTCGATCAGCCAGATTCCTTTAGGAGTCCCGCCCAATTTCTCAATTTTGCGAAACCAGGAGTCAATCAGCCTATCGATCTCTTTCTTACTCTTTTGGGCCAAGATAGAATCAAAATGACTGGCCAACTCAAGTTGGCGACTAATTTTGGTGACATCACGATCGGTGTCTTCGGTGATTTTGTGTATAAGAACCAACAACTGATTGGTCTCTGCTAACGAAAACTTCCTTGGACCTGTTCCTATGTGAACCATCTCTGGATTAGAGTCAAATCTCACTATTTCCCCTCAGCTCTACCCTATGGCACGTCAAAACCAGCCGTCATTGGCTAGCTTCGGTTCTCCATCAATTCCGGAATCTCTATGTATGGAGTTCCTATTCCTTAATCACAGCAAAGAATCAACATGAATTGAACCATAATCTTAGTTTTTAAAAATTTTTCTGCATCATGGGATTTCGCGTCTGGTTGGTCGAGTTGAGCCTAATATTTCTTTTCGAGATTTCGCGTCATTTGTAGGAATTGCCCACCAATGACCAGAATGAGAGCAATGACTATGCAGATTATGATCAAATATTTAAGATATTCGCCGAATGTAAAGCCCTCGTCTTCGACTTCACTTGCGACAGCGCGTTCCGCCTTCTGCACGCGAAAAGGTTTTTTCTTGACGGTTTCGGCCACTTCCTCCGAAGCAACGACCTGTTTTTCGCCTTTGTTTTTCAGTTTATTGATTTTTTTGCGCGAACTATCATCCAATGCGCCAGCGTTAAAAGATTCATCGGGGCTTTTTTTAAGGACGCTTGCCAATTCTCCCGTACTGCGTCCGCCACTGCTTGAGTTTGGGTTGTAGAGGTCGTCGCCGCCATCGCCCTCAGAAAATCGCTTCTTCTCGCCAGTGGTTTCCGAAGCGCTTTTCGAGCTACCAAAAGAATTTCCCGCACGAAGGCTGCTACTGGATCTGCGCCCACCTCCGCTTCGTGCAGCATCATTTTTTTGCTTGGAGCGAGAGCTCTCTGAGTCGGAACCACTGTTGGAGCCGTCTCTCCCATTGCGACGGTTGTCATTGACCACAAGGCCTTCTCCTGGGACCCATTCGGCAACACAGCCATTTTCGCTTGCAATGGTGCTTTCGCCCCCCAGAGTGGGCAATGCGCCTGTTTCTAACAGGCAGCCTATGTAAGCTTCCCCCAAAAGTTGACTCAAAAAATTCTGTGTGGGTGCAAAGAGTCTCCCGAGGCCCAAGAGGAGTATGCCGACGACCACAATCAACAGCAGCACATATTCGACGAGAGCCTGGCCCCCTTGCTGGGCGCGTGCTGGACTTTCTAAGTGTCTATTTTTAAAGGGAAAAATAAATAGTCGGCGAAGGGCTTTCGCAATCGGAAACGCGATGATAACCTTATCTAAGATGATGCGAAAAAATTTTGTTAGTACACCAAAGCCTTGCGCCGAAATCATACACTTCTCTCTTCGGCGAGGTGGGCCGCCAGCTAAAATCTTCTCAGCCTTTTGGATCATGGGTCTCGCCGCACACAAGCTCATTGGCCTCCTGCTGCCATTAATTTTTCTTGGTTCTGTTGCCGTGAGCAGCTCAGCCTGGGCAAATGATGAGTTTTCCGATTTTGACATGGAGCCATTAGAGACTCAGGACCAAGCTGAACTGCCACCTGAGAGCAAAACCAAGCCGCCACCCAAGAGAAGAGCCAAGTCCTCAGCAAAATCCCAACCAAAGTCCAGAATCAAGGCCACGAGTGACCTTAGCAACGAAATGAGCGAGCCAGAGACCCAAATTCCTGTATCTACAGAAACGAAACTTTTACATGCGCAGACCGCTGATCTCAAAAAGGCCAAGCAGTGGAAAGAAATCACCGAGCTCCTATGGAAAAACATAGAAAAATTAGATGAAAAGTTGATGGCGGACTTGGCGGAAGCTCACTTTTATAGAAATCAGTTTTCAGAAGTGAATAGGGTCAGTCAGCTCGCTCTTGCTAAGCGCCCCAAAAACTATTTGGTCCTGACTTGGCTGGCAAAGACCCAACTTCAATTGAACAAAGTCAATGATGCACGCGGTACTTTGGTCAAAGCGCTTCAGGCAAAAAGTGACTATATGCCTGCAATTGAACTGTTGGATCAGATATATCTGAAACAAAAAAACTACTATGAATTGCGAATACTGTATCAGGATCTCATTGCCGAAAAGGGATCAAATCCAAAGTATCTAGCTAAGCTTTGTGCTATCAACACTCTTGATGGAGTGAATGAAGCAGCTCTAAAAACTTGCGAAGAGGCCAAGGTCAAAGATCCCCGCAATTACGCAAACCTCTTGAATATCGCAAAAGTTTATGACCAGACACAAGAGCCCGAAAAAGCAAAGCTCCAGTTTATAACCGCCGTAAAACTTTTTCCAAAACAAGAAGAGGTGTATTTTGAATATGCCAGCTATCTTGAGCGACAAAAGAACAATATCGACGCTGTCGTTAATTATGAAAAGTGCACCATCATCAAAGATAGCTCGGAGAGATGCTGGGAAGGACTGGGGCGAACCGCGATCCAAGTGCAAAAACCAGAACTCTCCTACAAAGCGCTGGTTAAAGCCTGTAGTTTTGGTAGCAAGTACACGTCTACAGTGCGCTATGCCTGGGGCGTATTGGTCCGATCCCAAGTTCACGAATGGAAAGAGAAATTTTCAGAGCTCGCCGAAACCTGCAAAAATCGTTAAATTCGGATCGCCCCGCCATTCAATATCCAGCATTGCGAGTTTTTTATTTTAACAGCTCCGTCAAAACAAAAGAAGAACGTGCTTTCATAACATAGCTTCTATTTGAGCTCTGCTCACTGCTACTTCCGGACAGAGGCCCTTCGGGAATAGTTGAAGATGTTGAAGCGTAAATGTAAGATTTGCTCAAGTCCAACCCGGCTGGCAATCGAAGACCAACGTCATCACCATTAAAATTGAAGAAAACCACAACTGTATTGTACTTCCTCTCGTCAGGATTTTTGGTTGCGTTCAGGATGTAGCCGAATGCTCTGCTTTTCCCCATATCATGATACTCATTTCGAGTGCCCTGTTTGCCATTGGTGATATGGGTCCCATCGGCCTTAATCCAATCGATATCGGGCCTGCCCTGAGATAAATCTTGGACTCCCATCAGATGATCTGGACGACCCTCGAAAAAACCAAAGCGACGGAGAGCGCCAAGCTCCTTCCTCAGTGCAATCAGCTTTTGGGTGAACAGAAAAATCTCACTCGCTTCTACCGGAAGGTCCTTGCCCCATTTCAACCAATTCATCGGTGAGTCGACATTGTAGGCGTTGTTGTTCCCAAGTTGAGTTCGGTAGTTCTCGTCGCCGCCCAAAATCATTGGCGTACCGGCAGAGAGTAGCAAATAGGTGAGTGCATTTTTCACGGCCTTCAATTGGTCGTCCTTCTGTTGCTCTTTCGAAGATATCGATTGATCCCATGAGCGGTTGTGATCCTCCCCTCCTGGGGAAGGGCCGTTGGGCCAATCCAAATTGTTGATCTGATGATTGTAAGAAAACAAATCTCTCAGCGTGAATCCGTCATGTGCCGTCACAAAATTTATAGAATGGTACGGGCCACGTGCAAATTCTGACGGCTCGCTGCTTCCAAAGAGGGCGCTGGAGCCTCCGATCCCGTGGGAGAGCATGCCGATGGTGACATTGTCCTCCTCAGTTCCAAGCTTATTCATAACTGTTCGCAGATTGTCTCGGTATTGTCCATTCCACTCGGCCCAAGGAAACGGAAATTCCCCGAGCTTGTAGGATCCTGATACCGCCGCCCATGGTTCCGCGATTAGATCCACGCCCTCCAGCTCTTGTGTGAGGGAGCTGATTCGACCAGGAAGTTCTTTTGTTCTAATGAGTATTCCATCTTCATTGAGACTATTAAACTCATAGCCACCGGCATCCTTATTGTTGCCAAGCACAGCGGCCAAATCAAAGCGAAAACCATCCACGCCCAGATCGCGCCAATGTTTGAGAGAGTCTATCACTAAATCCACTGAAATTTTGGATGTCGTATTGAGGGAGTTGCCGGTGCCTGACAAATCGTAGTAGTGCTTTCGATCATCACCAAGGAGATAATAGGCTCCATTATCAATGCCTCGAAACGAATACAACTGGGTGACGTTTACATCATTGTCCCATAGGCTGCCTTCAGCGGTATGATTATACACAACATCTAGATAGACCTTAATGTCTGCCTTCTTAAATTCTCGGATCATATTAATAAATTCTCTGGTAGGGCCACCCGGACTTTTATCGGAGCTGTAGCGCCGATCGGGAGAAAAAAAGTTCAGAGTCATATAGCCCCAGTATTGATCACCATCGGCACTCTTCGGATTGACGTCATTCTGATCATTCTGTGTCTCATGTATTGGAAGGAACTCGATCGCGGTAACCCCAAGGCTCTTGAGATAAGGAATCACCTTTGTTGCTCCTAAATAGGTGCCGCGCTGTGCTTCTGGAAGTTCCATATTGCCTTTAGTGAGTCCGCGTAGGTGAGCCTCATATATAATTTCATCCTTCAGGGGTCGAAGGATCTTTTTTTCAAATATTGGATATTTAAAACCAAAATAGTAAATCCCTTTCGGAGCGATTTTTGCAGTGTCATAAGCTCTATAGTCAACTCCGCCTTCCCTATCATACTTAGTAGAAAATTCGTAATTGGTTTGATGAGTGGCGTTCATTGGATCGTGTGAAATTTCCATTGCGTATGGATCAAAGAGCACCTTGTTTGGGTTAAAACGATTTCCATCGTCATCGACGTCGGAGATACGACCATCTAATTTTCCTGGGGCCCAGTTTTTATCGTAGCGCCAATTGGGACCCCAAAAGCGATAGCCATAATAGACAAACTCCTTGCCGCCATTGTCAGCTTTGATCTTAGACTTGGGAATCCTTATTGACCAAAGATCAGCGCCACTCTTTTCCAATATATGTTCGCCGTTTAATGGCTCCTCATTTAGACTCTCCTTAAATATCAAAAGCTGGACACGCTCTGCGGTGCTAGAGCGGATGGAAAAGACCAAGTCAGCACCGTCTTCCACAACGCCATATGGATTTCGTGGAGTGGGTTGATAATAAAGGCTAGCTGTCGTGCGTTTACTTTTTTTGGACTTTTTCTTACTTTTCTTTGTAATTTTCTTTTTTTGAATCTTTGACTTTTTGTTATCGCTCCCTTTAGCCTTTGCAAGAGTAACTGTACTAGGAGTGGCGACTTTTGAATTTTTGGTGGTCTTATTTTCATTTGCTGCAGAACCAATGTTTGGCATCAGCAGCACTAGGCTAAGGAGCGTGGTTAGCAAGTACTGAATGCTAACTTTGCTTGAAGTCTTGAGATCGTATTTCATTAGGCACTCGCTATTAGTTTCTAGGTAAATATTCTATTTCAATCTGTATTTTACAAAATTTTGTTGTTTTAGGATACTTTTGATAGAGCATCTTGCTATTTCTGGGCCTTCGACTTTCTATTGCGTCTCTTATGGTTGTCACCGTTCCGCAAGTCATTGTTTGGCTCAGTCTTTAACATTTTCTGAGTCTGTTTTTATCGGGCAGGAGCTCTGGACTTAGGGTGAGCAGATCGCCGATACATTTGGAAATCCACAGTAAAAAAGTCATAATTACTGATATCGTATTAGGTGACCCCATTTGCAAGGGCAAGGAGAGAGCATGCTTAAAAAGCAGAAATTCGTTATTGTTTTCGTAGGCGTTTTAGTGGCATCAGTTGGAGCCTTCTTTCCAGGTTGTATATCAAAATCTCCACGCAGTGCAAATCGTGATGTTGCAAGCACATCATCTGAAACAGCAGATTCATGTGAGTCTAGAGATCACAAAGCTTGGTTTAACGATGGAAAGTATGCTGTCTCGGAAAGACCTGACGACTCGACGCTGGCGGCCTATGACGTCAATTACACTCCGGTAGAGGGGCGAGTCACCGAAAGATGGACGTCTGGCTTTAGTGTCTCCAACAAAAAGCCATCAAATCGTAAGGAATTCTTTTCTCGAGGGACCTTTTACTACTTTCGAGTTCGCGGCATGGAGGACGTTTACAAGGGAGCCGAATCGAACTTTCGTTTGCTGAATGCGAGAGTGGTGGGAGCGGACTCCGAAGTCGAGGTGTATCGCATCGACAATTGGAACTCCAATTCCAATGATGAATGTCCTAAGCCAGACAAGGACGGCCTTCATTCCCACCTTGTTGCAAAAATTCCCTTTTTCTCCTTGCGCACAAGTGGAAACCGAACCAATCAAATGCCAAAGTCTTCATTTAAAGTCAAAGCTCTCAAACCAGAAAAATGGCAAAAACTTGCTACTGCAAATTATGAAGAGTACGTCTCTACAATGGGTTCCGCTCCAAAAGAAATCGTGAATCTAGCAAAGGAAATGGAAACACTTTTAAAGCAAGGAAACATCACGTATGTATCCTGGATGACCATTGCCAACTACTCGCTATCTGACTTTATTAGATTCGCTAATCAGACGGAGAGCTCATTAGAAAGAAATGATTCTTTGTATTTTCAGTTTGGTAAAAAGAGAAACGGAATGCTGTGGTGGAAGCGCAACTTAGAAGACGTTATTCCGCTGGTTAGTGACAAAGACAGTAGCGAATTGGTTAAAAATTTAGACGGTGAAGAAAAAAATCTTTTGAAATCTTTTATCCAAAGACTGGAAAGGGATAAGTCCGAAAAGAGTTGGAAGAAGATCGTCGGCGATCGCATCGAAAATCTCAAGGGAAAAGAAAAAGACGAAGTGGTGGACTTCTTGGGGATGGATTCCATCAACCTAAAAGCCATGTGGAATGATCCCAGTCAAATGCGCGAAGCATTGGCTTGGTATATGTTCGAAAAGGCAGGCGTTGTTGCGCCCAAACAAACCTATGCAAAGCTTTGCTTCGGAGACACTTATCGAGGTGTATTCTCAGTGATTGAGCAAATTGATGAAACATTCGTCGCTGATAGATTGCCCCTCAATAAAGAGGAGGCAAAACATGCGAATCTTTACAAAGTTTATATGGGCACCGAGGACGTCGGTTTAGATGCTGCAGATCTAGAAGCAGAACTTAAGAGTGCAAATGGTGGTGAATTGAGCGAGGAAGGACGTATAATCTTGAATAAATTCCTGGATCATCCTTCGCGGGGTAAGGACGCTCTGGAAGTATCTCGATCATACAAAGATAAAGAACCTTTTAGGACTTGGCTCAAGGAGCAAAGGTATTACTTTAAGAATATCGGCGGCGGTACTCTGACAAAACGGACTGCTGACAGCGCATCTCAAAGAAGCCCATATTATAAGGCCGCCAATATTGAAAATAGAACTTACCAGCTGCAAACAGATTGGAAAGAAAGCAATGTAGCAGCGACTTCATATAGCGATCTAGAGGGATTGATCAATGCTATCAATGGGGGTTCCTATTCTGATGGCGACTACTATAATAGTATGAACGATATACTTGATACTCGCGGAATGCTCAGATGGGCTGCAATGACAATGCTTCTGGGAGGATGGGACAATTACTATGCGAACCCACAAAATTACTATCTTCTAAATACGTCACCCTACAAGTCAGATGGATCTATGAAGTCCACTCCAAAATTTATGGTGCTCCCTTGGGACTATGATCAAAGTTTTAGTATGAGCTTCGGTCCGAGAGCGAGTTTGTGGTGGAATACAAATATTTTAGACTGGGAATCGATGAGACAAGAAAATCGCCCCGATAGGGCCCATACCGAAAGTCTTCGCACTGAATATCAGAACCGTATATTGCGACCACTGGTCACCAATATGCTGAAGAACAAAAGATTCAAAATGTATTACCTAAAGTTTATGGACTGGATGATCCACAACTATTTTCATGTAAAAAATGTCAATTCCTTGATTGGCACATCCTTTAACATCGCTGACGATATTTCTGATTGGAGTGGCGAGTTTAATGATAAGATTCAAAGGCGAAAAGACGATCATGAACTTCGATTAAAGATCGCCGTGTGGGATGATCCAGCTGTGGACGTGTCCAACTTTAAAGACGAGTTGCAAGAACGCCTGGTCAAAGAGATTTCTGAGCAATCCAATCATACTCGCTGGATAGACTTTCAGACACCTCTAAATAATAGAGTGAATAAGTTGAAATTGAAGGAAAGTTCCGCAATCTCCACAAATAGATGTGATCAAGAAGCGTACGTCGAACCTCGAAGCGAAAAGGACCGGGGCCAGTGCCAGGAAATCGATTATCCTCAAGATTTTGTGTATCCTAATGCTTGGAGACCAGGGGGTCAGGCCCGAGATAAAGGAATTTGGAAGCTAATAGGAAAGTCTGTTTATGAAGAACATATGGGCCTTCCAGATCCCCGCTGGGACATAATGAGTCGAACTGGTCGCCAGTATCGCAATGCGCTTATTTATGACAATGGTTTCTTAGGGCGTCGAATTGTTTGGAAAGAACTTTGGCAAGAAAATCCTAACAAGTGCAATCAGCAGTTCAAGATTTTTGAGGGCATTGAACACCATGTTCGAGAGCGGGGGCGTACGGCAATGGACCAAATTCTGCAAGACGAAGATTACAGAAATTTTAGCGAAGAGAATCGTAAGAGGCTTCGAAATCTCTCCGTTGAAGAAATAAGTGCGCTTCCATTTTGATTAGCAGGCTCCTGAAAAACGAAAATCTGTTGCCTGTTAGAGATCACAGTGTTCGCACTAAAAGTAGTTTTTTAGGGATGCGGAAACGGGGTTGATCTCTGTCCAACCCCCGTCAAACCATGAGGGGCAATAGAGGGTGCCATTGGGCGAGCTCGCGGGCGAGCAGCACAGATAGGCCAAACCACGATGTCCGCGAATCTTGCGCAGTTCCAGCAGGGTCGCGGAGTTTTCTAGTGCATACACAGCTAACTGAAAGATTTTAACCACAGAAATCGACTCTGCAACTATCATAGAGGTGCCAATCTCAGAGTTGGTTAAGGAAAAGTAAGCGTCTATGGCGGGCTTTGCTTTGGGTGGCAATAGAACTTTCGCCAAACATTGGGTTTCAGCGATTGAGATGTTGATCTTAGCTAGAGCTTCTTCAGAATCCTGCAGGAGCAGGATGGCCGCATCACCAATGGGTCCAAAGTCCAGCACACGTGTGGTGTTGGGCAGAGCATTGAGTATCTGATAAGCGGCACCCAGGGACTTTACCTCAGCAAGCAAAAATCCACTGGCAATCGCTTCGCCATTAATGGTCGGCAATTCAGTGTGATTGCTAACCATGCTCAACAATCTCTCCCACCAAATCATAATCAAAAGAGGCGGTGATCTTTACGTCAACAAACTGGCCGACCTCCGCGCTGCCTTTGTTGATAAAGACAATGCCATCTATATCGGGCGCTTGAAAGCAATTACGCCCCTGAAGCAAGAGCTCAGACTCCTCACTCAGGCCCTCAACCAAGACCTGCATGGTCTGGCCGACAAAGCGTTTGTGCTGCTTTTTGGAAATCTTTTTTTGAGCCGCCATCAGTTGGTCATGACGAAGATCTTTTACGGAATCCTCCACTTGATCCTGCAACTTACCGCCAGGTGTGTTTTCCTCCGGAGAGTATTTGAAACAGCCCACACGATCAAAATTCTGTTCTTTGACAAAGTCCAAAAGCTCCTGAAACTGCTCCGGAGTTTCACCTGGGTAGCCAACAATAAACTGCGTGCGAATCACAGCATCAGGAATTTCGCTGCGAATTTTATTGAGACGCTCTTCAATTTCAGCACGAGTCATTTTACGATTCATACTTTTGAGCATCTGATCATTGATGTGTTGTAGGGGCATATCAAAATACTTCAGAATCTTTTTGCTATCTTTAAAAATGGAAATCATTTCGTCTGTGATGCCATCAGGATAGAGATACAGCATGCGTATCCACTCAATTCCCTCAACCTTATCCAAGGCGCGCAGCAAGCTTTCGGGCGATTCTTTACAGTTGGGGTCCTTTTTGCGCAGGTCCCATCCATAATCAGTAAAATCATGGCTCACAATCAAAAGCTCTTTGACGCCGCCAGCGGCCAGGAGCTTGGCTTCATTGACAATGTTGTCTAGCGTGCGGGATTGCAGATTGCCGCGAATCAATGGGATGGCACAAAACGAGCAACGCTTAAGACAGCCTTCAGAAATCTTCAGATAAGCGCGGTGGCGAGGTTGAGAATTGACCCTGGGTGTGTTTTCGAGCTGCAAAAAGGTAGGCAGATGAAAATAAGCCTTTTTTGCTTCACCAATGTCATTGTTGTGTAGAATTTTTGCGATGTTTTGAAACTCTCCAGAACCAATAAAAAGATCGGCCTCTGGTAGTTCGGAAACAAGCTCCTCCTTGTAGCGCTGGGCAAGACACCCAGCAACCACTAGGCGCTTTACGTGGCCTGCCTCCTTGGCTTTCGCAATGGCTAAGATGGACTCGATCGATTCTTGTTTTGCGTCCTCGACAAATCCGCAGGTGTTAACAATCACGGTGTCGGATCCCTCAGCCTCAGGGGCTATCTCATATCCTGCATTCATTAGTGTGCCGGCCATGATTTCGCTATCAACCAGATTTTTGGGGCATCCCAAGCTGATAAAGTGAATCTTCTTTTTTTGAATTGCCGGGTTGGTATTAGCCTGAGCCACAGTGTTTTCTGTAATCATAAATCCGTTACCTTTGCGCCCTTGGGTGGAGAGTATTTAAAAAGACCTTTGTCGACTTTTGCATCAAAGCGTGTCTTTGAGAATTCAATCTCTGTGGCATTGCCAACTTCGTCTTTGTATTTGATGGAACTTACCTGTTTATCTTTAGTGACCACCTTAATATCCTTAAGATCTAAAGATTCCTTTTTGGGTGTCAGGGCATAGAGCGTGAGCTTCTTGTCGCCGGACTCCTTGCTGATATCAAAAATTTTAGTGATTTTTTCTTTTCCAAAAAGAGAAGCCAATAGATTCTGCCCTTTGGTTTGTGTGGAGGGCTTGGTCTTGGTCACTTGGATGTCGCCACCAAACTCTTTCGGCGGATACTGAACATTCCAAAGCATTTCGCCGTCATAAACCAAGAGACTTTTTTCAGGTGTATCCGTTTCCCAGCGGATCTTGCCACTGGAGAGATAGATTGTACCGGTGTAGTCATTTTCTCTCCCTAAAAGTTCAGAGATGACCTTTTTCTTTACTGTGAGCACTGACATCTTGTCTCCGCGGTATTTTTGCAATATCGCCGCCAGATTCACATTGTCAGTTTTCTGAGATTTCTTGCCATCTGCAAAGGCGGGCCTTGCTGCAAAAGAAGCTAAAATCATTGCCCCTAATACGACTCCAGCCATAGACCAACCATGGAAACTCCTGAAAGCCGAAAGGGTGATCAAGCGCAGTGGAAGTTTGAAACTTTCTATATTCATCACCCACCTATAGCAAATCAAGAGCACTGTCGCAACTGAGTCTTCGATAGAAGAGTGTCCAGCTTGTATAGTACGTGGGTTTGCCGAGGGCGTGATAGGCGGCCATGGCCGTATGGCCAGTGCTCATGACATCGTCGACAAAGACAAATCGATTGTATTTGAGTTTAAGCTCATCCCATTGGGTTTGATCGACTCCAATCTTTAGGGTTTGGCGTTCTTTGTAATTTTTTTCCTTTTGCGGTTTTCGCGACAGATTTTGCAGAATCTGGACGCAAGACTGCACCTCTAGGTGCTCCCGCCTGAGCTCGCTTGCCAGACTTGTCGCAAAGTGCTGAGCATGGTCAGGCCTTTTTGTTCGCGAAGGTGCCGGAAGCAGCGCAGTTCGGGTTGGGTCCAGCAAGTGCCCGGCATCTCTCATGGCGACCCAGTCAGGAGTGGTTTCGCATTTTGGACGGAGTCGCAGCTGCCGCAAATACAGAGGAGCAACACTCTGCCAAGCTCTGGGATTGCGGCTATATTTGAGAATCTCGAGCCATCTCTTAAAATTTGCGGCAGAGTTGGGGGTCCAGTCGAAAAGGTACACATGTTTGCCAAATTCTGTATCTCTTATTTTCATGGGTGTAGAAAACAATCGACGCTCGCAAGTGGAGCAAAGCAAACTCGAAGCCACCCAGTAGTGATCGCACAAAGGACAAAACTGTAGACCCAACTTCAAGATTTTTTGCCATGGCAGCGTCTTCGAGGCTCGAAGGGAGTCTGCCATCACCGAGGAGAGCTTTTTTGAAACTGGAGTAGGAACTGAGCCTGGGATTTGCTCAGAAGCGGAAGCTGAATTAGGCACTTGTAATGGATTGCTCATGAGCCCAACTGAATGCAATCTCTTTGCAACTGACTCTGGCGCAAATCCCTATTCAGCGAGAAACCATCCTGACCAACTACGGACCATCTCATATTGCCAATACCATTCAGGATTACTCGTTGTGATAAGGAAGGCCATTGATAATGGTAAAGCTGCGGTAAATCTGCTCCATGACCATTATCTTTGCGACCCAGTGATTCATCGTGAGTGTCGATAAACTCAGACATTGCTGTGCTTGGGACTTGATTTCGTCCGAAAGACCATAGGCGCCACCCATCACCAGATAAACTTCCTTATGACCACGAAGTTGCCAATCCTTGATCACCGAAGCAAAGCCAAGGCTGTCAAAACTTTTGCCCTTTTCGTCCAAGATAACCAAATGACATTTGCCAAAGGGAATCTGCTTCTTGAGCAATGCGGACTCTTGCTCTATTTTTGATTTCTGGTTGGCTCGCTCTATCTTAGGAGACTTCAAAATGCGATCTTCAAATTCAACAAAGCGCTGAATCTTTTCGGAGTAGGTATTTTCGCCGGCGACCACCCAGCTTTCACTTTGGCCGCGTAGCGAGAGCAACACCAATTTCATTTTTTGCTGGGGCTCCAGTTTAAGCTAGGAGAGGATTTCCAGATTTCTTCCAAATTGTACTCTTGGCGGACGTAGTCATAGAACACATGAACAGCCAGTGAACCATAGTCTATGGCGACCCATCTGCCTTCAGACATCCCCTCAACACCCTGTGGGTAAACCCCATATTCTTGCTTGATCTCCTGAACAAGGCTTTGAGCCATCGCGCTGGCCTGTTTGGTACTTGTACCTGAGGTGATGATCACATACTCAAAGGGCGCCGACAGCTGTGTGAGATCAAGGGCTTTGATGTTGATGGCCTTCTTATCATCTAGAATCTGCGCGCACTTTGCAGTAAATTCTCCATAATCCTTGATCTTTTCTGAAAGATTTCTGTATAGCTTGCGGTCGCGAATGTAATTTTCGACATTCAGAGGCAGATACTTTTCTACAGGTTGGCCAGTGCGTAATTTTTTGCGAAGCTCTGACGACGAAATGGCCACTTCGGGAATGGTCACAAACTGAATGGTATTGCCAGATTTCAAATGAACTTTGTTGAACTCAAAAGACTCAGCACTTTCTTGGACAGACTGAGGCATCTCCTCAAGACTCGATGGGAAGTGGTGTCCAGGGCGCGAGGCCACGACAACATCTGCCAACTTGAGTAAACCTTTTGGGTCCCGCCATTGATCAAAAGATTCAAACTGGTCTTCACCCAAGATCAAAAAAAACTCATCATCGGGCATTTGTGTTTGAAAGGACTTTAGAGTGTCTAGCGTAAAACTTTTCTTGCCGCGCTCGATTTCGCGCCCATCGACCACAAACTTTTCGCCGTAAGTTGAAAAGGCCAGCTCAGTCATGGCCAAGCGATCGGCGCCAGAAGGTGAATCGGTAATCTCTTTGAGTGGGCTTTGATTGGAAGGCACAATGTACACTTTCTCGAGGCCGAGCTTTTTCTGGATCGATTGAGCCAAAGCAATGTGCCCATTATGAGGCGGATTAAAACTGCCTCCAAATATTCCTATTTTCACTATTATTGATCCTTCCTGAGAATGCTAGCGATCGCATCCACCAGTTCTTTGATATTTTTTCCGGTAACGGCAGAAATTTCGTAAATTGGAAATGAAACTTGTTTCGTAAACAGACTCTTCACTCGCGCCAACTCTTCACTATCGATAGTGTCGATTTTATTGAGCACCACAATTTGAGGACGATCAGCTAAAAGTCCTAATTCGCTAAGTCGGTTTTGATCCTTGTCATAATTGAGCAACTCATCGTTGATATCGACAAAGTCCTGAACGGGATCTCGGCCCGTAAAGCCCGATACGTCAATGATATGCACAAATACCTTGGTGCGCTCTATATGCCTAAGAAATTGAATGCCCAAGCCAATACCTGTCGATGCGCCCTTGATGAGACCGGGAATATCAGCCACCACAAACTGGCGATCAACATCTAGCTTCACCACTCCCAAATTTGGCGTGAGAGTCGTGAATGGATAGTCCGCAATTTTGGGACGTGCTGCGGAGATTCGTGAAATCAAGGTTGATTTGCCAACATTGGGAAAGCCAATAATGCCCACGTCCGCTATCGATTTCAATATCAATTTGACGCTAAGACCCTCTCCCTCTTCTCCGGGTTGAGCATGCTCCGGCGCCTGATTGACACTGGTTCTAAAAAAGTGATTGCCCTTGCCACCGCGACCGCCTTTTAGAAAAGTATATTGGCGGCTCAAAGCGGAATCCCAAATCAGCTCGCCCTCTTCGTTTTTAACGAGAGTACCTGGGGGTACGTCGAGCACTCGGTCCTCGCCGTCTTTTCCGGAGCAATTGGCCCCCGCACCCGCGGCGCCATTTTCGGCCATGTATTTTTTAAGAGGCTTGTAATCTACTAAGGAAACTAAATTTTCATTCACTTGAAAAATAAGATCGCCACCCTTGCCGCCATCGCCCCCATCAGGTCCTCCACGCGGGAGCATGGATTCGCGGCGAAAGCTAACACTGCCTGGTCCACCTTTGCCAGAGGCAACATAAATTTGAATTTCATCTATAAATCTCGACATAACCTACTTCTTGGCGGGGATAAATGTGGCTTGAGTTCAGGAACGAATCTACTGAAAAAAAAAGAGCAGTCAAAGCCGCTCTTTTTTTGATTACGAAATTTGTATTTTTTTCTGAATTTCCCCGGTAGTTCACAGTATTTCACTCGGCTATGCGCCCCAGAAGACCGGTTGGGATGCATCCATAGCCCCCAACAGGACTGAACAACTGGCTCTAGCTCGCCACTGCTTTCGGGTAAACGCTGATCTTGAATCGGTCTTTGCTGTATCGCTCAAAAGTGACCAACCCATCAATCACAGAAAAAATTGTGTGGTCGCGGCCCATTTTAACGTTGTTGCCAACATGAAACTGAGTGCCTCGCTGACGCACAATAATTGTGCCCGGCTTAACAAGCTCACCACCAAATCGCTTTACACCAAGTCGCTTACTCTGTGAGTCCCGTCCGTTCTTTGTACTACCACCAGCTTTTTTCGATGCCATGACTTAACTCCTATTTGCAGTCTCTGTGTTAACAGTCTCTAAGTTTCTGAGAATCTTCCTTAGAGTTTTCCTGAGAATTACTTTTTCTTAGTTACTTTCTTAGCAGTTTTTTTCTTAGTCGCCTTTTTGGCAACCTTTTTTGCTGCTTTTTTGGCAGTTTTCTTCTTCGCGGCTTTCTTAGTCGTTGAAGCAGATCCCTCACCACTTGATGCGCTGTCAGAACCCTTAGTTTTAAGAGTTCCCTCTGCCCGTCGTTTTGCGCGTGTTCGCTCTTCTAAACGCTCAGAACGCATTTTTGCCACATCTACTACATTCGGCTCAGTGGTTGCCTTCGCAACTTTGCCGTCGGGAGTGTGAATTGCGGTCACAAACAGCTCAGTAAATGGCTGACGATGTGTTTTGAATTTTCGATAAGATTGTCGACGCTTCTTTTTGAAGACGATCATCTTGCGTGTTTTTGCTTGCTTAGTAACAACAAATGCCACTTTAGCATTGGCCACCAGGGGTGAGCCAATAACGGGAGTTTCTCCGCCAATCAATAATACGTCCTGAATTGTGACTTCAGACCCAAGTTCAGCATTTAGCTTTTCAACTTGAATTACGTCACCCAAAGAAACTCGATACTGCTTACCACCGGTCTTAATTACGGCGTACATGTTTGCCTCCCGCTCTAACTGAGTGTGCGTTTTTGCCACTTTGCTTCACATATTGTCAATACTTACGGTGACCCCGGCCCCATTTAAACAATGCATTATCCCCATTTCGATTCAGGTAGAGACCCTTGTTGGCTGCGACTGTGTCGTCGTCTACGAAGTGCCAGAAGCTCGCCTCAGAGCCACTAGACGTGGAAAATCTCGTATTGCTCGGTATGGTAAGTCGCCTCGGCCTTAAAAGTCACGCTGCTGCCAAGAATATTCTCAAGGCGCTCGAGGGTTTCGCCTTCAGTTTCATAAAGAAAATCAACCATTTGTGGATGGCAGTGGACCTCAACGTCGGATTTGGAAGATGTGATCTTTTGCACCTCGCGCTCGAGAGAGCGAAAGATCTCATTGGCGATGGTGGACTTACGCTTAATGTAGCCTTTTCCGTCGCAATATGAACAAGGTTCACAGAGCGTCTTGAGCAAGCTGGGGCGGATTCGCTTGCGAGTCATTTCTACCAAACCCAGATCTGACATTCCCATCACTGAAGTTTTTGCACGATCCTTGCTCAGTTCTTCTTGCAAGGCTTCCATGACCTTTTCACGATGGAGTTCTTTTTCCATATCGATAAAGTCGATAATGATGATGCCGCCACAATTGCGAATGCGCAGCTGATGGGCAATTTCGCGCACGGCCTCAAGGTTTGTTTTTAGAATCGTGTCTTCTAAATCACGCTTCCCCACAAAGCGGCCTGTATTTACGTCAACAACCACGAGGGCTTCAGCCTCATCAATCACGATGTAGCCACCCGACTTGAGCCAGATCTTTCTATCGAGTGATCGCGATATTTCGAGATCAATGTCATAGAGATCAAACAGCGGTTTGGTCTGATCATAAAAGATGATGTTCTGCTTGTACTTGGGCATGAGTTGCGAAACAAAGCGGCTCACCTTGCGGTGAACCTCTAGGTCATCCACCCAAACAGCGGTCACATCTTCATTCATAAGATCACGCAAGGCGCGCAACTCAACATCGAGCTCTTGATGAACCAGACCGACGGATTTTCGCTTTTCGAAGTTTTTGATCACCTCTTTGGCGAGACGATCCAAATACTCAATGTCTGTTTTCAATTGCTCTTCAGTGGCGCCCTCGCCCGCCGTTCTTACAATGACTCCTCCCGCAGGAGAGAGCTTGGTTACCAAACTTTTGAGCCGATCGCGCTCAGCTTCGGCTTCGATTCTGCGTGAGATTCCAAGGTGGCGAATTGTCGGCAGATAAACCACAAATCGCCCAGGCAGAGAGAGGTGGGTGGTGATGCGCGCGCCCTTAGTTCCGAGAGGATCTTTGGCCACCTGAACGATAAGACTTTGCCCTTCTTTGAGCAGATCTTGAATGGGTGTTTTAGGCGTGGCGGTTCGAGCTTTTTCGTCTTCAGGGCTCACCAGTTCGAGAGGCCCTTCGCGCTCCGCTTCTTGGAACAAGAAGGATTCTGAGTCCAGATCATCGCGGATGTCGCCTACGTACAAAAAAGCGGCCTTATCTAGACCAATATCCACGAAGGCGGCTTGCATTCCGGGCAGAACGCGCATGACGGTGCCTCTATGGATGCTACCCACCAGGGTGGGTGAACTTTTTCTCTCGATTTTTAGATCAGTCAAGACCCCTGCCTGAACATAGGCAACTCGCGTTTCTAGGGGGCGTACGTTGATCAAGATTTCTGCGGCCATATTCTCTACTACCAGGACTTTTGTGGTGTGTCCAAAGGGGAAAAAGAAATTTATGTTTTGACCGTTTATGCCGAAGCGATGGAAGAGATGGCGACGATCGACGAACTCTTTAAGATTATGGTGGAGCAAGGCGCTTCGGATTTGCATTTGGCAGCAGGTGCGCCCCCCTATTTGCGATTGCATGGAAAAATGCAGCCTCTCAATTATCGTGAATTCAATGGCCAAGACATACAGGGACTGATTTTTGAAATTTTATCAGAAAAGCAAAAGCGCTCGTTTGTCGAAAAATGGGAGTTGGATTGTGCCTATACCGTGCCTGGCGTCGGTCGCTTTCGCTGCAATGTTTTTATGCAAAGAAAAGGTTTGGGCGGTGTTTTCAGGGTGATTCCTGAGAAGATCAAAACGGCCTCTGAACTCAATTTGCCGCCGGCAGTGATAGACCTTCTCAATTGTGATCGAGGTCTTATATTGGTAACTGGACCGACCGGTTCTGGAAAGTCGACAACGCTTGCGGCCATGATTCATGAAATAAATTTGAAGGAAGAAACGCACATATTGACTATCGAAGATCCGATCGAATTTGTGCACCAAAACATAAAAAGCTTGGTCAATCAGCGCGAAGTCGGCTCTCACACCAAGACTTTTGCAAATGCACTCAAAGCGGCACTTCGAGAAGATCCAGACATCATGTTGGTGGGTGAGTTGCGGGATTTAGAAACTATCGCTTTGGCACTCACGGCCGCAGAGACGGGACATGTGGTCTTCGGAACGCTACACACAAACAGCGCCTCAAAGACCATCGATCGTATCATTGACGTATTTCCGGCAGGGCAACAGCAGCAAATTCGCGCGATGTTGGCAGAAAGCTTGCGAGGCGTTGTGGCGCAGTCGCTGTTCACTCGTGCCGACGGTCAAGGACGCGTCGCAGCCTATGAGATTATGAAGAACACCAAAGCCATCTCCAATCTCATTCGCGAGGGCAAAATTCACCAAATTCCATCGGCCATTCAAGTTGGATCAAGGGATGGTATGGTGCTATTTGAAAAGTATCTCGAAGGTCTGGTTAAAGCGGGAAAGGTTTCCGCTCAAGATGCAAAAACCTTTTTAGGAAAAGATCCCGACAAGAGCGCCGCCTAGCCGCTATTCGATATTTCTTTGCATCCTCTCCCGAATAGGCTATGTCACCCCCATGGCAGAAGTTTCACCGTCTCAGAAAATCAATCAATTTATCGATCACACTTTGTTGCGTCCCAATGCTCAGTCAGAGGATTTTGCTAAGCTTTGTGACGAGGCAAAACTGCATCAATTTATGGCCGTCTGTGTGCCTCCCAATCGCGTGGGCGAGTGTGGCAAGTGGCTTGAGGGCTCAAAGGTTCAGCTGGCCACGGTTGTTGGGTTTCCTCTGGGATATACAATGGGAGCAGTTAAAATTCGCGAAGCCCAGGAGGTATTGAGCGCCGGCGCTGACGAGGTGGACATGGTCATCGCGATTGGCCTCCTTAAGGATCGCGAAACCAAAGCTGTCGAAAGTGAAATTGCTGAAATAAAAAAGATCATTGGCGCCAAAATTTTAAAAGTCATTATTGAAACATCTCTACTCACAGATGAGGAAAAGGTTTTGGCATGCAAGATTGCCTCTTCTGCGGGCGCAGATTTCGTAAAAACCTCAACAGGGTTTTCAGGTGGCGGTGCCACAATAGAGGACGTAAAACTGATGAGGCAATCAATTTTGCCAGCCATGCAAGTAAAGGCAAGCGGCGGTATCAGGACTCGAGAGTTTGCACTCCAGTTGATAGCCAGTGGTGCGACACGATTGGGTACAAGCAGCGGCGCTCAGCTGATAGCTGGTCAGCAGGTCACGGCTAGCTATTGAGAAAGTGGTTGAGACAGCTTCGCTACCGACATAAGCTAGCTGCATATGGAATTTATAGCTACAGAGATCATTCAAAAGAAAAAGCGAAAACAAAAAAACACCGATGATGAGATCTTTTATATGGTGAATCGCTTCAC
Source organism: uncultured Pseudobdellovibrionaceae bacterium (assembly GCA_964388665.1). Lineage (GTDB taxonomy): Bacteria > Bdellovibrionota > Bdellovibrionia > Bdellovibrionales > Bdellovibrionaceae > CALCCV01. The sequence continues at coordinate 35,280 of CAYMBJ010000009.1, read as the reverse complement.
GAGCGGTGAGATTCCCGATTATCAGATGTCCGCTTGGCTTATGGCCATTTGCATCCAGGGATTTGACGGGCAGGAGACCTTGGCATTGACGCGTGCGATGCGCGATTCAGGGCCGAGTTTGCCCATTCAGCAAATCACTCACTTCAAGATTGATAAGCACAGCACTGGCGGCGTTGGTGACAAGACAACGCTGATAATTGCACCTTTGATGGCTCTCACAGAAGTGGTCATGCCGACCATTGCAGGCCGTGGCCTGGGGCACACCGGAGGCACCGTTGACAAGCTACAGAGCATTCCTGGCTTTGAGTTTCCGAAAACCACAGAAAAATTAGTTGAACACCTGGGCTTTCATAATGCCGTGTTTTTGCAACAGACCGAAAAGATGTGCCCGGCAGATCGAAAGATGTATCAGCTTCGCGATGCCACAGGAACTGTGGATAGTGTTCAGCTGATCGTGGCGAGCATATTGTCAAAAAAACTTTCTGAAAACATCAATGGACTTGTTTTGGACGTTAAAGTGGGCAACGGCGCATTTATGAAAACACTGGCTGAGGCCAAAGTTTTGGGTGAGGAATTGGTTAAGACCGCAAAAGGATTTGGTTTAGCCTGCGAGGCTGTGCTGTCAAATATGAATCAGCCGCTGGGAAGATTTATGGGCAATTCGCTAGAAGTGATGGAGTGCATGGCTATACTTAAAGGTGAACACGGCTTTACTCCTTCTGGTATTGATCTTTATGCTGACACGCGAGAGCTGTCCCTGGATTTAGCGGCGCGCATGCATTTTATGGCGAAGAAAAGTGACTCCGTCAAAAAGTCGCGAGCTGTTTTGGAGGATTTAATTGCAAACGGCAAAGCAATTGAAAAATTTGAAAAATTAATTCGAGCTCAAAATGGCAATTTAAAAACTTTGCCATTGCCGCGTTTTAAGCTTGAAGTGCGCTCTACCCAAGAGGGTTTCGTGGCCGAAATGGACACAAAAAAAATTGGCCTACTGGGTATACTTATTAAAGCTGGTCGACAAAAGATTACAGATACCATTATGCCAACCTCGGGAATCGAGTTTCATTGCAAAATTGGTCACAAGATTGCGAAGAATGATATTGTTTTTACTTTGCACGGAGACGACAAGGCGCTTTTGAACAAGGTGGCCGACGAATTGCGCTCAACTGTAAAATTCGTCTTGCAAAAACCTGCAACTCCCGATCTGATATTGATGAGCATATAGAGTTTAGCCTGAGTTTTACATTGGCTAAATAGAAAAAAGTTTTGTCACGAGGGGGAGCTCAATGGATGTGCTAACGCAGCTAAGAGAATCTTCTGAATATATCCGGGCAAAGTCGCAGATAAAACCCAAGGTGGGCATCATACTTGGTTCTGGACTTGGCTCTTTTATAAAAGAAGTGACCGTCGAAAAATCTCTTCCCTACGATGAAATTCCCCACTTTGCCTCTCCTAGCGTCGACGGGCACAAGGGCGTACTGAGTCTCGGCCAAGTTGGCAATACAGCTGTTGCCGTTCTCCAAGGGCGGGCGCACTACTATGAAGGGCATTCGATGGAACGCGTAGTTCATGGTGCCCGCACTCTGGCGCTCCTGGGTATTGAAATTCTGATCGTCACCAATTCTGCTGGAGGCTTTGGCGAAACAATGCAAGCCGGTGAATTCATGATTATCGAAGATCATATCAATCTGATGGGTGATAATCCTCTTAAAGGGCCCAATCTAAAAGAGTTGGGACCGCGCTTTCCAGATATGACCGAGGCTTACGATCTTGAGTTGCGGGAGCGCATGGAAAAAATCCTGATTGAGAGAGGGATTCGCTACCACAAAGGAGTTTACTGTGGCGTGAGCGGGCCTACTTACGAAACTCCAGCGGAGGTTCGTTATTTAAAGCTGATTGGCGGTAAAGCGGTCGGAATGAGCACCATTCCTGAGGTGATTGCTGCCAATCATCTTGGACTTAGGGTGGGCGCTGTAAGCTGTATCACCAATATGGCAGCAGGAATGAATCGTCACAAGCTCACGCACGCAGAAGTTACAGAGACCGCAAAAAAGGTGGAATCTGAGTTTACAGGTTTCCTCAAGCAGCTGATCTCTGGACTTACGTCGACATAAATTAGGATTTTCTCTAAAACTCTATTTTCGTCAGATACTGTTTTTAAGTATTTTTTCCGAAAGCTAACCTATCAAGGCGTTAGCTCCTGTCTCAATGATGAGGCAGTAGACAATGATATTCATGGAAGAATTGAAATGTTCCCTTCAATTTAGATATTTTATTTTAATTTCTATCGTTTTTGTGTGCGCGTGCAGCAAAGAGAAATCTGCAGATACGGTTTTTCCACGCAGCAAAACGACTCCAACCTGTGGTGCTCAGTCCATGGGAACTCGTTTTATAGTGGAATGGGAAGATGGCAGATTTAGTGTTGAGCGCGATCGCAACGCCGATGCTTTTCGTGAAGGATTTGTCTCTGACAATCTGAATGAGATTCGCAATGTTTCTGAAGATTTCTATTTTCGCCGCCAAAGCAGCAAGGCGCAGATGAGAGGGGTTCAATCTGATGCTGAGCGCAGCATGGAAAGGGCCGACTTTGCAGCGACAGATCTCAATTATGATTGGGGCCAAGAGCTGGTGGGGGCCAATGCTCTCTGGGATGCTGGCTACAAAGGCCTTGGGGTCAAGGTGGGAGTTGTGGATTCGTTTGTGGATATCTCCCATGATAGTTTGAACTCGCAGACCATCACCAATCCCCAAGAAATTCCTGACAATGGCATAGATGATGATAACAATGGCTGGATCGATGACTACCGCGGAAAATCTTTTATTTCAGTAGCAGCTGAGTCAAAGTACAAGAGTAAGCATGGAACTCATGTCGCCGGGATCATTGCGGGGGCTCACTCCCACGGCGATGTTCACGGGATCGCTCCGGAGGCGACATTGATTCCTGCACCTTTTATCAATGACGATGATGTGGGTAGCTATGGTGACGCCATCATGGCTCTGCAATTTGTGGCCAGCCAAGGTGCCAAGGTTGTGAATTTGAGCTGGGGCGGTCCTGCTTGTATATTACAGCTTCGCAGTGTTCTTAGCGATTTGGGAAAGCTCGACGTGATGATTGTCGTGGCAGCGGGCAATGGGGGTGGTTCAGCCGAGCAAAATGATTTGGCAGTGAATCCTCTTTATCCTGCGGCTTTCAATCTCGACAATCAGCTGACGGTGGCAGCCACGTCCAGCTATGATCTCCTTATGAGCTGGTCATTTTATAACAGTTCGCTCGTGCATTTGGCAGCGCCAGGAAACTATGTCTGGTCAAGCGTCCCAGGAAATGCCTATTCAGAAATGTCAGGAACCTCAATGGCAGCACCCTTTGTGGCTGGAGCGGCGGCGCTCCTGTGGAGTGCATACCCGCAGGCGACTTTGCAGCAAATCAAACAAGCAATCATGGGTGGCGTAACGGTGCCTCATTACGCCCTGCCTGTGGCTTCACAGGGGCGATTGAATGTTAAGAATTCCTTTGAGCTTTTAAAAAAGCAGTTTTCTCAGCCATAAGCTCGCAATGAAGCTTTGCGTCTGATTTTTTCAATGATTCTCTCCGTGCACTGGTCTATTTTTTAGGGCCAATTTACAAATTCCAAGGATCACCAAATCGGAGGGGGCCTATGCGGCACTATGTGTCTGATCTCAAAGACCACGTCGGTAAAAAAGTAGAATTAAAGGGCTGGGTTTACAACACCCGCTCATCCGGGAAGGTAAAGTTCTTAGAGTTGCGCGACGGCACTGGAATAGTTCCTGTGATTCTGTTTAAAGGCGAATGCACTGACGAATCTCTGGAAACATTTGAAAAGCTTTCGCAAGAGTGCACGGTCAAAGTCACCGGGTCAGTTCGCCAGCATCCAAAGCACCCGGGCGTTTATGAAATCGGCGGAGAAACTTTAGAACTATTAGCGCCCTCAGTTGACTACCCCATTTCGCCAAAAGATCATGGGACAGATTTTTTAATGGAAAATCGTCATCTTTGGTTACGTTCAAAACGGCAGACCGCGGTGATGAGAGTTCGCCACGAGATCATCATGGCGATTCGCGATTTTTTTGATGGCCGCGGTTTTACTCTCACGGATGCACCGATTTTTACACCGTCGGCGTGTGAGGGCACCACGAATCTTTTTGAAACTAAATATTTTGATGAGAAAATGTATCTCTCACAATCTGGTCAGCTCTATATGGAAGCCACGGCTGCAGCCCTCGGCAAAGTCTATTGCTTTGGACCTACCTTTCGTGCCGAGAAATCCAAAACACGGAGACACCTTATTGAGTTTTGGATGGTGGAGCCAGAGGTTGCCTTTAACGACATGTATGACAATATGGAATTGGCTGAGCAGTTTGTTGAGTACATTGTGCAGCGAGCTCTCACCAATCGACCCGAAGAATTCAAAGCCTTGGAGCGTGACGTCTCTAAGCTCGCTCCAATCAAGGCGCCGTTTCCTCGAATTCACTATGCCGAAGCAGCGCAGATGGTAAAAAAAGAAAACCCCGAGTTTATTATTGGTGATGATTTTGGCGCACCTGATGAAACTGTCATCAGCTCCAAGTACGATAAACCGGTGTTCGTGCACCACTTTCCTCAAGCTATCAAGGCCTTTTATATGAAAGAAGATCCGAACGAGCCTGGATCGGCAATGGGTTGCGATCTGCTGGCCACCGAAGGCTATGGCGAGATCATTGGTGGCGGTCAGCGCGAAGAAAGTATCGAAAAATTGCTTGTAAAAATCAAAGAGCACAATCTTCGCAAAGAGGATTTTGATTGGTACTTGGATTTGCGAAAATTTGGATCCTTTCCCCACAGCGGCTTTGGTTTGGGTGTAGAGCGTGCAGTCGCTTGGATCTGCGGATTACCACACGTGCGAGAAACCATTCCGTTTCCGCGACTCTATGGGCGCAGCCATCCATAATAGAAGCTTTTGGCGGGCAGTAGATCCGTGGAAACAACTTTGCCTGAGGAATTCATTTAAGTAGGCAACAGCTAATAAAAAATGAGGAGACGACCCAAGTGGAAGTTGAAAATACGATTATGAAACAGAGAATTGCGGAGCTAGAAAAAAGGAATGCCGAAGCGATGGCTGGCGGTGGAGAAGGTCGCCTTGCTAAGCACAAGCAAAATGGCCGACTCACCGCACGTGAGCGCGTGGATGTCCTATTGGATCCAATGAGTTTTGTTGAAACGGACCGGTTTGTTACTCATCGCTGCATTAACTTTGGCATGGAAAAGCAAAAGACTTTGGGCGATGGCGTGATCACAGGCTACGGAAGAATCAATGGCAAGTTGGTTTATGTGGCATCTCAAGATTTTACAGTGTTTGGCGGATCCATGTCGCGCACTCAGGCGAACAAGATTTGCAAAGTGATGGATTTGGCTCTCAAGGCGGGAGCACCCTTTATCAATTTGAACGATTCAGGGGGCGCGCGAATACAAGAGGGAATTGAGTCGTTGGGTGGATACGCAGATATTTTTTCACGCAATACTTTGAGCAGCGGCGTGATTCCTCAAATCACCGCGATCATGGGCCCATGTGCTGGCGGCGCCGTGTACAGCCCGGCCATCACTGATTTTATTTTCATGGTTAAAGATACGAGCTATATGTTTGTGACAGGACCCGATGTTATAAAAACTGTCACTCACGAAGACGTGACGAAGGAAGCTTTGGGTGGAGCGTCCACACACGCACAAAAATCTGGAGTTGCGCACTTTTCTGCAGATGGAGACAAGCATTGTTTGCTGTTGATCCGTGAGCTCATGTCCTTTTTGCCTTCAAATAATGTAGATGATCCGCCAACGCTGCCGACAAAGGACAAGCCGCTACGATCTTGTGATAAAATTGAAACAATAATTCCTGAAAATCCAAAGAAGCCTTACGATATGCTCGAGGTGATATGTGACAGTGTGGATGAAGGTTATTTTTTAGAGATTCACAAGGACTATGCAAAAAATGTCATCGTAGGTTTTTCGCGCTTCAATGGTCGACCAGTGGGTATTGTGGCCAATCAACCGCAGATTTTGGCGGGATGTTTGAACATTGAGGCCTCGAGAAAGGCGGCTCGATTCATTCGCTTCTGTGATGCCTTCAATATTCCAATTGTGAGTTTTGTTGATGTTCCAGGGTTTTTGCCAGGAAAAGAGCAAGAGTGGAACGGTATCATCACTCACGGAGCTAAGCTTTTGTACGCTTATGCCGAGGCGACGGTACCAAAAATAACCGTCATCACTCGCAAGGCCTATGGAGGAGCCTATATTGTCATGGGATCTAAATTGCTTCGCAGTGATGTGAACCTAGCCTACCCGTCTGCAGAAATTGCGGTTATGGGCGCTGAAGGTGCTGTGAACATCATTTTTCGAGAACAAATTGCCAAGGCTGCAGACCCTCAAGGCGAAAAGGTGCGCTTGACCAATGAGTACGAAGCTAAATTTAATAATCCTTATATTTCTGCGGAACTTGGCTATACCGATGAGGTCATTGAGCCAGCGCTCACGCGAAAGCGCATCATTGACGCTTTGGAAATGCTAAAAAATAAGCGAGAGGTCAACCCGGCAAAGAAACATGGTAACATTCCTCTCTAATTGAAAGACATTTGATGGAAAAGTTTATACTTATAAAGGTGCTTAAAAATGTTTAAAAAAATTCTAATTGCCAATCGAGGTGAGATAGCCATCCGGATCACCCGGGCCTGCCGCGAGTTGGGAGTTTCTTCTGTGGCTGTTTTTAGTGATGCAGATCGAGACAGTCTTCATGTGTTTTTGGCTGACCAGGCTTACAACATTGGCCCAGCGCCTAGTCCAGAGTCGTATCTCAACTACAAAAAGATTCTCGACGTTGCAATCGAAGCGGGCGTCGATGCGGTTCATCCTGGCTACGGTTTTCTCTCTGAAAATACCACTTTTGCGCAGGCTTGCGAAAAGGCAGGAATCAAATTCATCGGCCCTACTGTCGCCAATATTGAAGCGATGGGCGACAAACTTTCGGCAAAGGCGCTGATGAAAGAGGCGAAGGTGCCCATAGTGCCAGGCAGTGATGGAGGCATAGAAACTCTTGCCGCTGCAACTGCAGTTGCAAAAGAGATCGGTTTTCCAATCATTATTAAAGCCACTGCTGGCGGCGGTGGCAAAGGCATGCGCGTGGTGCGAGAGCCTGAAGAACTCGAGAGCGCATTTCGAGCGTGTCGCTCTGAAGGACAGAACTACTTTGCCAATCCAACAGTTTATATCGAAAAGTTTATCAATGATCCAAAGCACATTGAGATTCAGGTTTTCGGCGACACCCACGGCAATGTCGTGCACCTGTTTGAGCGTGAGTGCTCAGTGCAGCGGCGCCATCAAAAAATTATAGAAGAGGCCCCCTCGCCTTCTGTGCCGCATGAAGTGCGCTTAAAGATGGGCGAAGCAGCTGTGCGCGCTGCAAAGCAAATTGGATATGTGGGCGCGGGCACGATTGAGTTCATTTTTGATAATAAGACCAAAGAATTCTTTTTTATGGAAATGAACACGCGACTTCAAGTCGAGCATCCCATCACAGAGTTCATTACTGGGATTGACTTGGTCAAAGAGCAGATCATGGTGGCCTTGGGGCATCCATTGAGTTTCGCTCAAGAAGATGTCGAGCAAAACGGTCATGCCATTGAGACGCGAATCTGCGCTGAGGACCCCATCACCTATCAACCAAGTCCTGGTGTGATTCGTGCGTGTCGTCATCCACAAGGGCCTTTCTTGCGGGTGGATTCGTATGCCTATCCTGGCTATGAGGTGCCAATTTACTATGATCCTATGATTGCTAAGGTCATCACCTGGGGTGAGACCCGCCAAGAGGCCATTGATCGTATGCAAAGGGCGCTGACTGAATTTATCATTACCGGTATCAAAACCAACATTGTCCTGCATAAAACAATTTTGGATCATCCCAAGTTTCGTGATGGCAGCTACACCACTCAGTTTATCGAAAAAAACTTTGAAGTGATCGAGCCTCAGCTGTTTAAGCAAGTCGAAGACCCGACGTTTTTGATAGCGGCAGCAATCACCGCTTTTAATGATCGAAAATCAAGAGACGTGCGTCAGCTCAATCTTGTTTCGAATTGGAAACGAATTGCTCGTAAAATGAGTTTGCGAACCTAAAAGAGAGGTCATTTGTGTATTTTGAAGCTGAGATTAGCGAACGTAAATACAAAGTAGATGTCAATGAGACCCGCACGACTTGGAAGGTTTCTCTTCAAGAGGTGGGCAAAAGCTGGCAGCATTTTGAGATATCCAAGACGGATTATAAAGAGGCAGAAGAGTATGTGAGCTTTTTGTTTCGCGGGCAAAGTTATCTGATTGATGTCATCGGCGCCAACACGGAGTACACGGTGTTTGTGCGAAACTCTTTTCGGGTGATTAAAATATTTAATGATGAGATGCTGTTGCACGAATCACTAAAGAGCGGATCCAATATTGGCGGTGAAAAAGAGCTTAAATCAGGGATGCCTGGAAAAATTATCGAAATTTTTGTTAAACCGGGAGATGTGGTTAAATCAAATAAACCACTTCTTATTATGGAAGCCATGAAAATGGAGAATGAAATGCGCGCCACCCGCGATGTTGTGATTTCTGAAATATGTGTCAAACAGGGCGACAGCGTGGAGTCAGGCGCAGTGCTCATTAAATTCGAGGATCCTGTTTCCTAATTTATATGGACACGGCTTCTTGAGATTCTTAGAATGATCGCTCATGCATAAATGCGGAGGAAAATTCTATGTCGAATGAATCAAAATGTCCGTTCAGTGGAAGTCCGGGAGCTCGCGTTGTGGCCAGTGCTCAATCCAATCAGAATTGGTGGCCCAAGCGCTTGAACCTAAGCATTCTGCATCTGCACTCTGAGAAGTCCAACCCCTTGGACAAAAAGTTCAACTATGCCGAGGCCTTTAATAAACTGGACTACCCGGCTCTCAAAAAAGATTTATTTAAATTAATGACCGATTCACAAGACTGGTGGCCCGCTGATTGGGGACACTATGGTCCTCTCTTTATTCGGATGGCATGGCATAGTGCCGGGACCTATCGCATTGCTGATGGGCGCGGCGGTGGCAGCACCGGAAATCAAAGATTCGCACCTATCAATAGCTGGCCCGACAACGGCAATTTGGACAAAGCACGACGTTTGCTTTGGCCTATTAAACAAAAATATGGTCAGAGTCTTTCGTGGGCGGATTTGATGATATTGGCTGGCAATTGCGCATTGGAATCCATGGGATTTAAAACCTTTGGTTTTGGTGGTGGGCGCGAAGACATCTGGGAACCAGAAGACGACATTTATTGGGGAGCAGAAACGGAATGGCTGGGCGATAAACGCTACAGCGGTGATCGCGAGCTAGAAAATCCTCTCGGTGCCGTGCAAATGGGTTTGATTTATGTGAACCCTGAGGGGCCTAATGGCAATCCTGATCCCGTGGCTTCGGGCCGCGACGTCCGCGAGACCTTTGCACGCATGGCTATGAATGATGAAGAAACAGTGGCTCTCGTTGCTGGCGGTCATACTTTTGGAAAATGTCACGGCGCTGGTGACGCAAAGTTGGTGGGGCCCGAGCCAGAAGCTGCGCCGATTGAAGACATGGGAATTGGCTGGAAAAACAAATTTGGCACGGGCAAAGGTGCAGACACGATCACAAGTGGAATCGACGGCGCCTGGAAGGCCAATCCTACAAAGTGGGACATGGGATATTTTGACACGCTTTTTGGTTATGAATGGGAAAAAGTAAAGAGCCCAGCGGGTGCATGGCAGTGGCAAGCTAAAAATGTGCGTGACGAACACATGGTTGTAGATGCTCATGATCCGTCAAAAAAGCATCGTCCCATTATGACGACTGCGGATCTTTCTCTGCGCTTTGATCCCATCTATGAGCCTATCTCACGAAGATTCCATAAAGATCCCAAAGCCTTTGCTGATGCTTTCGCTCGCGCATGGTTCAAGCTCACCCACCGAGACATGGGACCTCGATCGCGCTACTTGGGCCCAGAGGTCCCAAAAGAGGAATTGCTTTGGCAGGATCCGGTGCCGTCGGCACAAGGAAAAGTCATTGGTGACAAAGAGATCCAAACTTTAAAGACCGCCGTGCTGGCTTCTGGAGTTTCTTTGTCTGAGCTAGTGAAAACTGCCTGGGCCTCGGCGGCAAGCTTTCGTGGCTCCGATATGCGCGGCGGTGCCAATGGTGCGCGAATTCGTCTCGCACCACAAAAGGATTGGGAAGTGAATCAGCCCACAGAACTGAAAAAGATTTTACAAAAATTAGAAGGCATTCAAAAAGAATTCAATGGCGCACAGTCTGGCGGAAGCAAAGTTTCTATGGCTGACCTTATTGTGCTAGCTGGCTGCGCGGCGGTTGAGGAGGCTGCCAATAAATCTGGGCACACCATAAAGGTTCCTTTTTCTCCAGGGCGAACCGATGCCACTCAAGATCAAACAGACGCAGAATCATTTGCGCCATTGGAGCCGATCGCCGATGGATTTCGTAACTACGTTCAAAAAGGGTTGAAGACGCCTGCAGAAGAGATGCTTGTGGACAGGGCTCAGCTTTTGAAGCTGACAGCACCTGAGATGACCGTCCTTGTTGGCGGCATGCGTGCGATGGGTGCTAATTTCGGTGATGCAAAGCATGGTGTGCTAACGAGTCGTCCCGGAACACTGACCAATGATTTCTTTGTTAATCTGCTCGATATGAAAGTGGAGTGGAAGCCTAGTAGCGAGCCTGGTATATATGAAGCAAAAGATCGGACTACTGGGAAAACCAAGTGGACGGGCACGCGCGCAGATTTAGTATTTGGTTCCAACTCAGAGCTTCGCGCTCTCGCAGAAGTCTATGCCTGCGATGACGCGAAAGAAAAGTTCGTGAAGGATTTCGTAGCAGCCTGGAGCAAAGTGATGAATCTCGATCGGTACGATCTGAGTTCTGCTGCAACAATCTCAGATTAAAATTAAGATTAAAATTAAGATGTATTTCGGCTAGGATGACATCAAGTGACTAATCCATAGTCACGCTTCGGTCCCCAAATTGAAGTTAACAACGTTGAACTGGAACTCTCTTTGCAGCTCCTAACTTCAGATTTGCCTAAAAAATCGATTCGGGGGGCCGGAGCATGGATAAGAGTTTTCAGCATACATCTCAGCGCAGATGCTTTTTGGTAGCAAAGTTGGCTCTCGTGGCCTGCAGTAGTTCTTTTTTATTCAATGCCTGTGGCGGAAAATTCGAAGCCATTAATATGTCGGCTCAAACTGATACATCAGGTGTTAATCATTCGAATCAAATTGGTTCAAATCAGAACGAGTCGAACCAAGACCAAACTGGAGGGACCGAGAATAGATTGCTCTCCGAACTTAGTAGCCCCAGCGAAATTTATTTTTCAGTTACCTATCAGCTCGATTTAAGTAAGAAGGGGGCAGATGGAGTCCGAGTTAGATCATTAAATTATGATGATTCTATTGAAATCTATTTCGATGGCGAGCTTGTGGAGAAGGGTATGGATTTGCCTCAAACTCCTGTTAAATTCATCGGCCTGAGAATTCCCTTTGTAGAGTCAAATCCTAAAGATGCAAAATTACAGATGGAGCTGACCGCAGGAGCGGAGCTTTTCAAAGTTGACTGGAAATTGAATCCACGGATTTCTCCCTGCGATAACGAGGCTGGTGACCCCAATGATCCTTATCATGTGGGCGAAGGCAAGTGGCTCGTCAACTCTATAGGAGCCGGCCAAACCAATTTGGTTGATTTCATCAAAGGCGTTCCTGCTTGCGAGAAAGCTATCGAAAATTTTCCGAAAGAAGGTCGTTTCTTGGTACAGCTAGCCGGTCTCTATCGGACACAGAAAAAATATGCAGAAAGTCTCGAGCTTCTGACTCAAGCCCAAGCACTTGAGGATCCACTTGCCTACAGTGGGCTTGCGATTCATTACCAAGAAGGACTGGGAGTGGAGAAAGATTTAAAAAAGTCCTGTGAATATAGAAAATTGAGCGGAGAATCAGGTCACTTGGGAGGTCTGCATGGCTATGCAGAATGCCTCCGCCTAGGAACTGGGGACGTAAAGGTGGATTTGGTCGCGAGCTTCGAGTGGCAAGAAAGGGCCGCTGAAGGTGGCTTTCACTGGGCGATGGAAGTTTTGGGAAAGTATTATGCCAATGCTTGGGGAGTGGATCGTGATTGGGACAAAGCCTATTATTGGAGACAAGCCGCAGCAGCAAAAAACAATGGCTGGGCAATCATGGAGCTAGGACGAATGTATGAAGGCGCCCAAGGGCGCGAGCGGGATATGGCGAAAGCCATTAACTACTTCGAAAGAGCACAGGCCCTTGGAGTCCATTGGGCAAGTGTCTACCTTGCACGTATCTTTCGTCTAGGAACTGGTGGAGTCACCATCGATCTCTTGCAAGCGGAGGCCTATTATAAATTGGCCATCGACGCCGGAAATCCAGTGGCCGAAGAGGAGCTAAAAGAAATGAAAAGCAACAAGCCAGCTCCAGACCCAAGCCCAATACCCACTGCAAAATCATTTTCACGGCCCAAAGTGACTTTGAACGGAAAGAAATTTGACATTCGCGGAACTCAGGTCAGCGCAGATGCTTTCTGTCGAGAAAATGGCCTGCAGCAGGGGAGAATTATTTCTAAGTTTGGTAGCGGCGGGGATCACAACTATGTGTACTTTGATCAATCAAAAAACCAGTGGATCAAAGCCAAAGTTCCAGGGAGCAGTTTCGTAGCTAATTTTTATATCGACAAATTGGAATGCCTGCCGACGAATGATTCGGGGATGTGATTTTAGATTTGGAAGAGATCAGAGAGATCAATGTCGCCTATGGAGCCCAGCCACCTTGTCGCTGAGCCCGCTTCATTTAAGCTTTAGTTTGATGTGCAGCGACCAGGTGTCTTTGGGTTCCACTGACAGGAGTATATACCAGTCAACGCGTGACAGCCGTTTTGATTCACTTGGTATTTGCAAGGGTCAAGTGGCAACTGAGAACCTGCTGGGCTTGAACATGTTCCAGGTCGCTCTGGGATCCATCTACAATTGTAAATGCCAGCAAGTAAGTTGCATCCCCTCTGCTCCACCTGATAAAGACAAGGATCAAGTTGCGGCTGATGATTTTGACCTATTGGTGTGAGTTGAGCCACTGGTGTGTAAGGCGCCTGGCTCATCGAATTTACTTGCTGTGGTACGGGTTCTTTAAGATACGCAGCTTCAATGTAATCAAAACGAATATCATACCCGTTTTGAACAGCATGCCCTTCCCAGCAAACTGTATCAAGTGAATCAAGATCGGTGCTGCTAAACGCTATCTTAATTGGCGGTTTACTTAAGGCAACTTTTGCAGCCATTGAAAATTGGGTATCATAATCATAAATGGCTCTAAAGTCTTCACCAAGGAGTTCAATTTGTGCGCCGTCATCATTCTGCTTACCGCAGATGGGACCCGTTAGGACGGCAGCGTAAGCCGAATTGACCAGGCCTACTGTAAAGATTGTGCTTAGGATAATGGATTGGATCATAAGAAGCTCCTTTGTGACCCTGCCTTCTGCCGGATCAAGTTTGGGGTTGATTCGTGAGGCCAATCTAGCTGAACCACTGCCTAGTCTTCAAGCTGATTAAAGGAAACATTTGCTTAAAAAGTTTCCTCATTAGAAACTGGCGACACCAATGATTAATATTGTCGACTACTTAGATTACACGGTCTGGTTGCGGGATTTGTTGAAATCTGGTAAAAAAATAAATAAAAAATATACTCAAACGGCAGTGGCCGTTGCGGTGGGAGTCCAAAAAGCCTATTTGTCTAAGGTCACCAAAGGGCAGGCCAATTTGAGTTCGGACCAAATTTTTCTTCTCTCCCGCTATTTGCAACTGTCAGAAAAAGAAGCCCAGTACCTCACTCTTATTCATGACTACAGTCGTACAGGATTGGAAAAGAGAAGAGCTGAATTGCGTACCAAAATTGAAGAGCTTCGCCTGCGAGACCAAGATGTACGAGCCAAATTGAAAACCGAATTTATCGACTCTGAAACATCCGAAACCGTGGCTTATTTTTTGGATCCTTACTCGACGATTGTGCATATGCTACTAACTATTGATCATTATCGTCAAGACACTGAGGCGATTGCTCGTGATCTCCTTATGGCTCCTGAGCATCTCAAGGAGATTTTGCGAGTGATGGAAAAACTTGAATTTATCAAACTCAATTCTCTAACCAAGCAATATGAAATTTTAAAGCAGCACTTTTTTATTCATAAAACCTCACCACTCTCTCCCCCTCACCAAGCCCTCGTGAGAACACATTCGGCAGCCCAGCTGCTTCGCATCCAGGCGCCACAAAAGCAGAGCTTCAATTTAACCTTTACGACCGACGAGGCGTCAGTTGCTAAAATTAGAGAGAGCTTTGTAAAGTGGCTTAAGGAACTCGAATCGATAATTTCCGATACAGAGGCTGAAAGAGCTTACCAGCTCAATTACGACCTGTTTCCTTGGACATAAAACCTATAGATTGGGACGTGCTTGCTTTGGCGGTACGTTTTTGGTCCATTTGTTGCAATTGCCAAAAGGTATGAACAACCCATTGAAATCGATCCAAAATCGAGCCCATACATTGCGACACTGGCTAACAATTTTTGTCGGACTCTCCATGTTGATCACTTTTTTTTCGATAGATGTGATGGCAGTGACGTGGCAGAATGGACCTAAATCCTCCCGAAACCAGGGACACAATTCCGATTCTAATTCTAGGTCTAAAGCGAATTGGCGCAATTTTTTTGGAGGAAATGGGGCGGAGCCCAATGAAGGAAATCAACGGGAGATAGACGTAGCTGGCAGATCAGGGCTCGTCGGCAATGGCGGCGGTGGCGGATTTGCTTGTTTTTCAAGTGCGACAGAATTCGCGGAGGCAAAAAGCAATCCAAGAATATGGTTTTCTAGTCCGGAGAATCTTGCCAAACCGTTCGATGTTTATTCTTTAGATTATATAGAATACGTTAACGAAAATCCTGGTGGGGTTTGGATAACGGCGCAGGAAGGTGAAACGGCCTACTCCTACTTGGTGCGCGTCATAACGAAAGGAGTTTCGCCTCTGCTACCACTTTTTGGCGATCACCTCTTGCGTGCATTGCGTGAAATTCACCCTGACACTTGGAAGGATAGCACCTATCTTGAATTAATACATGACCAAGGAGCGGCCGCAGAGTCGAGAAGCTACAATAACTGTGTTCGTATTCAGCTTGCCGAGCGCAAAAAGGCCGAACAAACAAAGGCTTGCCATTTTCCTGTAATAGAAATGACCGCCGCAAAACATCTTATTAGAAAAATGCAGACGGTGGCGGAGGATCCAACCAGAGGAATTTACAATGAAGCTAGCCTGCTTCTGCACGAAGCCCTCTATCTTATGGGTACTGAGCTTGGTCAAAGGACGAGCGAAAACACCCGTCGTCTGGTTGGTAAAATTCTTGATCGGCGCAGCTACTCTATGGGATATTCACTAGGTGCTGAGGTAGCGGCCCACCAGCTCGCAAAAAATATCTTTGAAGACAACTTTGCAAACTACTATGAACTCTTTTTTGCGCCCAGCTGCTATGTCAATCCTGTCCGGAAAGAATTACAAACTGCATTTGTTTCCCTTAAACAAAAAGAGTTGGAATTCATCGCAGATAATAATTTAGACTCGGATGTGGCGTCGGACCGCACCTTATTTAGTTGGGCAGTGAGATACGGTCTGCCCGATATTTTTGTAAATGGATTAACACCGGCCGAAGCCTTTCTAGCAGCAGCACCTTTCATCACCTCCCTTTATCCAGAAAATCTGTTTCATCAAGAAGAACTTCTTGTACCCTCTCGATCCGGAATTTTCTCGGAGTATTGCAGGCTTCTGGAGGAAAATCTCAATAGGCTGGACAGTCAGTTGGAATTTTCAAAAACGCCCGCCAGCAGATCGGGTATACTCGGACTTATACCGGTAAACCAAAGAGATTTGGAACAAACTTTTTTGGATAAAATAAAGATCATGAAAAATGCAATTAATTTTTGCCCGGATGTTCTGCAACCGAATGCTCTAGAGTCTTTCAATAAAATTGTGGAATAGACGATGAGTCCAAAGTGGCTTTGCGCTGCGAGCCCGGTGTCTATGAAGCTTCTTCGTCATAAAATGATTCATACTTCAAACCAGTCCATACATATGCAGTACAATTTTTCGGAGGGAGAATTTCGGATGAGATCGTTACTGGTGGAAATAAAACTAATGATCATTTCACGAATCTTGGCTACATCTGCTTCTGAAAGCGTAACAGCGGCCGTGTAAAAGGTTTCTTCTTTTCCTGGATTTTCATAATGTCGAAAGGCTTGAAGTCGCCAGTTTTGATGATGTCTAGCAATTTGTAACGAGTGAGAATCCAAATGAATCATTGTCGGGCCAATCATAAGTTTTCCGTCTTGGCCCTCCACAATCAATGAGTATTTAATTAAAAAATCGACGGCTTCACGTGTCTTTTTCTTATCCAAGCCAAGGCGATTTGAAATGGACTCTATATCTCTGAAGTTTTCCATGGAGGTGAGACTCCATATAGCTAAGAAATACCAGTTGGAATAGAATATAGCCCATGCCTCCTCGGAAAGGCTTGCGTTTTGAGCTACACGGCTTGAAATCTCCCTGGCCTTTTCTCTTATTTCAGCGATCTCTTCAGCAAGGGACTGTTTGTATCGATGAGTGCCTGCTCTCGAGTGGTTGACTATCGTGATGAGGTAGCGCGTTTCCAACTTTGATAGTCCAAAGTATTCAGCCAAGAGTAGGGCCTGTTCAGGAGTGAGCTCACGTGGTCCATTAAACACCTGTGTTACAATTGTCGGACTTGCACCCAAGTGTTTTGCAATGCTAGCAAATTGTCCTCTCCCTCCTTTTGGCATTTGAGCCAGCCTTTCCAGTACCCACCTTTTGTAGTCCAAATACTCAAAAATTCTCATTTATTAATAATATCAGTATGTTAAAAAATTAGCAATACAGGCAACTTTTAATAGAACAAAATAGCAAATAAAATATATAACTCGAGAATTCGATGCGTTATATTTGGTACAGATGTTGAACCCAAAATAACCCGAAACAAAAGGAGACTCTCATGAAAACTGTAATGAAACTGACAGCACTGTGCGCCCTAATCACTTGCCAAATCGCTCATGGTCGGATGGGCACTGTAGGTGGAGGAGGCGGAGATTGTGTTGTTCGCAACGGAGCACAACAATGCTCGCTACTAGACCTTCAAGAAGCGACTCGCCCAGAGTACTTTTTTCCAACGAAGTGGGACGGAGTGAGAGCCAGTATTTTAAATAGATTGGAACTCCTTAAGTCTAAGTGTGGGAACGTTGGAGTTTCCGAAACAAATTCCAGAAGAAATCACTTGGCGGCGGCAGCGGCGCTTGCCCTTTTCGGTGAACATAGCGACATATCTGCGCTACCTAAACTGAGGGACAGTATTTCGACGCTCGCATGGGTGAAGTCCCATGAGCCTCTCGAAGAAATTATGGATGAAGGGACTATCAGGGTGGAATTTGACGAAAAAAGACAGATAGCTGTCCAACAAGATGGCGTCGTCAGCGTGGACTATGAGCTTTTTCTGAAACTTCCTCAAGATGAAAGGGAGGCCTTGCTTATGCACGAGGGCCTATTGGCGGCTGTCCTCACCCTTTATTCAAAAAATGTTGAAAATCGAGGAACTCAGGACATTCGAGATATAGTGAGTTTGTTGTACGATCAAAATAGAGACTCGATAACCGGGGACGTGTTTAAAAACGTATGTCACACCATTGTAAACTCTCAGTAGTTGTGGCAGGTCAATCGACTGGACTCTCGAGAATGTTTCTATAGTTGGATTTGCACCGGGGGGGCGTTTGTGGCTACTGGCGCCTATCTTCAAGTGCCAGGTGGTAGTTTTCGTTTTTTAAATTTCAGTGTCGCTGTCAGCTTGAACACGCTTGTTTTCAAAAAAGATCACAATCAAAATTGAAAGTTCGTAAAGTCCTAGGAGTGGCACAAGCATCATTCCCATGCTCAAAACGTCTGGGGGAGTCAGCATCGCGGCGGCGACCGCAAGAATCATAACAGCATAGCGGCGCTTTTCTCTAAGAAACTTGCGATCAACAATTCCGAGAAGACCTAATATCACAATCACTAGGGGCAGCTCGAAGGCGACCCCAAACATCAAGCACATCTGACTAAAGAAGGACATGTACTGATCAATGGTGATCATGGGTTTATCTGTGGTTCCGCCAAAGGCAAACAGAAATTCAAAGGCCTTCGGCATAACCAGAAAGTAAGCGAAGCTAACACCTATTAAAAAGAGCAGTGAGCCACATGTAATAAAGCTCATGCTGTATTTTTTTTCGTGTTGATAGAGCCCTGGAGCGACAAACTTCCAGACCTGATAGAGCCAAAAAGGGCAGGACAGAATCACTCCGCATACCAGCGAGAGCTTGAGATGAGCAATGAATTTGTCCATAGGACCTGTGAACACCAGTGATCCATCGGGCAAGTACGGAACCACAGGAGTGCGTACGATTTCAAAAATGACTTCGCTATAGGCGTAGCAAATCCCAGTCACTACCAACAACGCGATCAACGCGTTGATGATGCGCGTTCTGAGCTCCGCCAAATGATCTGTTAGAGTGAGGTTCTTTTCATCGGTGGTAGTGTCAGCCATTGTACTTCTTTTTTTCTGGAGTGCCATCGCTGCTGTCTTCGGGTGTGACCAAGGGCGAATGATCAGTGACATTTTCAGCAGTCTGTTCAGTCACCACTGTGCTATGGTCTTCATTCGTCTCACTTATATCAAAGGCCAATTGATCCCCGTCTTGATGAGGATCGTCGTGATGATGGCTATGGTGGAAATCATCGCTGTCATCAAAATGGTGATCATGATCATGATCGTGATGCTCAATGGCGTGCTCATCATGTTGAAGCTGTTGATGGGGTTGCGATGGCGGGTCCATAGGATTGTCTTTGAAGAGATCATTCATGCCCACATCAGAAAATTCATTTTTAATGCTATTGGTGGTGCGCTTGAGTTCATTAATAAATTTGGCAATGCTCTTTGCCACTTCGGGAAGTTGCTTAGGACCAATCACAATCAATCCCAAAATCAGTATGACGACTGTTTCCGACCATCCAAGACCTAACATTCTTTGATGCTATATTAGCTCAAGCGCACAGTCACGAAGCAAATCAGAAACCAAGCAGTTGAGTCGCCAATCAAACTAACTCTTGTAGCCCGTGCCTGATGTTCCATCTTTCTGAAAGGTGATGACGCCAAGATTGATGAGCTGCTCCCGCGCCAACACGGACCCAGTCTTTAGGTACCGTTCATAGAGGCGAAGGACATCGCGATTGGTGCCAAAGGCTGTGTCCTGCGCGACAAAAGTCAGTACATCAACAAACTCCACAAAGCGCTTTGAAAAAGTGCTGTAGGTGGAGGCGAGAAAATCCTCGCGAGTGGTGCTAGCAAGGTCCGCGTACGCGGTTTCGCCCATGCTGCAATAGTAATCAACATCAATGATCTTTCTTTGAAAGGAGTCGCCAAAGAATCCTGTCATGTAAAGGCAGCGATCGGCCATGCGCTTTAACATGTCCGCCTTTTTTGCGGGCTCAGATTGATTGGCAGTCAAATAGATTTCAGCCAAAGTCTTCAGCGGACGTTGACCACTGTCTTCTTTGTTCTCGTAATCAAAAAGATTTTTCGCATCGAGATAATAGGACAGTAGGTCGGCCATATAGATTTTCACCGCGGGATTGGCTGAGACCTTGCGTTTCGAAAACCCTTTGTCTAAGAGCTCAGTAAAAAAACTTTTTGAGTCTACAATAAAAGTGCCTGACATAAAGCTTTACAGATCCTCACTGTTAGTAATCACCGCCCCAGTTCTAAAGCCAGACAGCTCAAGTAGGGCATATGCTTAAATTATAGCATTTAGATCGGCAGTATTGCCCTGAAAAATTAGTAAATTAGCTCCGAATCTAGCCAAAAAGTCGAGTGACATTAGAAAACGTATATCACTGCTATAAGATATGATTTTGGTACTGGCGACCATAGTAGAGGTGGTCGCAACATTGCGCCGTGAAACGTTTCGTATTGAAACGTTCTGCATTTTTTTGTGAAGTTGCAAAGCGCGCAATTCTACATCGCGCGACTCTGCTCCTTAAATGGATTCTGTGGACCCACAACACTGATGACCTCAGGTTGTGAAAAGATAAAGTGCGCCAGCTCTTGAATGTCCTTGGCCGTAACCTTTTCTAAGCTGTCCTTTAGATCAAAAAGCTGCTGATATGAGTTTCCATATATCTCTTCAAATAGAATTCCACCCGCAATCGATGACTTTCGCTGGAGCTCAATGGCCTGCCGGCCCACCAAATACTCCTTTGCTCGCTTCAATTCCAATTCGGGAACTTTGGTGTCGACCAGCTTTTGATGCTCTTGTCGCAACATAGAAATGGCCTTGGATACTTTTTCTGGAGAGCAGCCTATATAGGCGCCATAGTAACCGGTTTCAATGCCATCGAGTTTCACTGGGCTGACGGAATAGGCCAGCGAATTTTTATCGCGCAATTCGATAAACAGTCGTCCACCCTGACCGGAAAGAATAGAGGTCATAATTTTAAGAGCAAAACGGCGCGGATCATTGAGCGTCAGGCCACGGTGGGCCAGGATCACGTGAGACTGCTCCTTTTTTGCTTCAATATATCCGGTTGCATTCATGATGAGGGGTTCTGGTGGTTTTGTGTCGATCTTCAATTGGTTATGGGGCAAATGATGAATCAAATGTTCAAATTTTTCCTTCATCATGGCTTGATCAAAATCGCCAACGATCACTGCCACAGAGTTATTCTTGGTGATCCAGGACTTGTGGTAATCATGCAAACTCTTACTATCGACCGCTGCGAGGGTTTTTGCGTTTCCGATAGGATTCCACTGCAGTGGCGAATTTTTAAAGATCATTTCATGAAATTGTATAAAGCACTGAGTGGAGGGGTTGTCGACCTGGGACTTGATCTGATTTAGCTGAATTCCTTTTTCCCTCTCGGTCACTTCGGGCGTGAGGTGAGGCTTGAGAAGGACAGACTCAAAGGCCTCTAGAGCCGCATCACTAAAAGGCGACAAATAGTCCATCGATAGTCCAATAGAGTTGCGGCCCGCAAATGCTGAAAGACTAATATTGTGTTTGTCCAGATGGCTCAATAGCTGGCTTTCGGTAAATTTATCGGTATCGGCAACCCATACGCGAGAAAACAATTCGGAAACGCCAACAGTTTTTTCAGTTTCCACCCGCAGTCCACCTAAGAACCCCCAACGCAAACTTACAGTTGGCAGGCCCCGTAGCGGCACAAAAAACACTGGTAGACCCGCAATGCTCTCGCGGTGAACATTGAGGCTCTCTGTGATCAAATGCGGTTTGAGTTTTGAAAAGCTAATGGCGCGCTCTTTGGGACGCTTGGCTTTCTTTGTCGCACCTTTTTTTGCAGGAGCAGTCTTTTCTACTTTCGAGAAGTCTTTGAGAAAGCGCTTTAGCTGGGCATCTGCGATAGACTTTTTCTCATTGGTCATGAGGGATGCCACCAGATTTTCTTGTTTTAAATATTTTTTGGCAACGGCCTGCAAGTCTGGAGCTTTTAGTTTGGCAATGAGTTTAATGTGCTTTTCAAAGTATTTGTAGTCATCCATATAAAACTGCAAGCTGCCGGCTCTGCGAGCCAAGCCATCGACAGTCTCGGAGGTGTAAAATTCGTCAATTGAAAAGGCAAGCTTGGCGCGATTGATTTCGTGCTCGTCAAAGAGCTCTGTCTTGGTTCTCTTGAGTTCACGAGAGAGTTCGCTCAGGGCTGTTTCTAAATTGATCTTGTCGAGTTGTGCAGAAATTATAAACAAGCCAGAGTCCTGCTGGGCAAAAAGTGAACAGCCGACGCCATTGACGATGGCCTTTTCCACTCTCATTTTCATCGTGAGCCGCGAGCTGTCCCCTTGCCCGAGGCACATCGAGAGCAATTCGAGTGCGGGCATGTCTTTGTGTTTGATTTGGGGTGTGCGAAACGCAAGATAAAGGATGGATTGTTGAAACTCGTTTTCGAGAGTCTTCAGCACGGGTTTTAGCTGTTTTGGTTCTTTCTTGCGTCGAACCACAGAGATTTTGGTCTGGGGGATCGCGGCGAAGGCCTTGGATATCTCGCCTTTAATTTCTTTGGCATTCACGTCTCCAGCAACAATCAAAAACATGTTTTTGGGTGAGTAGCGCTTAGCATAGAATTCTTTGATCTTTTTCACCGGCGTTTTGCGAATGTTTTTGTCGTAACCAATGACCGGGATACGATAGGGATGGGCCTTGTAGGCAGATTCAAACAGGAGTTGCGAGGCTGTGCGGAAGGGTGAATCTAGCCCGCGTTTGATCTCTTCAATCACCACATCACGCTCAGAATTGACTTCGGTGTCATCAAATTTTGGATAACCCATCATTTGCGAGACCACATCCAGTGCGAGAGCCTTGTTTTGCTTGGCCATGGTCACATAAAAAACAGTCTGATCAAAGGAGGTGTAGGCATTCAATTCGCCGCCATGAGCCTCTACGACATTGGCGATCTCACCAGGACCGTACTTTTTGGAGCCTTTAAACACCAAATGCTCTACAAAGTGAGACAGGCCCTCTTCGCCCTTGGTTTCGTCAGCGCTGCCGTTTTTCACCCACATCTGCACGGAGACCACAGGAGATTTTTGGCTTTCGATAATCAATACATCCATTCCATTTTTCAGTTGAAATTTTGCTGTCTTCATTTAGGAATGCCTCCATGGCTTTTGGTGTCTATGTTCATATCCCCTATTGTTTGCAGCGCTGCAGTTATTGCGATTTCGCCACCTATGTAGTGGGGACAACTTTGGCTCCGCAACAGTACATCTCAATTTTGAAGGAAGAGATAGTCCTAAGGCAAAGATATTTTCCTAAACAAAGATTGGATACGATTTATTTTGGCGGTGGCACGCCAAGTTTGGTGGAACCAGAGCTGTTAGGGAGCGTCATTGAGCAGTTGAGAGCGCTCGGTTTTGACAGGACTTCGCAGACCGAAATCACCATAGAGATCAATCCAGCAACCTTGACTGAACAAAAAATTGAAGAATACCTCGCCATTGGTGTGAATCGATTCAGTGTAGGAGCGCAGACTTTTGATGACAGCAAACTGAAGGCCGTGCAAAGGCAGCACTCCAGTCGTGACACCGTCGAGACGCTGGCTCTTATTAGCAAATATAAGATTAATTTTTCTTTTGATTTGCTTTTTGCTCTACCACAGCAAACCTTGGCAGACTTGGAGCGCGATCTGAATAAGGTTTTGGAGATTTGCCCTCATCATGTCAGCCCCTACTGTTTGACGGTGCCCGAATCGCATCCCCTGACTCAATTTGCCCTCTCCGAAAGCCTGCAGGTTGAAATGTTTGAGCTTATTCACGAAAAACTAACGCAATACGGTTATGCGCAATACGAGATCTCCAATTATGCCAGGCCCGGTTTTGAGAGCCGCCACAACATGCTCTATTGGAACGATGATGGGTACTGGGGTGTTGGGCTGTCGAGCCACTCCTATCTTCCGGGTCCTGGTTTGGAGGCTTGGGGGCGCCGATTTTGGAATCCAAAAAATATGCAGGTTTACACAGAGCAGATAGAGAAGGGGTTGGAGCCTCCTGAGGGACAACTGGAAAAGCTTTCCAAAGCGCAGAGTTTGACGGACTTTTGCATGATCTCATTGCGAAAGTCCTCTGGTCTTGAGCTGACTAAAGTGCTAGAAAAATTTGGTCAGGACGAGCTTGACTCTGTGCAATCACGCCTCAGTCTTTTGCAAGAGCGTCAGCTTATTGTTCAAGACCAAGGCAGAGCAGTCTTGAGCCGCGCAGGAATACTGCTGAGCAATCGAGTTTTTGAAGAGCTGACATTTTTGAATGATGAGATAGCGATTACTGAATTATGATTATGAATTATGAATTATGCATAATGAAAAGTGAATAAGCGAAAATGAGAACAGAGGAGGAAGAGTGAGTGACAAGTCAAACTCTCACGATGCTGATAGAGTGAATGAATCAACTAAGGATGCCAAAGGTGCCAAGAGTGATTCCAAGAGTGAAGACATGAATGCGGCAATGGCTGATATTGCCGATCTGAATGGTAAGGCTGACCAAGCGGGAAATACTGAATTGGAAAAGGCCAAAGAGGAAGCGGAAAAATATAAAAATGAATTGCTCTATTTGAAAGCGGAATTTGACACCTACAGAAGGCATGCCGCTAAAGATCGTGCAGAAGCGCGAAAGTTTGGCGCTGAGAGTTTAGTCCGAGATTTGCTTTCGGTCATTGATAACTTCGAAAGAGCGATGCAAGTTAAAATCACTGCAGAAAACTACAAGACCTTTGCTCAAGGGGTTGAAATGACGGCCAGTGAATTGAAAAATGTATTGGCAAAGAATGACGTTGTTGAAGTTCCGGCACAAGGGGCCTTTGACCCTAGCGTTCATGAGGCAGTTGGCGCTGAGCCGTCAAAAGAGATTCCACCTGGACACATATTGCGTGTGCATCAGCGTGCCTACAAACTTCATGATCGGGTGATTCGCCCGGCTCAAGTCGTTGTTGCCAAAGAGGGGTGAGGTTTCATTGTCTAAAAAAGATTATTATTCTGTTTTAGGTGTTGAGAGAAAAGCATCTGAAGATGAGATCAAGAAGGCCTATCGCAAGCTCGCGATGAAATGGCATCCGGATAAAAATCCAGATGATAAAAAGGCCGAAGACAAATTTAAAGAACTCTCCGAAGCTTATGAAGTCTTGAGCGACGCAGAAAAGCGGAAGATGTATGATCAGTTTGGACACGCTGGGGCGCAGGGAGGCTTTGGGGGTTTTTCTCAGCAAGGCGGCTTTGGTGGCCCAGGCGGCTTTGGTGGTGGTTTTTCTCGCGAAGGATATGGCGGAAGAGCCAACTTTGGTCAGGGTGGAGATCCTCTTCAAGATATTTTTGGTGATGTGTTTGGCGATATTTTTGGCCAGAGATCTGGAGCACGGGGCGGGCCCGGCGCGGCTCGAGGAGGCGCTCGACAGCGCAGCCGCGGCAGTGATTTGCGTTACACTCTGTCAATTCCTCTAGAAGATGTCGCCCTTGGCACGGAGAAGGTCATTTCTTTCATTCGTCAGCGCGATGGCAAGGATGAGACCGCAAAACTTTCTGTAAATATTCCTGCTGGCGTCAAGAATGGTCAAAAATTAAAATTAGCAGGAGAAGGTGACACTCCTTTGGGAGGCGGCATCGCTGGTGACCTGTTTGTACTTATACAAATTCAAGATCACCCTTTGTTTAAGCGTGAAGAGGATGATCTGCTTATGGATCTGCCGATCTCTTTCACTGATGCCATTCTTGGCACTAGCATTGAAGTGCCCACCTTAACTGGAAAAGCCCTGATCCGTGTTCCGGCAGGTACACATTCTGGGCAGACATTTCGCTTGCGAGCCAAAGGTTTTCCAAAAGTAGGCACTTCAGGTGTGTCTGGTGATATGCTGGTGCGTGTGCTCGTAGACACGCCTTCCCATGTGTCGGGAAAGCAAAAGGAGCTTGTTGAAGAACTTGCGAAAAATAAAGAAGACACTCCCCTAGTTAAAGCTTATCGTGATAAAGTTTCACAGATGGTGAAAAACAGAAAATAAGCCAGTGGTCTTTCAATGTAAAAAGATGAACTTGGTAGACAAGCAACCCATTGGATGATTTTTTGGGGACATCGATTTTTTTCTGCGAGGGAAATTTGCGTAAAGATATAAAGTTCGCGGCATTTTACTTTTCAACGATCTTGAAGCATTTCTCAAATATTGCCCATATTGCAGTAATTTTAACTCTTCTGATGGGGTTCTTAGGTTGCACCTCTCGAAGCAAACGATCTGCAACCGCGCCTGTGTCTCAAGGCGGTGCTCAGATAGCTGGTCCAGAATCACAGACTCAAGACGGAGGTCCATCCCTCTTGCCACCGCCGCCGCCACAAACTGAGCAGCAGTCCGAATCGCAAGAGATATATAACGAAATGCTTCAGGCAGAAAGAGACGGCGACTGGATTAAGATCATTCTCTTGCATTTGAATTTGGCCGATTTGCAGAATTCAGAGCAAAAAAAACAAGAAATGATCGCTCGTGCGATGAATCTCACTTCTCAAAAGCTTTCTTACAAAGAGCTTGAGGAGGTTGCTGGTGATTCTGATTTTGGCAACATCAGGGCCTTTGCTCGATTTATTTTGGGTGAAAAGGCGTTTGAGCGCCGAGATTTTGATTCTGCTCAAAAGTATTTTTCTGGAGTTATGTCACTGGTGCCTGAAAGCGATTTGGCCTCGCAAGCTAAGCCCTATTTGGATCAACTGAAAGCCATTGAAGAAGTGGATCCTTATTCTGTCGGTACGATTTTGCCACTGAGTGGTAGAAATGGCAGTATCGGCCAAAAGGCCCTACGTGGATTGCAAATGGGCTTGGGTCTTCACCAACCTAAGGCAAAATTTCAATTGAGTGTTGTTGACAGTGAGGGCAATGCAGAGCTTGCCGCCAATGGTGTACAGAAACTTTTGGTGCAAGACAAAGTGATAGGCATCGTCGGCAGTCTACTGAGTCGAACTGCGCCAGTGGTGGCGACCAAGGCCAATAGCTTGGGAATTCCTTCGATCACTCTCTCGCAAAAGTCTTCAGTGACAGAGGTCGGACCTTATGTGTTTGCAAATTCTATTTCAACAGAGCTGCAGGTGCGGCAATTGGTCCGGACTGCATTTGCCAGCGGTATGCGAAAATTTGCAATTGTCTATCCAAACGATCCCTATGGAGTTGAGTTCGCTAATGCCTTTTGGGACGAAGTCATGGGCCGGGGTGGAGCAATTACCTCTGTGCAGACCTACGATCCTCGGCAAACAGATTTTCGCTACGTAGCTCAACGTCTGGTGGGAAAGTTTTATATCGAGGCTCGCATGGAGGAATATAAGTATCGCTCCAAAGAAATAGAAGAGAAGCAGAAAAAAGAAAAGAAGAAGACCCGTGAGCATACAGAAGAAGATGTTTTGGATGCTATTCAAGACTTTGATGCGATTTTTGTGCCTGATAGCACCAAAGCCATGGGGCAGATTGCTGCTTTCTTGTCACTTGCAGGAGTGAGGAACGTAAAACTTCTTGGTACCAACTTGTGGAACAATTCAGATCTCAGCCGACGAGCTGGAAACTTTAAAGATTCAATTCTCTTCGTAGACTCTCCTCGTGAGGATTTGGCCCAGTCAAAGTTTGCCAAGGAATTTAGACAAATCTATGGCGAGGAGCCTACGATCATTGAGGCTCAAGCCTATGATGCAGGCCTGCTTTTGGCCGAGGCGATCGAGTCTCAAGGCGCTCGCTCACGCAAGTCTCTTTCTGATAAGTTGCGAACAGTAAAGGATCTCCAAGGATCCGTCGGACTCATGCAAATGGGACCTAGCCGAACTCTGCAGCGCCCAATGATGACCTACACGCTATTTAATGGCAATATCAGACCTCTGACCAAATAGGCACGAGCGGGTCTCGCGCGCCAATACCGAGTGACTTGGAATTAACATCTCTCAGATTTTTTTAATTATATTTCACTTTCATTAACCGACTGATGGCTAGTCGAGCCTCTTACCTACAGAGGAGGGTTTTCATTATGCTTAATGAAAAGAGAATACAAGAGTGCAGATTTTTATTATTGAATGCCAAAGGAAACATCTTAAATCGTGTCATGACGCTCTCACGTAGCCTGCGCAGCGAACCTCAGGTGCGTGATGAGGCCGATCTACTTGCGGATCAACTCAATGAGACCCAAGCCTTGTCGCACATTTCGCGACTGCGAACGCAATTGTTAGAAATTGAGTTGGCACTGGCAAAGATCGAACGCGGACAATACGGAATTTGCGAGGAAACGGCAGAGTGGATCGAAGAAAAACGCTTGCTCAGCATTCCGTGGACTCGATTCAGTACTGAAGGCGCAGAAATTCACGAGCGCATGACACAGGCTGTGCGCTTCTAAAAGGTGCACTCTTCAATTGTATGATGTGAGGCCAAACGGACGCTTATGGCAGATATAAAATTGACGCAAAAATCGAGCGACTCAGAATCTTAAATTTTTTTGAGGTGCGAAATAAAACAATGATTTCTGCGTATAATTGAAACACTGTTCACTTTTTTGATGACAGAGCGATGTTCAACCGTAATATGGCGATCTCGTTCGGTAGAAATCATCTAGGGGGTAAATCAGTGAAATCAGCCGAATTTCTAGATCTTGAATTGACGACGCTTAAAGAAAATTTGTTATCGCACAAGAGTGAAATCTTAAATAAAGTGAGCGAATTTCGAAATGAAAAGATCTTGGTAAATCAAGATATGACGGACGAGGCCGAAGTGGCTTCTTTGGACCAGTCCAATGAGCTTTCGATCTATTTGCACGAGAGAGATCGTGCAGCCTTGCTCATGATAGAAAAGGCCCTGAGTCGTTTAGAAGCTGGCAAATATACAGAGTGTGAATCCTGTGGCGCCGATATTGCCGTGAAACGCCTTCAGGCACGCCCTTTTACTCATCTTTGTATTGACTGTATGGAAGAGCAAGAAACCATATCTCGACCTATGCAGTAGCTCGATCGCTGTATTCAGCGAATTCCTAATATTTAATATCAATGTCGCGGGTGTCTATGATCACCCCACCCTTATTCTTGTCGACCTCAATGGAATAGGCATCTTTGCCTTTTCCTGATTTCACTTTCACTTTGCCATTGTTGCCAATTTGCAATTCTTCTTCATCGTTTTTATCTGCTGGCTTACGATTCTTTATCATCACTCCTTGTGGAGTTATACTAAAGTCCTCGGTTTTTATCTGAACTTGCCTCTGACTGGAGTCGGAGGCGCAACCGCAAACAATGGACAAGCAGGTCAGAACAAGGCCGCAGGTACGAATAATTATTTTTATTTTTCCATTTATTTTGTTCTTCATGCGACTAAGGATCGGCAGATTTGGACATTGAACCCCACGGCTATAGTTGAATTTTCAAAAAACAAAGGCAAATTCATTCATTAGTCCAGAAAGATTTATTCAAGGGATCGATGAAGACGACCGAATCTATGTGTAGAACACAATATCCGCCTTAGCGGAGGAGCTGTATGAGTTTTGATGACAAAACACTGGAAATCCCCCAATCTCTACCAATGTTGCCCGTTCGGGACATTGTGGTCTTTCCCTACATGATCATTCCCCTGTTTGTAGGAAGAGAGACTTCAATTCGATCAGTTGAGGAAGCACTTGCAAAAAATCGACTGATTTTTTTAGCTTCCCAAAAGGATCATGCCGAAGAAAACCCTACAGCTGAGTCCATCTACTCGGTGGGCACAGTGGCAATGATCATGCGAATGCGACGTTTGTCAGATGGCAGAATCAAAATTTTGATTCAGGGCCAGGCAAAGGCAAAGATCACCAACTTCGTTAAAACAGCTCCAAGTTTTGAAGTTTCGGTGGAACGCATTCAGGATCAAAATCCCATTCAGCAGGATGTTGAACTTGAAGCCATGGTGAGGACCTCGAAGCAATTCATTGAAAAAATGATTGCGCTTGGTAAAAATCTTTCACCAGACATTTTGTTGGTATTAGACGATGTCAAAGAGCCAGGGCGAATAGCCGACCTCATTGCTAGCAATTTGGAGTTGAAAGTTCCTGACATCCAAAGGGTGTTAGAAACTGACAACACTAAAGAGCGACTAAAAATCGTTATCGATTTTTTACAGCAAGAGTTGCAACTGCTGCAGATGCAATCCAAGGTCAAAGGTAGTCAGCGCGAAGATGGCGCTAAAAATCAGCGTGAACATTATTTACGCGAACAAATGAAAGCTATAAAGAGTGAATTGGGCGAGGGAGACTCCAAGTCCGAAGAGATTGATGAACTTCGCGATAAGGTCGTGAATTCTGGAATGCCACCGGCTGTGGAGACAGAAGCACTCAAGCAGCTCGGCCGTTTAGAGAGAATGCACCCCGATGCTTCAGAGGCAACAATGGTCAGGACCTATTTGGACTGGATCGTTGATCTACCTTGGAATAAAAAATCTGACGACTCCATCGATTTGATGCGATCTAAAGAAATTCTGGATGAAGATCACTATGAACTGGCCAAAGCCAAAGATCGTGTCCTGGAGTTTTTAGCGGTGAGAAAACTAAAAGACTCAATGAAGGGCCCAATCCTTTGTTTTGCTGGTCCTCCGGGAGTTGGTAAGACGAGCCTTGGTAAATCCATTGCTCGCGCCATGAATCGTGAGTACTTTCGTGTCGCCTTGGGTGGTGTAAAAGATGAAGCTGAGATCCGCGGGCACCGAAGAACCTATGTCGGTGCGATGCCCGGCAAAGTGATACAAGCACTACGTCAAGTAAAGACAAACAATCCAGTGATCGTTTTGGATGAAATTGACAAATTGGGAAGTGATTTTAGAGGTGATCCATCAGCAGCGATGCTTGAGGTTCTTGACCCAGAACAGAATGCAACCTTTAGAGACAACTACCTCAATGTAGATTTCAACTTGAGCAATGTGTTGTTCATCGCGACAGCCAATGTATTGGACAATATTCCACCAGCTTTGAGAGATCGAATGGAGATCATTCAGATTCCTGGTTACACCGAGAATGACAAACTGTTTATCTCCAGGAAACATTTGATCAAGCGTCAAATTGAATCTAACGGAATTACTGAAAAGAACATTTCTTTTACAGACGACGGCATCAAGTACTTGATTGGCGGCTATACAAGAGAAGCAGGTTTGCGAAACCTAGAGCGAGAAATCGGCTCGATCTGTCGAAAAGTGGCCAAGATGGTGGTGATGGGCGAAAATGAATTTGTCGAGGTCAATGAGCACAGTGTACCGGAGTTGCTTGGTCCTCCGAGATTCATGCGCGAAGACAAACTTGCCGACTCTCAGGTGGGAGTGGTCCAAGGTTTGGCCTGGACTCAAGCTGGAGGCGAAGTTCTCCATGTCGAAGCCTTAAAGATGAAGGGCAAAGGGGCTCTTTCGTTGACCGGGCAGCTCGGAGACGTGATGAAGGAATCAGCGCACGCGGCGATGTCCTACTCCAAAGCTCATATGGACGAACTAGGAATACAGGAAGATTTTTTTGAGAAGTTTGATATTCACGTCCACTTGCCTGCTGGCGCGATTCCAAAAGATGGCCCATCTGCTGGAATCACTTTGGCGACCGCACTCGTTTCTCTGATGACGGACACGCCTGTGCGTCACGACATCGCAATGACAGGTGAGGTGACCTTGCAAGGTCGAGTGTTGCCTGTCGGTGGAATTCGGGAAAAGTGTCTCGCTGCTCTCAATCAAGGGATTA
Organism: uncultured Pseudobdellovibrionaceae bacterium; assembly: GCA_964388665.1. GTDB lineage: Bacteria > Bdellovibrionota > Bdellovibrionia > Bdellovibrionales > Bdellovibrionaceae > CALCCV01. The sequence goes on along the minus strand of CAYMBJ010000009.1, from coordinate 3,862 downwards.
GTACAGTGATTTTGCCACTAGCGAATCAAAAGGATCTTCAGGACATTCCGAAGGTCTTTAAAGATAAGATGAACTACATAGTCGTGGAGAACTTGGACGAAGTCTTTGCAGTCGCCTTTGACCGTGGCGATAAGCAGGGTCGAAAGCCTGCGCGAGGCAAAGATCAAAAAAAGACCAAGTCGCCATCAGCAGCTGCATAGCGCTGGCTAACAGATTTCGCAAGATTCAATTTTTGATTGGGCCGTCACATCACTGTGATGGCCCTTTTTTTTCAAGTTGCCATCGGAAATTTCATCGCCAAAATAAAACCAAAAACTAGACCAAAGATGGTGGCGAAACAGTCTGTGCTCAACTTTAATAGGTAGAGATGAATCTAAAACTAATTCCATAAAATTAGGTGAGGAGCCCAGAGTGAGTGCACTTTTAAGGTCAGCCAATGCCGCTTTCAATTTGAGAATATTGGCTCTTTGCATTTTGCAACTCTGCGCTTGCACTTCTAGGCAAACCATAACAGAACCGCTCACTCCAATATCAAATTCTGAGAGTGCCGCATTGACAGCTCCCATCCTATTTCCATACCCGCAGATTTTTGTGACACAAAAGTCAACTTCAAAATTTCGAACGCCGGCAAATGTGAAGGACATGGCAGACTATGATTTAGGGGCTCGCCTTGAGGTCTTAAATCAAGAAGTCAGTGAACTGCTTGCTGTCCTCGATCCAACAGGAAATCCCGCATACTATTTGGCATTTCACTTTAACGACGAGGTCAGCAAGGCGCTTGTACGGCTTCGCGAAGTCGCAGCAGCCACACCGGCCGCTCAAAAAGATTTGCAGGTCAAAGCCTGGTCGCCTTTACAGGATTTAGTCACCAGTGGAGTCAACAAATCTAAAGCAAGATCAGCTGGAGCAAACACCGGAGGTCTCGGTATTGAGCTTGGTGACACGGACAAAGAGATTTTGTATCTTGTGCGACTGGCAACACTCACAATGGATTTAGTTCAAGAGGCCAAGCGATTGAAAATTTATCGTGAATTGAGTGCTGATGCCAAAAGAAGAGTGCAATCCATCCGAGAAATAGTACAGGAGTTTGATTCTTCTTTTCTGAGCAATCACGAATCTATTCAGAACTTTCAGACACAGGTCTCAATTGCTAATCAGAGAGCGAGAATTCGAATGGTCGAAAGGTGCCTGCGAGTTCTCTACAACCAGGGTGTGAGCTATTATGCCAAATTGATGGAGATACAGAGAAACCCACCATCCCAAATCATGCAAGTCACATCGGATTTACGAACGGAACTTGCCAATGATCTTCGCCTTGCGTGGAGTGCCTACCAGAACAATTTGGCGGGCGAGTACAGACCATCAGGTCAATTTGATCCGATGAGACTTCAGTCAAGGTTCCATTCAAGTGCTTGGAAGTCGCATAAGTATTTTGAAAATCCAGATCTCATTGAAAGTGGCGAGATTGAGGGGGTCGACAACTCTCTTCAACAGGTGAATTTGGTCCAATATTCCTACCTGGCAATCAACTATATAATGCAGTAAAAAATCGCAGCGTGGAGCAATCTATGAAAATGAGAATAATAGTACAAGCCCTAGTCGTATTCGGAGCGCTTCAGGCCCCGGCCTTCACAATCGTCGGAAACATTCCTGGAGAGTACCTAAGTAAAGACAAAAATCGAGTCTATTTGGGATTTGTTCGCATGGACCAACGACTTATAAAAGAAATTAATACTATTGATGCCGCAAATGTTTCGACTCTCTCTGACGCTGAGGGTGTATTGATTTTAAAACGGGGCAGTGCAGACTACGATGTTATTTATCCTGGTCTAATTGATCTCCACAATCACACCAAACAAAACAATCTTGGGGTCTGGGGCAACGCAAAAGGTCAGTTTGGCAGTCGCTACGAATGGCGACAGTGGTCTGGATACAAAGATGCTGTATCGGGAAATATGAATCCATGGATTGGTTTTAGCGACAGCTACGATTGTGCTGCTTTTCGTTGGTCTGAGCTACAGGCGATGATTCTTGGAACCACCTACTTACAAGGTCCAAGCAGTTGCGTAAGCGATTTTGCAATACAAAGAGTTGAAGAGGCTGGATCGTTTATTTCAAAAAAAGTGGGAGTGCAAGCGCCTACCGATCTGTTGGCCCCCAATGAAATGGACTTTGTCTGGAAGCACTTAAAAAAAGACATCGAAAAACCGGGAGGCTCCTATGCAAAAGCATTGGCTGCAAAAGTCAACGAGCTTTGCCCCGGTCTTGATGTAACTCCTGCTGGAGTTCTGGAAGATGACCTTAAAAAGCTCAAAGACAAGGATTTTCTTTTAGAAAAGTGCACCAATGGAGAATTGCCGGATGGGTTTATTCGCTACGTCTATTTTATACATCCTCCCATTGCTGGAAAAATAAAAAATTTGCGTCCGAATCCTCGTCAATCTGCAGTCATTGCTCACTTGGCCGAAGGGGCGCGGAACAATGATTTCAATAAAAAAGAGTTTGAAATTCTAAAGCTGTTTGGCTTTCTCGACGAGAACGAAGTGCCGCTGAACTTTGTACATGGAGTGGGAATTCCTGATAATGAATTTGCAACAATGGCCAATAAGAAAATGGGTCTCATTTGGTCGCCATTTTCCAATTTGATTCTTTATGGAGAAACATTAAATATTCAGGCGGCCAATAAAGCCGGAGTCATTGTTGCTCTGGGTTCAGATTGGGTTCCAACTGGGACTAAGTCAGTGCTGGAAGAGGTAAAAATTGCTCTTGAGTACCTGGAGAAGATTGAAAAAAATGGAGATACGACGATCTCCGGACTTTTGGATCCCGTTCCAGATTCATCCGGAAGACGCCAACCCTTGAATGTGGACGAGTTTCTATTTAAAACCATGACGGAGTACCCGGCGCGCTTGATTCGCCACTGGGAAATTGAATTGGATAAGAAAGGCAAAGTTGTCGAGGCTGGCGTGGGGCGAATTGCACCCAATACCATGGCCTCAGTGATCGTGGTTACAAAAAAGACCGACAATCCGTTTGCAAATCTGGTGCGCATGGCAAACGAAAGGGACATCAATCTTGTCGTCGTTGATGGAAAGCCAGTCTACGGCGAAACCTCCTATCTAGATGCACTGGGATATTCAGATAAATATGAAAAACTGCCTCAAGATTCCACTCAGACCAGCAGTATAGCCAAGACCTTCTCACTGGTTCCAAAAGAAAAAGAAAATCTGAAAGACTTCACAATGAAGATTGCAGAGTTTGTAAAGTCAGCCTTTCAAAACACAATCACAAGTAACTGTGAAGACTTAAAAAAGGGTTTCATTACACCCTCATCTTTATCCCAAAAAGAGGAACTGCTCACCCTAAAGTCAAAAGGAGTGGATTTAGATCGGGTGGCTGATATAGGTAACTTTATTGCCGTAGGTCTGTTGACTCAAAGTCGAAATGTTGTTGATCCAAAAGGAGAGCCTGAAGCTGCGGTTAAGACCTTTCCGTCTCTCTACACATGCAATGATCCAGAACACCTCAATAGAATAACAAATTTTATAAGCAAAGAGTGGCAAGAGAACCAAAAGAACAGAGAGGCACTTCGAAAAGAGCACAAAATGAAGCGAGTTTCTGACAAACTCGCAAACGATTTTCAGTAGAGCGTAAGTATTTCAATGCTGGCTATCCAAGCCAGTAAAAAAAGATACTTGATCGAAGGGGCAGATATGGATGACATTTCCCCCTGGCTCTGAATTCCACATTAAACTGGGAAGTGTGCCTAATTTTTTGCCGACTGCGGACAAAACACGAGCGCTTTATTTGCAGTAGTGTCATTACCAAGGGAAACTGTCGGTGTAATTACCAAGCGACTTTG
>CAYMBJ010000008.1:0-78789 GCA_964388665.1 uncultured Pseudobdellovibrionaceae bacterium | reverse complement strand
TTCTTTTTAGTTTGGTTGTTTTTTTTTTCTTTTGTTTTTTTTTTGTCTAGGGCCAGGATTGTCTTTCTGATTAGCATCCCTCAAGATTAATTATATAGCTTGTTGAAAAAATTGTTCATCAAAAGAGGGAAAGTTCTATGCGAATCATCTTGATCATCTTCTTTGCGACTTCACTGATATTTCACTCACCTTTGCTCAAAGCACAAAACTCCATGCAGGTCGAAGCGGAAGAGGCCCAAGCAGATGCGGCAGCCGCCAAGGCCGAAGCGCAAGAGGCAAAAAAGCGCTTAGAGGAAGAACAGCGACGGCGAGACAAGGCGCGATCTGAGGCTCGCTCCGCCATTGAAAAAGCAAAAAAATTGGAAGAGGAATCAAAGCGAGATCAAGCCGAGGCCGAGAAAGACACAGCAAAGGCCAACCTTGAAATTGCCGGTCATGAAAAAGAAAAAATCAAAGCCCAAGAGGAGCAGAAGCGGGCGGAAGAGCTGATTTCAAAAAGCAAGGTAAAGATTGAGGAGATGCAAAAAGCGCGAAGGCAGGCTGAAGAGGAGCGAAAAACCGCACAGAAGGCCGCCGATAAAAAGAAGGATGAGCTAAAAGACCTCGAAAAGCAGGTGGCAAAGTCGCAAGAGGACACGGCAAAAGCCCAGCGCGAGTCGGAAAAGGCCAATCTTGATTTGAAAAAGTATGAAGCTGATGTTCAACGAGAGAAGTTGGAGCTGCAAAAGGCGCAGGCTCAGAGTGCGGCGGCGCAAGCTCGAACTCAGGCCGAGCTTTCAAAAGTACAGGTCGACAGGGAAAGACTCAAAGCCGAATTAACAAAGTTAAAAGAGCAGGCGGCTGTCAATGAAAAGACTCTTAAAGATCTCGAAGAAAGTCTAAAGACCCAGAAAGATGGTCAGAAGGAAGCTCAGAAACAGGCTGAGAAAGAGAAAGACAGTGCCGTCAGCGCAAAAAAGCGTGAGGGTGAACTTCGTAAAGATCTCGGCGAACAGAGAATTGCTTTTGAAAAAGAGAAAATGAATCTACAAAAAGAAATCGCCACCAATCAAATTGAAATGTCTAGACTAAAAAAAGCTGAGGCTGATTTTCAAGCGGAGAAAGAACGTTGGGAAGCCGAACTTGCACGTAACAGGGCCGAGGCCGAGAAGATCAAGGCCGAGCGAGAGAGACTCGCTCGTGCTGTTGAGGAGGCCAAGCGGGGCAGCGAGGAGCAGAAGATGCGTGCAGAATCTGCAAAGACGGAAAAAGAAACTGAAGAAATTCGCCTAGAGACGGACAAACTCAAGGCGGAGGCGGCGGGAGTCTTTGCGCGCTCCATGGCCGCTTCGCAAACCAGCTCTGCAAAAGTCGTCACTGCGGTGCTGGTTAAAGATTGCCCACTAAAAGAGTTAGAAAGTGGCGAAGGTAAAAATCTTGGTCAAAGGAAAAAGGGTTCAAAAATTGAAGTGGTCTTTGGAGCACAAGATAAAGCCAAGCAGTGGCTACAAGTGATGAGTGGATCTGACTCATCGGGATATATAAAGAAAAGCTGTTTAAAATAATATTATGAAACAACTACTGAGTTCTTTTGCAATGCTATTACCTCGAGAGTGGAGCGTTCACAATCCCTTGAAGTCATGGACTCTCAAGTGCCTGACGGAATCGGAACTGAAAATGATACTCTTTACGCTTTCCAATGCTGAAAAAGCAGTGATCATGGTTTGGCACAAGAATTGGGAGAGTTGGCAGCGCATTTTGCACAATCAGGACTTGGCTTATTTGCTTGAATACGAGCCAGTGAAGTTTGAGACGCCAACGCTTCCGACGAATTTGCTTTGGGAGGATGATACCAAAGTGGCGGTACCTATGGCTAAACTACAAAAGCGGCAAGTTGGAACTGGCAATCGCAAATTCCCGCGGGTCGACATTCGTTTGCCTATCGAAATTTTGGCAGCAAATTCTTCGTTTAAATCTCATACTAGAGACATTTCTGAAGGCGGCATACATATTGAGGATCCGTTGCCTGCTTGGGTGGCCGGCTACTTTCCTGTGATTTTAACAACTGACCTTGGTCCTTTGGAAGTGAACTGCATGATTGTTGAAGATCAAAATCATGAAAAACGCAGAATTGGCATTGTTTCTCTTGAGCAAGAGGAAGAAGAACCAGGCCTGACAGCTCTTAAAGATTGGCTAAATTTAAAAATTGGAATGAATCAAGGAGCAGAGTCATGAAAAGAATTACATCCAAAAGAATTACATCCAGAGGAATCGGCAATTTCATAATTATCGGTTTATTGAGCCTGACTGTGGCCTGTTCAATGTCGCGCAAAAAGGAAGAGGCAAAGCATGCTTCCGAGCAGGAGACTGCAGCCATGGCCGCCGCTGCTGCTTCAGCTGCAGCAAGTGCTTCTACAGACGATTCTGATGCAAATGCCGGCGGCAAGGCTTCAGACGAACACTATGCAATGATGAGCTCGACCAGTGCTCACGATGGCCATGCCGCTGCAGGAAAAGGAACCAAGCAAGATCTGGCAGTGCCCAGTCATCGCAAAATCGGACCTGTGCCACCAGATAAATCACTGAGCTGGCTCATCAACGGCAATACACGCTACACCAAAGGATTTTTTCGTAATGACGGCATGATGAGCAAAGATCGCAAGCGCCTTACGCGTGGACAGTCACCTCATGCGGTGGTTTTGAGTTGTGCAGATTCGCGTGTTCCGCCTGAAATCCTCTTTGACCAAAAGCTGGGTGAGATATTTGTGGTGAGAGCCGCAGGCGAGGCCTTGGATGCTTCCACTATCGGAAGTGTTGAGTACGCAGTGGAGCATTTGGGTTCAAATCTGTTGGTGGTCATGGGGCATGAATCCTGTGGCGCAGTTAAGGCGGCCTTTGAAACCAATGAGGGCGATCCAGGGTTGACTCCTAATTTGGATAGACTTCTTAGCGACATCCGACCGCGAATTTCAAAGTTCAAGGGACGGGCGCCAACGCATAATTTTGTATCTGAAAGTTGGGCCAATGTGCTGGGAGTTGCAAAAGATTTGTTAAACCGCAGCAAGGTCATTCGCTCGGCTGTTGCCTCTGGCGACCTCGTGATAAAGCCGGCGCTTTATCACATGGATTCTGGCCGCGTTGATTGGAAATAATACCAATTTCGATTCAAGCTTATACCGTCGTTGGCTGCGGCCATCGTTGCCTGCGACGTGCGAGGAGCACGCCTCGGCACCTCCGGCCTTGCCGCCTCGGTCTAAGCATGACTTGAAATTGGTACTGAAGGAAATTCGATTCAAGCTTATACCGTCGTTGGCTGCGGCCATCGTTGCCTGCGACGTGCGAGGAGCACGCCTCGGCATCTCGGGCCTCGGCATCTCCGGCCTTGCCGCCTCGGTCTTTAGCAAAAAGCAGAAAGCCCTGTGATCCATTCGCCAATGATCAATCGATGAATGTCTTCGGTTCCTTCATAAGTGTTCACGCTTTCCAAATTGGCCATGTGCCTGCCGCTGGCATACTCGTAGGTCACGCCGCTGGCGCCTAAGATGTCGCGAGAGGTGCGGGCCGTTCTGAGTGCCATGCTGACATTGTTCATCTTTGCCAGGGAGATGTGCTGTGGCTCTAACAGTTTTGCATCTTTAAGTCGGGCGATTTCGTGAGCCAGCAGATGTGCTGAATTGATTTCATTAAACATATTGGCCAGTTTTGCCTGCACCAACTGAAACTGACCTATGGGTCGATCAAATTGAATCCGCGTTTGCGAGTGCTCAAGCGCCTCGGCAAAACACGCCTCCGCAGCGCCGATCACGCCCCAAGAAATGCCAAATCTTGCCTGGTTCAAACATGAAAGCGGGCCCTTCATTCCTGAAACCTCGAGGCGGTGGGTGGCGGGCACTACACAGTCTTGAAAAATCAATTCACTGGTGATCGAAGCTCGAAGAGAAAATTTATTATCAATGCTTCTAACGCTGAATCCGGGACAAGTGCGGTCCACGACGAGCCCCAGGACTTTGCCGTCCTCACCTTTTGCCCAAACTATGGCAAGATCTGCAATGCCGCCATTGGTGATCCACATCTTTGTGCCATTGAGAATGTACTGATCTCCTTTTTTAATGGCGGATGCTAACATGCCGGCAGGATTGGATCCAAAGTCAGGTTCAGTGAGGCCAAAGCATCCAATCAATTCGCCACGTGCCATCGGTGGCAGGTACTTTTCTTTAAGCTGTGTGGTGCCAAAGGCATGAATCGGATACATGCAGAGGGCGCCCTGTACAGAAGCAAAGCTGCGAAATCCGCTGTCGCCGCGTTCAAGCTCTTGCATGATCAGACCATAAGCTTTGGTGCTGACGCCGGCGCATTCGTAACCCTCAAGTTGAGCTCCCAGTAGGCCAAGGCGGGCGGCCGGTTGGACCAGGTGCTCGGGAAATTCGCCACGCACAAAGCAGTCGCCAACAATGGGCAATAGCTCGCTGGCGACAAATTCACGAACGGATTCGCGAACAGAAATCTCTTCGCTGCTAAAATTTCTGTCCAATTTAAAAAAGTCTTTTATGGTGGTTTTCATGATTTCAAGTGTGTGTCGAGACAAATGAAAAGTCCAACATTAAGGCGAACACAAAAAAGTAAACTTGAATTGAAATTAGAACTCATCTCAAAAATTACTCGGTGGCGATGGCCTCTACGCGCTCAATTCCATTCTTGCTCATGAGCACCCGATAAAGATGCGGTGTTCTGGCCACAACTCTGGTGCCGGCAAGCTGGCTTTGATGCAATGAGAAAATAAAGGGATAGAATTTTTGCACTGCTTTTGTTTGCAGCCCCCCCTTTTCATTGAGAAAAGTTAAGGTCTTTTCTGAGTCATCCAAGAAACGCTGATACCTGCGCAAATTGATGCGAATGATATGGTGAAGGTGCAAATCCTGTTGTTTGCCAATGGGGGCGATCTCTTCGCGAAACAGTACGCACTCCTCGGAAATGTTCTGCTTGCTGACGTTTGCAGAGTTTTTGGCATCAACACATTCAGTGTGGTAGTGAAGTTTATTGATGTGGGTGATGCTAAGCCATTTCTTGGCGGTGCCGAGAGGAACTCCTTGAAACGACAAATTTTCTTCAAACTCAGGGATTTTTGAAAAGACTTTTTTAGCAAGAAAAGTCTTGCCCCAATCTTTGAACCGGTCACGAAAAGCGTAAAGAATAATTGCAATGGCGATCAAGCCAAATCCACCAGTGCCAAATCTTGAAACTCCCGACTCAGACACCTGCTGAAAGGCCGCACCGATCGCTCCAGCGAGGAGTGCAGAGGCTGTGGCAATGGCTTCGGTGAATTTTTTGAAGCCGTCTCTTTTGGAAATAGAAACAAAAGATGGAGATTGGAAAAACTTTTTTAAATTGCCAATTCGAATAATATACTCTTCTTGATCTCGCTCCGATTTTGGTGGATTCAGGAGTGAGGTTGAATACAAATACTTGGCCTCTTCTAGTTGCAAGTTGTCGAGAGCTTTGGTGAGGAGGTTTTGCCCGCGAGAGAAATCCTTGGAGAGGTCCTTGCCGCGGCGTTTTGCAATCTCTTTGAATCGATCAAATTCAGAGCGTGTGGTGCTGATTCTTTTGATCAGATTAAAATGGACATACTCGGCCAATGATTTTGCCAAATTGATTTCTCGACTTCGCAACTGCTCACATAGGGCGTGGATATCTACCAACTGCTCGCTCATCTTTTGCAAATCATTGTGAATCTCTTGGAAGTTCCCAAAGGGATCGATTTTGGTATTGAGCAGCGAATAGATAAAGAACAGTGCCTTTATCTGATAACCGAAAAACTGCTGAAACCAGTCAGTGATTAAATATCCTAGGGTTTGAATTTCTTTTGTCATCACCTCCGCCTCAGAGGGTGAAAAACAAAGTCGGCGCACTTCATTCATGGAGTTTTGAATCTCTTGAAGGCGCTGAAATCGAGAGTCAGGATTGAGGGTGAGATCTGAGTGGTGAGTGCGCTCCACCTGCAGCCGCACGCGACTGTCGAAGTCGCTCCAGATCTCTTGCTTGGTGTTGACGTTGGGGCGGATGTTCTTCGGAAAGAACACTGCGATTTCTAAGCCATAGACCAATTCAGGATCCGCAACGGGAACATTGATTTTGATTTCAACATTATTTGAATCATGCTTTGAAAGAAGTGCTGAATTGAGTTGTTGGGAGGAGAGTGGCACAGCGGTAGCGTTCGAGTTATACAGCTCGGTCAGAGACGTTGTCTTTGATGAGGCTAAGGGGTCTGTCGAATGTCCGAAAGCCTGATTAACGTGTTTCTTGATCAAGGTTGCTATTGCAGTCTTCCTCCATTGTCTAATGTCAAGCTAGTTTTAAAACAGGTTTTCGTCAAGATCATATTTGGAATCCTACCCATTAGAATTTCTAATAATTTTCTAAACTGAGCCTTCTCGACTCATTCTGATGCAGACAATGTTGAGGTGGGTTAGCTCTGTCGTTGAAATAACATAGCAATCCTTTGGTCGAGGAAATTTAACTTAAGTTATTTTCACATTATTCCGTCTGTATTGAGCATGAAGATAAAAGTATTGAGTCTATCTATTCTAGCGTTTCTACTGCCATTTACGGCTGTGTCTGCACCACAGTTTGGCCTCTTTATGGTCGTAAAAGGAGACATAAAGATCGAAAGCCAAGGGCGACCTGCAGCGCCTGTAAAAGTGGGCTCAAAAATTCACCCTGGAGACACCGTGATCAGCGGTCCGGATTCCAGAGCTAAGATCGTTATGGCAGATCGTAATGTCATCAACATCTCGCCCGACACCAAAATGGCGCTCGAAATTTATGATAGTGACCAAAAGTCAGGTACAAAGAATGTCCAAATGAATCTTTTAGAGGGAAAAGTTCGTAACAATGTGGAACAGAAGTATGATGGCGAGAAAAGTAAATTTCTGATTAAGACTCCGACAGCGGTTGCCGGAGTTCGGGGGACTCAGTTTTTGACCTCTTTTGACCCCCGCACGCGTTTGACTCAGATTGTGACAATGAAAGGTGCTGTGGCTTTATCGCCAATCAATGCGCCACCTGGCAGTCAGCCGGTGATCGTTAAGAAGGGTGAGGCCAGTAGCTTTACAGCAGGTGCCGCTGCTCCTGAGCCTCCTAGAGCGCTGCCCAAAGAAGAGATGAAAAAGATCGATAAAGAGAGCTCCTCGCAGGCACCCTCAAAGTCCGATGATGCCTCGGCTGGCAATAAAGAGCGCGGTGGCGATGCCAAAGCCAAAGAAGGCGACGAAAAGGGTGGCGAAAAGACGGCTGACCAAAAGCCCGACCAAAAAGCGGATCAAAAAGCGGAGCAGAAATCAGACCAAAAACCAGATCAAAAAACTGACCAAGCCGGAGACCAGAAGTCTGAAAGCAAGGGCGACAAAAAGCCTGAGCAGAAATCAGATTCTGCTGCAGATAAAAAGTCTGACAAGGCACCTGGTTCTCGCGATGTCGCTAATGACGCCGGCGCAGGGGATGTGAAACCCAAAGAGGCGCCGCCGGCGAAAAAGCCTGGACCAAGTATGATCGACTCTAGGGATTTGGACACCTCGGTTGCAAAGGAAATTCGTAATCCGCGACCAGCAACGGCTCCGCCGCCTCCGCCGCCAATTCCCGTGGTGCGACCTGTTGCTCCGCCGCCTGCGACCTCTCCTGCAGTAAGTGAAATTGTTAAAACAATTACCGCACCCCCTAAAGCGAAGGTGATCATTAAACCAGTACCTAAATAGTCGATAAAAAGAGATATGAAAAAAATAAGCATTGGCATCATTGTATTTACATCTGTTTTCTCTCATTTTTCTGGGGCTCAGGCTCCAGAGATTCCCGTGGTCAAGGGTCAGCCTCTGTACATAGAGTATCAAGCGCCCACGGATCAGGAAGCCATGTCGATATTGGTCACTGAAAAGCAATCTGCAAAACAGGCCGTCGTTACGCTTTTCCCGCAACCGGGACAGCCGCGCACCTGGTACAGCTTTCTGGTGATTCGTTTGGGTGAAGAGATAGAGGGCTCTCAGGTCTTGGAATTTCGCACTCGCGACGGAAAGCCTCTTTTTGCCCACACGTACCAAAGTCCCTCCGTGAAAAAGGGTTTGGCAGTGAGCCTTTTTGCCACAGAAGAGGCGCTAGAGAGCTTTGCACAGGAGTTTGATGCTAAAATAAGAGAAAAAGAACTCAGTGCGCTTCCAAAGGCGCCGGAGGCTGACAAAGGCAAGACGCTGACACCAGAGCAACAGCAGAAAATGCAAGAACAAACGCGTTTTAGTCTAGAGGCGACAGCCGCGATGAAGCGTCAGCAGTCGCGCGAAGAGCAAGAAAAGCTCAGTGCTGATGAACGCGAGAAGCGCGTGCGCGCCGCAGCCAATCTGGTAAAGGCCGCCTTGGCCCGCTATGACAAGCGCGATTATAAGGGCGCTGAGAAGCGTTTTGCGCGAGCGATTCAGCTCGATCCCGATAACAACAATTATTACTTTCAGTATGCTGTGTGTTTGCATAAGAATAACAAATACAACAGATCGTTGACTATGCTCTCGATGGCAGAAGGTGGCGATTACAATCAGGTTGAATACGACTATTACTTGGCTCTCAATCACATGAAGTTAAAAGAGTATGAGAAGGCTGAAGAAGAGTTCCTCAATTTAAAAGAAGAAAATGATCCTAAGATTTCGCCGGTGGCGGCATTTTTTGCCGGTAGCATTCAGTTTCAATTTACAAAGTACAAAGAAGCCAAAGCCAATTTTGAATACACGTTAGACAACTCGCAAGACCCTGGCATTGATAAAGAAGCAGAAAAAATGATTGAAGAGATTGATCGCATTGAATCCTTTATCGCGAGTTCGAAAGAGATCTTTCGTTACACCTTTGCGCTTGGGCCAATCTATGATGGAAACGTACTCAATGTGGCTACGCAAAACACGACGACAGATGTTGAAGCTTATCGCCTCAGTTACAGCGGTACATTTTTACTAAAATATCTAAAAACCATGAGTACAGAATTGGGTGTACAACTGCTACTTTCGGATATGTACAGCCTCGACAAAAATTTTAAGTCTGAGGCAACTTTACAAGATGCAGATCCGCAGGTTGGGAATCTCTCCTTGCCATCTCGTCATGACTTTCAGATGCTGAAGCGGGCCTGGTCGTGGAGCCTGTCGCCCTCATATCAAACTCTCACAATGAGCGCCGGGAGCGACAAACGTAGAAATATCTTGACCACGACTGCAGTTGCCACTGACTTGACCACGGCCGTCACTGGCAGCTGGATCGCCGCGGCCAATGTCGAGTACGCGTTGGACAAATCACATCTTGAAGTGACCGCCGAGGAAGCCAATTCTACTGCAAGTCGTCTTACCGTCGGGACAACGCAGACCAAATTGCTAGGATTAGATGGCAAAAAGACGCTGTCCTTGAATTTGGCTCACACAGCCAATGCCGCTCAGGGCTGGGACAATACCTATGCCAAGAATGTGGTGAGCTTGACCTATGGATATCCGTTTTTCTGGACTTCCTACGGCTCCTTTAAGCTTGAATACTCTGCCAGCGACTATCCGCTGGCGACTGTGGAGCGCAAAGACTCTGCGACTTCGGCTGTAATCTCTAGCTCAAAGGACATCAGCAAGGCCTGGAATATGATGACTAGCCTACAATATGATATGAATGCGTCCTCAATCGAAACCAATCGCTACAATAAATTTGTTTTTACACTGATTTTTACCTATACCGGCAGCATACAAAAAGATTGAAATTTGGCTCAGCAGGCTTAATATCAAGCCATGCGCTGGTTTTTTTTCACCAACAAACACTTTTACCGCCCAATCCTTTTTGCCAGGACTTTGAACGCAGGATTTTTTCTAGTGGCTCTGCTGGCCCTGTTGCCTTTGGTTCAGGCCGAGGTGCGAGTTTATACCGAAGAGTATCCTCCCTACAATTTTACAAAAAAAGGTGTGGTTCAGGGTTATGCTGTAGATATTGTCACGGAGATCATGAAGCGCAATGGTTTGCATTATAAGATCGAAGTGCTCCCGTGGGCAAGAGCCTACGATGAAGCACTGAAGTTGCCTGACCGGATTATATTTTCGATTTCGAAAACTCCTGAGCGCGAAAAGTTGTTCAAATGGGTTGGGCCAATTGCGCGCTTTACTTGGGTGTTTTTGGCAAAAAATGACTCAAAAATAAAACTAGAAAAACTTGAGGATGCAAAAAAGGTCAAGAAGGTGGGAGTCGTCAAGGAGGATGTGCAGGATCAGCATTTGCGGCAACTGCAGTTTCAGAACTTAGAGCAAGGGCCCAACAACAAAATCAATTTAAAAAAATTAAACAATGGCCTCATCGATGTCTGGTTTACCTCCACCAATGTTTATCCAATACTCATTAAAGAATTGGCACTGAAGCCTGGTCAATTTCGCGAGCTCTTAAGGCTTGAGGGCCAAAGCATCTATATTGGCTTTTCTAAAACCACCAATGACAAGGTCATTGCGGCCTGGCAGGCGAGTCTGGATGAAATGAGCTCTGATGGCACTCTCGAAAAGATTCAACAGAAATGGCCACTTGTGCAGGGCCAATAGCTCCCTTGTACCAATTTCGATTCAAGCTTAGACCTTTGTTGGCTACGACTGTCGCCGCTTGCGACGTGCGAGGAGCACGCCTCAGCGGCTCCAGCCTTGCCGCCTCGGTCTAAGATTGACCAGAGAGTGTTGATCATTGTATCAGTGCAGCGTTGTTTTTGTTTTTTTGTAAGAGTATGAGGTCAGCGAAATGAATTTAGCTAAAAGACAATCTTGGACTGAAATTTGTAAGGCTCATCCAGAAGCTGAGAAGGCCACATTTGGAGCGGGTTGTTTTTGGGGTGTTCAGCATCTGTTCAAGCAGATGGATGGTGTCATTGCTACCTGCAGTGGATATGCGGGAGGTTCCGCAAGTGAAGCCTCCTATGATGAGGTGAAGATGGGCGCCACAGGTCATGCTGAGGTGGTGCAGATTCTCTTTGATCCGACAAAGGTGAATTATCATCAATTGCTCGAGCACTTTTGGAGAATGCATGATCCGACCCAAGTGAATCGCCAGGGCGCGGACGTGGGAACGCAGTATCGGTCTGTGATTTTTTATCACAATCGTAACCAACAGGAGCAGGCAGAGGTTTCTCGGAAATTTTTGAATAGCCAAAAGCTGTTTGATGCTCCGATTGCCACAGCCATTGAGGCCGCCCCTGAATTCTTTTCGGCGGAAGACTTTCATCAAGATTTTTTTGAACGCAACGGTGGTCACGTCTGTCACAGACTGCGTGATTTTCCTGCGGATCTCGGGTGGCCAAAATAATTCACCGAAAAGCTCGTGCTTGGCCTATTTGTATTTTCATTTTTGCTTTGCAGGGGCCGCTCGTGCTGGAGCTTGTCCATGCCCAAAGCTCTGATGAGTCTGAAGCTCCCAGCTTCGCAAAAGAGTTCACAATTGATTTGGATCCTTTGCAACGACCTATTCACCAGGCCAATCAAAAGCAAGAGGAGGCGGCGCCGCTGGTGGCTCTGCCGGTGGCCTCGGGTGTAGTTTTGGTGGGCGATCCTATGGTCCAATCTCGATCCTTGCTGTTGCGGGGATTTGCGGCGGAGCATGTGGGGCTCATTTGGAACGGTTTTAAGCTCAATGATTTTACAAGTACATCAGGAGCGTTTGTGGGCGAAGATTTGGTGCGCGAGTTTTCTGGTGAGGTTCGCGTTTTGAAGGGGCCGCAGAGTTTGCTCTATGGTAGTCATGCCATGGGAGGCGTGATTGTGTTGAGCCCAGGTCCACGTGATCAATCCAAGCTGCAATTTTGGAAGGGCGACTCTCCCGGGGGCTCGGTGGCCTTCTCGAAGATTGTCAGCTGGCAGAGTGAAGATTTGCAGCTTCGCGATCAAGTCAAGCTCGGTTTGGCGGGAGTCTTTTATGAAGTTGAAAACCCTTCTCACATCGGCGACGCAAAATCTTCTGAGCGAGATCAAAAGCGACTGCAGTCCGCATCACTCTTTACCACTTGGCAGACCGACGCACCCGTGGGATTTGGACAGCTGAGCAGTCCTCTCTCTTTTGGCTACTTTGGCAATGTTCGCAATCTGCGCGCAGATGATGATAGTTTTCCCACCGATGATCCAGACGCCTTCACCGAGCAGGATGAAGAACGCCACGGCCTGAGTGTCGATGGTGGACGCGCAACGCAGCCATGGAGTGCCAAGTTGCAGTTGAGCAAAATCAAGCGTCGCAGTGCTAACTTTGATTCAGGCGGCGAACTCTTTGTCTATGACGAAACCTATCTCGGTCGGCAACGATTGCTCTCAGTTTCCTCGACCTGGGAGCAATCGCGCTCGGCCAAGTACTTCGCACAGCTCGAGCTTGAAGACACCCAGTCGCAACTTCAAAATGCAGTCGTGAACCCCAGCGTTTCGCCGCCCTCCTTGGTTCACAGGGAGGCTTTGGTGCTTGGCGGGGTTTGGAACACTTCTGGAGCGCCGAATGATGACAGTCTTGGCTCGTCCTCGTTTGGATTGGGCGCTCGCGTGGAGTGTCCAGAGGGGCTGTGCCGCCCGTTAGTCAATGCCAGCTATCAGCGGGCATTGAGCTCGCAAGCACTCCAATCACTGTCGGTAGGGCAGGGCTTTAAAAATCCCAGCTACTATCAGCTGTACTCCGTATATGGCAGCCCTGAGCTGCGCAGTGAAAGCCTCTGGAGTTTGGAGCTGGCGCATCGTTACTGGCAGGGGCCCATGGAGTACGGTCTCACGGTTTTTCATAATGAGCTCAGTGATCAAATTGATTACGATTTGGCGGCAATGAAGTACAAAAACATCAAGCGCTCCTTGATTCGAGGTCTGGAGTTTGAACTTTACTGGCACTCAGATTGGGCACGATATGAAGGAGCCTTCACTCTACTGGATGCAATTGACCTTTTGAGTCGTGAGACTCTGTCGCGCCGACCTCGTTATTATTCTGCACACAAATTCAACTTCAAAACGGGTGCAAATTTCGAAAGCATTGCAAAACTCAATATCTTGGGTCCGCGGAAAGATGGCCAGCAAAAGCTTGCTGAGAAGTGGCTTTGGGATCTGACCTGGCAGTACCGAGCTCAGCAGCGCGAAATTGAGTGGGGCATAAAAAACATTTTTGATGACCGCCATGAAGAGATTTCAGGGTACAATGCCAATGAGCGCAGGTTGTGGATTGCAATAAGTTTTTTTAATTTGCTGTAGACCCCTTGTCGAAATTTTAGACATAGGGTATAAGGGTCCATCGTAGTCGGTAATTGGGAATTCTTATGGGATTGTCAATAATGGTTTCAACACTTGTGGGGGTGCGCTAATGTCCATTGATATATCAACTGAAACAGCAGAAGAAACTAATATGATTGCCATTGAACCCGAAAATTCTCAAATCAACGATCCTGTAAATGATCGCCACACTGAAAGAAATAGTGAGCGAAGTGCTGAGAGAAGCACGGATCGTGTTTCTAATCCTGGAGCAAAAGAGATCTCTGAAGAAATTTCAGCTGAGATGGCTGATGAAATGTTGGATTCTGATGATGATTTGTCTGATTCAGATGACGATATGGGAGATGAGATGAGCGAAAGTCCGAGCGGCCGCATGATGGCGCGTTCTTCGCGACATTTGGATGATGAGCATATGGACGAGGAAATGTCAGACAACATGTCTGACAGCCAGAATGAGGGCGTCGATGGCCATGACTTGGCCGATCAGCTCAATCCGCAGATTAGCAACAAGCCTCTCAAAACTCTTCATGACGAAGAAGAGGACAACGACAATCTTGATGAAATTGAAAATATTCTTGAACTGGGTGAAGAGCAGTTTCCTCATTTTACTTTGGCAAAAAACAAAGCGCGCTTTTTACGTATGGTCTCTTGGTACCGCAGCAAAGAAGAGTGGATTGAAGTGGCTCCAGTAAGTGGCGTGACAAAGCTCTTCAAGCAGCAAACCAAAGAACTTGAAGGAATTCGTTCTTCAAAGCTTGATTATGAAATGGAACTAGAAACAGGAACTCTGACACCGTCGCAGAGATCATATCGCCGTGATGAACTGAAGATGTGCCGTGTTCAGGAGAAGATGGCTGTTCATTTGATTTCAAAGCTGCAGGTCAAAATCAAATCTGGCCGACGCTAGAACTCAACTCAGATTTTCCTTTTTCAGGAGCCTGCTAATTTGCTCGGTGCCATCTTTGAGATGAGTTCTGGTGCAGCTGAGCGAATGCCAATTGGCTCAAATTAAAACACTTATTAAAAAAGCTCCGACTGGGAGCTTTTTTTTTATGCCTATTTCATGCTGAGGCGGATCTGTCTTAAATTGGCTCAAGTCCTGATAAAAAAGTCGACGATATGCCCTGAATATTTTCAAATTCCTATTTAGTCCAAAGGCCGGCTGCCGATAGGTAATTGTCGGTAGCCAAAGTACGTTGGTAGGAAACTGAACAGATTTTGGACCCAGGAGGGCAATTGTTAAAACCGAGTCAAACTCATGTGCGGTGTGTTGCTGTCGCTATGGCTGTGGTCCTGAGTGGACTGGCTTTGAGCGCGGGTGCGGAGACGGATGTGGTTCCTGGTGAATACATTGTTAAATACAGATATTCGGTGACGACGAGCACAGTGAACGGCAAGCTCTTTGGTAAGGCAAGTTTAAAGGGGAGCTTCAATGCGGCCAACACCTATCATATTGCTTTAAAGGCCCAACCCGGCTCCGAGACTCTTATAAATGAACTTAAAAATGATCCTGACGTCGCCTATATCGAGCCCAATTATAGAGTCCACCTGGTGGCTGAGTCGCCGCTTCAAGCTTATGATGCCGCCACCAAGCAGCAGATATTAAATGATGGTCTGCAGATGATGGGATCCTCTTGTGTGTCTTCAGATCCAAACTGTTTTGCTCAGCACTCGGCTCCGGTCCAGATTTTAGAGGCTTGGTCAATCGCAAAGCCCGCTAACCAGGGCGAAAAGCCGATCATCGCGATCATAGACACCGGATTGGATATCACTCATGAACTTTTCAATCTGTCGGATGCTCTCTGGCAAAATACAGCAGAAATACCTAATGACGGTTTAGACAATGATCTCAATGGCTATGTGGACGACGTCAATGGCTGGAACTTTGTAAAAAACACCAATTCTGTTGTTGATGATGAGGGGCACGGCACTCACGTTGCTGGAATTGTTGTTGGCGCTGGTATCAATATCTTTGCGAACGTGATTGAAGCTTCACGTGTTAAAATTATGCCTTTAAAATTTCTTGCAGTGGATGGCTCTGGAACCACGGCGGATGCAATCCGCGCAATCTACTATGCAGTTGATAATGGTGCGAAGGTCATCAACAATTCTTGGGGCGGTCCAAGCTATTCGCAGGGTCTGCTAGATGCTTTGGCCTATGCCTATAAACACCAAGTTTTGATAGTGAGTGCTGCAGGAAACAGTGGTTCTAATAATGATATAGCGCCAATGTATCCCGCAGCCATGCAGGTGCCGAGCAATCTCGCCGTTGCTGCGACAACCACATTTGACAACCTCGCCAGTTTTTCAAATTATGGTGTGAGCTCCGTAAATATTGGTAGCCCTGGCAGTATGATTTACTCATCCTACCCGGGCGATCTCTACGTGGGAATGTCAGGGACCTCAATGGCCGCGCCCTTTGTGTCGGGAGTGGCTGGATTGGTCTTGCGCGAAGACGGTAACTTGACGGGCTACCAGGTGCGTGACCTGATGCTCAAGAACGCTGATCCTTTGGCGATCCTAAAAACCAAAGTGTCTTCAGGTGGGCGATTGAATGTACAAAAAGCTGTGATCGCGGCGCAAACTGGCGCCGGAACCTTGGCTGCCTACCAACCGGCATTTGATTCCACCTCGGCCAGTCGCGCACCCGCAGAGGCATCAAGCGCAACACAGGGTGGTGGCTGTGGAATGGTGAAACAGATCATCGAATCAGGTCCTGGCACTGGTACTGGTGAGTATCCGCGCGCCTTTGGCTTTATGATTCTCGCTTTGATTCCCATTCTCCTCTACGCAATGGCCCGCGCTCGAGAGACCAGCGCTGTACAACGTCGCAGGTTCGAGCGATTTCAGATGCAGTCTGAGATTCGCATCAGAGTGGGCGAGCGTGACCTTGTCGCCAACATGAAAACCATCTCTATGGGTGGTCTCTCATTCAATGCTGACACGGCCCTTGAAAAAGGAGGCATCGTGACCATGAAGATCGCCAGCCCTGACGGCAACGATGTGGTTGAGGTTTCAGGTCAAGTTGTGTGGTGTGAGCAGAACCAGGCCTATGGAGTGCAGTTTGCCAACGCGAGTGATTTGGCCCTCTCTAAAATCAATGTTTGGACAAAGGCACTGACTCGTGCCAGTTAGGTAAAGCAGCAAGGCCGCAGGTGCCAAATCGATTCGCCAGTTTTTATCCGCAGCTCTCACGAAGCAGAGTTTCCAGGGCAGTTTGCCGATGACGGCTGTCCACCTGCTGTATGGAATAGCTAAAGGCCTGCCTTGAGCCTACAAAGACGGCGAGCTTTTTGGCTCGGGTAAGTCCTGTGTAAATGAGATTTCGAAAGAGCATGTTAAAGTGCTGCGAAAAGACTGGAATGATCACAGCTTCAAACTCACTTCCTTGAGACTTGTGAATTGTAATGGCGTAAGCATGATTTAAATCCGCCAGATCTTGTTTTTCATAAATCACTTCTTTGGCGTCCAACCCTTGAAATTGCACGGCTGCGCTCATATCTTCAGTATCAACGTTGGTGATTCGGCCGATGTCGCCATTGAAGACGGCCAGATCATAATTGTTTCGCGTCTGTATGACCCGATCGCCGCAACGAAAGATCTTTTCGCCAAATTTGACTTCGCCGACACCCGCACGTTGTGGATTGATGGTCTTTTGTATTTCACTATTTAAATTCATTGTTCCTAAGCTGCCGCGAACCTGTGGGGTGAGTATTTGAATTTCTACTTTGGGACCCAGCCAATTGGGTAGAGTTTTGGTGTAGAGTCGCAAGAGAGTTTCTACGGCGGTAAAGCCATGGTGCAGGCTCGACCAGGGGTGGATTTTTTTAAACAGCTCGCGAATCTCCTCCACTTCAGTCTGAGCGCGTGACAAACGCCCGAAGTCCACATGACGAAGCTTTTCGGGGATCTTAAGAACAAAGGGTTGCAAAACTTTTTGAGCGGCTGTGGGGCCATAGTTTTCGTCGGCGGCGGGAGGCGCCTTTACCTTTTCCTGAATGATGGCACCGTCATCATATTTTAGAGTGGCGTAAAGTTGGTTGTCGCGCGCCAAGTGAACCTGTTCCTGTGTGCCATAAATGCTGTCCATGGCCTGTCGCGCCCGATTGAGAAACTTGACCTGTTCTCGTGTGACCTCTTCGGTGTCAACAAACAGACAGTCATGACCTTTCTTGAAGGCGTCAGGTTGTGCGAGCGGTGAAATCACTCTGGGAATTTCGCCGGCGTTGATCTGGTGGGCAAAGCGAATGATGCTAGATTGCTCGGCCTGGCGGAAAATCTTTGTGAGGCGAAACAAGGGCAAGACATTTGACTTGATGAGATCTAGCAAAACATTGCCAGCGCCCACAGCGGGAAGTTGATCAGGGTCACCGATAAATAACACCTGACATTTTGGTGGAACCGCCCGCAAGAGACTAGCACTCAAGTTGATGTCTAGCATCGAGCACTCATCAACAATCAAAAACTCTGCCTCCAGAGGATCCTCTTCGGTTTTTTTAAAACCACCATTTGCCGGATTCCATTCTAAAAGTCGGTGCAATGTTTTGGCTTCCAGACCAATCACCTCAGTCATGCGCTGAGCGGCCCGCCCTGTGGGTGCAGCGAGGAGAATTTTTTTATTCATGGCCGACAGAAGTTTTGTCAGCACGCGCGTGGTTGTCGTCTTGCCGCAGCCCGGTCCTCCAGTGAGGATCGCAAAGCCTTGATTCACAATTTTTTCTACAGATTCTCGCTGCTCGTCACTGAGCTGAATTTTTTCCTTACTGCAGTAGCGTTGAAGCCACTGGCGCACACGATCCATATCGATGGCTATGGGTTGCCTGGCCAGCTCCAAGGCCTTTTTTGCAGTAAAGAGCTCATCGTAATAAAGAGACTTTGAGTAATAGCATTTTCCCTCAATTGGGAGATCGCGCCGCTTGATCTCGTTGCGACTTTCTAGATCTGCGAGCAGGGCAGCCACCAGTTCTGCCAACTCATTTTCTTGAAGCAATTCTTCGGTGCTTTTGAGAATCTGTTCTGCCAGCAGATAGCAATGCCCTTGATCACGTCCAGCTTGCAGCGTGTGCAGGATGCCCGCTTGAATGCGCATTTCGCCGCGGCGGTCATAGCCCATGGACAAAGCGATTTTGTCCGCCGAAAAAAAACCGATGCCGTAAATGTCTTTGGCCAACTGATATGGGTTTTTGCTGACAGTCGCAATGGCTTTGTCGCCATAGGCTTTAAATATCTTAACTGCAAACAGTGTGCTGATGTCATACTTTTGCAAAAAGAGCATCACATCGCGAATGGAACGATGCTCCTCCCAGGAGACTTTGATGGCCTCGAGTTTTTTCTCGGCAATTCCTGGAACGGCCATCAGTTCGCCAATGCTCTCTTCAAACACCTTGAGGGTCCGCTCACGAAAATGCTGGACAATTTTCTTGGCTGTGGCTGGGCCGACACCGCGAATGAGTCCTGAGCCCAAGTACTTTTCTAGAGCGGCCGAGTCTGCGGGTTTTTTCTCGATAGCTTTGACAGCTTTGAACTGCTCACCATGAACTTGGTGATGACCATATTCGCCATGAAATTCCATAGTGGCGCCAGCAAAAATTTTTGCCTGGTGCACCAACACCGTGAGGAGTTTACCAGGATGACGATGGCTGGCCACCTTGAGCACCGTCCAGCCATTTTCTGGATTATGAAAAGTGATCCGTTCGACCACTCCCGAAATTTTGACGAGTTGCGAATTTGCCGAGGTCATTGATCACAGAAGGTAACCTGACAGAAAGTATGTGGCCAACGAAAAATAGATCATTATGCCGGTCACGTCACACAGGGTCGCAATGAAGGGGGCCGAAGCCGTGGCAGGATCGACGCCACAGCGGCGCAGGATGATCGGCAGCACCGAACCCATCAATGTGCCCCAGGTGACAACACCCAAAAGGGAAAGTGCCACAACCCAGGCCATCATTTCAAAATGCGGACCATAGGTGATGGCGCGGTCAGGCCACAGATAAACCCGAAAAAACCCAATCACTCCTAAGATGAGCCCCAGCGAAATTCCAATTGTGAGTTCACGACCCACAATGCGCCACCAGTCTTTGAGGCGAACTTCGCCGAGCGACATGGCACGGATGATCAGAGTCGAGGCTTGCGAACCGGTGTTGCCGCCGCTACTGATGATCAACGGAATAAAAGTGGCAAGCACAGCGGCTCGCTGAATCTGACTTTCATAAAGGTGCATGGTGGTCGCTGTAAAAGTTTCGCCAACAAAAAGAACTGTTAGCCAGCCCGCTCGTTTTTTTATCATTTCTAAATAAGTGGTCTGAAAATAGGGGGCATCCAGGCGTTCAATTGCCGCCATCTTTTGAATGTCCTCTGTCGCCTCTTCCTGAATGGCATCGGCTATATCATCAAAGGTGATGATCCCTTTCATGTGATTTTTTTCGTCAATTACTGGGACAGCCATCAGACTTTGCTGGCTGAACAGCTTAACGACCTGCTCCTGATCCCAATCAGTGGGGACCTTGACCACATCCGTGGTCATGATGTCGCTAATGAGTTTTTCAGATGTTGCCGAAAACAATTCACGAAAAGAAACGACTCCCAATAGTGTTTGGTCGCTATCGAGAACATAGCAATAATAGATGGTTTCTACCTGTGTGCGAGCTTGGATTCGCAAATAGCTGATCGCCTGATCCACATTCATCTCTGGACGCAAACGCACAAAACGCGAGCTCATAAGTCCACCGGCTTGGTCTTCTTTGTAGGCCAACAGCACGAACACTTCGCGGCGTGTTTGTGGATCCACCAGAGCCAGTATCTCTTCACGGTGCTCAGGTCCCAATTCTTGGATCAGATCGGCCACATCATCTGGTGCCAAGAGGCGAACCCAGCCCCTTTTGACCATGGGGCTGACCTCTTCAATCAACTGAGCCTGGTCGTGAGTTCTTAAACTCAAAAACAATTCTTCAGCTTCCAAACGTGGCAGGTCATTGAACATGTCCCGCTTTTCTTGTTTCGATAGAGCTGACCAGGAGTGCGTTAAATCGATGTACTCAGAGGTTTCGTCCATATCGTCTTGCACGACTTCTTGAATTGTGGTGGGTCCTGCGCCTTCTTCTTCTTCAGAAGGGGAGTGGAAGCTTTGCCCATTGGTCTGGTTTTCGTCATCTTGGCTCATATTTGGTTCCTACTCTGATGCATGCCTAATACCAATTTCGATTCAAGTTTAGAGCTTTGTTGGCTACGCCCGTCGAAGCTTGCGAATTGGAGAAGCTCAATAGCTCTTCGGGTACCTGAATAGGTTCTTTATCATTGAGACGCAAATAAATCAACCAATTCCGAAACACTGTCTTTGCGTAGGTCTGCGTCTCAGCATAAGGAATGGACTCAATAAAGGCGACAGGTTCAAGTTTGCGATAGCGCTGCTGCCACTTTCGCGCGGCTCCAGCACTCCCATTGTAAGCACAAAACGTCAGTAACCATGAGCCAAACCGATTGTTCAGTCGCTTTAGCAGCGCCGTGCCCGACTGAATATTGAGGCGCGGCTCATAGAGCTCGTGATGATGGTGGATCCGCCAAAGGGCTTGCTTAGGCAGCACCTGCATCAGGCCGAAGGCATCCATGGGACTGCGGGCCTCTGTATCAAAAAGAGATTCTTGGCGCATGATCGAGAGAATCACCTCAGCTGGAACTTTGAATTTCTTAGCGGCCTCATCAATTTCTGTGCGAAAGGGTTGTGGATAAAAATCGCTTAGGTGCGAATTCAGGATATTGTTCTTTTGCTCACTGCCAAATCGCGCCCAAGTGAGAACGGCGGTTTTGGTTTGCCCGGCCAAGATAGAAATTTGTAACTTTTCTTCGGGCGAGAGGCTAGTTTCACGTTTTAGGTAGGACTCAAGCAGGTCTCGGTCTTCTAAAAAGAGGAGCCAACTTGCTTTTTTTGAAATGGAAGGTGGCAGAGCAGTTGCTTTTGCGGCGTTGCCTCTCAATGTTTCCGCACTGATCGGTGGCAGTGAAATCTGTGGAGCCATCTCGATTACAGCCATTTGTCCATAGTAGCCATAGGGATCCAACTGAGCAATGCTCTGCCAGTCCGGTGCAATTTTAAAATTGGCGTCGGTCCTTGCTTGCTGTTGAAGCGTCTTGGCCAGCCAAAAGCGCAATTTGGCTCTTTCACTGGTGCTTTCTTTGGCCTTGGCTTCGTCCTTTTCGAAATCAGCAAGAGATTGCGCCAGGGTGCTGCGCGCCTCTTCCCATAGCTCCTGGTTGTAGAGCATCCATGCCTTTTGCCAATTGACTCGATCAGCGAGCTCTTGGGCGCTTGCAACCTGAGTCGCACTGTTGCTTTTGGAGCGCGATGAGGCGGCATTGGCAAGTGCTGCATTGAAATAGCTTTTTGCGCGAGCGTAGTTCTTTTTTTCCTGATAGATACGACCCAAAATAAAATTGGCTTCATTGCCCAATTCAGGCTCCGCACTCAGCAGCTTTTCGAGCACTTGAATGGCCTGGCGAGTGCGTTCCTCTGTCCAAAGCGTTTTGGCAAAGCTGAGCTTTGCTTCCACCAGGGTCGTCGACTTTGGTGGACTTGAAAGTTTCAGGTCACGTTCGGTCTCTTGCACCAGCTTTCGAGCTCGCTGCAGGTTCCTGCGCTTATCACCCTGAATTTTGGCATTCTGGCGCCAATGATCACGAAGTTGAAACCGTTCTTCGCCATTAGTGCTTTGCTTGACTAAGTCTAACAAGAGCCGATCAGAATCTGCAAATTTGCGTTCATCTCTGAGAGCGAGTGCTGTAGTTAGTGTTTGCGGACTGTCAGGAAAGAGCCACGGCAGCTCCTCACTGACAAAGTCAAGAGCCTCTTGAATAGGCGCCTGATTTTGCATCGGCACTTGAGTGTTTCTATTTTTGTCCAGTTTATTTAAGCTCTTTATCTCCTGAAACAGAGTCTTTGCAAACTGTCGGCGCTGAGCCTTTTGTGAATTGTATTTGGCATTGAGGTGCAGCCACTGAATGCGTTGCAAGCGGTGCGGTGATTTTTCGAGAGACGCCTCTGTCCACTTTAGCATTGCCAGTAAGTAGGGTGAGGCCAAGTCTTGTTCCGAAAAGAGCAACGGTTCCGCCTCAGATCGGCAATTCCTTCGGTGCAGAATCTGGGCTAAATCTTGAAGCGGAAAGCTACCGTCACCAGTAAGCACGGCAAACTCTTCGCACCGCGAAGAGTGTTGCGATTTTTTTAGATTCTCGATCTCACTGATTAGTAAAGATCTGTGCTTTTGAAATTTCTCGTTCTCTTCAATCGAAAATTTGCCTTGGCCCAAGGCCCGATCTGGCAGTGATTCAATTTTTGGCGTCGAGGTGCAGGCCGATAGACACAGAGAGAGGCTGACCACCGTGGCAACGGCGGCAAGGAGGTAGCCGCTGCTGCAGCCGACACTCTTTGGAGCCTTAAGTGGCACGCTTGCGCCCTTGAACCACTTCTTCGCCAGAAGAATCTGCAGAGGAATCAGACGAAGAGGGGCTCGTCTTCAATTTGTGCTTTGCTGATTTCTTTGGACCATCATTTGGGGAGCCAGGCAGGCCACCGAGAGTGTCGCCGCCATCGCTTTTTGCGGGAATATTAGCAGCGGCAATAAAACTAAATTGGAGTGAGCCCTTTTCTAGGGACACTATGACCTTGCCGCCATCAACAAGTCGACCAAACAGCAGTTCGTCAACCAAAGGTTTTTTCAAATGTTCATCAATGGTCCTGGCCATAGGACGCGCGCCATAGGCTCGATCATAACCTTTTTTCATCAACCACTGCAAAACCTCGCTAGAAACTTGAAGATCGACTTTCTTTTCGGCTAAAGCCATGCGGATTTCATCAACAAATTTTTGCACGACCTTGACCAACTCCTCTTCGCTGAGGTGTTTGAAGGGAACTACGGAATCGAGGCGATTCAAAAACTCAGGAGTGAAGTTTCGCTTCACTAGATCCATTTGTTCTGCTGGTGCTGATGATTCCACAAGTCCGATGGTGCCTTTGGCCATTTCCACGGCGCCGGCATTGGAAGTCATGATCAATACACAGTTCTTAAAGTCAGCCACGCGCCCCTGGCCATCGGTGAGGCGACCCGCGTCCATAACTTGAAGCAAAGAGTTGAGTACATCGGGATGTGCCTTTTCGATTTCATCCAGTAGCAGCACCGAATAGGGTGACTTGGTGATGGCTTCTGTCAATAGACCACCGCTTTCATAGCCCACATATCCCGGAGGTGCGCCGACAAGTCGAGCCACTGCATGTTTTTCCATGTACTCGCTCATATCAAATCGGTGAAAACTCAGTCCCATCACCAGAGCCAGTTGTTTAGAAACTTCCGTCTTGCCTACGCCCGTTGGACCTACAAACAAGAAAGATCCAATGGGTTTTTCATGGCGATTGAGTCCAGAGCGGGCCAGCTTAATGGCTGTGACCAATTTATCAATGGCTTCGTCCTGGCCAAAAACCAGCGCTTTGAGCTTTTTATCCAAATCACGCAGCTGGATTTTTTCCGAAGAGCTCAGTGCCGAAACAGGGAGTCCTGTCATCCTCGCCACAGTTCGGGCAATGGCTTCGCTATCGACTAGTGAGCGCGGCGCAAAGCTCGGCTTTCTCATTTCTACTTCATTAGTTTCTACATCTTTAATTTCAGCATTATCAGTGTCAGCATCAGTTTTAACAACGTCAGAGGAGTTGTCATCAGCTTTTGCGGTAGCGCTGGACGCAGAGGCCTTGTCGGTGGCCACTCTGTCCGCGGCCGCTTTGGCGCCCGCTTCGTCAAGAACATCGATAGCCTTGTCAGGCAGCAATTTTTGATGGATGTGCTTTTGCGACAATTCTACGGCGGCAGACAGAGCATCTGAAGTGTACTCAACATTATGAAATTCTTCGAAACGCGATTTGAGCCCTTTCAATATTTGCAATGCATCTTCGGTGGAGGGCTCCAAAATTTCGATCTTCTGAAAGCGTCGATTGAGGGCCCGGTCCTTTTCAAAATGTTGGCGAAGTTCATTTTGGGTCGTGGAGCCAATGCATGTAATTTCCCCCAAAGACAGGGGTTGCTTTAGCAGATTTGAAGCGTCCAAAGAACCACCGCTGGTGGCACCAGCGCCAATTAAAGTGTGGATCTCGTCAATAAACAAAATACAGTTTTTGCGATTTTGCAGTTCGCTCACAATGGCCTTGATGCGTCCTTCAAAATCACCACGAAACTTAGTTCCGGCAAGCAAACTTCCTAAATCCAAGCTATAGATAATTTTGTCTCGTAAGCCTTGGGGCACTCGGCCCTCAACCAATCGTTGGGCCAAGCCTTCAACAATGGCGGTTTTACCAACGCCGGGTTCTCCTACCAAAAGTGGATTGTTTTTAGATCTTCGCATCAGCGTGAGTACAATTCTCTCGATTTCATTTTCGCGACCCACTAAAGGATCGACCTTTCCGGCTTGAACTCTCTCGTTCATATTAACACAGTAGCTCTCAAGGGCGCTTTTGCTGGAGCCCGAGCTGGCCCCGCCAGCAGCGTCCTGTCCTTCGATTCTTTGCATGCTGGCATTGTTGCCATCTTCTGACTTGGCGATGCCGTGTGAAACAAAATTGATCACATCAAATTGGGTTAAATTTTGTTGCGATAGCAAATAGGCGGCTTGCGATTCGCGTTCATAAAAGAGAGCAATAAGAAGCACCCCCTCATTGATGGAGTTTTTGCCGGAGTTCTTCACCTGCATTGCCGCCCGCTGTATCCAGCGATGGCAGGCCAGAGTGAATTCGGGATTCCAGGATTCATAACCACCGTAGGCCTCAAGTTGTTCCTCGTTGATCACGGGCGATGTGTTGGTCAGATGAGTGCGCAATTCCTTTTTGAGCTTTTGCACATCCACCTGGCAAGACTCCAAGATCTCAACTGTAACGGGTGACTCGAGCAAGAACAAAAAGAGGTGCTCAACCGTAACAAACTCATGCTTAGATTTTTTAGCAAAATCAGTCGCCTTTGAAATGCGTCTTTCAAGATCTCGACTTAGCATGATTCCTCCTTGAAATGTCTAGCCATCGGCTTCTAGTGTACTCTTTAATGGGTGCTGATTCAATTGCGCAAACTGATTGACCTGCATAACTTTCATCTCAGCGACCTCGAGCGTATACACCCCTGCGATGCCTGAACCGCGGCGGTGCACGTCCAGCATCACTTGGGTGGCCTGTTCCTCGGACTTGCCGAAAAATCGTTTCAAGACCAACACCACAAAATCCATGGGCGTGTAGTCATCATTGAGCAAAAGCACTTTGTACATCTTTGGTGTTTCTACCCGTTGGTCCAGCTCTGTGCCGACTGCGGACTCACCCTCGCCCTCATCGCCACCACCACCGCCCGTTCCTGGAGTCGAGCTCATCCTAAGAATACGAGTGGGGTCCATTTCAAAAAAATTTCTAAGATTGAAGTCATCCATAGACGTTTAGACTAATCCATTTTCAGGCTAGGCGTAATCTCATATTTGTCAAATGCACGGCACCGCCGTGAATTTTTTTATACATTCGGGATCCTAAAAGAGGTGGCAGGGCATTGAATTGGGCTTGGATCTTGTTTTGAAACGTCTCAAAATAAAGTTGAAAATCTCCTAAAGTCTAGGCATGAAAAATCCGAGATGTTGTTTGGAAGCTGTTAAATTAATTTTTCAAAAAAATACCCGGTTGGGGAAGGAAGATAAATATGAAACTAAGTACAATAAAAAGTAACAATGCAGGTTTCTCACTCGTTGAGTTGATGGTGGTTGTTGCCATTATTGGAATCTTGGCCGCGGTTGCAGTGCCAAAGGTCAATGTGTACGTGGCCAAATCACGACAATCAGAAGCTAAGACCAATCTGGCAGGCTTGCATGGCGCTGAAAAGTCATTCTTTTCTGAGTACAATACCTATTCGTCAGCTTTTGGTGCCGTTGGATATCGTCCTGAGGGTAAGATGCGCTACAATATTGGTTTTGCTGTGAACTTTGTAAATACTGCGGCTCTGTTGGCCCCTTATGGGTACACTTCTGGAGCGTCAGCTCTACCTATATTTGCTCCCAATAACTCTCTTGCATTTTGCGCAATTGCGGGTGTTGGCTGCACCAACATGGCAGAGGCCACTGCTGCGGGCGCGGTTGTGGGATCTTCTGGATCAGCCACAGCATTTACAGCGATTGCTCAGAGTTCTAATATTGGTTTAGGCAACCCAGACCGTTGGTCGATCACTCAGGACAAGACCATGGGCAACGTACTCGACGGAGCGAACTAACTTAGGCTAGCGGCGCAAGATAAAAAATGTGCACTTAAAATTGTGCTGTTAAAAAAGAGAGGGATTGTGCCCTCTCTTTTTTTTGTTTATACTTGGGCCAATGGCTCATCATAGGCCTCTCCTTTATTTTGCGATTTTTGTTCAACTAGTGCTTTGTCAGGAAAGTTTTTTCGTTGTTGTTTCGTCGTCGCGGTATTATTCATACAGCTTCCTCCTCGCGTCTAGAAAAAACTTCCCTGACAAAGCACTAGAATCACCGGCGAGCAATCAATGAAAACAATTGTGGCATTAATTTTGATCATGGCACAAGTGGAGTACTGGGAACCTAGCAGCGACAAAAACACGGCGGTTTATATTGCACCCAGTGCGGTGATTCAACGCTTTCATTTTGGTTTTAATGAGCAGCTGGCGGACTTGTTTTGGATTCGGGCCTTGAATGAGATCGATGTTTGCGACAAAAAGGCAGAAAACGGCAAGTGCCGCTCCAAATCTTGGCTGTACCGTATGCTCGATTTGATTTCAGAGCTGTCCCCAAGATTTCGCATGCCCATGGCAGTGGGACCCATCTCACTCAGTGTTTTGGTCGATGATATTGACGGCGCAAGCCTGCTCTTTGTGAAAGCCTCAGAGCGATTTCCTGATGATTTTACGATGCACATGAAGGCAGGGTATCACTTTCTTTGGGAAGTGAAAGACGAAGAAAGAGCCGCCTACTATTTTCATCTTGCAGGAAAAACCGGAGGTCCCACGTGGGCCTACGGGCTGGCGGCGCGGCTCTATGAGCGCAATGATATTGGTGAGTACGTCGACCAGATTGCGCAAGAGTTGGCCTCTGACGGGACGGACGAAGACAAGCAATTGATTTTAAAAAGGATCAATGAAAAGATTCGCGGCAAGTAAGAGTTTGACATTTCGTCTCAACACTCCATATTGGTCGGCATGTCACAACCACGCGATTATTACGAGATTCTAGGAGTTCAACGCTCGGCTGATGCCGACGAGATCAAAAAGGCCTACCGCAAGTTGGCGATACAGTTTCACCCTGACAAAAATCCTGACAACCCGGAAGCCGAAGAAAAATTTAAAGAGGCGGCTGCGGCCTATGAGGTACTTAGCAACGCCGATAAGCGCGCCAAATATGATCGCTTCGGCCATGCTGCGTTTCAAGGCGGTGGCGGCGGTGGGTTTCACGATGTTGATGATATTTTTTCTCAATTTGGCGATATCTTTGGTGATATTTTTGGCATGGGTGGCGGCGGCAGTTCCCGCCGTCGTGGCAGCAGAACTTCGCCACGAAAAGGGGCAGACCTTCGCTATTTGACAGAGATCTCTCTCAAAGACGTTTTTACTGGCCTTGAGCGAGAGATAGAATTTGCGGCCGAAGAGTCTTGCGGCGAGTGCAAGGGTTCTGGCGCAGCCAAGGGCTCAGAGGCCGTGACTTGCAATACCTGTGGTGGTGCTGGCCAAGTGGTGCGTTCACAAGGCTTTTTTTCGATGGCCTCCACCTGTCCCACCTGTCGCGGCGAAGGGGTGCAGATCAAAAATCCTTGTCGCAGTTGCCATGGCCAAGGTCGTGCGGAACGACGGCGAAAATTGCGCATCTCTATTCCCGCTGGAGTCGACACGGGCACACGCCTGCGCATTTCAAATGAGGGCGAGGGTGGTTACAACGGTGGCCCTGCCGGAGATCTTTATGTTGAGATTCGCATCAAATCAGAGGGCAATTACGAACGTCGCGGAGAAGATCTGCTGACTGAGCTTGAAGTGCCCTATGTGCAGATGCTTCTGGGTGGCAAAATTCAGTTTCAGGGTCCAATCGGCAGTCTTGAGGTTGAGGTGCCTAAAGGAACAAAGGCTGGTCAAACAATCAAGCTTCCTGGGGCTGGCTTGCCATCTCTGCGGGGCAGTCGCAAGGGCGACCTCTATTTATTATTGCAGGTGGGATTTCCAGCCAAGTTGCGAAAAGAGGAAGAAAAATTATTGGCTGAAATTGCTAAACTCCAAGGAGTTGAAATTAAAGGAGAATCTGGGTTTAGCATCTTCGGAAAAAAGAAATAGGACAATATTGTAGCAAACTGAAACAAGAAATGCTGGGGGCCGGGCTTGACGACTGGCATTTCCACCCCACTTTTGATGATGTAAGAGCATAAGTTTCTTGAGTGTTGAATTATAAGACAAAAGGAGTAGGACATGGCAAAAATTATCGGTATCGATTTAGGGACAACCAATTCAGTTGTCGCCATTATGGAAGGCGGCGAGCCGAAAGTTCTCGTCAATGAAGAGGGAGCCCGCACGACCCCGTCGGTGGTGGCTTACACTGAAAATGGAGAGCGGCTGGTAGGGCAAATCGCCAAGCGGCAGGCTGTTAAGAATCCAGAGAACACCATCTATTCTGCAAAGCGATTTATTGGTCGCAAGCCAGATGAAATCAGTGAAGAGATCAAATTGGTTCCTTACAAGGTTGTAGCAAAAGGGAATGACTGTGCCTTTGATGTTCGCGGTAAGAAGGTCTCCCCGGAAGAGATTTCGGCTGCCATTTTGGGTAAGTTGAAAAAAGTTGCCGAAGATTATCTTGGTCACGAAGTGAAAGAGGCCGTAGTCACAGTTCCTGCTTACTTTAATGATTCCCAGAGACAGGCGACCAAAGATGCTGGTCGCATTGCCGGTCTTGATGTGAAGCGAATCATCAATGAGCCAACGGCTGCGGCATTGGCCTACGGCCTGGATCGTAAGAAGGACGAAAAGATTGCCATCTACGATTTTGGTGGTGGTACCTTTGATATTTCTATTCTCGAAGTGGGTGATGGTGTTGTAGAAGTGCGCGCCACCAACGGTGATACCCATTTGGGTGGTGACAATTTTGACCACAAAATTCTTGAGTGGTTGGTGAGTGAATTCAAAAAAGATCAGGGCATTGATCTGCTCAATGACAAAATGGCGCTTCAGCGTTTGAAAGAGGCTTCTGAAAAAGCCAAGGTCGAACTGTCTTCGGCCAGTGATACAGAGATCAATCTTCCCTTTATTACGGCAGACCAATCTGGGCCGAAACATCTGCAAATTAAGCTCACTCGGGCCAAGTTTGATCAGATGACAGAAGATCTAGTGAAGCGCTCAATGGAGCCTTGTCGAAAGGCCTTGGCAGACGCTGGCTTGAAAGCTTCTGATATCAACGAAGTTGTGCTCGTCGGCGGCTCGACACGTATCCCAGCAATTCAAAAGGCCGTGAAAGAGCTTTTTGGTAAAGAGCCCAATCGCTCTGTCAATCCAGATGAAGTTGTGGCGATCGGTGCTGCGGTTCAAGGTGGTGTCTTAACTGGAGATGTTAAAGATGTTCTGCTCTTGGATGTGATTCCATTGTCACTTGGAATTGAAACAATGGGCGGAGTTATGACGACGCTGATTGAAAGAAACACTTCGATTCCTGCTAAAAAGTCACAGACCTTTTCGACGGCAGCGGACAATCAACCTGCAGTGGACATCCATGTGCTCCAGGGTGAGCGTAAGATGTCAGCGGACAACAAGTCCTTGGGACGCTTTGAGCTCATGGGGATTGCGCCAGCGCCTCGCGGAGTGCCTCAGGTCGAGGTGACTTTTGATATCGATGCCAATGGTATTTTGAATGTTTCAGCTAAAGACAAAGGTACAGGCAAGAGCCAAGCGATCAAGATCACGGCTCAAAGTGGATTGTCTGAGGATGAAATCAAAAAGGCCGTCAATGATGCTGAGGCTTTTGCGGACGAAGACAAGCGCAAGGCTGAGGTGGCATTGGCTCGAAATGAACTGGACAACAAGGTTTATCGTGCCGAGAGTCTTTTGAGTGAGCATGGGGCCAAGGTTGCTGAAGCGGATGCCAACGCTTGCAAAGAGGCGCTAGCTGAAGCGAAAAAGGTCTTGGAAAATAAAACGGCTTCTGCGGATGAGCTAAAGGCCGCCAACGAAAATCTTGAGAAGGCGAGCCAAAAGATCGGCGAGTCCATCTACAGTCAGCAAGGTGCTGAGGGTGGTGGCGCGCCAGGTGGTGAGAGCGGCGAAACCGCTGGAGCCAGTGGCAAAGCCGGCGAAGGCAAGTCCAACGACGATGTCATCGACGCTGATTTTAAAGACGTAAACTAAAAGTACCGTAAAATCTTTTTACGAAAAAACTGAAAAAGGGACTGACCCAAAAGGCCAGTCCCTTTTTTTGTGTTGAGTTTTTTGCAACCATTTACTTTGCCCTTCGAGATACCGACAGGTGTAGAGATGAAAAAGTTGCACCTGAGTGAATCCATTAAGTACATTGCACGGCAAGAGCGGCGCGCCCCCTTGCTAGGGATTATGGCCCTTTTGGGGTATTACTTTCTTTCTACCTTGCCCCAAACACAACCCGAGCTATTGGGGGTGATGGCGGTGCTGGTAACTGTGACTTCGCTATTTGGACTGCTGCTATACTATAAGTTGAATCAGGCCTACTCCGAGAGATTGGGTCGCTTTTCGTCATATAAGTTAGTCGCCACTTACAGTTTGGTGTCACAGTTTAATTTTGGAGCTTTGGCCTCCTTGTGTCTCGCCAATGAGGCCGCCCCAACCTGGGGAACTTTGTTTGCCTGTGTTTGCGTGGTCTCGACATGTGAGTCGGGAATTTCGAATTACGCGGCTTGGATCCGCGTGAGTCTATGCAATTTGATGTTTGCATTGACCCTGCCCAGTCTGGCTTTGGTTATTTACCAGGGCGAGCAAGGGTTGATTTTAGCTTGTGTGGCCCTGGCCTACTTTTTGGTGCAGTGGACACGAATCCACGACATTTCTAAATACTTTACGAGCACCATGGATTACAAGATTTCGGTGGAGCTTGAAAAGCAACGCCTCCAGGATTTTTTTAATTTTATTCCCGCCAAGGTGAGTTGGTTTGATGAAAACTTAAGATACAAAGCGGTCAATGAAAGCCTATTGCGGGTTCTGGGGAGCGGCGCCAATGAAATGATTGGCAAAGAGCTCGGATACAAATCTCATGAGGACGGGGCAATGATGCGCGAGCGAATGAAAAAATTTAAAGACGACGGCAAAGAAGAACAAGTTTTTGAAGTGGGCGTGACTCTTCCGGGTGGAGAAGAACGACGTCACCAGTTTATGTTAAAGAGAGTTTTGGTAAACAACTCATTCGAATACATTATGATGTCCATTGATGTGGAAGATCAAAAACGCTTGAGTGAAATGTTTGAAGTGGAAAAAGAAAAAAACCTACACAATGCCCACTTGGCAGCTCTCGGCGAAATGGCTGCGGGAATCGCACACGAGATCAAAAATCCGCTGACCATCATCAAGACGAACTCCTATTTGATATCAAATTTACTAAAGGCGCCTGTTGTGGCTACAGATGCCATTATGAGCAAAGCGCAAAAGATTTCGCTCACCACGGATCGCATCGTTAAGATCGTCAATGGCTTGCGAAATCTCAGTCGCCAAAATCATGGCACGGTAAAGGTGTCGGTCTCTCTCAAAGACCTGCTCGAAGATCCGCTTTCCGTCTGCACCGAGCGGTTTCGCTCAGAAAATGTGCGACTTGAGGTGGACGTACTAGATGAAAATCACCTGGTTTACGTTGACGCCCAGCAGGTGGGGCAGGTGTTGGTGAATCTCTTGTCCAATGCCTTTGATGCCAACTGTGAGTCCACTGAAGCTGACAAAGAGAGAATCATCTATCTTGGTGCTTATTCCGATGCAGTTTGGGACTATATTGAGGTCAAAGACAATGGACCGGGTGTGCCCAATCCTGAAAAGCTATTTCAACCCTTTTTCACAACCAAGGAGCCTGGCAAAGGCACGGGTCTGGGGCTTTCCATTTCTAAGCGAATCATAGAAAATCACGGTGGCAAAATAAGCTACCTGCGTGATTCCATGTTCACTTGTTTTCAACTCAAACTGCCAAAAGCCACTCCTGCCAGCAAGCCCAAGGCAGATCCTCTGGCGTCCTGACAAGGCATGGGCCTCAGTTGAGGCTAGCTCTATGGGGGCCTGTGAGCATCAATAATGCTCATAGGAAAAGCTTTGAGATTTTTAGCTAGACCTTTAACTCTTTTCACGGCAATTTTCGGTACATGCGAAAACAAAAGCCAATTTTGATGATTCATGGTGGAGCGGGCAGTCAGGTTCCAAATTTAATCGGTGCGGAGGCCTTGGGGCGCTCATTACACGAGATCCTCGCTGACTCTTACCGTACGCTGGTGAGAACCAAGAGTGCCGCGCGGGCTGTGGTACGTGCTGTTGAACTTTTGGAAAATGATCCATTCTACAATGCGGGCCTGGGATCAAAGCTGCACAGTGATGGTAAAATTCGCATGAGTGCCAGCCTCATGGATGGCCATCTGCAACGATTTTCAGGATGCGTGAGTGTCGAAAAAATAAAAAATCCCATTTTGCTAGCGGAAAAACTGCAGACCTATCCGGACCGTGTGATTGCTGGCGAACATGCATTGGTGCTGGCCAAGAAGTGGAAGTTAAAATTGGCTTCGAACTATACGGAAATTCGCAGAGCTGAGTTTTTGCGTGTTAAGGAAAATCGGTCTTCAAAAAAATCTGCATCAACTCAATTCGATTCCAACACTGCAACCCTAGAGGCTCTCGAGCGAAAGTTAGCTGTTCAACCAACGGGACGTTCTTCAGCGCGTGGCTTAGCTCGGGTTTCTCATCTGGGCTCTGGTCGGGCCTCAAAACGAGATCGCATGGGCACAGTGGGCGCTGTTGCCATTGATGCTCAAGGGCGCTTGGCGGCGGCCACCTCTACCGGTGGACGCGGCTTTGAATCTCCGGGGCGAGTCTCTGATTCGCCGACCATTGCCGGAAACTTTGCAAATCCCTATTGTGCGCTTTCGGCAACTGGAGTGGGTGAAGAGATTGTTGATTTTGGTTTGGGGGCTCGCGTGGCCACCTACTGTGAGCTAGGACATTCGCTCAAGCGAACTTCTGAGAGCCTCATCGCAATGGCCACTGCACAGGGATTTGAATTTGGTTTCATTGCACTGAACAGAGCAGCCCACCGTGTGGCCGTGACATCCACCAGGCACCTGATCTGGGGTGCCGCTCTGGGGTCCAACGAATTTGAAATTCACCCTTAGAGACCGATGCTTTCAAAGAAGGCGTCTTTGCTGGGTTCACGACCTAGAAACTCTTTAAGAATGTCCAAAGCAGGGCGCATATTGCCTTGCTCTAAAATGACTTGGCGATAGCGTTTGCCAACCTCGGCATTGGTCAAATCATCTTTTGGAAATTTAGAAAACATATCTTGGGCATAAACTTCTGACCACAGATATCCGTAGTAGCCAGCATCGTAGCCGCCCATCAGATGACCAAATGCCGCGGGAAAGTTGGACCCAGCTAAGGGCTCTTGGCCAATGATCTCTTTGTAAAGCCGCAAAAAGTTTTCGTTCACATCTAAGCTTCCATCATGGGTGTGCAGAGTCATATCATAGAGGGCATAAAGAAGCTGCTTTGTATAGGAATTGCCTTGGCCAAAGCTCTTGGCTTCAATCATTTTCTTTAGCAGATCCTGAGGCAATTTCTCCTGTGGATTTTTGTAATGTCCGCTGATCTCACCCAATACTTTTGGCGACCAAACCCAGTTTTCGAGCATTTGCGACGGAGCTTCGACAAAGTCCCATGGGACAGAGGCTCCAGAGAGGCTGGCATAAGGTGCGCGAGTGAGGGTTTGGTGCATGATGTGACCGAACTCATGAAACAGGGTCTCGACTTCGTCATGAGTCAAGAGGGAGGGTTTGTCAGCAGTCGGTGCCGTTAGATTGGCGACAATGGAAGCAATTGGTACGCTGTAGGTGTTGCCCTCGAGAACTCGGCCAGCGATCAGTGGAAAGGCGGCTGCATGACCGTACTTGTTTGGACGCGGATACAGATCCGCATAGAAAAGTCCGAGCAATTCGCCAGATGACGTGTCGGTAATTTTAAAAAGCTTCACATCAGGATGCCATACATTGGCATCTTTGATTTGCTGATAAGTCACACCCAAGATTTTCGAATAGGTGGAAAACATACCTGCAATCACAATGTCAGCAGGAAAGTATTGGCGAATGGTTTCGTTGTCGAGGCTGTAGTCCCTCTTTTGCAACTGATAGCTGTAGTAGCCAATGTCCCATTGATTCAACTTGGTGGCGGCAGGCTCGGTCTCTTGTTTGAATTTTAAGAGTTTGTCAAAATCCATTTGATTGCGCACGGCCAATTTGCCTTTGAGATCGTTCAAGAACTCAAGAACCTGCTCTGGGCTTTCCGCCATGCGTGTCGACATGCGCGTTTCCGCCCAATTTTTTTTGCCCATTAGGTTTGCGATTTTTGCACGCAATTCGGTGGCGTGCTTGAGAAGTGCTAAGTTCTTGTCACCGCCGCGATTCAAATATGCCAATTGAATGGCTTTACGGGTTGCTGCCAATTTTGCATTTTCAATCAAAGCCACATAGTCAGTTCCTTTGGTCGTCACTATGTAGAGACCCTTGTCGTCTTTTTTCAAATTAGCAATAAAGTCTTCAGGAACACCATCCAGTTGCGCTTTCGTAAAAGTTACCTGTGAGTTGTCAGAGTTCAGATTGGTGGTGTAATCGTTCTCGGTTTTGCTCAGTTCTACTTTTAGCTTTTTTACTTGGGCCAAGATCTCATCAGAAAGATCGAGTCCATTGTCTTTAAAGCTCAAGAGCGTCTGTGACAGGAGTCGCTTCTCTGCGGCGTTTCGCCCCTTTTGCCCTTTGAGCTGATTAAAAAGATCCCGTCGTGTAAAGATATCAACAGTCAATTCACCAATGGCCTCTTCGCAGGCAGAGCCTTCTTTAGCCAACTTTTCATTTGGCGAAACGTAGGCCATGAAAGTAAGAGGTGAGGTCTCGTCGCTCAAATTCGCCAAGGTGTTTTCAAAATACAATACAGTATTTTCAAAATTGCTCACCTCACTCGGCATAGATGCAATTTGCTTTAGGTTGTCTTTTACCTTGGCCATTGCTGTCTCACAAAGCTGAGTGATCTCCCCTTTGTCGTCCTCATCGCCATTTCCAGCGGCTTCCGCGTAATCGCTACGAATCAGTTTCGCTTGATCAATGGATTTTGGCGCCCAGGTTGTCACTGCAGCAGATTGTTGAGTCTGCGCTTCGCGGTCCTTAGAAAAGCTGTTGATGGACACCACCGCCACGAGGGCTATGAAACTTAGACTGAGGGTCACGCCCGTCAGGTTATTGATTTTTGGCAATTTGGATTGTTTGGTCTCGCCCTGGTTTTTTTCTGATTGTTTCATATTGTTCAATTCCCTATGGTTGATGGAGTTGATGGTGATTGGCGTGGCATTGCAAATTGATGGCACCAATAGACTCGCTTATGCCACTCTTTGCAAAAGGCTGCCAGGATTAAATTTTATTCTTTAACGATTTGCGGTGAATGCGCAGCGAAAGGTAGTTGTTACAAGGAATGCCAAGAGTCTGACACCTGTGCAGTGAACAACAGGTGGTCAATTCGATAATTTATTCATGAGAAAAATTTAGCAGAACGTGAGATATTTCCCCAAATCGCCTTTGGATTCTGGTGGTTTGCGATTGAATTGGGTTGCGCGGCCTGAATGGAATCATGGGAGCCGGTTGATTAGGCTCACGACTCCGAATCAAATCCGAAGACCCGAAGCTCCTGATCGCAGCGACACGCATTAGCGAGACGTGCGGCCCAAGCGATGGCCTCCTTATTCGAAGGCAGCTCAAGAATCGCAAATCCACCATTTAGCGGAGGAGCCCAATGGTAGCCTCCTTGAATGATTGAGCCGTTGGCCGAAACAAGTAGGGTCGGTATTGTGTCATCAATACCCCCGGCAAAAACATAGACGCCTGCTTTCTTTGCTTCGCGTATCACGGCGCCAGCATCTTCACCGACAGTCTTTAGCTCACTTTCGGGAACTTTCATTGCAGCACTGGGAAATGAAATCAGATACTTTGCCATACCATAACCTTACAGCCAGCCATTGCAAAGCGTTTCATTTCAAAGGACATTTTGGTTGGCATTTTTGACTTTTCCATCTCACGGATAACTTTTTTGTTGACGCTGTCGCGATGCCTCTTTGACCTATAGATAATGAAAGCAAAAATTGCCGTCTCATTAGATTTTAGTTTACACATTTTTTTAAAGCCCATTCCATGTTTACTGAAATCATCTACAATGCACTCGTAGTAACTGAGGGCACCATGCTTCATCCACATTTTGCAGCCCCAAGTTGCCATTTTCTTATAAGATTTAATATTTTTACGTTGAATCGGAATTACAAATCCATCTATATATTGTGCCATTTTGCCCTCCATTGTTTCTATAGTTTATGTGTTGATAGATATCCAAAGTAAATCGCATTCTGCCTTTATGAATTTTGATCCGCAATCGCTAATTCCTTAACAAAAAAACGCTTTGCTGCGTTCGCTCGCTCGATCAATCGCGCAATAACTCAACCCAAGTGACCCCATCCCCACCGGACTCGGGCGTGCCGGCCTTCCATTTTTTGACATACAGCGATCGCGAAAGATAGGTGCGCACGGCGCGCTTGAGTGTTTCCGTTCCGTGACCGTGGATGATTTTGATGCGTTCATCTTGCATCTCTTGGGCCTTGTCGAGAGCGATTTCAAGGTGCTCAAGAGCCTCTTCCACCATTTGTCCGCGCAGATCAAGACTGCGATCGCTCTCAACCATACTTACAGAAAAGCTTGCCGGACTGTTTCTAATAATTTGTGAGGTGGGATTTCGCGGTGCACTTGCGGGGCGCAGTTCCTGCCAAGGAAGTGACACGCGCAGTGAATTGGACATCAAGAGCACCTCGCCCTTTGCATTTGGTGCGGATTCGATGATGCCATCTTGCCCTAAGCTCGGAATGTGAATCTTTGATCCTGGCGGATAGCGCTTTTTAAAGTCCTCCACTGTGGGCGGAGCTTTGGTCCCATCCCCTGAGTCTGATTTTGCTTTTACTATCTCTGGAAGCTGATACTTGATGTCTTGGAGAGTGCGGTGACGAGTCAGCACATCTTCTGCTTTGGTGTGTTGAATGGCCTCTTGGACCTGCTTTTCGGCCTTTTTTAATGTTTTATCCAGCCACTTTTGCTTTTCGATCTCGAAGGCATCGAGCTTTTTTTGTAGCTGCATTTTCAGGTGATTGGCCGTGGTGACTTCGCTACGAAGTTTTTCTTGCAGAGTCAAAATTTCGTGCTTCATGGTTTCCACTTCGGCCAGAGCATTGATGCGAGATTTGGCTTGAGGTGAAAGGTGCTCCATTGAGCGAGTGATGATGCGCTCGGGGACCCCTGCGCGTTTGGCTGTCAGTATGGCAAGACTGTCGCCGGGGACACCAGCGACAAAGCGGTAGAGGGGTCGGCCCGAAGCGGCTTCGTACTCAAGGCTTCCGTTGATGACACCAGAATCTTTTGGCCAGCCCGATTTGAGAGGACTGAGATGAGAGGTGATGACGGCAACCAGATGCTTTTCGCTGAACTCTTCGATAAAGGCGCGTGCCAAGGCCGAACCCTCTTCGGCATCTGTGGAGCCACAAATTTCATCGATCAGCACGAGGCTATCAGGTCCAGAGAGTGCAGCGGCTTCCGAAAGCATTTTCAAATGTGCAGCAAAGGTCGAAAGATCTTCGCCGACGCTTTGAGCGTCGCCAATGCTCACCAAAATATTTTTAAAAAACGGCATCGAGGATTCGCCAGATGCGCAGATGGGTAAACCACATCGAGCCATCTGCGCTGCCAAACCAATGGATTTAAGAAGCACGGTTTTGCCGCCGGCGTTGGGTCCTGTCAAAAGCAAGATCGACTTGTTTTCAGCCAAACTAACGGAGTTGGGCACAATTGTTTTTCGAGAACTCTGACTGGAAAGGAACAAAAGGGGGTGAAAGAGATCGTTCAAATTGAGAAGAGGTGCCGTCGACTCCGCCTCTGGAGATGTTGACGCCGCCGTTTCTGATGACTTGGCTGTCAGTGGTTCAAGGCTTGAAAAACGCACCGGCTGGGCATTCACGAGCGTGGCCAACTGGGCTTTGGCTAGACAAATATCCACTTCCAGTAGCGCGGCCTTTGCCATGGCGAAGGAATCCGTTTTGGTAAAGAGATAGGTGGACAGCGCAGTCAAGAGACGCTCGATCTCCTCTTCAATCTCGACCTCCACTTGGCGCAAGCGATTGTTGATGGGAATGAGCTTTTCGGGCTCCATATAAACGGTTTGCTTGGACTGCGAAGAGCCGTGAATCACTCCAGGAAAAAATGGCTGCATGCCACTGCGCACGGGGATCACCCAGCGTCCTTCTCGAGTGGTGACAAATTTATCCTGCAATATATTTTCCATATCATGATCGCGGACAATCTTTTCCATTTGATTTTGCACGTCGCGAGCCAACTTCTCCTTTTCGTTGTGCAGAGAGTAGAGTCGTTCCGAAGCGTCAGAGCGTATGTCGCCAGAGGGGGTGATGATCTGTTCGATGGCGCTCAGTGGTTCAGAGGCGGCAAACAGGCGTTGCGAAATGTTTGCTGCCAATTCAGTGGTCTGTTCTTTGAGTAGCTCCTTAAGTGCAATGACCTCCAGGCAAAAGCTGCGAATGTCTTTGAGCTCGAGAGTCTTTAAAACTGCAGACTTGGCAAGGCGACTGTGCCAAGTCGAAAAGAGATCCAAGCTCTGCATATAGGGACGAAGCCCTGTTTGCAAAATCAACGCACCGTCGAGGACATCCTGACATTTTCGTGTGGCCTCGGCGGCAGTTGCTAATGGAAGAATCTGTTGGATGGCTTCTTTTGCCAAGGCGCTGGTGGCAAAGCCTTCAATTTTGCTGAGAACCTGGTCCCAATCGAGGTTTCTGAGTTCAGAGTTTCTTTTTGCATCCATCCTAATTCCTCAACAGTTAGGGATCATTTTTTGGGTCATTTTTTATAGAGGCGAAGCCTTTTGGGATTGGCCTCTGAAGGTTGTCTTTCTACAAAAAAACAAAACCAACAAAAACCAAACCAGCAAATCCCAACCCCCCCATCGCGTGTACAGAGTTGGTGTCGGCTGAAGGTTGACAGGGACATTGTAAAAGCCAAACCAGGGTTCGCGTAGTGGTGATCTTTGCATGAGACTTCCGTCTGGCAAGACTACACTAGAGACTCCCGTATTTGTAGTTCTAATTAGTGGCAGTCTTGTTTCAATAGCGCGAGCCATGGTCATGTAGAGGTGCTGTTCGGGTTCAAATGCGGGCCACAGCCAGGGATAAAAACTGAACCATGAGTCGTTGGTAACATTGACCAAGACGTTTGCACCTTGGGCGGCGAGCTTGCGAGTAAAGTGGGGATAAAGCCCTTCGTAACAGATCTGTGGGCCGATCTGAATGGGCACTGTCACCTCTTGATTATGCAAAGACGGATCCAATGAGAACTTGGTGATATCATCAACATCGCGCCCAAAATAGGGCAGAGTCGTGGGGCCATCGCCGCGG
Source organism: uncultured Pseudobdellovibrionaceae bacterium (assembly GCA_964388665.1). GTDB lineage: Bacteria > Bdellovibrionota > Bdellovibrionia > Bdellovibrionales > Bdellovibrionaceae > CALCCV01. The sequence continues at coordinate 38,833 of CAYMBJ010000008.1, read as the reverse complement.
CCAAAATTGGCCAAGTATGGCAACCACTTTTCGATGATGGGAAAGGTCTCAGAAAGGGGAATGAATTCGCCAAACATCAGCAAATGAGTCTTGTTGTAGGAGTTCTTCTGACCGGGGGCGGCTGGCACAATAAAAACCGAATTGTATGACTTTCGCTCCGGCTGTCCCGGTGGATCTGCGGAATAGGCGCCAGTGAACAGAGTCACTTGGTAGCGCTCCAAAAAGTTAAGCAATCTTTGCTGCTGCGGGTACTGGAGACGATAGCCGTCCAGAAGATCGGGATAGGCTGTCTCCGGCCAAAAAACCATTTCGGTGTCGGGATACTGTTGCAATCCTTGGCGCGTGAGTTCAAGAAACTGATCCACTATGGCCGCCTGATAGCCGCCCTTTCCGCGCTCAGCCATGATCTTGTCAGCATTGCCAATGTTGGCCTGAACCACCAGTGCTTTGAGAAAAGTGGATTCCACATTTTTAGGTCGGTACAGATAACCCGCCAAATTGAGCAGACCAAAAACAAACAGGCCCGCCATGGCTCTGCTCGTGCGCAGCTTCCAGTTGGGAAGTCCCGCCAAATAGACAACAAAGGCATTGGCGAAGAAAATCCAAGTGGAGAGCCCTTCGAATCCTACAAGATCTGCCAATTGGTAGACGGGCCACTCGTTCCAAAACAGCGTATAGCCGAGGTGCCATTGAAACAGACTTGGCCAAAAGCGTTCCGAAACAGAAAAAAGCAGCGGCAGCAGCAACAGTTGCTGATGGGGTGAAAACTGCCAGCGGCGGCGCAGCCAATTGAACACCACAAGTGTCAGGGGAATGTAGAGGTGAATAAAGGCGGCAAAGGCCAAGAGCACAATGAGAGAAAACCAAATGGGAAATTGGCCAAACTCATAGGCAGTGTAGGCGATCCAGTGAAAACCAATCAGAGACAAAATAAACTGGCTGATCCAGCCACCCGCAAAAAGGCGTCGCGTATTGGATTCCCGCAAGCACCAGTACCACAGAGGAGCGTAGCAGATCAGCACAAATACGCCTGGCAGCGGAATGTAAGAAAATCCAATCAACAAGCCTGAGACAATCGGCAAATAATAATGCTGTAGACGAATTAACAAATTTCTCAAATTTTTCATAGACGCTCTTCAATTTAAGGGTATCATGAATAAGTTACCTCCGATTCACGACGAAGAGAATAAATAAATATGCAGGATTTTTTGAGAGACAAAAAAAGCCACAAGGCCGAAGCCCCCTCCGTTTCTGAGCAGAATTGGAAGCGTTTGCTCACCAATTATGATCGAGATCAGGCCCATGAGGAGTTCTTTCACTACATCTGTCAGAGTCGCAATTTCTCTTTTGGTATTCACTGTTATCGTCAAATGATAGCCGCGCAGGGCATGGATCCAACTGCTGAAAAAATGATTCGTCGTCTCTATGCTGCCATGCAGATATACTGGAAGGCAGACGAAGAGCCTGCCGAATCCTGGGTGAGCAAACACAAATGGAATCTTGTGGGCTCAGTTCTGGTGTTGGTGATTTTCGTTACCGCTGCCAATCAAGAAGACAAGCGGATGCTCATTGGCTTCGGCGTGGTGGGAATGATCTTGCTCCTCGGGCTCAATTCAAAATGGCTCTCAAAGATTTGAGATGATTTGTTCATTGCCAGTCCCACTGCCGCTACACCATTCCCACAACACTGCAGAATTCAAACTACAAACAGCGATCTGCAAACAAAAAGCTGCAAACTAACTGCGCGTTATTATTTGAGTTTGAGTATAGCCCATTTCGTTGAGCCTATATTATAAGAGGCGGAAGTAACCTCCTTACCGCCACTCAATTTTTCTATGCTTGCAATTTTGTTTAATTGGTCTAACAAGCCAAAGTCTCCACTTGCATGAACATCTTGACTGCCGTCGCCACAGTCTCCTGAGTAATCCTGTATAGTGGCATCTTTAACTGAACCGCCAACTGAAGCATCAAGTACGGAAACTTTAACTAGAACCGTACATTTTGGAGAAAAGGTCACAGCATACTCAAGTTGACGTTCAGACTTATCATAATTCTCCACACTCTGTTTGCTCGTCCTTGAAACACTCATGAGAGCAAAGCGCGTTTCCATACTATCTGAAACGGCTGTGACGGCTGCGGACATCATTTGGATGCTAAGAGCAAGAGTTGCATGGGCGCTTGATGTGATAAGAGTGCTGAGTGCAAATATGCCAACGAGTGATTTTAGACCGATTTTTTCATGTGTTTCTCCAATTTCAAAAGATGCCTATTGATCTGAATAGACCTAAAAATGTTAATCAAGACCATTGCATAATACCTGAATCCCGGATTGAGTTCCAATGCAAAGATTCTGACAGGGCATTGGCGAACTTATGTATAGTCCTTGTTAGGTTGAATGCACTTAGAAGACATGAGTGCCATAATTTGGCACCTCCCAATGCTTTTGGGTTCAATGCCGCAAAAAAGTTTCCATTTTCCCGGCGCCGAAAATCTCAATGGCCGCACGCTGGTTGCAGCTGCGACACCGCAGTCGCAAGTTGTCTGCTGTATCAAGGCCGCCCATGGATTTTGGCATTGGAAAATGATCATACTCCACTGCATGTCGCGAGCTGCAATTGGTGCATTTTCCGCCATCTCTGTTCCAAACCTCTTTCCGCACACTTGCTGGAATTGAAGATTTTCTCGGCGCCGACAATTTTTCTATCGCCATGTCTGCAACTTTATGCAGAAGCTCAGCATCCGAGATATTTGGCTCCGAATGCGCCAGAAATCCTTTTAACAATTGAAGCTTATTTATCAACTCTTTATCCACCTGTATCGTAACCATTTTGGCTTCAGTGTAACTTGCATTTTCCGCCATCACCTTTTCAGCCGTGCGGGTGGACACTCCGATCACCTTTCGCAGCACTTCTTTTTTCTGCTCGCTGGTCAAAATTTCACCACGAGCCTTTTCCTCTTTGTTAAAATGTGTCTGTGCCAGATTCAGATGCGTTAGGCTCAGTTTTCCAGATTCCACTGCCGGAGCAATTTCGGGAAGCTCGGCAAGCAATCTCATTGCGGAGATTCTGCGGTAGGCGTCGTTGCCATCATAGCCGAGCCTTTCTTTTACATACTCAAAGAGCGATGCGAATTTTAGCTCAGCAAACAGTCTTCTGCGCTCAATCTCTCGAAGATGGTACAAAACTGCAAGAGTCGCTTGTTTTTCGATTTTCACTGCCTTTTCGGTTTCCGCCAGTAGGACGTCATCTGTTAGGTGTTTCAAATTCATTTTCAATTCCTCCGCTGCCATTCTTATCATGGTTTTCAGAGTGAATTTTTTCAAACACACAGCCGCGGTATTTGGTGAAAATTTGTATCAGCACCCCGGACTCAAAGACCCACTTAGAATCGCAACCTAGCGGCTCTAAGCGCCAAACTGTGGCGATCTCATCGAGTGTGGCAGGTGCGGATTGAATCCGACTTTCTAACGAAAAATGCAGTCAAATGAATTTCTCTCGTGACGCAAGAATGAGAGATTCATGAATTGTGAGTAGCAACAAATAAAGTAGCTACTCACAATTGATTTAATCAATCAATCAATCAATCAATCAATCGATCAATTAATTAATTAATTGATCGATTACGGCATTCACTTTAACTTTTAGGCCTTTGCTTTCGACGATTTTGTAGGGATCATCGATGGAGAGGACTCGGTCGGCCAGACGCAATCCGGTGTTGCCTTCTATGGTCTTCTCAAAAATCAAATCGGAGGGTGGTGCCTCGATGTCGTTTAAAAATACCTTAGTCTTTTCAGCATTGGTAGTGCCGGGCAATGTCATAGGTTCAATTCGAAAATTTTGCGCAATGTCTTGATAGTAAAATTGGTAGAGAATTTGCGAACCAGGAGCTGGGACCTCATTGAAACTGATTTCATTTCCTTGGACGGTGTACTCTGTGTCGGGAACTTTTTTATTGTTTATATACACCTGAAGAGTGTTGGCGCGAATCTCACCTTTTGGCATGACCCATGTTTTTTGATAGCGTGGACGTCCCTCTGGCATGCTACTGGAGGTGGAGATCAGTTTTACCTCTCCCGGTCCCGATTTCTTAAGCTGTATTTTGATATCGCGGTTTTCAATTCGTAAAGTAGGATCCAGCTCGGGTATCTGATCAACAACATACGACAATTTGTAGGTGATGCTGATGCGATTGAGTATGTTTCTCAGAATCGTTGCTAAGCTCGTCTTTCCAGATATTACAGAGTCGAAGTCATAGTGTTCACCCTGACTGGACTCGACGATGCTCGGTTCTCCTTCAAAGGGCGTAACATAGCCGTCAAATGTAGATCTGAAGTTGGGATACTGTTTGCCTTTGTGGTCCTTGCGGGTCACAGCAAAGACCTTCATTTGCGAGTCTTTGATGGCCTTGGTAACCTCTGACATCCGTGGTGCTTTGTCGCCGATGTAGCCTTGGTAGTTTGGCGAAGAGAGAAAATCCGCATCCGTCACAAGAATCACAAAGCGCAGCGATCCTTCTGCCCAAGGCGCCGTGCTCGCATCAATCAGAGCTCCCATGGAGTTCTCGGGATAGTCGGGTGCTCCGGGGTCTTCACTTCCTTTGTAGGCTCGGAGAGCGGCCAATTCTGTCAGAAGTTCTTTCACTTGGACCTCTGTATTGGGCTTGCTTGGATCATTTTCATAAAAGCGATCACACTTTTTGACTGTGTAATCACCAAAAGTAGAGATGCACATGCGGGTGCGGTACCCTTCTTTGCGGGCGTATCGTGTAAAATCTTTTAGATGCTGTTTGGCGCTTTCAATAAAGGGGCCCATACTGGTCGTAACATCCACTAAAAAGACAATATCTGCGACCTGAGTGTGGCGTTGTCGATCGGACTCCTCCAAGGCAAAGCTAGAAACTGTTTTGCTGTTTTCTGTAACAACAAGATCCTTGGATTTTAAATCGTTGATGGAGACTTCGCCATCCATCGCTTGAAAGAGCACAGACACATTGTTCTTATCAAATTGACTCTGCTCCGCTTGAACCTCCGAGTGTGAGAAATCAAAAAATTCCTCAAAGTCTTTAAGTAGCGGTGGTGGTGGCTCAGGAGGTGGAGGTGGAGGTGGCGGAGTGGGTGGCACTACGGGCTTTGGCGGCGCAGGTGGAATGTAACCTGTCAGGTCTGCATTTTTTGGTTGTTGGCAAGCTGCCAAAAACGAAACCATTATAAGGAGAGCGCCCAGGGATTTAAATCCATTTGTTACGCGTCTTGTTGCGCGTCCAAAACCGGTTTTCACATTTTCAATTAACTTCATTTCAACCCCCAGAAAAAAGACAACAGTATAAAAAGTTCAATGTGCCAATCCCTCTAAGCAATCCTAGCAAAGCTTGGCATCCCACACATTCCTTACTGCATTCAGTGTGCCGAGTCTCAACAATGCATCGGCATATCGAGTTTTGTTCAAATGAGTTTCAAGTGGGATTCAATTGCTTGTGAGCTTGTGATTGAAAAGATCAATAGGAAGATTTTGCTTTTGCGATTTTGGAGGAGGCGTCGCATGTGACAATCCTTGTCCCTAGTGTGCCCATTTTCAGGAGCATTTGCGGAAGTTTTTAGGAATGCAGCTGCGTATTTGACTGCAAGTCATAGAAACCATTTTGCAAATTCAAAATTAAAATTTGCGATTTTGCGTAACTTCTGAGATCTTATCCTTTGAGTCACTAAGCTTGGAGTTACGTATAGCTATGAATAAAAATAAAGTGCTAAAATTTTTCACTTCAATCAATTCTTCGCTCACGTTGGTGTCGTCAATCGTATCGGCATTGGTGATGGTACTATCATTGGCGCTACCAATGGCTGCCATGGGCGGGGCCATCAGCGCTGAAGGAATGGAAGCGCCGGCGAGCCTTGAGTGCATTTTTCCGATGCCGGGTTCAGAGAAGGCCTTTTTGGATTTCATCATGTATGATTTTGATTCCAATCTTGCTGGCAGTTTGGCGTCATTAAAAGTGGGCGACAAGGAATTTAGCTTTTATCATTCTGCTGAGGGGCTCCAAAAGCGAGAACCTGGTGCGGAATTGACGACGTCTTATGAGTTTCATGCTGGCGGCAAGCAATATTTGCTGCAGGTGTCGATGCACAAGCCGATTTCCATCGCAGAGCCCTTTGCCGCGCTCAAGTCCTTTCATGAAAACGAGAACTATTTTTTTATTGAACATGCTCATTACTACCGGGCCCACTTAGCGACGGGGTCCGATCGGTTTGAAGGCTACTGTGCTCCGGGAGATTTTCTTCGATACTATCTGTTCTGATTATCCTACTGGTTATCCTTCGGAGGAGCCGATCTCAAAAAAGTCCAAACAGAGAGCATAGGCGCCGTCTTCATTGGCCGAAGACTTAAATAGCTCCATATCATGTTCGAGACGAGTTCTTAGTATTTCGCGATACTTTTCAGCATCCTTTCTGTTTAATGTCAGCGCTCCGGAAAAATGCAAATCCTCTGTAAACTTACGACCTAAAGACTGTACAGCACAGATTCGCCAATTCGTGTGATGCTTTGGCAGGTTTGGCGAGTTCTTGCCCAAATACAGATAAGAGGGGCCAATGCGGTACTTGTCATTGGCTTGAATTGCCAAACCAATTTCGACTAAAAAATCAAGTGCCTCGCTGACTTCTCTTTTTGTGATCTTTAGATAGGCTCGTAGCGATTCCATGGACTGAAATTTTTCTATGGCAAGCAGAACATGAATGGCTGAGTAGTACCATTGACTGTAGTACTTTGCTTCGTGTTCGCCACTCAGAGGCCGCTTTTCGCCGAGCCGCAAATGCAACTGTCGACGCTGCTCTTTGATGACATCTATTTGATTTTGAAAGTAGGCCTTGAGGCTTTGAGTTCCGCTTCGGTCCTTTTGCACAAGGAGCAAAAAGTAATGTGATTCCTGCGGGGTGTGCCCCATAAACGAATTAAAAGCTTCGGCCTGCTCCAGGCTAAGGTGAGCCGCGCCTTTTAAGACTCTTGAGAGGTAGCCCGAGTGGCAGCCAAGGGCCGTTGCTGCCTCAAGTTTTTTGCCGGTGCGTCGGTGAGTGCCACCCAAACAGTGCTCAACATAGGGCTGGTACTCTTGCCATTCGAAAATGTTATTTGCTTCCATATAAGACCTAAGTAGGATGCAAATTGCCTAATAGTCAATATCCTAGATGATTTTTGATCAATTTATCCTATTAATAGGGCATAAAGCGCATTATGGTTTGCGTCATAGAGATTCATTGAGAACTCACAATCAAATATAAACAAGGGGAAAAATATGAAAATGCTAATGAGAAACACAGTGCTCGCAATGGCTGCAATCATGATCGCTGCACCTGCCCTGGCCTGTACAATTTCACTAAAGGGCTACAGCCAGTTGAAGTTTGACGCTGTTTTTGCGGCGCTTGATGAGAACTCGGAAGTTTTAAGCGTGAAAGACATTTCTGATTCCAATCCACGCGCAATGAAATTTGAAGCCGTTACTAAAGCAGATGGCGTAACTCAGGTTCGTCAGTTCAAGCTTGAAGATACGGGTATGATGTGCCCAGAAATCGTAGCGACAGAAATTCCACCACGACCTTAATCTGAACGAGCAGCCTCATCGCAAAATAGTTTTTGAGGCTGAACGCCCCAGAAGGCCCAAGGTGGTGGCGCTGGGGCGCCTATCCCATCACTGCTTTTCTTTGGCCTTGGGAGGCGGAGCTCCTTTTGAGCCGGCTTTCGAGATCTTTGCAGCCTTTTCGGTGATTTCCTTTTGGAGAGCATCGGCAATTCCTCGGCCAAATTGAAAGACTTCGGTAGATTGCGGAGCCTCGGCGGTCTCCGACAAAAACTCGCGATCCAGATTGAGGGTGTTGGGCGCTTTGACGCCTGAAGCTCCTACGCCAACATCCTTAATGGCGAGCATATTGTAGAGATTAAGAATCCGCGCGTATTTGGTCCGTCCCAACAGGCTGGTGATGAGATCACCTGTGCTGAGAATGTATTTTTTAACTTCTTCGGCGTCTGAAACTTTCTTGTGAGCCATGAGTAGCACGGCGGCACCCGAGACAAAGGCTGTGGCCTGAGAAGTTCCAGTCATGTATCCATATGAATTTTTTGGAAGCGTTGAGAGTATGTTTTGTCCAGGGGCTGCAATGTCCACCGTTTCGACCCCGTAGTTGGAGGACGACAGAACTTCTGTGCCGGGATCAACGGCTGTGACTGAAATGATGTTTTTAAGTTTGTAGTCTGCTGGGTAATAATGAAATTGATCCGAGTTGGACCTTTCATTACCGGCAGCGGCAACAAACAGCACGCCATTCTTTTCGGCGGCGCGAACTCCCTCAAACTCTTCTTGGCTGTATTCCGTGCCACCGCCGGAGTAGTTGATAATTTTTGCGCCTTTGGCCACCGCATATTTAATGCCTTCGATGGTGTTTTTTAGATTGTCTGTGGAAGCCACTTTGGGATCGTAGTATTTTATGATCATCAGGCTGACTTTTGGCGCAATGCCAATGATGCCTTTGCCATTGCCACCTATGGCACCAATGATGCCTGCGATGTGAGTGCCATGCCCATGATTGTCGGTGAGATCGGCATTGTTTGAAACAAAATTCCAACCATGAATGTCGTCAGCAAGGCCGTTGCCGTCGTCGTCCCTTCCATTGCGGGACTTGTCACACGACTTTTCTGAAAGAGGATCTCTAAGCGTTTTGCAGTAGAGAGAGTCAACGACTCCAGATTCGCCAGGATTTGTCCAGAGGTTCGCGCTGAGGTCCTCATGCTTGATATCGAGGCCGGTATCAATGATGGCCACCACAATTTCGTTTGAACCGAGACTCATTGCCCAGGCCCTAGCGGCGTCAGACTTTTTCAACCCCCAGGCCTGATTGATGGAAGGGTCATTGAAGATAACAGAGGGCTCCCCTGTGAAGTCGGTGACCTGATTGATGATTTCAGACGGCTCAAAGGCGCGACCCCATTCGGCGGTTTCTGGCACTTTGGGTAACGACGAGGAATAGTTGCCTTCGCCCACCTCCGGTTCAAAGGAGTAGAAGATCAAAAGACCACCCAAAAATAGGATAATAAAAAGACCTAAGCCAACTAATGTCTTCATCGATTGCATAAAGACTTTATCGGTTTGCTTTTTTAAGAACTTGCAGGTTGTATTTTCAGATTCTCAACTTGAGACAATGGGTTCTGCCGCAGATCAAATTCCTGGACCATATCTGATAAAAATTCGTCCCTTTTTTCAGGAGCCTGTTAAGTGGTTTCGAGTTGGCGCATTTTCTTAAAAGCCGAGATGATCTTTTCGGGCTTATCCACCATAACGAGCTCACCGGCATCGATCCACAGCACGCGATTGCAGCTCTCTAATGTGGAAAGACGGTGGGCAATAAGAATCTGAGTCTTGCCAGCAAAAAAAGGCTGCGCCACCTTGGCGATGATCTCTTCAGTGTGAGGATCAATAGACGCGGTGGCTTCGTCAAAAATAACGACGGGTGAGTTCTGGAGCAAGCAGCGTGCCATGCACACCAGCTGTCGCTCTCCCATGCTCAGATTGCGCCCCTTTTCTTCAATCGTAAAGTTTAGCCCCAGTTGCGAAGCAAATTGCGAAAGCTGAAAGAGTCTCAGAATACTTATCAAATGCTCAGTGGGGTGCGCCTGCAGCAGATCGATATTCTCGCGCAAAGTTCCGCGAAACAAGATGGGGTCCTGCGAAATGTATGAAATCCATTGACGGTACGAGGTAAGGGGCACGGTGGCCTGATCTAGAGGCGTGACCGTGTCCTCTCCCAGCAAGATGCGACCGCGTTCCACTGGGTAGAGGTGAAACAGCGCCTGAATCAAAGAGGATTTGCCACTGCCGGTTTTGCCAATGATGCCGATTTTTTCTCCGGCTTGAATGTGAAAATTGATTCCTTTTAAGATCCACTTTTGCTTTTCGGAGTAGCGAAACCACAGGTCTTCGACTCGAATGCTCAACGCCTTCTCGGGAGGTGGTACTTCGGCAGAATCGGCATCCGCCTTTGGGTGGTCCGTAGCAAAGGTCGAGCGTGCGGGCAAAAAATTGCCGGTCTCGATCGGCATGTGCAAGTAGCGATCGAGACGATCCACGCCAATCAGGGCCTCTTCAAACTGTGAAAGCCATTCAAAAAACATCTGTATGGAGTTGCCAGCAATCACAATAAAGCCAAAGGCCACTCCCACTTCACCCACGCTCATCCATCCGAGTTGAATGAGTTGATAGCTGGCCAGTCCTGCCATCAACAGTAGAAGTGCGGTAAGCGCATTCATCTGGAAGCCAAAAAGTGCAATCAGGCGAACCGCGTTTTGCTTGAGGCTCAAGTAGGCTCCATCCAAAGTTTCATGACGATTGATAAAAATATTCTCTTTGCGAAAGGTGCGAATCGTACTTGCGCCTTGAGTGGACTCGGCAAAATGAGAGATGGAAGGAGAGCGGTTGTCTGAGAGAGTCCGTCGGGCTATGCGCAGTTTCATTTTGTTCTTTTGAAACACGAAAAGATAAAGACAGGCGATCACGGCAATATAGGACAAAAACCACCAATTTGCGACACTTGCTAAGACGATTATAGAAATGACTTCAAAAATGATCGAAATGAACTCAGCCAAAGGGCCACCGAAGATGCGAAAGACATTGCCGTAATCAGAAGAAAACCGGGTGACAATTTTGCCGACGGGTTGGGAATCAAAAAAGGGCATCGAAAAGCGCGAGGTCCGATAAGTGACCTCATCGTAAATGGTTGAAATGGCCCGAGCAGACAGGCGCGAAAAGTACACCCTAAAAAAGGCTGTGCCAAGAAAACCTGCGGTGGCCAAAGCGAGCAGCACCAGCAAATATTGACCATTGGTGAAATTTTGAAATGCGGCGGGTATGTCTCGGCAGTGGTGAAGGGCCGAGGGCACTGTCGGACCGCCACTGGAGCTGCCTGCGGCGCTGGTACTGCCTGCGGCGCTGGCACCGCAAAAGCTATCCACCCAAATGCCGATGACATTGGCGTTTCCCAAAATCAACACGCGGCTCAGTAGGCCCACCGCCAGTGTTAATAAAATGCGTTTGCGATACGGTCGGTAGGCCGCAAACAGAGTGCGAAAGACACTCTTTGGGATCTCACCCTTGGCCGTGGCCGTGGAGTCATGCAAGGACTGGGTCATCACTGATTCCTTTTTCAAATTCTGTCGATTCAATGAATTCGCGAAACTCGGCGCAATTCTCAAACAGTTCAGGGTAGGTTCCGGTGGCGACACACTGTCCGTCTTTAATAAAGAGAATGTGGTTGCACCGGGGCAAAATCCTCAAGCGATGGGTCACTAGAATTTTTGTTTTGTTTTTCCATTCACCAAAGATGAGATCGTCCATCAGGCGCTCCTCTGTGTCGACATCAATGGCGCTGAAGCAATCATCTAGCAAAAGCACTGAGGCCGAAAGGTAGTGGCTGCGTGCCAGGCTGATCCGCTGCTTCTGACCTCCCGAAAGATTTACCCCGCGCTCGCCGATGACCGTATCAAGTCCTGCTTCAATTCGCTCTTTGTGTAAATCAAAGGAGGCTGCCTGAAGAGATTTTGTGATCTTAAGATCACAATCCTTAGACACATTATAGTCAAACATCACGTTGTCGCGCAGGCTTGCGCTCATAATAAAACCCTCTTGCGGTACGATTCCAAAAAATGATTTCCACTTTTTGGCGGTGATGGTCTCGACGCCCACGCCGTAGAGTTGAAAATCGCGAAACTGCGCGCCGGTTTCGCCCAATAGGGAGAGCATCAACATGGATTTTCCGGAGCCAACCTCACCCACAATGCCAAAGAGCTCGCCATCCTGAACCTTAAAGCTTAGATTGTTCAAGATTTGCTTTTTGCCGATCTTGAGCGAGAGTCCATTTACAGAAAGCGCAATGTCGGGACCATCTTTGAGGGTTGCCGCTCCGACCTTGGCTTTGGTGTTTTTGGTTGCGAGAAAAAGCTGAATGCGTTTGATCGAGGTCCAAGCATCAAAGCCAAAGGTAAAAAACCACGGCATTTGGCGAAATGGCCGAATCAGAAACACACCCAAAATCCAGAGCAGTGCCAACAGATCTCCAGGGGTGGGCGTGCGATCACTAAAATAAATGAGTGAAGATAGGGCCACAATATTGAGAAAGAACGTGATTGAAGAGGAAATGGCATTCATGGCTTGCCCATTGGTGACCATCAAAATGCGATTGCGAGTTTCAGTGATTCGCTTTTTAAAAATGCTCTCTTCCATTATGTCAGTCCAGCCCAATATGCGAATGGCGCGAATGTTCTGGATCCATTCGTTGACCAAACCCACTCTTTCTGCCGCCAATTGCTTGAACAAAAAGAAATAGCGACTTTGGCGAAAGGCCATCGCCGTATTCAGCATGGTGATGGTCAACATCACAGACAGAGTGACCCAAACCGAAAAATCCAAAAAGTAGGCCAAAGCGAAGGGTGCGAGAATAAATGGAAAGAGCGTCGAGGCTCCCGCCGGCAAAGTTTGATCTAAGAGGATGGTGGCGCCAGGGACGTCTGTGGCATAAAGAGCCACCACCTCGCCTGTGGGGTGATCATAGATCGCATCAGGTTTTAGCTCCAATGTTTTGCGATAGATAAAACGGCCAAGTAGACTCTGCGCAATGATGGACTCCTTTTGCGAGATGTAATTGCACAGTTGTCCCAGACCCTGCGCCGAAATAAAACTCAAAAAGGCAAAAAATATTGCCGGCAATGGTGTGAGTTGCAAGCCCAATCGAGAATCATATCCTAAAAGCGCATCAACAAATTCTTTTTGAAAGAAAGGACCAGCCAAACCTAGCAGTGCCGCTACGAGGCTGAGGCTCAATATACCCAGGCGAATAGGCCATCTGTAAAATAGGATAAAGAGAAGGAGACTCTTTGCAGAAGAAAATTGCGGCATCCCCAAACACTAGCACAGTGTGGATCAGGTTGAAAAATCAATTGTCGGTGTGGAGCACGCGCATTTGCGCCCGCAATTGGTCCAGTTCGTTTCGCATCTGCATCACCTGCAACTTGAGTTGATAGAGCTCGGCGGCATTATTGGCATTTGCTGCTGGCGGCGCGGCCTTTGTGTCGGCATGATCTGCATTCTGTGCCGATGGAAGACGCTGAGGCATCGGGAGCCCCAGTTCCGCGAAGGCAGCATGTCCTTCTGGAATTCTCGGTTTTGCCGCGCCTGCCGGGGCATGATGACCGCGCGCACTGTTGGCCGCATGGTCACCTTGAAGATCTGGACTGTGATTGAGCCCAGCAATTGCTCCTGCACTTGGATTTTCTGCAGAGTTGGATTTTTTTGAAAGCATGGCCTGCAGCTGGCCACTTTGTATCAAACCTTGAGCTTGACTCATCATTTGCCTCAGCGGCCCCATTTGTGGCGGGAATTCACCGGTCACATAGCTCAGTGCTGCAACCCCCAGAATGCCGGTTATAAAGAGAGTCGTCAGGACTTGTTGTAAAAGAGATTCAAGGATTTTCATATGCACTTTACCTATCGGGGGATCGACGAAGAACTTTATGGAGAGGCTGGCTCTTTTTGTTGATTTTTTTTCTGGCCAGGTTTGTGTGATTTCAGGATTTTGACGCACAGTCACTGCTGGTCTAGCAGACTGGTGGCTGGTGGCTGGATATTGGCATTAAAATTGGCAATAAAGTTTGGCAATAAAGTTTAGCAAATGCCAATTGTGACATAGGTATTGATTTGAGATAGTTTAATTGGAGATGAAAAAAACGAAGTTGATGCCATTACTGCTGCTACCATTGATTGTTTTTCAAGCAAAGACTTGGGCGGACCCGTCTCAAAAAGGTAGCAAAGTGAGCGTCGACTATGGCGATGGTGATGTTCCCTTGCGCGCCTTTGTCGAGGTTCAGCAGTGCCTTCCCAAACTTGATCTCAAGGGTTTTAAAAAGGCGCCCACAATGGACAAGCTGCGTGAAATCATCGATCGACAAATGATTGTGATGAAAAAGGAGCTTCGCGCTCGCCGTGTTCTGTTTAGAGAGCCTGAAGGTGTTTTAAAACGGCTGCGCCTGGCCAGTCAGAAGAATGCACAGCAAAAACTGGACTACTACCTCACATTGCAAAAATATGGTGCTAACGAGATGGTCTTTGATCTGCCGGTGCCACAGGAGCACGTGAAGAATCCTGAAGTGAAGGTCATCAATTCTTACTTTGCCGCAGCGGAGATGCTCGAAGACGAACGTGATTTTTTAGAAGTGACTAAGGATGGGACCCGAGTCTTGGCCAAACTTCGCAAGGACGAGCTGTTCTCTTTAGAGCTGCGCCCGCCGGGCAAAAAGCACAGCCTCTATTGCGAGAGAAAGAACTCAATGGTGGTTTACTGCAGTTGCAGCAGTGAATGACTGGTTGTTTCACAAAAAGGAAGCTTGCTGCCCACTCCAGAAATGGATAGCATGGAGATGATTTTTCGGTTGCGCTACTAGCAAAGCTTAATGTTCCTCTGGAGATAGGGAAAATGGTTGAAGCATCCTTGGGCCAAAAACAGACTTTCGATCTTTCAATAGCCGGAGTTTCCTATCGGGTAAAGACCTCTCATGATGCGGAGACGGTGCAGAGGCTTGTCGAATTGGTTAATTCCAAGATCGAAGAAGCACAAACATTGACTAAAAATGGTAATTTTCAAGGCGCTGCTGTTTTAGCAGCAATTCATCTGGCAGAGGAGCTGTTGCAAATGAAGCACAAGGCCAATCTGCATCTCAAAAGCCTCGAAGATAAGCTCTTACGACTTGCTGTAGACCTCGAAAAATCTAAACTGACGAAGCCAGATTAGAATTTTTGGATGAATCTTAAATCTTGGTTTAAGACTCATATAAGGGATAGCAATGATGATGGATTCATCAAGCTCCAAACAGAGCTTGCGCACTTTGTATAAAAAGAAAGCTTTAGATTTTAAATCAGAGCTCAGTGCCGCTGAACTTTCGTCTTTGCATGAAAAACTGAGTCAGCAACTGAAAGGATTTCTTTCAAAGCACCCTGGCCTGTGGGGGTTTTTTCAACCTCAGGGTGAGGAGATT
Source organism: uncultured Pseudobdellovibrionaceae bacterium (assembly GCA_964388665.1). Classification (GTDB taxonomy): domain Bacteria; phylum Bdellovibrionota; class Bdellovibrionia; order Bdellovibrionales; family Bdellovibrionaceae; genus CALCCV01. The sequence goes on along the minus strand of CAYMBJ010000008.1, from coordinate 23,774 downwards.
CCCTTTCCCGTAGATCTTCATATTGAAGGAATTGCCAAGGCCTTTCCGCGCGTCGATGGATTGGGCCTGCGCTTTTATGTGGGCGATCTGGCGGAAGATTTCGAGCCAGGTGCCTATGGCATTTTGGAGCCCATCCCTAAGAAATGTTACGAAGTCTCGCTGCGATCGTTGACCGGAGTTTTTATCCCGGCATTGGCCTACGATATGAACGGAGTCCGCTTGGGTCGAGGCAAGGGTTACTACGATCGAGTCATGAGTCATTTTGAAGGATTAAAAATTGGCTACGTCTGGGATCTTCAGGTTCAAACTGAAGATTTGCCGCGAGAGTCACACGATCTTTTAGTGGATCTTATTGTCACTGAAAGTCGCGTCATCGAACTACATCAGAAAGGTCAAAAATGGAAATAGCATTCACTGCCTTAGTTGGACTTATCCTCGGGGGAGTTGTGGTGTTTTTAATTAAAAAATATCAGGACGAGGTTGGCAAAAAGTCGGCACGGCTCGAAGCAGAAAAGATTTTAAATCGAGCCAAATCTGAAGCGGCACGAGTTAAGAGAGAGGCTGAAAATCGGGCCAAGGATTTTGAAGGACGTGCACGCAAGAATGTCGAAGCCGAAATCAACAAGCAAAAGTCGCAGCTAAAGAGCAAAGAGTCGCAGCTTGAGAGAAAACTCAAAGAGAGCGACGAAATTCAAAAGCATAAGCTAGAAGATTTCGAAAAAGAGATGAAAGAGATCAAGGTCAAAGAGGAGGCGCTCAATCAACTGGATTCGCGCTTAAAAGAAATGGAAAAAAAGGCTGAGGGTCATCTCTTGGGCTTAAAAGAAAAACTTGAAAACATTGCGCGCATGACTCAAGACGAGGCCAAGCGAGAGTTGGTGAACAGCTTGGCTGAAGAGGCCAAAGCGGCGGCAGCTCATAAAATATTGCAAATCGAAACTGAGGCGCAAAAAGAGGCGGACCGACGCGCACGACGAATTGTCAGTGTGGCACTTTCACGATTCGCTTCTGAGTACACTTCGGAGCGAACGGTGTCGGTGTTGGCACTCTCTAGCGATGAGATGAAGGGCAAGATCATTGGTCGTGAGGGCCGAAACATCAGAACCCTCGAAGGACTCTGCGGTGTGGATCTGATTGTGGATGATACGCCTGAGGCGGTAGTGATTTCTGGTTTTGATCCTGTTCGCCGCGAACTTGCAAGAAGAACACTGATCAAGTTGATGGAAGATGGTCGCGTGCATCCGGCGCGAATCGAAGAGGTCGTAGAAAAGCAGCGCACTGAACTTTTTAAGAGTATGAAAGAAGAGGGCGATCGCATCGTTGTGGAATTGGGAATTGGGCAACTGCACCCTGAGCTCGCCAAGCTGATTGGCAGCCTTAAGTATCGATCCACACATGCGCAGAACACTTTGAATCACTCTTTAGAGGTGGCATACATTTCTGGCTTGATTGCTAGCGAATTGGGAATGAATCCCAAGCTCGCTAAGCGCGCTGGAATTTTGCATGACATCGGCATGGCCGTTGATCACACAATTGATGGTTCCCATTCATTTGTGGGAGCGGAGTGGGCGAAAAAGTATGGCGAGACCGAAGAAGTGGTGCATGCCATTCGTGCCCATCACGAAGAAGAAAAGCCCAATTCCTGGCTGGCCTGGGTGGTAGTGGCAGCCAATCAACTTTCGAATTCCCGTCCTGGAGCACGACGTCCGCAGATGGACAACTTTATTCATCGCCTTGAGGACATTGAAAGTATCGGTAATAGCTTTGATGGAGTTTTGCGAACCTATGCCCTGCAGGCCGGCCGTGACGTTCGCGTGGCTGTCGAGAGCGCCAAAGTGACAGATGATTTGGCGAGTCTGTTGGCGCGAGACATTTCACGCAAGATCGAAAGAGAAATGCCCAATTTGGGAACCCTAAAAGTGACGGTGGTCAGAGAAAGCCGCGCCATTGAGTTTGCGAGGTAGGCATGAGTATGAACATGGCACCAGAAGAGCAGCTGGAGCGAATTGCTTATGGCGCAGCTGATTTGATTGATCCTAAGGATCTATTAAAGAAGTTGAAAAAGGCTGCTGCCAAAAAGACGCCACTTAAGATAAAATTTGGTGCTGATCCCACTCGTCCTGATATTCACTTAGGTCATACTGTTGTCATCAATAAGCTAAAGACCTTTCAAGATCTTGGGCATCAAGTGCAGTTTTTGATTGGCGACTTCACAGCGCTGATTGGCGATCCTTCGGGACGCAATCAAACTCGTCCGATTCTTACGCGCGAAGAGATTGAAGAGAACGCCAAGACCTATGCCAAGCAGATATTCAAAATTCTTGACCCTGAAAAAACAGAAATCGTTTACAACTCCAGCTGGCTTGGCAAGCTCACACCCGTGGAATTCATCCATTTGAGTGCCAAGTACACGGTTGCGCGCATGCTTGAGCGTGAGGACTTTAGCAATCGCTACAAGGGCGGCATTCCGATCATGATTCATGAGCTACTTTATCCTCTCACTCAAGGCTACGACTCGGTCGCCCTTCGCAGCGATGTTGAACTGGGTGGTACCGATCAGACCTTTAATCTATTGGTGGGCCGAGATCTGCAGTCGAGCTATGGACAAGAGCCCCAGTGCATTCTGACAATGCCCATCCTTGAAGGTTTGGATGGCGTCAACAAGATGTCAAAGTCTTTGGACAACTATATCAGTGTCGTTGACTCGCCAACCGATATGTTCGGAAAGACGATGCGAGTTTCTGATGAGCTGATGTTTCGCTACTATCAACTGCTAACAGACAAGAGTGCCAGTGAAGTCGCGGCACTTCAGGCGCAGGTGAGCAGTGGGGCTAAGCACCCTCGGGCTGCTAAGGTGGAATTGGCGATGTTTTTGGTGGCGCGTTTTCATTCGCAAACGCTGGCCAAACAGGCTGCCGAAGAATTTGATCGGGTGTTTGTTGAGGGGGGTTTGCCCGACAATGTACCTGAAGTGACCTTGCCTGCGCAAGAAATCGCCTGGGCGCCCTTGTTGGCGAAATTGCAAATGGCAGCTTCCAACAGTGAGGCCTCGCGTTTGGTGCAACAGGGGGGCGTCACAGTTGATGGTGCTAAGCTCGCCGATCCCCGCGCTAAGATTGTCTTGAGATCTGCAGACAATCTGTTGATCCGTGCAGGAAAAAAGAAATTTGTTAGATTGAAGGTGCTTTGAGATGATTGTTAAATTTTTGCCCTTTGATAAAGATGTAGAGCTCGCGCCTGGAGACACGGTTTTGCAGGCGGCAACGCGAAATGGTTTCGAAATCAAATCATTGTGCAAAGGCAATATGACCTGTGCTGAATGTCGTGTGCGTGTGGTCAAAGGCGAAGAGAACATCTTGCCTCCGAGTCGCCAAGAAACGCAACTGATCGGTACGGGTTATCACATCGATGGACGCAGGCTGGCCTGCCAGATCTATTGTTTTGGTGACGTCACAGTGGATCTGCAGGAGCAGGTGGATCGGGCCGATACGCAGTCAAAAAAAGTGCGCGGCTTTCGCTCGCAAAAGCATGTTGAATCCAAAGCAGTCGTGGACACCATGATTCTCAATGCCGACGATCCCGCTCTCAGGGCGGGCGCTGAGGCAGAGGGGGCGCCGGCAGTGCCAGGAAAGGGCTCGGGGTCGGGCTCTGCGACTGAGTCTCAGCCTAAGGCGCGGTCCAACTCTGGGTCATCATCTTCAAATCGGCGCCGGCGACACTCCAAGGGCCCGTCACAAAAATAGCCCCGTACAAGAGTCCAATGATCATTGCTTGCTTCCGTCTTCGGTGGCGTCGGCGTCCGTGAATAGGGTTTTTGGGGCATTTTCTCATATTGAGACAGCAGTAGATTGAATGTTTTTTAAATCTTTACCGATAACGGAGCATGAACAGTGTTGATCTCAGTGCCTTGATATATGGAGAGCACAAGTGAAGTGGGTGCTTCGGAGTCGCGGCTTTGGTCCTCCCGTATTGCTCTTGCACGGCTATGGTGGGCATCCCAGGCATTGGGATGCTTTGAGCACGTGCCTTGAACCCCATTTTTCAATGACGACGATGAACCTAAATCACCTTTATTTTTCACCTCAATTGCTAAACTTATCTGAACAGGTGGATCAGCTTCATGAATTTATCACGGGCCGTTTTCGAAGCGAACCATTGCGGTTGTTGGGCTTTAGCTACGGCGGCGCCCTGGCTTTGGCCTACAAGATCAAATACCCGGGGTCAGTAAAAGATTTGGTTCTCATCAACCCATTGATTCCTGATCCAATTCCCAATCTCAAGAGCTGGGAGTTGCGATTGCTCTTTAAGCTCGATTTGACGCCACGAAAATTGCAATTGATTTTGGCGTCTCCAGTGGGAAACATTTATCTACGACGCTTGGAAGACCTGTTTCGCGTGGAAGCTGAGAATGAAAGTCGACTCAAGCGACTCACCCCTCGCAAAGTAAAGATTGTGAGTGAAGCCATTCTGCGATTTTACAGCATCATTAAAAGTGAAAATTGGCGACAATGGGAAAGCCTGGCCAAAAGCCAATTTGGCAACCTAGAACGCACGCTTTTGATCTTCAATCGAGGGGACAGCCTCTTTGACTCAAAAACATATCTCAAGTTTATGAATGAGTATCAGCTTCACTATTTCTTCGAAATAGAAGGTCGTGGTCATATGGCGCCACATCGAAACCCCATAGAGTTGTCTAAAATCATTCACTACTTCTTTCGTTACGGTGAGCTTCAAAGTGAGATCGCCAACGCGCAAGAGCCCTTTTTGCCCAATCAGGACATTAGCAGGCTCGTGAAAAACTCAGATACAGGCTCCTCAAAAAGGTAAAGATGCAAAGCCGCAGGTGCCAAATCGAACGACGGCGCAGTGTGTGCTACGTCGAAGTGAGATTTGGCGCCGAAAACGCAGCAGTTTTTCCTTTTTCAGGAGCCAGTTGTTCGCCGATCCCGCTAGCCCAGATGAGTCGCTGATGGCGCTATTTCAGTAACTGTGGAATCACATTCCTACTCACGCCAATGCTCTTGGTGGTGCTGCCGAAACCTCGGGCGATTGTGAGCCAGAGGTCGGCGATCAGAATCTTTCCTTCGCCCTCGGCTGGCTTTCCTCCACCATCAACGAATGTGCCGGTCTTGAACTTGCCACCGCCGCTACCAAGTAGGATTGAGCCAATGCTCCTGGAGTCATGTCCCGTACCAGCACAGTGACTGCTGAGCACAATCAGTGAGGAATCCATGAGGCTTTGGCCATTTGACGCCTTGATGGATTTCATTCGACTTGCCAGGTCAGCCGCTCGATCAAATTGCCAGTGAATGGTTCGCTGCCAATCTCGCCAGTTGAGCTTAGTATCAGTAGTGGACAAACCACCATAAGGGCTGCTCCAGTGAGAAAGCTGATGGCTTCCATCGACGCTACCTTCAAATTGAATGATACCTTTGTAGTGTGTATTCATTCCCTCGACTCCAGACTGGATGGTGTACACAGGACTCAGATCACACTGCATGGTCAAAAGCAATAGGTCATGATGAGCCTTCATGCGTGCTGCATAGTTAGCTGGACTGCCCGGAGTAGCACCACTTTGACATTGCGCTGCTGCTGGCTTTGTTTGATTGGGGTTATTGTTGTCCTTTATGGCTTGGGCTGTCGCTTTGTCCACCTCTTCGAAGCTTGTGAAATATTGATCCAAAACAATTTGATCTGATGAATTTAGTTTTCTCTTCAGAGACGGAATCTGCTCGATCACTGAATCCACAACCAATTTCTTTTTTGCTAGCAGGGCGGCTAATTGCGGATCTGGACCTGTGCCAGGATTTGTTCCGGGAGCCGTTGTTGTTGCTGATTTCAGAAAGACGTCGAAGAGATCGCGTGGTTCATAGTACCGAGTTACGGGACTCTTCGGCCCCTTCCATGACATCGTGGTTCTATGAGTGTCGCTGTACCCAATATCACTGGTGGTTCGAATATCACACACAACTGAGATCGTGCGCGTTTTGTGATGGGGTCTTGCCAATGCGTCAGAGACGTATTGATCATAGGTTCTATTTTCTTGTCCGATTGCAGTCAAGGGTTGTCCAGCGAAGAAAGAAATCCAATTGTTTCCGTGCGGACCACTGGCGCCAAGATTTGTTCTTCTTTGCATCATCTCCAGAGTGAGATTGTCAACTCCAGTAACAGCAGACAAAATATCGGTGTGTTTTGAGAAGCGAGCACGCGCAGCTGCCGAAAAAGATCGTTCGGCAAAACCATTGGCGTTAAAGATTTGGATCAAGCGACCACCATTTTCAGCGGCTTCGGCTTTACTGGGACCAAGACTACAGAAGTAGGGAAGTGGCAACGCAAGAAAGGAATTTCTTAAAAAACGGCGTCGAGTTTGCGATTTCATTATTGAGCTCCCTGTTGAATATAAAGATCCGAAAGGATCAGCTGCATTACAACTGATCGTACTGTCGCTTTTCCTGAACTTTCATTAAGAGTTCTTGCCACGCTTTGCGTATAGCAGGCCTCCCCATTCGTTAATGATCGCCCCAAGGCAAAGGACCCCAGTTTTTTTGTTGCACAGTCATCCAATGTCTTTTTATCGGCAATAAGAGAACTCATCTCAATGGCATCTCGAAACAACTCACCACTTGGTAAAGAACCATGAGTTTCAACAGCTAAACCATTGTCGTACTTTCCCCTCCAGGCACCAAAACCATCGTAAGATTCCAGTGCCAAACCATACTGATCAAAGGTCTGGTGGCAGGCAATACAAGATGGGTTGGTTCTGTGAGCCTCAAGCTGCTGTCGTATTGTAACCAACTCGCCTGGCTTTGGCTCACTCAAGTCTCCAGCATCGGGGGGAGCAGGAGGCGGTTTCTGACAAAAAACTTTGTCTGCGACCCATGCGCCACGATGAATGGGATTGGTATTTTTCCCATCCGGACTGGTCACAGCTAACAGCGAGGACTGCATCAGCAATCCTTGACGATTTGCAGGGAGAGCTGTTAGCGCAAAATCGGTACCCGCGCCAGCTATGCCATAGAGATTGGCCAATTGAGCGTCAATGAAACTCTCTTTTTGCACCAAGAGATCCGAGATAGGCAAATCCTTTAGGAAGGCATTTTTAAATGAGAGCTGTGTTTCTTTAATCATAGAGGCGACAAGCTTTGGGTTTTCGCTACCGAAATCGGTCTGTGGTAGGCTCGCAAGGTCGAGCCATTGAACCACGAATCTCTCAAGTTGCTTGAGAAAACGAGGGTCATTTATCATTTGATCGATATTGGCCTTTAGCACCTCCCCCTGGAGAGTCCCTTTTTTGGCGTGATCGAGCAGCTCCGCAGTCGGTGGTGCGGCCAATAGGAAAAAGGAGATCTTAGATGCCAGTTCAAATTGGTCTATCGTACCGGCAGCATTTGGAGCGCTTTTGTAGTGAAAAAGAAAGTGAGGCGAAACCAATGTGGCCAGCACGGTGACTTCAACTACGTCTGCAAATTGTTTATAGCCAGCAATTAATTTCGTAAAGATGGAGATCTCTTCCGGAAGCGCGGGCCGACGAAATGCAAGCTCCAGCCACGCCGACAATTCGTTTTGGACACAAGTCCTTAGCATGGCATCCGTCAGAGTTTGACAACTTTTGAATGGTAGCTTGTTTGCACTTTTTAAATTGGCAAACACCGTCTGTGCTGCTTCAAGATAGGTGGGAGCAGTTTCTGAATCAATATAGATAGCTGAGGCATCCGTATCAAATCCGTCAACGCCAACCTCATCCTTTGGTAGGCTCAGAGCCGGGACGGCATTGATGGCAAATAAGGATTTTATGCTGTTGATGTACTCCCTGCTATTGAGTCGTTTGGCTGGGGTTTGTTTGATATGTTTGACATTGCAAAGCTTGTTCGCGGATTGGCCCGACGTTGGATTGGCCAACGAAGCACCAGGGCCCGCGCTGGAAGACAAACTGGAAAATGCCTTAGATGTTGCCCTGGTGTCGAATGCTGGAGAACAGCCAAGGGAGAATATCGTAGTCGCAGTAAGAATGCCGTACAAGTAGATGTCGAAACGCAGATTTGCCACTGACAGGTTCATGTAATCCCCCCTTTGAGAAACTGACACCAAGTCTTTCATTCATTGTGGATTCTCGCCCTCTGGAGTACGATTTACATCTGCTTAACAAGCAAAAAAAAGAGCCTCTTTAGTGAGGCTCTGCTGTCTCATTTTTATAATTTCTCATTTTGAGTTAAGAGTCGACCTATCGGTCAGAGATACAGTCGACCTATCGGTCGGAGAGACAGTCGAGCAAATAGGACTGTTCAGATCCATCCATTGTTACATCCAACTGCATTTTGTTGGGCTCTGTGTATTTGAGGCTAAATTGACGTGCGGGGGCCACATAGTGATTAGCGACGGAATCAAATTGCAAATCCACAGCTTCACTGCCTCTCCTCATCAACTTGCCTTCTGCATCGGCTGATGAGTAGCGCACAGTTGCAAGTGTGGGGCTACCGAGACCGTCGGCGGTCTGCACACGCTCATAGGCAGTGGCTTGAGCGCCGAGTTCAACTTGTGCTCCCCATAGATAGAGTCCAGAAGTGCCGTCTCCAATATAAGAACGGGTGTTGCCGTCGGCCGAGAGAATCATGCTTATATACGGATTCTCGGCTCCCGCGCGTGAATCAAAAGTGATCTGCAGGCGATACCAGCCGTCTGCCGCGGGCTCGATTGTGGCGTCTTGATTCAGGCGACGCCCCATGACCCCATTTTGGAGGTCGAAAAATGTATCTAAAACTCCGCTATCCTTTGCGCGTGATCGGAGAATAAGCCAATTTCTTTCCGCTGCTTTTGCATATATCGAAAATGTATATATGGTGTTGTCTGCGAGGCGCAATGATTGTCCACTGGTGCGCATGGCTGAGCCTAGAGAGGCCGGAGCATCACGAAACTTGTCAGCAGTCCAAAAGCCATTGGGTGCGGCTGCCACATCGCGAACTGCATAACTATCATAGGTCCAAGGCTTTCCGTCAAATCGTTCTGTGTCTTGCAGTAGATTCTTTTGACTAGAGGCCGCAGTAACCTTGTTGTTGGCCAAAATGACGTCCAAACCTTCAAGCTGGTTGATTTTGCGGCGGCACAATAAGAAATTTTCCTTCTCAGCTTTTTCTAGCGGAGGCGGCACCGAATACTTCTGAAAAATCTGATTCTGAAAACTGAGATAATCTGAATCAAAAGGAGAGTAGTCAAAAAGCGTCGTCAGCGGTTGCCAGGTGGAGCAGGAGTCGACCTGATACTGTGCCGTGGCGCCAAGAAATCTCACCAAGCCTGAGTGGGAGTTAAGACCGTTTCCACAGGTCACGGTCGGTCGGATTCTGTAATAATCACCAAAAGGATTCCCATCATTCAGCTCACCAAAAGCAACGGTTGTGACTTCGAGCTTACCTTCATAGCCCTGACCATTGCCGCCAGAAAATTCGGTTGCGGTGTTCTGGCGACTAAAAAGGTTTGCCATATCAGCATTTTGACAAGACTGATACGACACCGCAAATACGGCCAATGTGCCCAGCAAAAGTATGGCAAAGTATCTAGGCAATGGCAATTTCTCCTCAACACTATGGTTTATGGAAGCTCACTAGACCTTAAGTCTTATTGTGCTTTATCCGTAGAGTAAAATACAATTATATTTGCTTTACAAGGGAGTGCGTACGCAGGACTGGATTTCGGAGCTAGAAATTTTACTTAGGGAAAATCAGGACGCAAAGGTTTGTACCAAACTGAAACAGTTGAAAGCAAAGGGCATTCCTCGAGCGGATCTTTCAAAATTTGCTAACCTGGCCCGTCGAGTGGGCCTGGTGCCCCTGTCTTTGGAAGTTCTCGCGCCCATAGTCAACGAGAGCTCCAAGGCGGCGATCCATACACCGGCATCTCCCATAGAGATGGCTGAATACGCCATGTCCATCAATCAGGTCGGAGCCCAAGATGATGCCAAAAGGATTCTTGGCCAGATAGATATCGAGAGCTATCCCAAGGCGCTTTTCTATATGGCCATGGTATTGATCAGCCAGTGGAATTACGTTGAGGCTGAGCAATGGTTGAAAAAATATCTTTTATATGTGGACAGCAAAAGTTATGAGGCTCTGATCAGTCGTCTCAATCTATGCACGTGCTACTTTCAGCAGAACAAATTCAGTCTGACTCAATCAGAGCTCGCTCAACTCCTGGTCGAAGGAAGACAACAGAAAATGTACAAACTGGCGGGCCATGCTTTGGAAATTTCAGCACAGGTTCGCATTGAACTGAAGGATTTTGAAATGGCTCGCAACGAGCTCTCAGAAGCCAATTCCATCCTTGCGGATGGCAACCCGATGTTTTCCCTCATTGTCGAGAAATGGCTCAAGCTCATCAATTTGCATACGGAGGGATTGTCAGAATCCCATATTTCGGGTTTGTGGCAGGTTCGCAGCAAAGCTTTGCAGATAGGCCATTGGGAGTCTGTGAGAGATTGCGATCAACATGTCGCCCTGCTGAGCGAAAATGAAAGTCTCTTTCTGCATGTCTATTTTGGATCGCCATTTCCCGCATACAAATCGCAAATCCTCTCCGAGTTTCCAACCAATCTGCAGATTCCCAATCGTTTCATGCGTCGTCATTTTGAATATGATCCAGACGATGGGAGCGCTGAGAACATTGAGCGAATCAATAGGCGGACTCATTGGAGATCAAAGAACCATGGACATCCTAAATTGGTTGTTTCTTTGACAACAGAGGACTGGCAAAAGCAGGAATTTAAGATTCAGCCCGACGGGCTGTTGCGCAGGCTTTTTATAAGTCTGAATAAAGACTTCTACAGACCCTCGCTGATAGGTGACTTGTTCCACGACCTCTACCCAGATCAGCACTTTGATCCACGCTCTGCGTTTGGTCGCGTGCATCAGCTTCTCTTTAGGTTTCGCAAATGGCTCGTCGATGAGAAATTGCCGTTTCGACTTTTGGAGGACAATGGAGCCTATCGCATCACGAGCACAGTTACCGATGTCGCACTTGAGGCGATTCCTTGGGGATCTCAAATGGAGTCATCGCTTGAAGAGCGCCGGTTGCATGCCTTGAGTGAGTCGTTTCACAATCGGCCTTTTTCAGCCAAAGAAGCCGCAAAGATTTTGCAATTGTCTAAGCCTACTGTCTGTCAACTTTTGAATCTGGCTTGCACTGAAGGCAAGATTGAAAAAATCGGGGTCAAACAAACACAGAGATATATTTTTAAATCAGCGTCTTGAAAAAAACTGTTGCTTGGAAATTGATTCACAACACGTTAAAATGAATCTTTAAAGTTGCAGTAAACTGGCCTTGGGATTTGTTCTTTCTCGCATAATTCATACTTTTATTCACCTTGGCTCCAATCATGTTCTTAAAAGAGCCGGCGTTTATGGTCTTGGCTGGATGATAATTGTCCTTATGTGGGTTTTTATCTTAGTGGGTGGGTGATTGACTCAAATTATTTACCTGTGGTGAGACGGCATCCAAATATGTTGACAGGCATACAAGTATATAGTATCTTACTTACATGAATAAGTTGGCGGAGATGTATGTCTAAAGATCGGGAGTTAAAGAGGATCAGCCTATTTATTGGTGAGGATCAATATGAAGAACTCAGCAAGCGTGAGCTCAATTTGAGTTGGTTGCTACGGCAACTCATTGATGATTACTTGAGCGAAAAAAAGATCACCATTGATGTGAGCGAGGAGACCTTGGCGCTCTATCAAAAAATCGTGGGGGCGACTTCTTCCTTGGATAGTGAGTTTGACCCTTTTTTTAAAGAAGCTTTGCATAGTTTTTTAAAGCGCAAGATTGAAAGCATGCAAAAATTGGAAAAACTGGTCGCAAAAAAGACAGAAAGTGGAAGGAAAATATGACGCTAGAACCAACTTCTCTGTGGATCATCGCGGGGCTGGTTTTGCTCGCTGGTGAAATCATATCAGCAGGCTTTTTTTTGGTCTTTATCGCTCTCGGTTGTTTTGCGGCAGCGCTGGTGGCCTCGCTAGAGTTCAACTATACAGCACAGACCATTGCTTGCGCGGTTTTTTCGGTGGCAGGAGTGTTCTTGCTTAGAAAGCCGATTCAGCGGAGGCTCTTAAAGACCATTCGTATAAGTGCTGATGTTGGTAATGAGATCACGGTTGACCAACCAATTCCGGCGCACAAACAGGTCCGTATCACCTACCAAGGCACCACATGGCTTGCGACCAATCTGGATTCAGAACCGCTGAGCCAAGGGGATAGAGTTGTGATTGTTGGTATGGATGGAAACATACTTTTATTAAGAAAGGTAAACTAGAGAGGTAATTTATGGAAATTATGGCCATTGTGATGGTGATTTTTGCACTGATTTTTATTTTTTCGACAATTAAGATCGTGCCACAACAGTCGGTGTTCATTGTCGAGCGGCTGGGGAAATACGGTCGCACCATTGAGGCAGGTCTGCACCTGATGATTCCATTTGTGGATCGGATCGCTTATCGCACGGCCTTAAAAGAAATCGTTTTGGACATTCCTCCTCAGATCTGCATTACCAAAGACAATGTGCAGGTCACAGTTGATGGAGTGATTTTTTATCGCGTGATTGATCCGAAGGCGGCCTCATACGGCGTCAATGATTACGAGATTGCCATCATTCAGTTGGCGCAAACGACTTTGCGTTCAGAGGTTGGTAAAATTGATCTTGATAAAACCTTTGAAGAAAGGGAGCGAATCAACAACGCCATCGTGATGTCCATCGATGCAGCCACTCAGCCCTGGGGTGTAAAGGTTCTCCGATATGAAATAAAATCCATCAATCCGCCAAAAGACGTTCTGGATGCAATGGAAAAACAAATGCGTGCGGAACGTGAAAAGCGCGCAAAAATTCTTGAGTCCGAGGCCACAAGAGATTCTTTAATCAACAATGCCGAAGGCAGAAAACAAGACATGATCAAGCAGTCGGAGGCCGACAAACAGCGCCAAATCAATCAGGCGCAGGGCCAGGCAGAAGCGATTCTTTCTGTCGCTCAAGCCACAGCCGAGGGCACTAAGCTGGTCGCTGATGCACTAGCTCGAGAGGGTGGTCGCGATGCCGCCGTTTTGAGAGTTGCAGAAGAGTACATTAAGCAGCTCGGCAGTATGGCCACCAATTCTGATTTATTGATTGTTCCGAGTAATGTTGGTGATCCCAATGCCATGATCGCCACCGCATTCAGTGTGTTTGATCGGGTCAAAGCCAAGCAGAATTCGGGAAGCCAGTTGGGAACCTAAAAATTATTGTCGCAATGAAAGCAATGAAATTTGACGCCGAGAACGCATCAGATTTTCTTTTTCTAGGAGTCTGCTAGACATTGAAAGATGAGCCGCAGCCGCAGTTCTTGGTTGCATTGGGGTTGTTAAAGACAAAACCCTTGCCATTCAAGCCGCCAGAAAAGTCAAGGGTCATGCCCACTAGGTAAAGAAAACTCTGGGCATCCACGACCACCTTTTCGCCAAAGGCTTCGGCCTGCTTATCGCCGGCACGCAGTTCATTATCAAAATTCATCTTGTAAGACAGGCCTGAGCATCCGCCCTTTTTGACCTCGACACGCAAAAAATAATCTGGAGATTTTCCCTCTTCAGCGCGCAGACCAGCTAGTTTTTTTGCGGCGGTTTCCGATATTTGAATCATTTTGGCAACTCTCCTATTACAGAGTCTATCACAATCCTATGTGGTTGCCAATGTCTGCTTAGCGGGACCAAATGCTGCTGCGACGATCTTGGCGGCCTCGCGAATCTGGTCCTCTGGTATATCGTATGAAATTGAGAATCTAATGGTTGAGCTGGCCTCTTCTTCAGTAAAATTAATGGCTTGCAGTACATGGCTCATATTGGTGTCTTGCCCATGGCAGGCGCTGCCTGTGCTAAATGCCAAGCGGCCCAATTTCCCCAGCTTTAGGTCAATGGGTTGGCCAGGAAAGGTCAAATTGAGAACATAGACGGATCGCAAGGGCTGGGCCGCCTCTGCTGAGGCGCTAGGATACTTCGGTCCGTTGATTCTAAAATCGACTTTGTGAGACTTCAAAACTTCTAAAAAGAGCTCACCCAAACGCTGCGTGAGCCACCAGTGTTGGGCTTGATTCTTAACCGATATTTCGATGGCTTTGGTCATGCCAACAATGAGTGGGACAGCCTGAGTGCCACTCCTGAGTCCCTGATCTTGTCCTCCACCAAAACTCCAAGTTTGTAGCTCTTGAGCTAAGTACTCGGGTACGTAAAGAGCGCCGATGCCCTTGGGGCCATGGAGTTTGTGTGCCGAGAGAGCCAAGCCGTGAATCTTGATTTTGCTCAGGTCCAAGGGCAATTTACCAACCCCTTGGGTGCCGTCACAAAAAAAATAGATTCCCTTTTCTTCACACAGAGCCGCCACCCCGCCAATATCATTGATGGTGCCAAGCTCATTATTGACCCACATAGCAGCAATCAGCTGCGTGTCTGGGTGTTCAAGCAAAGTATTTTTGAGTTCAGTCAGATCCAACTCATAAGTCGAATGTAACTTAGCGTGTATGATGTCCGCCCAACCGAGCTGTGCTAGCTTCTCAAGCGATTTTAGCACGGCTTTGTGTTCGATGGGGGTGGTGATCACTTTTACGGGGCGTTTGTGTTTGCGGAACAGCGTTTCCACCAAGCCAAAGAGGAACAGCTGAATGGATTCTGTTGCACCAGAAGTGAAGATAAAATCTCGCGCGCGACCTCCCAAGAGGTCGGCAAGCTGTGTCTTGCATTGGCTGACGGCGCCCTTGGCTTGCCAGCCATAGGAGTGCAGACTGCTGGCAGCATTGCCAAAATTTTCGTTCCAGTAGGGAGCCATCGCCGCCACGACTTCAGGTGAGCAGGAGGTCGTGGCATTGTTGTCGAGATAGATCGTGTTCAAATTATCTTCTCTCAGCGATCGGCAAGACATGGCGCTCGGGGGCGCCAATGTATTCGCTCAAGGGCCGAATGATACGATTGTTTGCCAATTGTTCCATGATGTGAGCCGACCAACCTGTGGTTCGAGCCATCACAAAGATAGGCGTAAAGAAATCAATTTCAAAACCCATCATATAGTAAGCAGGACCCGCTGGAAAATCCAAATTTGGATAGATCTTTTTCTTTTCTACCATCACTTTTTCGAGGGCGTCATACATCTTCATCCATTTTTGATCACCGATGACATCAGCCATGACCTGAGCGTACTTCTTCATGGTTGGTACGCGTGAGTCTCCTGATTTGTACACGCGGTGACCAAAGCCCATGACCTTTTTCTTTTGTGCCAAAGCATCCAGCATCCATTGCTCCGCCTTTGCTGGGTCGGCAATCTCCTTCATCATGTGCATGACCATTTCATTGGCGCCACCGTGAAGTGGGCCTTTCAAGGCGCCGATACCGGCAACTGTGGCGCTGTAAATATCAGATTCAGTGCTCGAAACCACTCGGGCGGTAAAGGTCGAAGCATTGAAGCTGTGCTCTGCATAGAGAATCAAAGAGGCATCAAAAGCTCTGACCACCCGCGCATCAGGTATTTTACCAAAGCACATATGAAAAAAGTTTTCTGCCAGGCTGAGATTGGCATCTGGTGCGATGTACTCTAGCCCCTTCTTAAATCGATAGTCAGCCGCCACCATGGTGGGAATTTTTGCCAAGAGGTGAATGGCTTTGTCTAAAAGCGTGGCGGGAGTTTTGTCCCAGATCCGTGTGTCTTCGCAACCAAAAAAGCTCACACCTGTGCGAATGGAATCCATAGGATGACATTTTTTAGGGAGAGTTTTGATTACTGACAGCAAGTCCTTAGAAATTTCGCGGTAGCCTCGCTCTTTGGCTTCGAACTCTTTGAGCTGTTGTGGATTGGGCAGCTCGCCCTGATACATCAGATAGGCGACTTCTTCAAAACGACAGGTTTCAGCAAGTTCTTGAACTGGGTAGCCACGGTACACCAGCGAGTTGGTGTCGGGATTGACTTTAGAGACAGAGGTGGTGTCGATGACGGCACCCTCAAGCCCTTTTTTTGTATTTACTTTTTCTGGTTCTGGCACATAGTCCGGATTGATATAATTTTTGTCCATTTTTTAAGTCCTTTTTGTTAATCGTTAAAGCTTAGGCACTTGTTTTTGTACATTTTCATAATCAGTTCTCAGATTCATATTTAAGATTCATATTTAAGATTCAATTAGCGGAGACAAAGTCCTCACTTCTCAAGCTTAAAGTTATAAATGGATTGATCAAAAGTGTTGTACTCCTCATAGCGGGTGAGTTCATAGAGCTCTTTGCGGTGCTGCATTTGATCGAGGACGCCCTCTTGACTTCCATTTGCCAAAATGTGCGCCAGCCCCTTTTCCACAGCCTTCATTGCCAAACGCAAAGTGGTCACGGGGTAGATCACAATGTTGTAGCCAAGATTTTCGAGCTCTTTTTTTGTATACAGTTTGCCCTTGCCAAATTCAGTCATGTTGGCCAGCAAAGGCACAGAGATCTCTTTGCGAAATCTGGCAAATTCTTCTTCCGATTGCAAGGCTTCAGGAAAAATAACATCGGCCCCAGCATCCACATAGGCCTTGGCGCGGTCGATAGCCTTGTCCAGACCCTCTACGCCGCGCGCATCGGTTCGAGCAATCAGTACAAAATTTGAATCTAGTTTTTTACCCAAAACTGCGGCCTTCACTTTTTCCACCATTATTTTAGGATCCACGAGGGTCTTATTGTCCAAATGCCCGCAGCGCTTGGGGTTCACCTGGTCTTCGAGATGACATCCTGCCAGACCCATCTCGATCAACTCCTGAACGGTACGTGTGCAGCTCATCGCTTCGCCAAAACCGGTGTCGGCATCAATGATGGTGGGCAGGGTGCTAACTCGTGAGATCTGCCGACCGCGGCTGGCAACCTCAGTGAGAGTTGTTAGGCCCACATCCGGGTAGCCAAGGTCATTGGCCAAAACACTTCCAGAAACGTACACACCCTGAAAGCCCATCTTTTCGATTTGCATTGCCACCAGAGGTGAGATCGCGCCAGGAAACTGAAGCAGTCGACCTGACTTGAGGTCCGTTTGAAACTGAAAGCGCTTCTCCGGGGCGGTTTTGCTTGGAAAGAGCATTAAAAAATTCCTTTCGTGTCACGAGAGTGGAGTTGCATCTTTTGCATCGACATCTGTACGTTCAACTCTTGAATCTCTTTGCCCGTGAGGCTGGGCAATTTCTCCACCAAAGCAAAAAAGCGATTGCGCTCCTCTTTGGTGATCCACTCTTCGGTCAGGATATCAAATTTGCGAATGTAGTCTTTGCGCACAAACGGCTTTGCGCCCGCCGGGTGAGCGTTGGCAACGCCCAATTCATCAACCAGCTTTTCGCCGTTTTTGAAAAAGATCTCAACGCGTCCACCGAAACGTTTTTTGTTGGGATCTTGAGCGTGATAAGCCTCGGTCCATTGCGGGTCTTCGACCGTAGAGATTTTATGCCACAAGGCCACAGTGGCGGGGCGCTGCGCTCGCTCAGGCGTGTAGGAGTTGACGTGATGCCAACCACCATCCTCAAGGGCCACGGCAAAGATGTACATGATCGAATGATCCAAAGTTTCGCGTGAGGCCTTGGGGTCCATTTTTTGTGGATCGCCAGCTCCCGTGCCAATCACATAGTGTGTGTGGTGAGAGGTGTGAATAACGATTTTATCGATGCTCGAAAAGTCTTTGATCTTGTCGCGCATGCGAGTCGCCAAATCAATCAATGCTTGAGACTGGTACTCTGCCGAATGCTCTTTGGTGTAGGTTTCCAAAATGGCACGCTTGGCCTCGCCCTTTTCAGGCAATGGCACTTCGTAGCGGCCATCTTTGCCATCGAGCATATAAGCGATCACTGAGTCTTCACCTTCGTAAATCGGCGAAGGGGCGCCCTCGCCGCGCATGCAGCGATCCACAGCTTCGATGGCCAGTTTTGAGGAGTGAGCTGGCGCATAGGCTTTCCAGCTGGAAATTTCGCCCTTGCGGCTCTGTCGAGTGGAAAAGCTCACATGAACAGCCTGCTGAATCGCCTGATAGATGACCTCAGTCGGCAAATTGAGCATGGTGCCAATTCCAGCTGCCGATGCCGGGCAGAGATGGGCAATGTGATCTTTTTTATGTTTGTGAAGGCAAATTCCTTTGACCAGATCCACATGAATTTCGTAGGCGGTCGCTAGGCCACGAACCAAGTCTTTGCCAGATTTGCCAAGCTGCTGAGCCACGGCCAAAAGTGGTGGGATGTTGTCGCCCGGATGAGAGTAGTCCGCTGCTAAAAACGTATCGTGATAATCCAGCTCGCGCACGGCAGTGCCGTTGGCCCAAGCGGCCCATTCGCATTCAAACTTTTGCGAGTTGGGCATACCAAATACGGTGGCACCATTTTCCCGAGGATGGGCCAGCGCTTGCATGCGCGCATTAGCCACTGGGCGGCGATTCACAGAGGCGATGGCCACGGAGGCGTTGTCGATGATGCGATTGATGATCATCTCGGTGACCTCATCAGCTACGGGCACAGGGTCCGCAGCGAGTTCAGCTAGCTTCCAAGCCAACTGATCTTGGCGCTCAATTTTTTCCTTTGATGGATAGACTCGCACAACATGGGTTTTCATGAATTCAAGGTCCTTTCTGGTAGACAATTTAGTGGCCAATAGCAATAGAGGGTCACATTTAGGAGGCCATAAGAATAATCTTGATAGCGCTGAGAATGCTACGGGAAAAGGGGGGGGCGGGTCAAGGTGCGGCCACCAATATTATCAGCGAAATGGTGCTCAGAATAAAGGCCAGCCAATGTGTAAGGTGGGGCACCTCTTGAAAAACAAAAAAAGCAAGAAAGGTGGCAATCACTGGTTCAATGGATTTACCGCAGGTCATAAAACCCAGAGTTACCCATGGCATGAGTCGCGTCATCACCAAATGGCCCAAATAAGTAGGAAAAAGAATCAGGAGCCCGATCGCGAGCTGCGAGCGAGGAGAGTAATTAAAAAAAGTTTGCTCAAAAGCCAGTGCATCGAATTTTGGTAAGCCGTTGCCGTAGTGAAAGCAGTAGACCAGCACTGAGGCTGCAAAAAATAGCAGTCCCGTGAAGGTAAAGAGCGTGCTAGCAAAGGTCAAATTGTTCATTGAATGGCGGACCTTTTTGCTAAACAGCATATATGCAGCAAAAAACAAAGCCGAAAACAAGGCTGAGGCGTCTCCCAGCATGCTGCCTTCGTTCACGCTTGCTAGAAAGCCTTCGCTCATGAGCAAAATCACCCCAGAAAAGCCAAAAAGAAAGGCAATGGCCAGTTTTTTAGAAAATCTCTCGCGAAACACATAATAGGAAGCAATTGATGTCCAAATGGGGTTTGTTGTGAATATGATCATGCACTTTGCGATCGTGGTGTTTTGAGCGGCAAAAAAATAAGTCGAAAGGTGCAAAAAGAAGAAAGCCGAACAGAGGCCGACGCGCCAGGCATCACGCCCACTGTTCAGAATAAAAATCCTCTTGTCGCGAATGGCAACAATGGTCCAAAGTCCAACACCAGCCAAAAAAATTCGCCAAAACCCAAGCGGAAAAACAGGAACTTCAGACCATTTGGTGAGAATTGATGAGAGTGATAGGCCCATGAGACCCACGGCGTATAGAAAATAAATGTGACTAGCGGAGGGCCCTTGCGGCTGAGTTTGCATACAGATTCTTATCCTTGTTTTGTAATTTGCACAAACAAACCTCTGGTTTTTCATCGATTGACTTTTCTTCGCGCCTCGTTAAGATTTGGAATCCTGTTTGAGATCCATCATGATGATATGGTTTAACAGAGGTCCAACAGATAAAAAATATGCCGGGACGGCACGAGGCTCATCTCGGAAATAAGGGGAAAAAATATGAATTTGCAATCTCGAGCGAACACTCCAAAAACTCTTTGTGGAGCAATTGCGCTCTCATTGGCCATTGCCGGATTGATGGCTTGTGAAAAGAAAGTCGAATTGAAAACGGACGAGCAAAGAGCCAGCTATGCTCTCGGTCAAAACATCGGTAAGTCATTGGTTGATCAAAAGGTCACCGTGGATCCAGATGTATTTGCGCACTCTCTGCGTGATGCACAAAAGGGCGAATCCAAAATGACAAAGGAAGAGATTCAGCAGGCCATGATGAAACTTCAGGAGATGGCGCAAAAGAAATCTCAAGAAGAGGGTGAAAAGAACAAAACTGAAGGTGCGGCCTTTTTAGAAAAAAATAAAAACGCCGAAGGCGTCAAAGTGACTGCCTCTGGCCTTCAGTATAAAGTGGAAACAGAAGGTACTGGCAAGAGTCCCTCTAAAGATGACACTGTCAAAGTTCACTACAAAGGAACATTGATCAATGGCCAACAGTTTGATTCCTCTTATGAGCGCAATCAGCCCGCTGAGTTTCCAGTGTCAGGTGTGATTCCAGGTTGGACAGAGGCTTTGCAAATCATGAAGCCCGGAGCAAAGTACAAGCTATTTATTCCTGCTGAGCTTGCTTACAAAGATTTTCCTAAGCCAGGAATTCCACCCAACTCTGTTCTACTGTTTGATGTGGAGCTGCTCGAAGTCGTAAAAAAGAAGTAAAAAGAAATTCGTAAATAGTTTTCAACCCAGGAGTGCACTGCCACTCCTGGGCATTGAGTCAGAACTCTGGATCAGAACTCAAAGAGATCCAGTGACAGTGCGAACAGATTTTCTGGCGGCGAGGGTTCGACAACTTTTTGCATTTCTTTGATGGCATTTAGCCAAATCTCCTTGATGCGCGGGAGATCTTTTTCAGCAAACGTAAAATACCCCGAATAATGAAGGTTTTTCTCTTTAGCTTCTACAACGGAAGAGAGTGCTTTGTATTTTACGTTCGTATGGTGCTGAGTGATCATGGGAGATCTTTTGGACAGCCGAACCCAGACTTCGGTGGGGTGAAATTCGTTGTTTCGTTTTTCTGCCAAACCTTCCTTTACCAAAAACTCCAATACTTCTAGCACGCGAGATTCTTCGATGTGAAAGCGCTCAGCGAGCTTTGTGGGTTGTCTAAGATTCGGAATTTGCAGGGCCATGTGAATGGCTGCGAATTGCCAGTTCGAAAAATATATCATTTGCTCAAGCTCATTGAGGTTTTTCTTTTCACCTAAACGACGGCTCACATTTGTTTGATCCCGGCGGAGCTTATCTAAAGACTTTTCGAAAAAAATTCGCAGCTCTTGGCTTCCTGCTCGATTCTCCTGTAACAGAATCAACAAAAAATTCATCTCTGGCTCTGTTAGTGAAAGGTGCCGGCCAAATCTCTCCATCTGCTCCAGACTCAAATCCTTTTCGCCTGATAAGACTTGCGAAAGGTAGGCATTGTGAATGCCCATGACTTCGGCCAAGCGTGATTTAAGACCCCACTTCGCTTTTTGCGAGCTGACGTAGTCCTTAAGTAGCTCACGGTAAGAGGTGTAGTTGTAAAGCGCGTCCATAAGGGTGACTCCATGGTCTCACGAATAAATTTTAATTATAAGTTAATATCTTATGTAATTTTTGACTAAATAACTGTGGATCACAATGACGCAATGGTCTATAACGGAGTCACGTTGAACCCCAAACTTAAACAAAGGAACTAAAAATGAATCTCTTAAACCTAAATAAAATCGTGATCTTATTGATTGCACTTTGCTCACACACGGCATTTTCGAAGGTCGATTGCAACCTCAACAAATTTGAAGATGTGGCCGAAAGCCTGGGGCTTGAATTGGCCGATCAATTGGAGCTTTGGACCACCAATAAGCTGGCTTCAATAAAACAAGAGGGTCAACAATTGGGTACAAAACCCGGTTCGTTTGAGTCAAAGCTGGTTGAATACAGAGTCGTATCTGATATGCCGGAATCAGCGACTTTGACGTATCACTTCTCTGTCAAATCGGCCATCGGCCAAAAGTACGTCCTGCGCCACTACTATCAACCTGTTCAGATTCGCAGTTTTCTAGGACTCTATTTTGATACCTATGGTGATGCCAAAGACATTCAGTTTATCCTCGAAGCGCATCCCAAATATGACATCAATACCGAAATCAAATCGTGTAGGATCGTATTGAAAAAATGGTCAACAGGGCCAAATTTTGTAATGAATGAGAAAAATGAAGTCGGCTACCGTCTGAATCCTGAGGAACATGAAGATATGCAGGCTGAAATGACTGTACTTCCGCGACGATAATCACTCCTCCTGCCATTGCAAGCCATTGAAAACACCTCTAATCCCCAATGTGGGTGTTTTCGATGGCTTTTCGTATTTATGGAATCAATCTTGCAAAGAAAACCTCTATAATTTACTTTCTCAAACCTACATTAGTGAGTGGTCAAATGGTGTATGACGTAGCCTTAAGCAAACCCAAGCGCGCTTTATTGAGTGCCATCTATTTTTTAGGTGTCTTTGCTTGTATCAGTTTTTCCGCTCCTGTGCACGCCAGACCCATGGGCGGTGGGGCAGATGGAGGCGGAGGGTGCGGAGTCTATATTCAGGGTCGTTGGGTCCTTAAAGATTTTGCTCGTTACGGACTTGAAGTTGCAGATCTATCATCCTCACCTGGCACTCGTTTGGAGCTGGGTCCTGTAGGTCGTCGTTTAGGTGGGGAGATAATTGATGGCAGATTTGGCTCACCCAATATTCAAAATTCGATTGCTTTTAGGCTGGCTCGCTCACGTCTGGAAATGTGGAAATCAGACACTCCATTTTTGGCGGAACTCCTCTTGCGAGCCTTAGAAAATATTCGCTTTTTTGCAGTTCCCCAAAACCTTAAACCGAATGCCTTTGGGTGCACTGGTGAAGATGAGTTTCCCATCATGATTTACAGCTCTGACGAAATGGCGGCCGTATTGAGCTTACCTACGTGGAGCCGACTGAGTTTGGAGTCACAGGCTGGCGTGTTGGTAAAAGAAAGTTTGCGTGTTTTGCAGGACCAAATGAATGTGGACCTCTTTAACGGTGAAGGCTTGACCGAAGTTAACGAAATGAAACTCTCAAGCATCGTTAGCTTGGTCATTTTTGAATCTCCCGTTGAAGGCCACCAATATTTATTAAAGGTGCTAGGAGACAGCGATAGGCGAAATGCGGGCCCTAGCTTTTTGGAGCTGCCGTCTTTGATCGAAAGTGAGGCCATAGCCTATTGCGAATACGCCCTTCCCAAATACAAGGAAGTCTATCCAATTCTAACAGAGGATGAAGAAATCAGCGGCCTCAAACCTCCCGAAGGGCTCTTGAAACCTTGCGAGAATTTGCTTCGTTCAAATCGGCTAGAGTTTGATGAGTATTCAGTCTTTGAAAAAATGGTGTTGTATATAGACTTCGCTCAGATGCAGTATTTTCTTCAATCTGCCAAACAGCGTGTGGAACCAACTTTATGGCCTCGGACATCGGAGTTTAAAGATCTGGTCAACAAGATGGCCTGGTTTTCTTTAAAATATATGGACTCTGACCCAAGCATACAGAAAGCTATCAATAGTCTGTCTGCCATCACGGAGTCATTGAAGTCATGCGCCGAGAATTCGACGGGCTCAGACACCTGCAAGCTTAGCGGTCAAGTTGCCAACGAGATGGTTTACGAAGCCATATTTGCTGGTGAACCTTTGGCGCCGCAATATCAAAGAGCTGCTGAAGAGATTAAAAAACACATCAGTCGTTCATTGCTAGGGTGGGTGCGCTAAAATTACTTGAGTTTAACGCACTTGTTTTTGATGATCTTGGAGTTCACGGGACACTCAAACACGACACTGATCTTCCCCCAAAAAAACGGACAGTCGTTTCATACTGCTGACGCCAGTTTTT
>CAYMBJ010000007.1:18991-80559 GCA_964388665.1 uncultured Pseudobdellovibrionaceae bacterium | reverse complement strand
GTTGAAAACCGAAAAAATCAAAAAAATATGAGTTTTTCAGGAGCCTGCTAATTGACAATTGCCTGAGACTGCCTCGCCGAGGCGTTCATCAGTGAAAAAAACAGTGTTTGTTACTACTTCAAGCACAAGATTTTTAGCTGATTCAATTTGAATGAGACCTCCAACATTGGTTGGAAGCCGTGATCTTTACCACTCAGGGTTTTCAGTAAAAGAAAAAAATCACTGGAGCAAAATTTGCGGCACCTTTCAAAGTGATGACGGGCGAGATAGATGACCTTCATGTAAAAGAGAAGCACAGGTTCACAAAGTGTATCGGTCGCGAAGTCGGCAAAAAACGGGTGCCACAATCAACGGATAGGCGAGAGAAAAAATAAGTCCGCCGATAATGGCGACAGCCATTGGCACTCGCGTTTCATCACCAATTCCGCTCAGCAAAAAATGGGAACGGCCCCCACAATGGTAGAAAATGTCGTTGTTTGTATGGGTAGCGATCGATGCAACGCCGTCTTCCATAGGCTGCGGACCTTAAAAACCGAAGGAATGGAGTAAGACGGATCGGAATTCGTAGCTTTTTTTCTCTTGGGCACAGCCTCCAGCAAAAACAAAGTGTTTTTGATTGCCACTCCCAAAACTAGAACCAATCCGATGCAGGAGTACATATTTAGCGACAGATCAAACAGCTTTAAAAAGACCAGACTTCCTAAGACACCAGAGGGCATTGAGAGCAACACTAAGATTGGCAAAAAGAGACTATTGAATTGCACAACCAGTATTAAAAGCACCAAGATTACACCCAGAAATATAGCCAAGCTCACTTTGTCTTGAGTCGCTAGACTCTCTTGAGTGCGCCCCGCCCAGGTGAAAAAATATCCCTCTGGAAGAATGGACTTTAGAGTTTCGTCAGCGACCTGTAAAGACTTCATGGCGGACACATTAGGATTCAGGTAACTTGATACTCTCAAAGCTCTTTGCCGATTCAACCGAGTGATGTACTGGTTCACGCGATTCTCCGTGACTTCCGCGACGGAGTTCAAGGGAACGAGATTGCCATATTGGTTTCGCACCATCAGACCTTTGAATTGATCGGGGCGATCAACGGCTCTATCACCCAACTTAACGCGAATGTTCTGGCGATTCACTCCACCACCCACTGTAATCTTTCCAGCATCCAAGACTCCCATCAGGGCATCCATGGTCCATGTGAGCTCACGGATGCTCACTTTGTGCAAAGCCGCCTTGTGCCGATCAGGAACAATTTGGATCTCAGGAGTGTCCGCAGAATAATTGAGCACAGTGTCTGCAAACAGGCCCGTTTTTGAAAACTCGTCAGAGGCTTGCTGAGCGAGGTCCACCAATTTCTCCCAGTCTGGGCCCTGGATGTAAAAATCAATGGGTGCAGTGCCAGCAACCAAGCCATTGGATTCTTGCTCGCTCACCACTGTGTTCATGAGTCGCAACTTTGCAAATCGCTCTCGCGCAAGCGCTGCAATTTTCTTTTGTGTGAGGTCAGCCTTCAATCGCTCTTCACGATTTTCTAATTTCAATTCTATCGTTGCAATATTCACATCCGATGAGTTGACACTACCAACTATCGCAAGCGTGTGGCGGATGCCGGGGACCTTTTCCAAAAACTGCTCAACCGCCTGGGTCATTGCATCCATGACCCGCAGTGAGCGACCCGCGCGCTCATATATTGCGATGGTGATTTCACCAAGATCGATATAAGGAATGAGCTCTCGTTCGTGCTTTCTTAAAAGAACCACCGTAAGAGCGGTGATCAGCACAAAACTCGCGACCACTTTTGCTGGATTCCGAAATCCAAGTCTAAGGGCTTTGTTGTTAAATTTTAGCAAACGGCCGGATTTGTTTTTATCCTGACCGGCCTTCTTGCCTATGCCAAAGGTCACAAACAGCATCGGTGTGATCAGCAAAGTAAAGATCGTCGAAATAAAAATACTAATGCAAAAAACCACTGCAAACTGCCAAAAAGATTGCCCCAGACGACTGTCAATCAAGCCCACCGGCAAGAACATCGCAATCAGCACCAGCGAAGTTCCTATGATCGGTCGGACCAGCGAGTTTAGCGCTAAAAGTGCGGAGTCCACGAGCGATTTGCCATTAAGATGGTAATCGGTCATTTGATGGATGGCTACGATCGCATCATCAATGATAACTCCAAAAGACACTGCCAGCGCCAATAGAGTGAAATTGTTCAGGCTATAACCAAGGGCATAAATCACCGCCAATGTCGCAAAGAAGCAAGTTGGAATCATAATCAATATCGGCAGCGAAGCTCTTAACGATTTAAATGTTAAGAGAATCACCAACATCGTCGCGAGAAGGCAAAAAACAGCTGTTGAAACGAGGTTGTCAATATTGGCTTTGATATACTCGCTGGAATCCTTTGTATGAACAAATTGATAACCTGGGTTTCTCAGTTCAATTTTCGCCAGCTCCTCCTTGATTTTCTGTACCGTCAAAAAGAGATTGGCATCTCTTTGTTTTTTAAAGCCAATGCTGACGGCCTTCTTTCCATTGAGTCGACTGATGTTCCTGCGCTCGCCAATGTTTTGCTCTACATTGGCGACATCTGTTAGCAGCAGGTAGCTCTGATTCACTCCTCCCATTGAGCGATTGAGAATTGGAACTTGAGAAAGATTAAATGCATCATTGGTTTCGCCAAACGTGCGCACAGAATACTCGCGCGAGATGTTGTGTGTTTGCACTCGCCCACCGGAGTCACGCGAGTGCTCGTTCTGAATGGCTTGCACCACATCCAATGGCGAAATGGCATGCAACTGCAGTTTTTTAGGCTCCAGCGTTACCGTCATTTCTGGTTCAACAGTTCCCGCTGTGACAATCTCTGAAACACCTGCCACAAGCGCAAGCTGCGGCTTGATTTCATAGAGCAAGTTTTTCATGAGCTCAAGCTCTCGCTCTAGATCACTGCTGATCTTCAAAGAACTGTCGGCTTCGCTCTCTTGCGCTTTGCCGTCGGTGACGAGCACGGTCCAAAAGATGACTGGATCCGTAGAGTTTGCTCTAAAAATAAAGGGTGGTTTGGCTTCTTCAGGAAGATCAGGCGCCGCTCGTTGAACGGCAGAGTAGATCTCTCCAACACGCGAATCCATGTCCGTGCCCAGAGGGAATTCGACAAAAAATTTGGCAACGCCTTTGAATGCGGTTGCATCAATAGACTTGACGCTTTTTACGCTGGAGAGCGTGTTTTCCAAGGGCAGGACAATTGTCGACTCCACGAGTTCGGCAGCAGCGCCTGAGTATTGAATCTCGATAGAAATTCCCGGAGTCTCGATGTCCGCCATTTCACTCAGTTGAAATTGAGGATAGAGCCAAAGTCCCAGAATCCAAGTGAATAGAATCAATATGGATGCTGAGATTTTGTTCTCAATAAAAAACTTTGTCATATCGCCATGATTTTTAAGATCATTTTATGGCTGAATAGTTGGGTCAAACCAATCTTCAATATCCCCATTTGTTCTAAAAGTATAATTTTCGGCTCCCCAATCAGGAATTCCATTTAGCTTTGTACCTGAGTTTTTGTAATTGAGAGCTCTTATTGCCATCTCTCGCGAATTGTCCATAGCGTTGGCCAGAGCTCTTTAATAGGGACATAGAAACCCCAGCCAACGCCTTCGGATCCTTTACCATCTTTATTAAATCCTTGGCGGTCTTACTCGCATCTCCTCCATTTGCAGCGCTGACCTGTTTAAAAACAGTATTTGTATTCGAAAACGGCGAATATGCATTGCCGTTTGCCGCAGCTTTTTCGATCTGCTTTTCCCAATCCTTTACTCTTTGATTGGCTTTTTGATTTGCTTGTCTTTGGTTTGTGACTTGCCAATTGTCCCCGCTTCCCCCGTACGAAAGGTCAAGGCCAGGGTTTCCTTGATGGGGTTGGCTTCCAATGGGAGAACCCCCATTGGCGTAGGGATTAGAATTATAAGCCCCCTGAGCAAAAAGATTATTTTCATAAAAGAACAATAGAAAAATAGGAATCAATCGCATGCACACTCCGATTTGGTTAATTACAACACCAATTTCAATTCAAGTTTAGAACGAGGCGGCAAGACCAGAGACGCTGAGGCGTGCTCCTGGCACGTCGCAAGCGGCGATGGTTGCAGCCAACAAAGGTCTTAGCTTGAATCGAAATTGGTATCAGGATTCAACAAGTTTTGAATGGCATATATCGCCGAAACTCCATTCACCTAATTAAATGAATTTTATCGAAATTTAAAATTACCCGCCAGATGCGCGAGTACGGCCTACCATCAATATTTTCGAGCTAAGAGGAGGATGCTCTGTATGAGCAATACGGCGCCGACGGAGCAACAGCATAGGCTTGTTCCGCTGATGCAATCTGTTGGCTTGAAAATTTCAAATCTCTGAAAGTTGCTGCCAGGCCTGCAAAACCAAAGCAAAGATGATCACTCCCGGTACCACATAGCGAATCATATTTTCCCAATAGGGATATATCACGACGCTGGCAAAGCGCTGAGGATCGACAAATTGCTCTTTTCGTGAAGCCTTCGGAAAGACCCGAACATAGACCCAACAAAAGATCAGCACGGTGATCGGCAAGGCCCAGTTCACCAATATTCGGTCAATCAAGACGATGGCGCGATTTTTTGCCTGCAAATCGGTTCCCGAATAAGAATGGTGGAGCAAGGCCCCAAACGAAATCAGTAAAAAACAAAACAGTCCACTGAGCCAGGCGGCCCGACCACGTCGCAAGCCCGGAAACACATCGCAAAAATTTGAGACGACGGCTTCAAGCAATCCGATGCTGGCATTGAGCGCTGCTAGATAAAAGGAAGCAAAGAAGACCGTACCAAAAAAAACACCCGCCTTTTGAATCAATAAAAAATTTGGCAAAACCTCAAATACCAAGGAGGGATCTTGGTGCGAACCTGGAAACAGGCTAAAGGCGATCGGAAAAACCAAGAGCGCTGATATCAAAGACACGCTGGTGTCCACCACTGCCACCCGATACCCCATCGTCGGCGCGTGATCTCCATCTTTCATATAGCTGCCAAAAGTCACCATTGTGCCAAAGCCCACCGATAGGGTGAAGAACACATGACCCAAGGCTTCGGCCAGGCTAGATAGCTGCAATTTCGAAAAGTCCGGATAAAAGAGAAAGCGCAAAACATCTGCGGTGCCGCCAAAGGACAGTGATTTTGCAACCAGCAAAAGCACCATCGTTGCAAAGAGCGGCATCACATAGTTGATCCACTTTTCAATTCCCTCTTGAACCCCTTGACCGACAACCACCAAACACATGAGCAAGTGCGCACTGGCGAGCAGCAGCTGCAGCCACAGATTTTGCGTGAGCACCCGAAAGGGGGAATCACTGATGGCTTCAGTTCCAGAGAATATGGCACCTACAAACTGCATCAGGTAATGGAGCACCCATCCTGAAATCACTGAATAATACGAAAGCACAATCAGGCTCAGCAGCACACTGACCGCGCCCAGCCAAATCGACCGAGAAGACAGATCGCGAAGCGCCACCATTATGGACTTTCGGCTCGACTTGCCCAACATAAGTTCGCCCACCAAAAGGGGCAAACCAATCACCATCGCTACAAAGAGGTACAGCAACACAAATGCGCCGCCACCGTTTTCACCGACGACATAGGGAAAACGCCACAGGTTTCCAAGACCAAAAGCAGAGCCGATGGCGATCAGGTAAAAACCAAATTTGGTTCGCCACCCTCTTCGGCGCTGCACCTGGCCCGACACTTCAGTTGACCTTTCTGCCAGACTTCATGCAGAACACGCGAATCGGAACACCAAATAAATCAAATTTTTCTTTGATATTGTTGATCAAAAATCGCCGATAACCGGGGCTCACGCCGTCGGGCTGATTGGCAAACGCAATGAAGCTCGGTGGAACTTGACGAGTCTGCGTGAGATAATAAAATTTAACATTGTTCACTCCAAAAACCGGTGACGGAGCTTTGCGAATGGTTTCAAAAAAGAACTCATTCAATTCGCTGGTGGGTATTTTAATGAATAGCTTTCTTTCCATTTCATGAATGGCATCAACCAAATCCTGCATTCCAGCTTGAGTTTTAGCACTGGTAAAGACAAAAGGAATGTCTTCAAAAAAATGAAATTCCATTTTCATTTTTTCTTTAAGCGATTTGCGATACTCTGGAATCGAGCGACCCAAATCTGACTTATTCAAGGCCACCACAACTCCCTTGTGGGCTTCTAGAAGCATCTCTAGAATTTTAGCGTCTTGCTCGGTAGGACCAATCACGCTATCTATCACTAAAACTGCCAAGTCACAGCGCCGAATTGCTTCTTGTGACTTAAAGGCAGAGATTATCTCGACATCGGCCTCGCGTTTAGAGTGGCGACGCAGGCCGGCCGTGTCCACCAAAACATAGTTTTTATCATCCAAAACAAAGGGAACTTCAATGGCATCTACTGTGGTTCCAGCAATTTCACTCACCAACAGTCTCGGCATGCCCAGCAAAGCATTACACAAAGAACTCTTGCCGGCATTGGGTTTGCCAACAAAGGTCAACCGCAGCGCTCGCTCCGTGTCAGGTTGGTAGTCACTGATGCGCGGATGCAACCACTCCAAGATCTCACCCACTCCACGTCGCTGCTCAAAAGAGGCGGCCACCAAATCCACACCGAACTCATAAAAGTCGCTCTTATGAATTTCGTCCTCATGGGCGGAATCGACTTTATTAACAATCATCAGAGCATCTTTGCCAACACTCTTTACCAAGCGCATGACATCGCGATCCTCGGGCACCATGCCCACTCGGCCGTCAACAACAAACAGGATCAAATCCACTGATTCCAAAAACTCACTCACCTGCTCACGAATCAATCGCGAAAACAGATCCGCACTGCCGGTCAAGCCGCCAGTGTCAATGAGATCAAAATGCTTGCCCCAAACTTCGGCGGTTTCAATTTGGATATCACGAGTGACACCAGGTTGATTGCGCACGACGGCCTTGCGAGTGTCTGTGAGCATGTTAAATAGCGTTGACTTGCCCACATTGGGTCGACCGATGATGGCGACCTTGGTGACAGAGCTCCGGACCACCTTTTCCACTTCGGCTATCTCTAGAGCTTCGTCTTGAACTTCGATATTATCGTTTTTCATTTTGCACCTTGTAACCTAGATCATTCATCCAATGGCTCTTTTCTTGCCACATTTCTTTGACGAGCACATGCAGTTCAAGAAAAACCTTATTGCCCAACAGAGCTTCTATGTCTTTTCTCGCCTGAGTGCCAATTTCTTTGAGTGTTTCACCCTTTTTGCCGATCACGATGGCTTTGTGATTGGGTTTTGCCACCCACAGGTCAATGGCAATTTTTGTGATCTTCGGATCTGCTTCGTCAAACTTCTGCACATGTGTCGCCATACCGTATGGCACTTCATCCCGGAGGAGCAACAGGCACTTTTCTCGCACAATCTCTCCGGCTAACTCACGAAGCGTCGAGGTGGTCATGATCTCCGGATCAAAGAGTGGTGCGGCCGAGGGCGGCAGGATTTTGACCAGAGCTTCGAGAACCTCTTCACTCTGATTGCGATCATCGTCGGAGAGGCCCAATTGAAAGCAAGGGACATTTTTTTCTTTAGCGATGTTTTCGAGAATTAGCTTTCGCTGGAAATGCTCCTTAAGATCCACCTTAGAGATGGCCATCACCCATGGCTTTTTTGTGGCCTCAACAAATTCGATCAGACCAAAGACATCCTTTTTTGAAGGAGAATCCAAGCTCACCATCACCAACAAGGCATCGGCCTCCTCTGCAACTTGTTTGGCCTCTTTGTGGAGGTATTGAAACAGACCTTTTTCTTCTGGCACCAATCCGGGCGTATCAATAAAGGCAATCTGCCCTGGGGCTGTGCCTGTGGTGCAATTGACGATACCCAGTTGGCGTCGGCGTGTGGTTTGCGGCTTTGGGCTCACAATGGCAATTTTATCTTTGACCACATTATTTAAAAAGGTGCTCTTTCCGGCGTTGGGCAATCCGATGATGCCGACCATTCCTGCGAAGTATGAACTCATATTTTTTTTTCTCCAGAACCTATCAAAGGCTCATTTTCTAACATTAATAATTTTAAAGCATGTTCAGCGGCCACTTGGGCCGCCTGTTTTTTGGAACCACCAAGGCCTGTGGCCAGGACGCGATCTTTGATTTTCACAGCCATTTCGAAGGACTTCAAATGGCTTGGTCCAGACTCCTGAAGAATTTCGTACTCGGGAGTTTCGCGAAAGATCTTTTGTGTGTACTCCTGAAGGCGCGTCTTAAAGTCGTTTTCAAAATCAATGGCCGAGAGAGTTTCGTCTATCACGGGGTTCATCTCACCAACAACAAATTCGCGGACCCGTAAATAGCCAGCATCTAAAAAAACTGCGCCGACCAAGGCTTCAAATGCAGACGACAAAATGCGTGCGTTGATCTGGTGGCGGTTTTTTTCTTCAGAGGGCCCCAAACGCAAATAGCTCTGAAGATCCAAGCGCCGCGCACAATCGGCAAGCACCTGTTCGTTCACAAGACTTGCACGCTTTTTTGATAAGGGCCCTTCGGCATCATTCGGAAAACGCGACATCAGAAGCTCCGCTAAAACCAAATCCAAGACGGCATCACCCAGATACTCCAAAGTTTCATTGTTGGAATTCACTTTCACGCCGCCGCCTTTTGCCTCTAGGCCCCCTTGGGCACTGCGGTGAGTGAGTGATCTTTCTAACAGCTGAATGTCCTGAAACTGATAATTCATGTTCTTCATGACGCTTTGTAATGCCAAGCTGAACTCTACCATGCCAACCTCTCTCCGAGCAGCGCATACTCTGGGCCAGGGCCCACCTCACGGATAAGGACTTTCACTTCGTCATTTTGCAGACTCGACAAAGGATTTTCCTGTGACGCGCGCCGCGGACCTTCAGCGATTCGCACCGGCCAATAATCACGACTCAATCCTGCCAGACCCGACAAACGCGCGGCCGCAGTGGAGTCACCTTTAGAAAGTGGCAAGACACACTTCACCCTCCCCACCTGTTGGCGAGCCATGACTTCAAGGCGCTGCACACTGAGCTCTCGCAAACGACGGGCCCGCTGCTTTTTGACAGCAGGACTCACGATATTCTTTAGGCGAGCCGCATAGGTCCCCGGTCGCACCGAATACGGAAAAACATGAATCTTGTTCCACGGAAGACTCGCTAAAGTTTCGTAGGTTTCACAAAATTCATCATCACCTTCTATCGGAAAGCCAACGATGACATCCATGCCGATATAAGCATGCGAAACTGTCGCCATCACATTTTTTAGAGAAGCCACCACATCCTGGCGACGATAATTTCGTTTCATGCCTTCGAGAACCTTGTCGTTGGCGCTCTGAATGCTCATATGAAAGTGAGGACACAGGCGCGGATTGGCAAAGAGCGAAAGCAACTCGTCACTCACTTCCAATGGCTCCAGAGACCCCAGTCGCAGTCGCTCAATGCTGGTTTCTTGCAAAATCGCCTTGAGCAACACAACCAATCCCTGCTGCCCGTCGCGGTTGTCGTCGCGGTTGTCGTCACGGTAGTCGCCGAGATGAATTCCCGTGAGCACCACCTCTTTGATATTTTGGCTCTGCACCTCCTGAATTCTTTCGATGATGCCTGCCACCGATAAGCTGCGACTTTTGCCGCGTGCAAAGGGAATTACACAGTAAGTGCAAAACGAGTCACAGCCGTCTTGAATTTTTAAAAATGAGCGCGTGTGGTGGCTCTCAATACCCCCGCCTTCACCCAGATCCTCTTTTGCAAAAATATTAGAGTGATAGAGGCGTTGACTCATCTTTTGATCAGGCTTCATTTTTGAAAGCTCTTCAAGCAGAGCGGGCAGTTGCTCTTTGTGTGAGTTGCCCACTATCAAATCGACCTCTTCGGCAGATGCAAACATCTCACTATCCACTTGCGCCGCACAGCCCGTGATCACCACTTTTGCATCACTGTGCTCTCGTTTGAGACGTCTAGCCAAGGCCAGAGCTTCTTTGCTGGCCTCATGTGTGACCGCACAGGAGTTGATAATATGTATTTGCGAATCCGCAGTGTGCTTCGCAAGTTTTTGTTCGAGAAGACCCGTGTCGTAGGTATTTACTTTGCAACCGAAGGTGTGAAAGTGCTTCATAGAATCCAACCTCCACCCATCAGCTGTTTGTCACAATAGACCACCGCCGCCTGACCAGGAGTGATCGCGCGCTGGGGCTCAGTGAACTTCACCTGCATGCGGCCCTCTGCCAGCGGCGCCAAACGCGCTGGAGCAGCCGTGTGTTGATAGCGGATCTTGACCTGATACTCGCGCTCCACATCGACGTCATCTAGCCACGTGAGGTTTTGTATAACCAATTCATCATGATAGAGATGCTCTTCTTTTCCGAGCCAAACCGTATTCGTGTCAGCATCAATTTTAACGACAAACAACTTTTCATGGAAAGTGAGGCCCAAGCCTTTGCCCTGACCATAGGTGAAATGATGAATGCCAGGGTGCCGACCAAAGCTCTCGCCCCCAGGATAGAGCCGAAAGTCTCCAGGAGGCGGCAAATCTGCTTCGCGTCCCATCTTTTGCAAATCTTGTTTCAAAAACTCCGCATAGCCTCCGGCTCCCACAAAGCAAATGCCGGTGGAGTCCTTTTTCTTTGATACACAGAGGTTTTGCTGTTCCGCAAGTTTGCGAACCTCGGGTTTTTCGAGATGTCCCACCGGAAACAAAATTTTTGGTAAAATGCCTGGATTGAGCGTGAATAAAAAGTAAGTTTGATCTTTCCAGGAGTCTGAGCTGGTGATCAGTTTGGCTTTGCCCTTCTCATCACGCACAATCTGCGCGTAGTGACCGGTCGCCAAGAAATCACAGTTGAGCTCTTCCATTTTCCGCAGCAAATGATCAAACTTTAAAAAAGTATTGCAGTTGACACAAGGTAATGGCGTCTGGCCTTTTTCGTAAGCGGCAACAAAAGGGTTGATCACCTTATGGCGAAATTCGTCCTCGCAGTTGATGACATAAAAAGGGATGTTCAATTTGTCCGCCACACTTCTAGCATCATCAACATCCATCGAAGAGCAGCAGGTCCCAGCGCCCTCTTCAATATTGCACTCCGTATAGTCCCAAACCTGCATGGTCGCACCAATCACCTCATAGCCCTGTTGCACAAGCAAAGCCGCTGCGACGCTTGAGTCAACGCCGCCGCTCATCGCAACAAGAACTCGCGGTTTTTTTGGCAAAGGCGCTTTATTTTGACTAAGAGAATTGCTTTTATTCATGTTCTATAGGCCTTTATCTATGGGAAGCTCGGTGGTGCGCAAGCTGCGCAAACGCTGAAGCGTGGTTTTAAGTACATCGACAAAATCTTCGACCTGGGTGGCTGTTGTCTCCCAACCCAAGGAGATCCGCAACGTACTTTGCGCCTGCTCTCGCGAAAGGCCATAGGCCATCAGCACGGCGCTTGGTTCAGAGCGCCCAGAGCTGCAAGCCGCTCCCGTGCTCACCGCAAAGCCTTCCAGATCCAGTGCCATCATTAAGGTTTCGCCATCCACTCCAGCAAAGTGCAAGCTACTGGTGTTAACGATTCGCATTGTGTTTTTAAAATGCACTTGCGCGTGAGGGATCTCGGCCAGAACTCTTGATTCTAGCTGATCGCGCAGTTTCGCCACATAGTCTATCCGCTTAGCCTCAATCTCCCAATCTGCCAATGCGCCACTCAGACTGGCCATCGCCAAAATATTTTCAGTTCCTGGTCGTCGACTGCGCTCCTGCGCGCCACCAAAAAAAGCCGGATGAAAGGGCGCACCTTTGCGCAAGACCATGATTCCCAGCCCCTTCAGTGCGTACATTTTATGAGCGGACAAACTTATGTAATCAAGACCGAGAGCTTTAAAATCGATGCTCTCTTTGCCAAGCAACTGAACAGCATCCGAGTGCACCCGAGCTCCCACAGCTTTTGCTGCCTCTGCAATCTCAGCAATGGGATGTTTGATTCCCGTTTCATTATTTGCCGCCATCACGCTGACCAAAAGTGTTTTTGGTGAGAGGCGCTTTTGAAATTCTGCAAAATCAAATTGTCCATCATCACGAGGTTTTAGCCAATGAATCTTCAGCAACTTTTCAGCTTCCAATGCCCGCAAAGGATGGGCAACACTGGGGTGCTCAACAGCCGTCGTAATGATTTCATTGCGCAGATCCGCGGCCTCCAGCAAAGCCGGCAGCGACTGGCCTGAAATCAATTCTGTCATCACCTGTGTGCGCAGTTCATGATAGACCGATTTAATGATGGTATTATTGGCCTCTGTGGCGCCCGAAGTGAAAACAATTTCTAAAGGGTGACAGTTCAGGCGTTGGGCCAAGTTCTGCCGCAGCTCACGCATAGTCTTTTTTGCAGCTCGACCCAAGGTGTGGATTGAACTGGGATTGCCAAAATCACCCAAAGCATCTTGCACCCAGACCAAGGCAGAGCGAGACAGCGAAGTGGTAGAATTATGATCAAAATTTACTACTTTCATAGACAAATCCCGCTAATACACAGGGCTTGATTGCCCAAAATCTTCAATCGCCGCACCCTATCATAGCTCCTCAATGAAAGGAATGGATTTAGGGGTGATTTTGTCGAGAAATTTTTGCAGAAATGTTCAGATAAGTCCTCAAATTGCCGATTCATTTAGGGATGGACGCAGAATCATGGAAAATTCAGTTTGCACAGTACCTCAATGGGAGGTCAAGCACCACTATTTCGCTGCTTGAGCTGCTGGAGAGCCACGTCATCCCTTGGGCTGAATATGTGGAATGGGCGCAGCAGCAATTTGGTCTTCCCGTATTAAAGGATGAGTTTTTTACAAAGTTCACAATGTCTGCAGAGCAACGAGAGCAGCTGCAGACTTTAGGTAAAAATAGTTTTTGGATGATGGACCAAATCCTTGTGGGCACTTGGGACGGGCTGCCGATCATTGCCGGCGTTTCACCCTGTAAATCCGACAAACCGCATGTATTTTTGCTGACAAATCCGGCCAATATCAAACGCTGGCATCAAATTCTGGCCAACAGCGACCGGAAAGTGAATGCGCCACCTCCCTCTCGAGAGGTCTCCCCGTCACCTCAAGACATTGGCGAGATGGCCACTCAAGTGGCGAGCCCCGAAGCCCTTGGCGAAATGAAAACGCAAATCTATGCCGAAAAACCTCCCGAACAGAAATCAGTGATTAGCGACACTGAAGCCACTGTGGTCGGAAGGGCCGTAATTCCTACTCACACGGTCATGCGAAAACTCGATCTGGGTCCAAAGGGCTCACCAGATCAAAAAGCCAAACACACACGGCATGATTCAAAAGAAAAACCAATGAAAATTTCCGAAGAAAGCTCAGAGGACGGTTTCGATGCCGCCTCACTGCACACTTCAGTGCAGGCTGAGGAGCCAGCCTCTGACTCATTTTTTAACGACGATGGCGAGCTTGTGCTATCTGATTTGGAGTCGCCCAGCACCGATGGCTCTACCGATTCTGAAAATTCATCCTCCGGCGAAGACTCAGAAGGTGAATTGCATTTTCCAGAAGGACTTAGTCTTGAGGATTTTGACGAAAAATCAATTACGATCCTGACCTCTGCCAAGCCAAAAGGGTCAGGGAGTCACAAATCAGAGTCGCCCTCTCCAAAAGTACACAATTCTAGTTTGACAATCTCCCATAACGAAAGTGACGAGAACTCAAAGATTTCGAGCACGGCGCTACTGAGTGCTTCGAACAACAGTCTAGTTGATAGCGAAGACGGCGAAACACCAGCGGCATTGGCCGCTCTGGTTTCAGAGGAAGCCCCCGTCATTTCTGAACAGGAAAAAGTTGCATCCGCCGCAGTCTCGACTCCCAGTGAAGCTGCAATCGGCGACAAGACCATAGGTCAGTCCACCCAAATTCAGAGAGAGTATAGCCAAAAAGTGCCTTTGGTTGCGCCAGATACACCAGATACAGAGGAGGACATTGAGTCTGAGGATATTTCTGAAATCACTCAGAAAGTGATTGTCATCAACACCGAAACCATAACGTTCTCGAAACCCATAGCCATCAACTCTGATACTCAGAACACCTCCTTAACACCACCTCCGCCAACTAAATCTGTGAGCGAGGTGACGAACTCGGGCAAGACCCCCTCACAGACAACAGCGACGCCAGCAGCCACTCAAACCAAGGCCGCACCGGCGGCTTCAACAAAGCCAGCAGCGATGCCCACCAAAATGCCGCCACCTCTGACCCTAAAGATCCCACCACCGACAATCAAACCGCCACCCTTTCGTGAGCCAGCAGCAAAAACTGAGGCAAAAGTTGTCGAATCGCCTAAAGTTCCTGCGAAAGTGGTAGAGACGGCAGCAGCGACAAAGATTCCACCTATTGTCCTAAAGGACAACTCAGACAAATTTCCGTTGATACAAATTTTCAACAATCATCCTCACCTCGAAGAGGAGGTGGCCATCATTATGCAAGAGCTCTGTTTGATTTACTTTACGACAACAGTGATCGCCATCGATGATAGCATCAACACTGCAGTGAGCGTCCTGTTGTTGGAGCAAGATAAAGTCAATCAGGATTCAAACCTTGTTCGCTTGCCCAACGAAAAACAAATTCACTACTTTTTAAAAGAGGCCTCGCCGCTCAACATTGTCCTGCGCACGCTGAAGTCCTACCACGGCGCGATTACGCCCGCGTTTCGCCCGAGCGAAACGGCTAAGCTTCTCTTGCAAAACTACCCAAAATCCACACTGACCATAGTTCCCCTCGTCATTGGCAAACGAATGCTTGGCTTTGTTGTTGGTGAAACCCATCAGTACGCCATTCAAGACCTTCTCTTTTTCGAAAAGAAATCCATTGATATATCCCTATTTATCGAGAGAAAAACCGAAGATTATCTGGCATCCTAGAGCGTATTTTGATTTTGACGTGGTTCTCGAGAAAGTGGCCTATCGAAACCATTCTTAAACCTCGATGCGTTCCATTAGCATATTTTCTTTGTATGTTTCAGCGGCTTCGTCAAAGTCAACAAGGTCAACTTTGATCGGTAAATTGCTTTCATTCAGAAGGTCCTTAATTTCGCCAATCTTATGCAGTGGAGGCTTGTTTTTTATCACATATAAAATATCGAGATCTGAAAACTCTCGATGATTGCCCCGAGCTCGAGAGCCAAAGATATAGACCTTCGCTCCCAAGTTCTTTAATGGAAAAATGGCCAAGTTTTCAATAGTTGTCCAATCTTGAGGTGAGAGCCCAAAAGTCATAGATGTTTCAGCTTTTCCAAAAGATTGCAACCATCAGTTAAAAAAGATTTGGCAATACCGTAAACTTTTTCAGCAAGTTCCTCTTTGTATGTATGTGAGCTGAGATTTCGTGCCTCGATATAAGAAAACCAAACTGTGGGATTCAAAATGAGTCCTTGATCCGCCATTTCCCTAATCACAGTTTTGGGTACAGAGTTTGATGTCTGCATAAGCTTCTTTGCTGTCTTCCATGCCAATTCAACGCAAAATTCAAAGCGCTGAATCGTAGCATCCCTATTCAGATCGGTTTTGGGCGATAGCAATGCGATTTCCAAAGCCTTAAGCGCCTTCTCATACTCAATAAGTGATGCCATCGAATCTCCACAATGATGCAAAATTAACTAGACCGATGGACTCGGTCCCGTCGACCTTATTCGTTAGCACAGATTCGTGAGCTTTGCCACAATTTGCCCGTGCGCGTTTATCTGACCAAAACCCTAGAGATTTGGTAGACCAGCCCAGTTACCAGAGCTGGCCCCACCACAGAACGAAGGGAGCGGATTACCCGCAACTCACGCTGACATCTTTAGGAGAGGATGACGTAATTTCTTTGATTGGTGGCTGTTGGCTGAATCTGTATGCGAATCCAAGGCCGAGAGAAATGCTCGGTGGCCAGTGTCTCGGGCCACTCAATAAATATCCAAGACTTGGGCTCCGCAAGGGACTCCCAAAAATGAAATGACTCGAGTTCCTCTTCGGACTGCATACGATAGAGATCAAAGTGATGAATTCTCACTTGCTTCTGTTTGTTTTCGTAAAGGTGATGTAAGGAGTAAGTGGGCGAGGTGACCTCAAAGCTTCCTAAAAGCTGGCAAAACTCGCGCACCAAAGTTGTCTTCCCTGCGCCCACAGGCCCTGATAACAATAAGACCGCGGGCTCAGGATTTTGACTGAGCCAGACTTGCAGGTGAGAGGCAAGATCGACTTCACTGCAGCAAAATTCAAACTGAGAGTCAGGCTTAGATCCAGACGTCGACGGCATCTTAGGGTCGCCGCCCCGCCAACACTTTTACCATTTTTTTTGTCGCTGTGGTCAGACCCATTTCAAGAGAGTAGCAGATCAAACTATGACCGATGTTCACCTCTAGTAAATGTGGCAACTGCAAGATTTTAGCTGTGTGTTCATAGTCAAGGCCGTGACCGGCGTGAACTCGCAGCCCGAGTGCGTGCGCCGCCTCTGCAGAGGTCACCAACTTTTGCCAAATTTGCTTTTTCTTAGTTCCTTTTGCTAACACCCAGTGCCCGGTGTGAAATTCCACCGCCTGCGCACCGGCTACAGCCGACGCGTTTACTATGTGCACATCAGGCTCTATAAAGTAGGAGCATTGGATTCTGAGTCGATTGAGTTCACTGGTCATTTTGGTGATCTCGGAGGAGACCTTGCTCACATTGAGCCCGCCCTCTGTGGTCAGCTCTTCACGCTTCTCGGGCACAAAGCAGACCCAGGCCGGTCGATATTTTTTTGCCAAGCGCAAAATCTCTTTCGAAACCGCCATTTCTAAATTGAGATCAACGGGGCAGCTGCGAGAGAGGACTTTGAGATCCTCATCTTGAATGTGGCGACGATCTTCGCGCAAATGAATGGTGATCTGTTCCGCTCCACCTGCTACGGCCGACTTCATCGCCGTCACCAAGCTGGGATAATCCGTTGTGCCCCCGCGCACCTGGCGCAGAGTGGCCACATGATCAATGTTAACACCCAAGCGCACCTTGGGCTTCCTACGCGCACTAATGACTGAGCTCCTTTTCTAAAAGATCTGCAATCGCCTCGGCCGCCGCAGAGATTTCGGACTGCTTCGGCCCTTCAACTAATATTCTCACCAAGGGCTCTGTCCCCGAGAACCTCACGAAAACTCGCCCACTTCCAGCCAGTTTGGTTTCGATGGATTTGACCAACTCGGTAAACCCAGGAATTTCTTTGAGCTCCTTGCGATGTTTGACCTTACAATTGATCAGTACCTGAGGGACATCTTCGATGAGGGAATTGAGTTCACTCATGGTTTTTTTTGTTTGTTTCATCAAACCCAAAACATTCAGGGCAGCAATACAGCCATCACCCGTGGTGGTGTGATCTAAGAAAATAATATGACCGGACTGTTCACCGCCCAGATTGAGATCATTTCGTTTCATTTCGTCAACGACAAATTTATCACCAACATTGACCTTGACCACCTCTATGCCGTTTTCTTTCATTTTCTTTTCCAGGCCATAGTTGCTCATGTGCGTGACCACCAAGGTGTTCTTTTTTAAAATTTGCTTTTCTTTCATGTAGAGCGCGCAAATCCCCAAGATGTGATCGCCATTCATGATCTGACCCTTTTCGTCCACCATGATCAGACGATCGGCATCGCCATCTAAACTGATGCCCACGTCCGCGCGAAACTGAACGACTGCCTCTCTGGTTTTGGTGGGAAACAGCGCGCCCACCTCTTCGTTGATATTGGTGCCGTTGGGGTCATCACCGATTTGGAATACCTCAGCTCCTAGCTCTTCAAAAATGGATTTCGCCACCCTGTAGGCGGCACCATTGGCGGTGTCGAGCACCATGCGCAGCCCATCCAAAGTGTGCTCAAGCGGAAAGGCACTCTTTGCATGCACGATGTAACGTCCCTGGGCGTCGTCAATCCTCTTGGTTCGACCGATGGATTTTGAGGGAGGTGCTGACGAAACAAAATCATTATTGAAAACCAGATCTTCAATTTCGCGCTCCAGCTGATCCTGAATTTTGAAACCATCGGGACCAAAAATCTTAATGCCGTTATCGACAAAGGGATTGTGAGAGGCCGAGATCACGATGCCGGCGTCAGCGCGCATGGAGCGGGTCAGGTAGCCTATGGCGGGTGTAGGCAATGGCCCCACCAACTGCACATGAACACCCATTGAATTGAGCCCAGAGGCCAGTGCTTGCTCGATCATATAGCCTGAAAGTCGGGTGTCTTTGCCAATCACCACTTGTATCTTGTCCCGATGCGCAGGACGGTCCTGACGCTTTAGTATAATGCCAATGGCCTGACCGATTTTAACCACGGCCTCCGGCACCATCGGAAACTGATTGGCTGTGCCGCGAATTCCATCTGTGCCAAATAACTTTTTGCTCACTATGAAGTTCTCCTTCTTCAGCTATCATTAGCCTCAAATTTCATTTTTGAAAAGAGGCGAGTGGAACAGGAACATTGGCTCAGTCGCCGCTGTCAATGGTTTCGACAGGCTCCATGAATTCAGTGGGGTCTGTGGTTTCTACAGTCCCTTCTTCTTCCGGTTTTGTAACTGCGCTCTTATCTTCGCTTAGCTCCACCACCACTCGCACAGGTCGAATCGAAAGAATCTTTACGCCCACGGGCACATCGATCATTTCTGGGGTGATCAGCAGATCGTGTTCGCCAATTCGTTTTGCCGATAGGTCAAAAATAACACTTTGAGACGATGCTCCATCCAAAAACTTTTTCAAAGCCAACCGTGAACCACTGACCTTGACCTTGATCTTATCAATGCTGGCGCTCACCAATGTGGCCCCCATCGGTGGCCTAAAATCAAGATCCATATTTTTTGTGAAGACAAAATCGCGGCGCCCCAGAATCGTCAACCACAAAATCAACGCGATCAGTAAGGCGATGATCTTGTAGGACCAATTTTCACGAAAGTTTTCAAAAAAATCAAAAAACCAATTCAAGAAGCACCTCCACCGGGAGTCGGCGGCCGATACTTCAAGTCAAATGCGTCATAAAGGGCTCGGCGTATCACATTCATATCGGCATTGGGCGTGAGCACTCCCGAATGGACCATTCCCACAGATCTGTTCTCCTCGCTAATTACAAACACCAGTGCATCGGTCTCCTCTGTCAAACCAATGGCCGAGCGGTGGCGTGTTCCCAAGTTTTTATCTATTGCGGGGTTCTTGCTCAAGGGCAAAAAGCAACCGGCCGAAAGCACACGTCCGCTGCGGATGATCACCGCCCCGTCATGAATAGGACTAGAAGGATGAAAAATAGAAACCAAAAGTTCGGCTGTGACCTTGGCATCGATCTCGGTACCAAATTCGACATGATAATCCACCAAGATGTCCTTTTCGATCACGATCAAGCCACCAAAACCCTTCTGGGCAATGAGCAAGATCCCCTTCGCCATCTCTTCAATCACGTGGGTCTCTTGTACAATGGAGC
The DNA here is from genome assembly GCA_964388665.1 of uncultured Pseudobdellovibrionaceae bacterium. Taxonomy (GTDB): domain Bacteria; phylum Bdellovibrionota; class Bdellovibrionia; order Bdellovibrionales; family Bdellovibrionaceae; genus CALCCV01. The sequence continues at coordinate 61,074 of CAYMBJ010000007.1, read as the reverse complement.
CATCGCTAAAGAAAGGCGAACTGCCAATATGAGCCAGAGCGCGCCGAATCTCTCCTTGAAACAGAACCACTACAATCAAAAACAAATTCGAGAAGAACTTCTCTAGCAGCCAATTGAAGGTGAAGAGCTCAAGCCAAATGCTCAAAAGATAAAGTATGGCAAGAATTCCCAACCCCGAAAGCATCTGAATGGTGCCTGTTCTGCGAATCAGAATCAGCAGGCGATACACCACCACCCACACAAGCAACATATCGATCACGTCTTGATAACGTAGCTGCGAAATCAGAAACTTTAAATTTTCAAATAAGATTTCAATTTGAATGGGGCACTCCCGCGCAGGCTGAAAATCGGTTACTGGGCAAAGGCGAAAGCACCTTTGCCATTTTCACCTCTACTATGCCGTAACGGGCCCCGGATTGCCAATGGGATCTTTGCCACCAGAGTCAGAACCTGTTTTGCCAGCCACTCCCGCAGCTGGAAGTCCACCATCTTTGCGATTGCTGCGCAGCTTTTCGATCTCTTTTACTTCGGCGCCATTGACCAGCATTTCTACCTCGGCACCATCAATGGTTTCGTACTCCAAAAGTGCCTGAGCCAAGCGCTCCAGTGCATCTTTGTGATCTGTGAGAATCTTCTTAGCAATCGCGTAACCATCATTAATAAATCGTCCAACTTCGGCATCAATCTCTTGAGCCTTGGAGTCAGAATAGTCGCGCGAGCCTTGACCACCGTATTGCATTCCCAAAAACACGGGGCTCTCGCGCTTCTCGTAGGCCATGGGTCCAAGCTTTTCGCTCATGCCCCACTCGCAGACCATACGTCGAGCAATTTCTGTGGCGCGCTCAATGTCATTTCCAGCGCCAGTGGTGATGTCAGAAAACACCAATTCCTCAGCTGCACGACCGCCAAACAAGAATGCGATCATATTTTCTGCTTTGCTCTTGGATAAATTCAAAGCATCCTTCTCTGGCAGCGTCTGCGTCAAGCCCAGAGCCATGCCACGAGGTATGATGGTCACTTTGTGAATCGGATCAATTCCAACCAATTTTTTTCCCACCAAGGTGTGCCCGGCTTCGTGATAAGCGGTGATCTTTTTATCTTCGTCACTGATCACCATCGAACGACGCTCAGAACCCATGATGACCTTGTCCTTGGCCTTTTCAAAATCTTCCATCTCTAAGTAGCGCTTGTCTTCGCGAGCCGCAATCAGAGCCGCTTCGTTGACGAGGTTCTCTAAATCTGCACCGGAAAATCCAGGAGTGCCGCGAGCAATCTTTGCCGCCTCCACATCAGGACCAACAGGAGTTTTGCGAATGTGCACATTCAAGATCTGCTCCCGACCGTTAAGATCCGGCTTGTGCACAACCACGCGTCGATCAAATCGACCTGGACGCAGCAGTGCGGGATCCAACACGTCTGGCCGATTCGTGGCCGCGATCAGAATCACACCCTCAGAAGATTCAAAACCGTCCATCTCCACAAGCAACTGATTCAGAGTCTGCTCGCGCTCATCATGACCACCGCCCATACCGGCGCCGCGATGTCTTCCGACTGCATCAATCTCATCAATAAAGATAATGCAAGGAGCATGCTTCTTGCCCTGTTCAAAAAGATCTCGCACACGACTGGCACCAACACCTACAAACATCTCAACAAAATCCGAGCCAGAAATGGTGAAAAAATGCACGCCAGCTTCGCCAGCCACCGCTCTCGCCAAAAGCGTCTTGCCTGTTCCCGGAGGCCCAACCAAAAGCACGCCCTTGGGAATGCGCCCTCCGAGACGCGCAAACTTTTTTGGATCTTTCAAAAATTGCACAATCTCTTGCAGCTCATCCTTGGCTTCATCGACGCCCGCCACCTCTTTAAAGGTGATGCGATTTTTATTTTCGGTAAGCAATTTTGCACGACTCTTGCCGAAGGACATGGCCTTGCCGCCACCCGATTGAATTTGTCTCCAGAAAAACAGAAAAATTCCCAAAATGATCAAAAATGGTAAGAGATTTCCCACCAGCGCATGAATCAGCGGAGAATTTTCGTTTTTATCATACTCAATTGCCACACCTTTGGATTCAAAGTACTGGCGATCTTCAAAGTCAGCTGGGCCTGCAATTGAAAACTGCACTCCGCCATATTTTGATTCAGCTTCTGGCTTCAATTCACCAATCACTTCGTAAAGTGAGCTGGTTTCACTGGCGCGAAAACGCAATTTGACCAGATCGCCCGCCTCTGCAGCGTCTTTGGCTTTGGTGTAGGTAAAGTCAGGAATGTTTTTTGCCTGTCGTGCTTCAAAGGCATGAAAAGCAAACAACCCTAAAAAGAAAATAAAGAACCAGAGCGCGATGGTTTTTTGTGTTTGCTTCATGAATTATCCTTTCAAAGGCAATTGGACCAATGGCAATCCTATAGAGATTTTAACACAATCCCGAATGGGTCACAACAAAGAGCGTAAAAATACTGATCTAAAAGAAACTCGCATTTGGTCCGTTTCTAGCTCTGCAATTATGTAGTTTTTGTTTTCTGAACACGCCTTGAAGCCAGCAATTGCCCTGCGTTAACTACCCAGCTCACTTGTCCCACGCAAAATTCGCTGTGGCTAGCAGGCCTAGAGAGCCGCTTGAGAATCTCCTCGACCTGGCCCTGGGTGTAATTCTGACTGCCCAGCCCTAAAAAGATTTGCGCTAAGCATTGCCGCTGCTGCGAGCGACTCCAACTGTGAAAGTCTCTCAGCGAGATCTCTACAGCTCCTGATTCTGTGCTCTTGATTTGGTCAAAAAAGCGAACATCACGGTCAGAAGTTTCCAATTGTGAGACAAGACTATCAATTGACTTCGCAAATGCGCGCACAGATCCGGGTCGACGCTGCTCGAGTCGAGGAAACAGCTGAAAGCGGAGCCAGTTTCGTAGGCTGTAATTGGTGTTGCGATTGGTGGGATCCGCTGGCTGCGGTTGCCATACCCATTCGGCAGCATAGCCCAGAAGCTCCTCCTGAGGCACGCGCAGGTAGGGCCTAAAGATATTTGCACTGATTTCGTTCATTGCTTTTAAACCTTGCGCCCCTGTGCCTCGCAAGAGTCGAAGAAATCGTGTTTCCAAGAGATCCTGCTGATGATGTGCCGTTACCAGATAGTCAAAGCCCTGCTCCACCAAAATTCTCTTCGCCGCACGGTAGCGGCTTTTACGTAAACTGGCCTCACTGTTCTTTGTGGCCGCCTTCCCAATGCGAGCACCTGCACCTGCACCTGCACCCGCACCAGCCTCATCCTCAGCTGCGGCATACGCATCCGCGTCTGCATCTGCATCTGCATTTGCGTAAAAATAGCGAAGCTTTAACTTTATACACAAATCCTGAACATGCTGCTGAGCTTGATCGCGATAGGTTGAATTGCTATCTTTGCCGTGATGAAAATGAAAAACTCCCAATTGCTCGGCACTGCAAACGCTGTGAAAATTTTTAAGCATGGCCAGAGAATCTCCGCCGCCCGAAACACAAAGTAAAAACTGAACTTTGCGCTCAGATACCGAAACGCCAGCATGCAGCACCTGCGCTTGCAAGCGCTGAAGCCAAATATAGAGATGATGATCGAGAGCTTGCCAGCTCTGCTTGCTCGCCTTCACTGTGGTCTACAAACTCTCAATGATTTTGTGTGGAGCTAGAAGCTCTATCTGTGGATCGCTTTTCATTCACAGGCCCATCAGATTTTGCCCTCTTGCCGTCCAAAGCCTTACCCATACTGGTCACTTTGACGCTTGCAAATTCAAAAAGACTTAAGAAGGAAAGCTCTCGCCCGTAGCCAGAGTTTTTGATGCCGCCAAAGGGAATCGCAACATGCGAACGCAGATGATCATTGACCACAACGTGTCCTGCCTCTAACTTTTTTAGCCACCTTTGCTGACGAGCTTCGTCGTGGGTAAAAATTCCCGCGCCCAGTCCAAAATCACTCTCACTCAAATGTTGCGCCAACTCCTCATCGCTATCAAAGGCACAGACACAAAAAATCGGTCCAAAAACCTCTTCATTGATGGGCATGTCGTCTAAGCTCTTAAAATCAAGAATTTTCGGCAAAAAGAAATATCCCTTTTCAGGCATTGGAAATTCTTTTTCTATGGATGTGGAAACGTCGCGCGCACCAGCGCGCAGAAGCCCCTCAAACTGCTTCTGCAATGTATCGCGAGCCGCCTTTCCAGACATGGGCCCGAGATTGGTCTTATCATCCATGGGATCACCGACCACTGTGGATTGGCCGACCACCTTGGCCAGGCAAGCTAAAAACTGATCATGACATTTTTTTTGCACATAAAAACGCTTGCCAGCAATGCAAGACTGGCCGCCATTGACCATTCTCGCTTTGTAGGCCAATTCTGCCGCCGCCATTTGATCCACATCATCAAAAACAATATAGGCGTCGGAACTCCCCAGCTCCAGCACCGTTTTCTTTAAGTGCACGCCAGCGATCGCTGCCACTTTCCGCCCGCCACTTTCGCTTCCCGTAAAGCTCACACCTTGAACGCGGCTATCAGCTATGACTTTGGCTGTCTGCTGATGGTCGATATTTAGCGCAGTCACCACCGTATTCTGTGCGACAGCAGGAAATAGATCCAGGAAACCATTCAAGCAGCGTGCCGTACTCGCCGCAGGCTTGATCGCCAATGAATTTCCCACGGTCAGCGTGGGCAGTGCCAGGCGAAGGGTCTGCCAATAGGGATAGTTCCAAGGCATGATCCCAAAGACAATTCCCAATGCGCTCAGTTCGACATCTGTTTTTTTATAAGGACCTTGCCAATCAATTTTCGGCGATATCTGTTCAAACCAAGTGCGCGCGACTTCGGGCCAAATGCGAATGGACTCTATGCACTTGTCCACCTCTGCCCGAGCCTCTTGAATGGGTTTGCCCATTTCGTGAGTGAGCATCTCTGCCAAATTGTCTCGCTCCACTTGAATGGCCTGACCCCATTTTGAGATGGCATCCATTCGTTCTTCACGCTCGAGCTTGCGAAAAACGCGAAAGGCCTGATCGAGCGCCTTCAGCTGCGTCTGCCAAGACTCATCAGAGTCGAGAGGCCAAGAAACAATTTTTGATTCACTATAAGGATTGATTTGGTCCCAGGTTTGTAAACTCATGCATAAAGATTTAAATCCATTTGCCTTCCTTTACAAGAGCCAATGGAAAAGCTAAGAAACTTTGTCACGGCTGCGGCAAACAGAATCACAATCAGAATCACAATCAAGAAGTGAATCGAAACACAGGAATTTCGTAAGGCATCAGCTCGCTGGCGGGCGCTTGCGCACCACTTCTATTTCGGCATTGATCTTAAACTTGTGATCTTCGACAAATTTAGAAACTTCATTTACCAAATCAACTTTTTGCAGCAACCCAGAGATCTCCTTAGCAATTCTCAAAGTGAGCTCCTCTTTTCCTTTCGCGGCACCCTGCACGATGAGACTGAGAATCTCTTTTGGTAAACGCAGCTCCGACAAATAAGACCGCACGCCCTCTTCCGTCATAAAGGCTCCCCCCAATGTGGCAGCAAAAACCTTTTTTAAGGTGTCTCCAAAAATACCCTTGGCCTCTTCCTCACTCTGTCTTCTTTTTGCTCTGTCGTTTTTATCTGCTTTGTCGGTTTTGTCAGCCCTATCGGATTTATCATTGCTATTGCCCATGGTTCAGCTCCTTATCTATTTGCACTGCGCTTGGTGCACTCTGAACAGCGAATTGCGCAATCTGAATTGCGCTCAGTACTGGTCAGTCTAGGCTCCATACAGCTCGGCGATGCGCTTATGATAGGCCGACATCATATTGGGCAGATTCACGCTTACGAGAGCGTTTGCGATCGGACTTGGAACAAACATGCTAAAAGTCGCCTCAATATGATAGGTGGCTCGACACTTTCCCGCTTCATCGGCGAGCTTCCAGTAGCCAGTTGAGGTTTTAAAAATATCGCCAGAGGCAAATTCCCAAGAGATCGATTCGATGGGCTTTTCCGTCATCCACAGTACGTATTTAAAAGATTTGATGAGAGAAACTGAGTACTCCACAAGTTTGCGGTTGCCTTCAGTTTTCAGTATTTTGCAAGACTTTACCTCCTGCAAAAAATCAGGATATTTTTCATAGTCCGTCGCCAGTTTAAAAAACTGTTCCGTCGAACACTTAAACAACTCAGTGGCTTCAGTTTTTGCCATACGCCATTAGTATGGAAGTGAACATAGAATGAAGTCAATCCCCGTATTTAGCCGGTACAGACAAAGGGCTGGCTGCCTGATGGAGTCGCCACTGCCTTTCGAAACCTTGATTTTGACAGAGCAGATGCTGCTTGAAAAGCAGTACGATAAATTTTGAATTCATCAATTTAGTTTCTTTTTAAACAACGCCTCTGCCTGCGATAGCAAATCCTGCTTGGCCTTATCAACTCCATCGCCACTGCCACCGCTGACAGAAAAAAACTCGCAGCGATTGGCCCGATCCTTTTCACGCACACGTTCAGCGATGGGCTCTCGGCACTCATTGTAGCGTGTGGTGTCGTAGTGTGTGCAGTTGGTGCAAACGTGCAAATCCACACGGCAGTGCGGGCACTCCTCGCGAAAACCCACTGTCGTGACACTGATTTCTTTTTTGCAGCTCCAGCATTTGAAATCCATTATTGGCCTGCCCCCTGGCTTTAAACCTTTGGCATCTTTTTTAAATCATGATGAGCTTCGATGGTGCGAATCGTACCTGATTTGGAACGCATGACAATCGAGTGAGTGGTGGCTTGACGCTCTGGAAGGGGCTTCACTCCCTTGAGCATCGGTCCGTCGGTGACTCCCGTCGCACAAAAGACCACTGAGCCGCGCGCCAAATCATCAATCTGATAACTTTTTTGAAAATCGGTGATGCCCATCTTTCTTGCGCGCGCCTTTTCATCTTCATTGCGAAAAACCAGCCGCCCCTGAAAGTCGCCGCCCATACATTGCATGGCTGCAGCCGAAATCACTCCCTCCGGAGCACCGCCCACTCCAATCAAAAGATCTATCCCCGACTCAGGCCAGCCCGTTGCCACCGCGGCACTGACATCACCATCGCCGATCAACTGAATGCGAGCACCTGTGCGCCGCACCTCTGCCACCAAATCCGTGTGCCGTGGTCTATCCAAAATCACCACCGTGAGATCATTGACGGTTTTCTTGAGCGCCGATGCCACACGCTGAATATTCTCCGTGGGAGAGAGGTCAATGCGAATCACACCCTTGGCCCCCGGCCCACAGGCTATTTTATCCATATAAACATCTGGTGCAAACAGCAGATTTCCCTTTTCGGCAGCCGCAATCACCGAAACAGCTCCCACTCCACCTTTGGCGCAAATTGTGGTTCCCTCCAAAGGATCAAGCGCAATGTCAATCTCTGGCAGATCACTGCCACCACGCCCGACCTTTTCGCCAATATAGAGCATGGGAGCTTCGTCTCGCTCGCCCTCGCCAATCACCACAGTGCCGTCCATCAAAACTGAATCAAAAGCTTTTCTCATGGCATCGACCGCAGCCCGATCAGCGCTCTTTTCGTCGCCTCGTCCTAACCAAGCGGCGCTGGCCAAGGCTGCCGCTTCGGTCACCCGTACAAATTCAAGTGCTAGGTTTCGGTCCATAATTCCACCTCCAATTTATCTGTCATTTCTTGTGGTAACTTCATCACTTTTAGCTCTTTATCCAATGCACAGTGCATGGTCATCGCCTGCGCCACCACACCTTGCGCATCTGTAGAGAGTGTGTAACCAAACTCCACTTTGACACCGACCCGCCTCACCTGGAGCTCTATTTTTATCTGATCGCCAAAAAAGCAAGGGCGGCGATGCTTCACTTTGGTCTCAATCACCGCAAAATGGGCCGCCGACTCTGGTCTTTGATAATCGATCAGCCCCACACTATGTGCCCATGCCACTCGAGCCTCTTCGCAAAAACGCAGGTAGTTGGTGTGATGGACAATGCCCATCAGATCAGTTTCATAAAATTGGACGCGATGATAGGTCGTGTGCATTGTTAGTAAAGAAAACCTTTTGTACCGAGAATGACAATATGAAACGCACTCTCGAGAGGTTTTGGCAGTGGTGCGTTGGCCGACCAGGGTTGACTCTTATTGAAAACTTATGGCTAATCTTCAGTATGCCATTCACCATCATCAACAACACTGCGTCTTGGCTTACCTTCAGCAGGATATTGGCGACACCAGTGCTGGTGTTTTTGGTGAGCCTCAATACGCCGTGGGCCCACTGGGCAGCCATCGTTTTGTTTGTGGCCGCGGGAATCACCGATTATTTGGATGGATATTACGCTCGAAAAATGGGTCTTGTCTCTAATTTTGGCAAGTTTATGGATCCCGTTGCCGACAAAGTTCTGGTCAGCGGAATTTTAGTGTCGCTTCTCTGGTTGAACCGAATTGATCAATGGGTTTTGTTTTTGATCCTCTCACGCGACACCATCATCGCTGGTGTGCGCTCCATTGCCGCAGCTGACCAAATGGTGATCGATGCCAAACCCTCTGGAAAATGGAAGACGGCCTTGCAGATGGGAACCATTCCATTTTTGCTGATCCCGGGAGCACCTCTTCTCCATCAGATTGGCTATTATGCCATGTGGATCTCGGTGATTCTCTCTCTTACATCTGGGTTCGAATACATTCGCGACTACGTGGCCCATTTGCGACAAACCTCGCAACACACCCAATTGCCGCCCGGCCCCCCTACGAAATAGAAACATAAGTGAGATTTGGCGCCGAGAAAGCAGCAGCAGATTTTCCCTTTTAAGGAGCCTGTCAATTGAGCAATTGGCTTTCGCTGATCTCGTGATCTGGCGCAATCATTTGCAAGAGCTCTCTCTCTGCGACAAACTCCAGTTCGCAGAGCTCGGCCCGCCCCTGAAACACCACATGACCCATGAGAGTTTCATCTGGCTCGATGCTTTTGTAGCCGAATTGAGAAAAGGGCGCCGGCAAGACCCCAGTTGGGACTTGCAAACATTGCGAAAAATCAACTTTGCTTAGAGAATAGCCGAGGGGCTGGCCGATGCACTTCACCAGCGCCTCTTTGACCGTCCACAGTTTCGCGATCAGAACATCTCGAAAGGGCGGCGTAACGGAATCCGCGACTGGCTGAACACGTCCTGATGTGATGTCATCAATGCACTGCCACTCAGAATCGTTTATTACATCCGCCAGGTCCTCTGCCGGTATCATTCGCACAGTTTCCACATCTATGCCCAAACAGTGACTTGTGGAAACCGCCGTCGTTACCCATTTAAAACTGTGCGACATATTGAAAAATGGTCCATCAATAAACTGAGGTTTACCGAAGCCATCCTTGATCAATTCAGGCCAGGACTCTTTGCCTGAAGGCACAGATGACTTTGTCTGCGAGGCGCTTGGCCAAGCCGAAACATCAAATCGGTGAGTGCGCAGCGCTTTGATCAAGAGAAGCCGCCCCAAAAACGCAGTCTGTCGCAACCAACTCGTAGAATATCTTTCTAATCCTTCGAGATAGGGAGCTCCGCAGTTCTCTTCCCAGCCGCTCAAAATTTGCTGCCACCGCTCCAGAGTCCACTCTTCCATTGTTTTTGAAATGTATATTTTCATCACCAGCAGTATAAGAGATTCCTCGCAAATCTCGCAAGGGAGCAATTCATCTGAGCCCAAAAGCTGAGAAAAATTAGCAATCTCTAGCTGAGTTCGCAACGACAAGCTTGAGGCGAGAATTGCCGTTGCGCATTTTTAGGAAGACTTGATTTTGCAATTCAAACATCTGCTTGGCCTGGGGCCCACCACGTTCATGATCATAGCCAAAAACATGCAAGATGCCATGAATCAGCATGTAGAGACTCTCCTGCGAGTAAGGATGCCGCATACTCTTGGCCTGACGTCTTAAGTATTCAGGGCAGAGAAAAATTTCACCGAGCATGATTTCACTAACAAAAGAATGGCTAAGCAAAGCGTTGCCAGCATCTTTTTTTTTAGAGTCCTTACTTTTGCGTTTTCCTTTGGGGTCTGAGAAAACTTCGGGGCAGTACTCTAGACTCAGCACATCCGTGGGGGCATTTTTCTTTCGCAGATGAAGATTCATTTTCTTCATCTCTGAAAGTGTCAGAAAATGCACCGAGAGCGTGTGACTTTGAGAAGAAAGTCTTGCCAATTTTTCACGCGGCAATTCTTTGATGATGTTTTTCAGCAGAATTTGAAGTTCTTTGGTTGTCCAAGGCCCTCTTGATACATTTAAAATATCAAAATGCATACGCGCAACCAACCGGTTAACTTAAGCTCTTTAGTGGTGTCAAATCCCCAAGAGATCCACCCGCCTGGCGCGGATAATCTATGCGCTGATGGTATATACCCAACAAGATTCGCGTGAACGCATGCTCCACTTTGGAAATATCCTTTAGCGTGAGGTTGCACTCATCCAGCTGTCCATCCGTGAACTTTCGCTGAATAATATTTTTTACGATATTTTGCAGACGCGTGGGCGTGGGTTCATCCAAACTTCTGGCGGCCGCCTCAATGCTGTCTGCCAACATACAGAGGGCCGCTTCACGAAATTGTGGCTTTTGTCCAGGATATCGAAATTCCGCCTCAGGAATTTTATTCTCCTCGCCCTCGCCGGCCATGTCCAAGGCCTTGTTGTAAAAAAATGAAATCAGAGTGGTGCCGTGATGTTGCAAAATCCCATCAATAATGGGTTGGCCCAGTTTGTACTCTCTGGCCATTTCAGCCCCGTCTTTTACGTGTGCTATCAGAATCGTTTTGCTCATAAATGGTGAAATGTGATCATGAGGGTTTTCGCCGGTGCGCTGATTCTCGATAAAATAATTGGCATGGGGAATCTTGCCGATATCGTGATAGTAGCACATCACTTTTCCGAGCAGGGAGTTCGCCCCAATCTCGTCGGCAGCCGCTTCGACCATACTTCCCACCATCATCGAGTGATGATAGGTTCCTGGAGCTTTCACAATCATTTCTCGCATCAGCGGGTGATTGAGATTGCTAAGCTCCAAAAGTTTTACATCAGTGGTGTAGCTGAACATGGACTCCAGCACTGGAATCAGAATCATCGTCACCACACTGGACATAAAGCCACCCAAAAAGGCTCCCACAACAGTGCCCGTGACCTCTAGCCAATTGAACTTGAGATCCGCCTGGAGAATGGCCGCCAAACACAAAACAATCGCAGCATTGACAAGCCCCACCTTTAGGCCAGCTTGATAGATGTCATTTCGTTTTTTGCAATGCGAGACTCCCTCGCCACCAACGAGTCCGCCCAAAAAGGCCAGCGCAAAAAAGATCAAACTGAAGTCTTCCATCACACTGAGGGAAAGACTGGTCACCAGTGTAAAGAGGAGAGTGAGCGGAAAGGACTGCGTAAGAAGAGCCACGAGCATTGAGCCCGCGGCCACCGGCCCAGCAAACAAAAACATATTGCTGGTTAGCCAACCAGCAAACTTTTGCACGAAGGCAGCTTCTGCCACAAACAGAAAGACTTTGGTTGTCGCCACCGTCAGCAAGCTCAACATCATTGAAACAAGAATATCTTTGCTAGAAAGCGCGCGAAAGCTGGGCGCAAGATTTTTCATAAATGAGTAGACCACAACCAAGGACAGACAGATAAAGAGCGCCATGAAAATAACCATAAAATTTCGTTTGCGCTCAGACTGCACGTTCTCAATTTTGCCAATCAGATTCAGATGTGAGGGCTGAAGCACAGAGTCTTTATGAACCACTGGCTGTCCCTTGCGAAAAGATATGGTGACAGGAATGATCGAATCACGGGCCTGCGACTTTCGTGTGGCGATCTCTTGTTTATTCAAGGTCAGATTGGGGCTGATCAGCGCTTGTGCCAAAGCCACCAAATAGGGTTTTTGCCCCTCCGGAAAGTTTTCATCCGTAGCGCTGGTGTCCCATTCTAAAAAATCCACTTCATTGAGATCAACCAGATCTTTCTTAGGAATCGTCGACTCGCGCCCCACACCGGAGCGATGCACCACTCGTGCCACAACTTCATTTTGTTGCGCGGGAATGGTTCGATCCAAATCCACAATCAGTTTCTTTTGGTACCAATACTCCGCCGTCTTTAACAAATAGTTTTCAATGTTCACCGAGAACTTATGGTCCAAAAGCCATTCAAACAGGTCCTTATCAATTTTGACACTGAGGTCCTTTTCGAAGGAGTCCTTCATCAATTCAAAGCGCCCCTTAGCCGCGGAGTCTGCAGCCGCACGATTGGCTCCCAGGAGCATTGGCGCGTCCTTGAGTGCCAAGCGCATATTGCGAAAGGCTTTGTATACGTTGACAGCTAGGCGATCATAAATGTTGGTGTCATAATCAAACACCAGGGGCACTTGCGCTTCGGCTTTGAGTTTTTTATCCAAGGTGGCAGCATGATCCACAAACTCAAAGGTGATCGGCGAGATAATATCTGCGCCGATGACTTCGCCCAACTTGTGGTGAGTGCGGAGATCGATCTGAAAGAACACCAATATCGACATCAGAAGCGCAAAGATAAAAATCAAACCACCGCGACGAAAAAACCAGTGGCTTTCTATAAAAGCTAAAATGCGCAAAAATATGGATTTGTCCATTTGCAGACTTGCAGCGAATTCCTTATAGCCAACCTTTGAACCAGGAACACCTGCTCGGCTATTTGCATTTTCAGATTTTCGATTGTCCATTTTCTTTACATTCATCTCTTGCAGCTATTTTATCTATCAAATCCGCTAAAAGCACTCAAATGATCTCTTTTATGACTTATAGCTCGTTGATTCTTAGGCCATTTCGGACTGTATCGTTAAAGATCTTTAACTTTGGACAATTGTCGATGAGTATTGTATTTCGTTGGTTTCGCAGGAGGAACGATGACACCATCTCCCAATCTGGCCAAACTGGCCCAAGCCACACAAGACCTCCATCTCACCGTGCAAACCTTACGAGGTCCCAACGGATGCCCCTGGGACAAGGAACAGACGCACCAAAGTTTGGCACCTTACTCCATCGAAGAGATCTATGAGCTCGTCGAGGCACTTGAGCAAGGAAAAGATGCGCATATACTAGAAGAACTGGGCGATGTGCTCTTTCAGGTATTCCTGCACGCGCAATTGGCGGCCGAAACAGATCGCTTTGATTTGGCAGATGTGATGATCGCGCTCAATCAAAAAATGATCCGCCGCCACCCTCACGTCTTTGCTCAACAAAAAGTCGCAAACTCCCAAGACGTGGTCAGGAACTGGGAAAAGATCAAAGCCCTAGAACAAAAACAGACGCCACTCTCAGATTCTCAGCAGGACCTGCAAGCCCAAAAGCAAATTTCCGATCCCTTTGCCTTTCCAGAAAAATTGCCGGCGCTGCAAACGGCACACAAAATTGGCGTAAAGGCCAAACGCCTCGACTTTGATTGGAACTCAGCCCAAGAGGTTCTTGGCAAGCTCAAAGAAGAGATCCAAGAATTGGAAGAGGCGGTCGCTGCGGCCTCTGCTTCTGGCGATCAATCAATTTGTGATAAGGCGCAGGAGCATATTCAAGAAGAAATGGGTGACCTTCTCTTTGCGGCAGCACAGGTCGCACGACATTTAGGGATTGAACCTGAACAAGCGCTCCGAAAAGGCAATGCAAAGTTCAAAAATCGCTTCCAAAAGATGCTCGCCACAGTGGGTGGTCTTAGCCAATTTCAGAACCTGCCTCGCGAGGGCAAAGAATCTCTGTGGCAAAAAGTGAAAAAAAGTTAGATAGTAATTTCAAAAGACTTTTCGCCTTTTGAGATAGCCCCCTAAAATTCAAAATAATACTGTCCATCTTTCAATCACAAAGATTTTTGTTGTGATCTCCTATATTTACTAGATGTTAATATTTCTCAATAGTTACCCTGTCTCATTTTGCACAGTTGATGCGTTTTCATTCGGGATTCTCTGGACTTAGGACCAAAGTGGCGCTCGCCTCCGGACCCGTTAGAATTGTAGATGAAGTGCTGTTTCTTAGACAAAAGACAAAAGAAGAAACACTAAAAGAGCAAAAAAGTACTGGAACCCTAACCCTCAAAAATACAGTGCGTAGCTTCGGAGGAAGTAAATGAGAAAGAACCACCAAACCAAAAGCCCTAGGTCGTCAATAGATACCAACTGGTTTCGCCGTCACTTTAATGCTGGCTTCATCAGAGGCAGCCTGCTTGGATCACTCATTGTTTCCAGTATTGGCTGTGGAAAATCCACGGACTCATTTTCGCTCTCTCCGGAAGCAGAGAATTACAAACAAGTGGCCGACATCACTCAGCGCAAAGTCGATATATTGTGGGTGATAGACAATTCCGGTTCGATGAACACATCACAGACGGCACTGGCAACCTACTTTAGCAGCTTCGTGCAGAGATTTCAAAATTACGACTATGACTTTCATATTGGCGTGACCACCACCGACGCCTACAAATTCTATTTTACTGGCGCTCCGGCCTGGGCGCGCCTGCGAGACGGCACAGCAAGCACTCACTCTGGCGTTTTTGTTATTGATCCCTTAACTCCAGATCTCATCCCCACCTTTCAAACGAATATAAAGCAAGGTATCAAGGGCTCTGGCGACGAACGAGCTTTTCAAAGTATAGAGGCGGCACTGAACACTGATGACAATATCAACGGCGATTTAAATTTTCGCAGAGAAGATGCTTACCTTGCCATTATTATTGTCAGCGATGAGGATGACTTTTCACAAACCGATCCACCGGGAACTACGACCAGCACACAAGATTACGACGACCCACGACTTTTCAAAGTTGAACATTACGTCAATTTTCTCGACAAACTTACCAACAGTCTGCCCTACCTGAGATCCTATTCTGTGAGCGCAATCACAGTGTTAGATGATGCTTGCTTGAATAAACTGAAGGCTGGCGGTCGAAAAATTGCTGAACGCTACATTGGTCTAGTTGATCAAACTGGCGGAACAAAAGCGAGCATTTGCGCAGATTTCTCTGAATCTTTATCATTTCTATCCGATAAGATCCTTGAGCTGACAAGTGTATTTAAGCTCAATAGAGAACCGCTTGTGGAATCCATTCGCGTGTTCGTGGACGGAATCTTGGTAGAAAAGGACGAGAAGAACGGATGGAGTTACGATCCGCTCGGCAACCAAGTCATCTTCCATGGCAACGCGATTCCAGCAAACGGAGCTGGTGTGAGGGTCGCTTATGACCCTGTCACAGTGGTGCTCTAAGTTATGTTATCGACGGGGATAGGGACAAGTCCTGTGGGTAACCAGAGGACTTTAATGGAAGCAGTTGAGCAAGCTAAAAAATCAGAGTGGTTCATTCTTATTGGTGAACATCAGTCCGGACCGCACTCCTATTTGGACATGATCCGCATGCTCCAAGGTGCCGAGCTGTTTGACTACAACTACATCTGGGCCGCTCACTTAGAAGAGTGGACTCCCCTTGCCAAAGTTCAAGATTTTTCTAAAGACCGACTGCTGTTGCTATTGGAACACGACAAAGATATCTCTCAAGCCTTTCGCACCCGAAAATCTCCGCGCATCTCTAAAAATCTTATAATTTACGGACACAATGAAGAACGCTTTTTTGAGGGCCATAGTCTTGATATGGGAATCAATGGCGCGCTTGTTTTTCTTGCCGATCCGCTTTTGCAACCTGGACACCGCGTGACACTGCACTTTCATGGCAATATCGAATTGCCTGAAGGCTTTAACGTCAATGCTGAAATATTAAGGAAAAACTTTTCTGAGAAAAAATTAACCGTTCGCTCAGGCCTGAACTACGCGATCAAATTTATTCAAGTTCAACCTCATGGTGAAGCGGCTATCAAAGCCTGGGTGCAGGCACAGCAAGAAACGGACCGGGCCAAGGAAGCAGATCTTAAAAATGAAGAAGAAAATAACAGAAACAAAAAACAAGCAAAATAAATCTCCCATTTGGAGGATAGCGATATGATGGATTTTTTTAAATTTATGAACGATTCGGGTGTGGTCGGTTGGCTCATTCTCTTTGTGGGAATTGGCACTGTTGCTCTGACCATTGAGCGCTGCAAAGCTCTCTATTTTAATTACAACTTAAATACGGATGAATTCTTTAACCGAATTCAGAGTCTGGTGCTCGCAAAGAGAGTTGATGAAGCTGTTATGCTTTGCTCACAAATGGAGAAAAAACCTTTGGCGCGAGCCTTCAAAACAATTCTTGAGAAGTCAGATCGCGATGACGACACCATCTTCCAAGCGCACGACATCGCTTTGTCTGAGAATCTGCCGCTGTTCAATAGAAAAATTCACTACTTATCAATGTTGGCCAACGTGGCCACTTTGATGGGTCTATTGGGAACCATTCATGGTCTGATCATCTCCTTCAATGCGGTTGCTCAAGCTGATCCCAGTCTAAAGCAGGCACTTTTGGCTAATGGTATCTCGGTGTCTATGTACACGACGGCTCTTGGTCTTGCTGTCGCCATTCCCGCCATGGTCTTTTTCTCGCTTCTCACCTCTCGACAAAACTTTTTGATCGAACAACTTCAAGAAAAGACCTCGCGACTGACAGAGCTACTGACCACTGGACACGTACCCAATATTACCAGAAATGCGGTCTTCCCAGAAAATCACCGTGGAGTCTCTACTCCGCCACCGCCAAAAGCCGTTAGGGAGTCATAAAATTTATGGCAAGAAGAGCAAAGCAAAAAATAGAGTACAACTCTGAATTCGAATTGGACTTGGCACCCTTACTAGCAGTGATGGTAAAGCTCGTTCCTGTTCTCTTGCTCTCTTCTGCCTTTGTTCAAGTCATGATGGTAGAAACTGAACTCCCTCAGGTGGTTCAGGCTGCGATCGAAGAGCAAGAAAAGAACCCCAACCCAGAAGAGTTGGCCAAGATTGAATTTGATCTACGCAAAGATCGAAGCGTAAGCATCATCATTACTAAAGGCAAGGAAGAGACCTCGATTGCCGTGCCTGCCAAAGATTCCAAATTTGATTTGGCCGCTCTGCATGCGCGTTTCGTTGATGTCAAGCGCTTGCATCCAAAAGTCTTCCGCGTAGACGTCAAACCTGATGCTGAAGTGGCCTATAACGAAGTCATCAAAGTGATAGATGAGGCCAGGAAGGCACGCGATCCAAAAACACAATTTCCAGTATTTGACAGCAAACAGGGCAAAGAAGTCATGACCGAATATATGTTTCCAGAGATCGTATTTGCGAATGTGATGGAAGGCTAAAATGGCATACAAAAGACGCATGAACACTGTGGGAAAAAAGAAATCGAGCTTTACGCTCAACATCACGTCTATGACAGACATGTTCACCATCATGCTGGTTTTTCTTTTGCAAACCTACTCAAACGCCGAAGTGCAGATCACTCCAGAAAAGGACCTGAAGCTGCCTTCCAGCGATTCAATGAAAAACCCGACTCCTGGTGTGCAGATCAAACTCAGCAGAACCAATCTGCGCATTGATGACAAGATAATCTTTGAAATGGCTGATGGCCGACTGCCCGCCTCTGTTTTGGATAGCAAAGACGCCGATTTCATTAAACCACTGTTTCAGCACTTAGAAAGTTTGAATAAAGAAAAAGACGACATCAAGGGCGAAAAAGAAAGACAAACCATTGTTGGCAAGCTGTTGCTTCAAGCCGATGGCACTCTGCCTTATGAGGTCATCCGTAAAGTTTTTTACACGGCATCTATGGCCGGTTTTCCCCAGGTCAAAATGGTCACCGTTGTTGGAGGAGACTGATCTTGAAATTACGCAGCCATCGCCTTGAGGCATTCGGTTTTATTTTTCAATTATCGGCACAGGCTGCACGATGGCGTTCTGCGCTTGCAATTTCAATTTTTGCTAGTTCATCAATACTCTTCTCTCCTTCAGCTGCCATTTCCAAAAAAGCAGAAGAGGTCAAAGGGCTTTTAAAAGAATTGCAAATGGAAGCTGGCAATGAATCGGCTAACGAGCTCAAAGCCTTTCAGTCAGAAGCCCTCATCACAAAGGCTGAAAATAAGGCGATTGAAAATCTCGAACGGATCATCGCAAAAAACAAAGGCTCCAGCAATGAAGCAGATTTGCACTATCGCTTGGCTGAATTGCACATGCGTCGCAGTAAATCCGGACGATTTTTCGAGCTTCATCAAGATAACAAAACCCTAAAGTGGTCGTCCTTTCCAGTAAGAATCGAAAAAGGCTCGGCATCGATTAAAAAAGCCATCAGCATTTATACCAAGATTCAAAAGCAGTTTCCAAAATTTATTGAAATGGACTACGTGACCTTTAACAAGGCCTTTGCTCTGCAACAGATCAATCAAATTTCCGAGTCCATTGCGAGCTATGAAGAGCTGATTAAAAAATTTCCCAAGTCCTCGGCACTGGCTGATGCCCACTTGGCTGTGGGCGAACTCTACTATGATCAGAAAAGATTTGCCATGGCCCTGGATCACTTTATGGCCATAGAAAAGTACCCAGAGAGCCGTGTCTACAACTATGGTCTCTATAAAGCCGCTTGGGCACACTACAATTTGAAAAACGACAAAGAGGCCATTGCTGCATTGCTGCTGGTATTAAAGCGCAATCCGCCCAATTCAGAAAATGACGGGTCCAAATCCTCGGTGGCCAAACAGAATCTGCGCAAGGAGGCTCTCAGAGACCTCTCACTTTTTGTCGGTGAGACCAAAAAGGCCGATGAGCTCTATGGCTTTTTTAAAGCGATCACCACCCCCGAGGAACTAACGGACACCATGAGCAACTTGAGCTCTCTATATGAATCACACAGTCGATATCGCGAAATGGAGTCCTTCCTCGGCGAATTCATTGCAGACCAGCCGCAGTCGCCATTTCGAGTCAAGGCGCATATGCGTCTTGTCAATGCCTTCGAATCGGTCAAAGAACGCAACAAGGTGCTGGCGCAACTTAAAGAGGCGGCCCTTTTGTGCAGCGCCAACTCCCATCCCGATCAGTCTTCGGCTCATCGAAAATGGCGAAACATCATGCCTCCAGATCAAATCGAAGAGTCCTGCGACAAATCCTTTCGCCGCGAAGGTCGAGAACTTGCGGCAAAATGGTGGGAGACATGGCAAAAAAACAAAGAGCACAAAGAATTCACTGGTCTCACCAAGCAGTGCTTTGAAATCCTATTGATTGCAGATAGTCGGATCTCTCCTGACACCAAGACGCGCTTTGCCTATGCCGAACTCCTGTTTCAAATGAATGACTTTAAAGGTGCAGCAGAGCAGTATTTTGTCGTCTTTGAATCTAAAAATCAAGAGTTCGAACATGACTCTCTTTACGCCTCTCTGGTCTCCTTAGGGAAAATCCGAGAAAATCAAACCAAACAGAAGGCCTCCGACAAGGACATCATGATCACTCGTCTCAATCAGATTGAGAGAAGCGAAATCTACCTCAAAAAATTTCCTACTGAAAAGCATCATCGCGAAGTCCAATTTGCTTTAGCAACCTATCATTACGAGAACAAAGACTATGAAAAAGCCTTAATTGGCCTGCAATCCTATTTGCCTCAAGAAAAGTCTGACAAACTCACATTGGATGAATACACAGAAAAGGCTGAAGATCTGACCTTAGACATTTACAATTTGCAATCGCGCTTCAAAGACATTCAGTCATTGGCGACAAATATATTAAAGAGAAAACTCAAAACCGATCGCCAGAAACTGATTAGCAAAATCTTAGAAGAGACCGAACTCAAGCTTACCGAAAAAGCTGTGGCCGAAGAAAAAGACGGCAAAAAGGCTGCGGAACTCTGGACAACATTTTCAAAAAAATACACAGGTTCTGGCCTCGCGGTAGAAGCAGAATGGCAGGCCGTCAGCCAGCTCTTCAAAGCGGATCTGAGCCTAGATGCCGCCGACAAAGCTCTGAGTTTTTATGAAAGCAACCCAAAAGACAAGCGCGCACAAGACGCACTTAAAGAAGCCGCAAATACCTATCTTGCCGCGGGGTACTTTTCAAAGGCGGCAGGTCTATTAGAAATTCAAGCTCGAATCTCCGATCAAAAATCTGGCGAAGCGTCGGGCGATAAGTCACCGGAGGCTCTACTAGAAAAGGCCGCCGATCTCTATGCAATGGACGGCGCCAAAGACAAAACCAAAGGGATTTATCAGCAATTGATTCGTTCGGCAGAGGCCGGGGCTGGATCAAAAGCCAACAAAGAAAAGCTCTCCCGACTCTTTTCCAAAGTGTTTGAACTCTCTCGCAGCGAAAGCGGCGGCAAGCTGGATCTGGCGGAGCAAGAATCTCTAGAAAAGAAAATCGTCAGTCTTGACGTGGAGCCCTTTGCCACAGAAATTCTCGTCAAGCGCGCAGAACAGACGCTGCAGCAAAAACATTACAGCAAAGCGTTTGATCAAGCCAAAAAACTCATTTCTCGCGGTGGCCCAAAAGACCTTAAAGCGAGAGCCCGTCTGGTGCAGGCGGCCATCTTAGAAAAAGAATTTACAGAGCAGAGCCTCAAGGCCAAAGACAGTCGTTTTGCATTGGTCCTGGCGCTAAAGACAGAAAAATTTGAAAAGGCTCACTCTGCTTATACGCAGAGTCTCAGTTGGGCTGAAGAAAAGAATACACAGATTCGAGTCCTCGAGGGACTTGATCGCTCTTACCGCCATTATATTGATGGACTTTCGACTATGAATTTGCCGCAAGAACTTACACCACAGGAGCAGGCAGCCATGCGCCAAGAGATCGATACGCTCCTGGCGCCATTAAAAGAAAAGCGTGATGAAAATTATGCCCGACTGGCTAAAGTCACCATACCCAGTGAAGCCAAGACCTCGGCCCTTGAAGCCAGTTCAAATCAGATTCCTCAGTTGGCTCTAAAATTTCCTGAAATCAGCGAGATCAAATACTTCATTCCCAAGGAGTATGGAAGCATCGATCCAATACCTCTCGAGGGCAATGCTAAACTGTGCACAGACAAGTCAAAAGAACCTGAATTGGCGATGGCACATTGCCTGCTGGTTAACAATCGGTCTGTTGCCGAAACGCTGCTGCGCCAATTGCTCAATAAAAAAGACACACAGGCCCGCGGCTACTTTTTGGGCTCTATACTCGCGGAGCAACAGAAGCTGAATCTAAAGGCCCAGTGGCTTGCTGAGAAATCGCTGGAGCTCAATAAAGTCGAGCCCTCCTATCGTCTGCAAGTCATTCGCACAAAGGCTCTCAATGAAGAAGTTGTCGACTACGCTGCCCTCAATGAATTGCACTTGCAACGTCGTGATCTCAAGCGAATTCAGGCGCTCGTCGCCTATCAAAAGGGAGACTATACGTCGGTGCTACTCAAACTTGAGAACTCTAGCCCGGAGCAATTGACACAAGAAAAAATGGCTGAAATCTATGCCCGAGCATTGGCCATCGTTAAAAAGCCAGCTGATGGCGTGGCCTTTTTAAATCAATGTTTAAAGAAGGATCCAAAGAACACAAATCTCTGGCGTGAACTCGCCGTGCAACGTGAGTATCTCGAAATCAACTTTCCCGATGCCCTTGTTGCCTACCAAAAGTCCTTTGAATCCACTGCTGATGATGCTCAACGTGACTGGTTAAGCGCCCGAATCAAAACTATGAAAGATCGAACTCGAATCGGCTCACTAGGAGGAAGCAATGAGTAAAATGTTTTTGTCGTTATTGGCCTGCATGACTTTGCTTGCGATTTCACCAATGAGCTCCGCCAAAACAAAATCAAGATCCGTGCAAGAGGTCAGCTTTGGCGATATGGACATCAAAGGAACAGCACGAAATCCAGATGGCGCCTATCTGGTTCAGAAAAAAGGGGTAAAGTTCTTACCACTTCATGAAGTGCAGAGAAGCTATGATGTGCGCATTCGGGAGTCCAGTTTACTGATGAGATAAGAACTTTATTGCTTGAGAACTTTATTGCTTGAACAGCACAGCAATGAACCGGGGAGATAGAGAGTGGAAAGCCTACTGATCAAACAGACACTTCCAAATGGGTCCACCAGGACTTGGCGAGTGCGATCGACCGAAGGTAAAAAAACCTTTGGTTCATCTCGCCTGGCAGACTTTAGCTCAACCTCACCGAGTCTGAAAGGAATTCAAGGCGTCTTTGAATATCGAAACAATCAATGGGTTTTTATCAACCTCGATAGAGAGATTGCGGCCACAACTAAGAAGGCTGCTTGCACCATTGAACAGGACACGAAGATTGCTTTTGGTGATTCGACAATTTCATTTGAAATCAGCAAACGTGAGTACTCTCTCCTTCATCTTTTAGATCAAATTGACTCCCAACCTCTCAATGGCACCGAAAAACCTTTTCAGTTCTATATGGTAAAAAAGGCCGGTGCAATTTTAGAGACCCGCGTACTCGGAACAAAAGACAAGTTCATTCCCGCAACCACACCAACAAAAGTGGTGATCAGCCCAGTCTCCGGACGCGAGTGGCAGCGCACAGAGCACGACGACATGGAGATCGTGCAAAGAACAGTCTATTTGGTGCCGGCGGCCAAGATCCCAGGATTCGACAAGAGTCAGGTTCTAGATCCAGAAAATCGTCGCGCCATCTACTTTTGCCTGGGCCTAGCGCTCCTCTTGATTATGATTGCCGTGGTCACGCCAAAAAGCGAGAACTCGCCTCAAGCGCTTGCCGAAAGAGTTGCTGAACAAGAGATAGATCTGAGTCAATTCAAGGACCAGAAAAAAAAGAAAAAGCCTGAAGAGAAAAAGCCAACCTCTGGCCAAAAGCAGGCTGGTGCCCAGGGCGATGAAAACAAACAGCAGGGCAAGATGGGCAATAGCATCAAGTCGATCACCGGCGGCAGGCTTTCATCCATTCTTGGTAAGATCTCAACTCAAGCGGCTCGCTCTCGTCACGTGGTCCTATCCAAAGGGGTCTCGGCCAATCAAGAGAGTGGCAAAGCCTTGGCCGGAATCGGCAAAGTCGAAAAGAGTGGTCGCAACTGGGAGCAAGAGGGCCTGGGAGGCAGTTTGCGCGTCTCCACCTTGGGCGTGGGTGGTGGCAAATCGGGAAATGCATTCGGTGGACTCACGGGCGCAGGCGTTGGCAAAGGAAATGTTGGCCTAATTGAAGATGAAAGCGAAGTCAGCGGCGGTTTGGATCGAGAGGTCATTGCACAGTACATTCGATCACAACTGGGACAGATTCGCTACTGCTATGAGCGGCAGCTCTCTGCGACGCCAGATCTCTACGGAAAAGTGGAAATCAAATTTGACATCATTGCTTCAGGACGCGTTGAAAATCACAAGATCAACGAATCGACTTTAAAAAGTGCCAACGTCGAAGGCTGCATCATGGGCAAGGTTAAGGGCTGGAAATTTCCAGAACCCAAAAATGGCACCCGTGTGATCGTCAAGTATCCATTTTTATTTAAGAGCACAAATTAGTGAGCTGAAGGAGACCCCAAATGACAAACACCAATACAGAACGTACAGCCAGAACCACAGTGAAGCGCACCAACAATTCAAAAAGCAGTTGGCTCACCCTACTCTGCTTGGGACTCGCTATGAGCCTGACGACGCCCTCGATCAGTTTGGCTCAAAACAAAGGCCAATCAAAAGGTCAGAGTAAATCTCAAAGCAAAGAAGAAAAACCGCCGGAAGCCGCAGGTACAGAGACGGCCGAACCCACAGCTGACGCCGCTGGTGGCAGCGAACAAAAGGGTTCCGATCGAGTTGATCTCAACAAACTCGAAGAAAAATACTGGTCTGCAAAAGACGATGACTTTACAGTGGTGCAAAATCGCGCCTATCCAAAAGCGAAGCGCTGGTCAGGAAGCCTTTACTACGGCAAGCCCTTTAACGACAACTACCGTGAAGGAACTATGACGGGCGCCTCTCTTGGCTACTATTTCACTGAGCGCTACGGTATTGAGCTCCAGTATCAAAATATGGATTCTGACTTTAGTGAACTCTCAAAACAGTTCAATGACAGCTACAAGACCTATCCCAATGGCAACTCATTTGTATCTGGAACTTCTGTGGTCTTCCAGTTTGTTCCTCTGTACGCCAAGATGAGCTTTTTGGATAAGCGAATCATCTATTTTGATATGTCCATTGGCCTCGTGCTCGGAAACACAGAGTATCGCATCGAACAGGTCGAAGGCGGTCAGAGCAAATCGGCTTTCCACTTCGGTCTTGATGTAACTCAGCAATTTTTTATCAGTGAGCGCTTCGCATTTCGCTTCGACTTTCGTAACAAGTGGACCAACGAAAGTCGTGCGAACTACAATCTTCCTTCGGTGCTCAAACCGGAGCGATCACTCGGCGATAAACTCATCAATGATACGTCTCTGTTATTTGGTCTGACATATTGGCACTAATGAACTTTGGGGGCATGGCTATGCAAAAGCAACTGAACACAAAAAATTTTTTGACCTCGACAACTCTTGTCCAGCGAACTGGGTCTCTGCTACTTGCCTTCCCACTAGCTCTGCCTGCAATGCTCTCCGTGTTACTTGTATCGCCAAACTCTCCGGCCAAGGGCCTTGACATCGTTCGCGGCAAAAAGGCCACTAGCAAAGAACTCACCTACAAGCAAAGCCAAGTGCCAACATGGACACTGATGAACAAATCAAAAGCAATCCCCAAGTTGAATATTGGTACCGAAGATCAGGTCAAGGCTTCGGACTATACAATTGATGTCCAGCTGCGCCCGACAACACCACCTACAAATGTACAGGTCCTCGCTAGCCCAGCGGCCCCCAATACAAAATCTCTTGTAAAAGTCCAACCCGCAGTAGAAAGCAAGACCCTAAAAATCAGCGGCGATGCTACAAAAGTACCTGCCATCAGAAATGCCGTGCTACCAGAGGACATCAAAACAGTTGAAACCAAGCCCACCACCAAAGAAATTGCAAAAATTTCGGACAGCGAAGCCAAGCACCTGCAAGGATTGATACTCTACGAAATGGCCCAGAACAATGCTCTTGCCATTGGTCTATTTGCAGAGCTTCTCAATGATAAAAATTGGAAAGAAGAAGCCGCCTTTCAGTATTCAAAGATCGCATTGCAGTATGGCCTGCACAATGAATTTCAAGATCAGCTTTTTCGCGTCATGACCACAACCAAGGACAAAGACTTAGCACGCGCTGCTTGGCAAAACCTTTGGGAGAATGCCCGACAGGTGCCGGTGGAGAAGATGACTCTTTTGGAGTCTTGGAGTGACAAACTCAAAACTCAGAAAACGCATTCACCAGGTTACCTCTACAACCGCTCGCTCTTTCTGATTGACAATAGCAAAATGCAAGAGGCCTTTGATCTTCTCAGTGCCGTGCGCCCCGAAGACAAAGAGTATCTCCAATCGCAATTCCATTTGGGAATCATCTTGTATCGAACCAATCAAGTGGACGCGGCGATTGATAAATTTCAACAGCTCCTCAAGCTCACGGCCAATGATCCCGGCAGCTTTGTGAGAGCCCACTCCGCTATGACACTGGCGAGACTAAAATTTCAACAGGGCGAATACAAGGAGTCCTATCAAACTTATTTAAAAATCGACAAGACCAATAGCCTTTGGCTCGACGCCATGGTGGAGCAGGCCTGGACCCAGATTCTCTCAAAGGATTACGAGGGAGCGGCGGGAAACATGTTTTCACTTCATACCGATTTTTTTAAAAACAACTACGCTCCAGAGTCCTATCTGGTGCGCACAGTGAGCTATCTCAACCTCTGCCAGTTTGGCGATGGAATGAAGGTGCTCGAAACCATGAAGCGAAAGTATGTCCCGCTCAAAGCCATCCTCGAAGAGTATTCAAAAAAGCACAACGCACCTTTGGATTACTACAATTTGGTTAAGAACTGGCTCCAGCACTCTGACTTAAAAGTGATGGAGGGAATTCCGCAAAGCTTTTTGATTGAAATGGCCAAATACCCTATCTTCCAAGCCGAACAGAAGCAAATCAATCGTCTTGAAGACGAAGGCAACCTTTACAACAAATTGGCTTTGGACATTTTGAAAATTGAAAAGGACATGCTTGATAAAATGCAAGAGATCAACACCTCGCTTGCAAAAAACAAAGGTCATGGCGAGCGACAACCGGCCTCTGTGGATCAGACACAGCGCCTTGAACTGTACGCCCTTCAGCACTCTCTGGCAAAAAAGGCCAGAACCCTGCTAAAGCCCATGCGCGAAGCCGCGATGGATCGCCTCGAAAAAGAAAAAGCCAATGTGAAATTGCGAGCCGCCAAAGCATTGCAAAAAAAGTTCACATCTCTGACCAAGGAGTTGGGCAACATTCTCGACCAAAATGAGGTCCTACAATATGAACTGCTCTCTGGAGCCGGCGAACACATTCGCTATCAAATGGCCGGCGGCGAAGTCAATACTGACAAACGTGACGAGCTCAAGGCAGAAAAAGACAAAAGTGTGACTTGGAAATTCAAGGGCGAAATTTGGGCGGATGAGCTGGGCCACTACCGCTCATCACTGAAAAACGTTTGTCCGACTGAAACTGGTTCTTTATAATTAAACTGATTCGGAGGAAATGACCATGACTGAGATCAAAAACAACAAATACCTGCAGAACCACTTGAGCCAAAACTGTCGGCCCGACACTCTCCGCTCAGTTTTTTTACGGCCACAATTGGCACTGTGTTTTGCACTTTTGTGCTGTGGCACTTTGGCATCACAAAACGCAAGGTCCCAGGTCAGCGCCAAACAGGGCCTTGAAAAGCTGCAAACCAATGTGGACAATTCGAAAGCCAACCTCGAAGAATACAAGAAAAACCTGGAGACAGTAAAGACCAATATTCAAGAAGTCAGCAAGGCCAAAGACATTGTCGCCACCGAAAAAAAGAAGCTCGCAGTGCAGATTGATGAGCACAAAAAGAGTCTCAAAAAAGCTGATGCCAACGAAAAGAAGCTGGCTGACCTTATCAAGGGCGAAAAGACCAAACTTTCTCAAGAAGAAAAAACACTTGCTGAATTACAAAAGCAAATTGAAACCATTCAGCAGAACAAACAAAAGCGCGAAAGCATAATCTCCTCCTACGAAGGTCAAATTCAGCAAGTTCGCGAAGAGAAAAAGGCTTGGCAAAGCAACTTTGACCAGCTCAATGCGCAAAATCAACAGATCACAACCAAGACTCGCGAAATTGCGAGCCAAGAGACTTTGTGGCAAAACAAAAAGCGTGGTTATGAGGGCGAAATTGGTCGCTGGTCAAAAGAGATTGAAAAGAATCAAAAGACTCTGGACAACTTTAAAACTTTGGCCGACGTAAAGCAGTGAGATTTGGCGCCGCCGCCTTGGGACTTCTGGTGTGAGCTTTAGCGTTTTTGGCCAAAAGTTATTGTCGAGTTGAGGTTAGTAGTTCCAAATAAAGGCGACCGCAGGAGTGATCAGGCTCTTGCTGTAGGAAATCTCTGCAAATGCCCCATTTGTAAATTGTTTATTGTAGGAGTTGGATACATAGTTCAGGCGAATTCCAAACCGACTCTCTTCGCTTAACTCAAAAGCATACCCAAGATCCGCCTTTATTGTTGTTCCCTGCCATTCACTGGCGGTACCGCCGACCGGAGTGTAATTCCCAGTGGAGATTAGCAGATAGTTCAGACCAATCGTCCAAGCTGCGCTCTTACCCAGCTGCAACAAGAATCTGGGCCCATGAGCGGTGCCCGTGAAGGCATTCTGAAGAGTGTCATTGCTGGCCTGAGAGGCAAAGCTCCACCCGATCCAAAACCAATTGCCCTTCGTGGCGCGAATCGTATAAGCAAAGTCAAAAAAGCTAAAATTAGAAGTGACGCTGGTGTCAGTCGCTAAGGCTTCAGAAGCATAGGCGGCTGACACCTCGAACAGCGCATGCGCTGGTTCAAATATGAGAAGGCTCACCGTCAAGAAGGCCAATCCGATCCACTTTGTCATTGGCAATCGCCTGGGACTTTTATGAGGGTGCAGCTGCAAATATTTCATCATCTCACTATCGGCGTCTCACATTGAAACTCAATGGACCTTGGTCGCAACAGCACCTAAGAACTCCACAGAACAACTGCCGGCACCAGCCTCACATCGATCACAAAGTTTTGTCATTCCAGCACATTAAGGCGCCATGCGCGCAAAGCCCAGAACAGCCACTCAAGAGTCCTGGTCACAAAGTGTGACCAAATTCACTTCTGAAGCCCTTGTTTTTGGATCTCTCTGAGCTTATAAGTAACCTGATCTTGCAACCCAACTCTCAAATCCAACTCACAAAGGAAGATATCATGAAAACATTTCTATTTAGCCTACTCGCCGCTTGCACTTTGTTTGCCGCGCGCGCACCAGCCAATTGCGATCTACCAAAAGAGGTTTCGGCCTTGCTTCTGGACTCCAGTTATCAGCAGATTCTCGATCAACAAAAGCAGGCCGCTCAGCAGACCGGCCTCACCCTGCACATCACGAGCTTCGACGTTCTGGAGCTTCCGCCAGCTCGGTACGTTAACGTCATGCTGGCCACGAGCTTTTCCGCTGACGTTGGCCACGAATTGACTCCAGCTGGCTCGATTGTGGGGTCAGTAGTTTATGGTCCACTGGGCGAAGTTGGCTTCGATGGGATCTACTTTAAACCTGCAGGAGAAGGCCCTGGCGGCGCTTCGGTAGGCAACAACTAACCTCAACTCGACAATAATTTTTGGTCATAATCGCTAAAGCTCGCGCAAAAAGGCCCAATCCGGCAACGTCCTCGCTTTTGCCAACCTCACCTTAGGGGAACTAAGCCTTCGGCTGGCAAAAGCTGTGGGCACCGCCGCCTTGGGCCTTCTTGCGCGTTCTGCCTCAAAAATTATTGTCGAGTTGAGGCTAACAGGCTCCTGAAAAAGGAAAATTTGCATGTTTGTCTCCACTCAAGATT
Organism: uncultured Pseudobdellovibrionaceae bacterium; assembly: GCA_964388665.1. Classification (GTDB taxonomy): domain Bacteria; phylum Bdellovibrionota; class Bdellovibrionia; order Bdellovibrionales; family Bdellovibrionaceae; genus CALCCV01. The sequence continues at coordinate 32,296 of CAYMBJ010000007.1, read as the reverse complement.
TCTTTTTAAAATCCTTCGAGGATTTGAAACAAGGTAACCCCAAGCTGACAGTGAATAGCTACGGAAAACGAGTTGGCATCGGTGTTTCATCATTGAAAATGATTTTGAGTGGAAAACGCAAACCCACCCTACATCAAGTCTTGGCCCTGGCGCACGCCCGTCGATTTTCTGTATCGCAGATTTCCTATCTAGAAACTCTTTCACTGAAAGAATCCACCCGCACCGCTTGGGAGAAATCCTACTATTCAAAATTGCTCAAGCTCAAACGCAAAGAACTCAAGCTGGAGACCATCCCAACCTCAAGTGAAGAGCTCTTGACGGACCCGCTCGCCCTGCCTTTACTCGTTGATCTGCTGGATTCAAAATCGGACAACATCAACTCAAAAGAACTGGCAAAACGATTTCGAACGACGACGGAGCATATTAAAAATCTGATCGATACATTTTATGCCAAAAAGATTCTCAAAAGCCGCGAGGATGGGCGGTTTCATATTTCATTTGATAAGATCAGCCACAAGCATCTGCAAAAAAAATACATCAAAGAGTCCCTGGCTGCAGCCGCGCGCCGAGTGGAAAGCGATTATAACAAATCCAACACCCTCTTTATCACCTACACTCTCAGTGCCACCGAGGACAGCCTCCTGCGGTTGCAGCTGGAACTCAAAGAATTGATAGAGAAATTCATGGCTGAGGACTTAAGCTCGTCTGCTCAGCCACGTGATATTGCCCAAGCCAGCATTCAAGTCTTCCCCATCACCAGCTGAACGCACTCACGTGGCCATGTGACTAAAAGGGAAAGACCACGAACTTCCACCAGGGCTCGTACTTTTGGATGATTTCCAATTTGTCTCTATCGACTCGCCACTGGCCCAAATTGTCGCGAAGAACATCAAAACTGATGCGCACCCTGTAGTGCTTGTCACTGCTAAAAATATCTCCTCGTTCTTTACAATTTACCGAGATATTGCCTTTGATCTTATAACTCTGTTTGTCGTCCTTTAGGTCAGCCTCCTCCCAATACAAGTTGTGGTAGGTTGCCCCTTTTGGTTTTCCCAGCGATACGCCCAGATCTGGCAGCCCGCCAATGGGAGTCGGGATGTGAATGCCTGGACATTTAATGGCCTTACGAAAGGCCTGAGACACCTCCACGATTTCATCATGAACGTACAGCAGCACTACGGGAAAGGACTTCTCTTTAAGTTCATTGAGGACCACCGCTGCTACCCTCTTTGTATATGGCATGAGCGGTGTGGTCTGAATATGATTTTGCGATATAGCCCCCACCTTGACTCCTAAATAATCCAATTCTGCATGAGTAAAATTACCATGATGATGACCCAGTTCGTGGATCATAATGGCAATGGCTTCATTTATCGAAATGGGTTCCAAGCGATTTTTAATTTCTACTGCATAAAGTAAATCTGTGTTTACATAAATGGGAGATCCAACATGATCGCCGGTCTTTGCAACCTTGAGCTCTCCATCAATCATAAAAAACCCAGTATTCTTTTTTTCGCTGTCAAAACGAACTGGAGCCTCTTGTTCTAGTTCTTTAGCAGAGGAGCTGCGAATGGATTTTAAGATGGTGGTCTCCTTGTCATTCACATGACAGGATTCAGATCGCAAGCAAAGATCAATAAAGAGCGGAATCTTATTGAATGCATACAGAACAATTCGCTCCCCCAAGCCTGCGCCATTATTGAGTTCATCACCACCTCTTGGTCGACTGTTATCAGCAGAGGCACTGTTCGGATTTATGAAATTCAAACTTGCCAAAACTGCAACTGTAAAAAAAACATTTTTTAAAAAGGCACTGTTCATAATAATCGCTCCTTTGCTTGAAGTTTGCATTTTCACATTCCTCACGATTTCGTCAAGGGAAACAACTGAAAAGACAGTACATACACCTCCGAAGGCTCCCCTTTTTCAGCCATTTCCGAAACCTTTCGTTTTGTTTTCATTAAGTAATCCTTTATGCCCTTGATTTCCTCAGGATTCATTGCCATGACCACAGCTGAAAATTCTCTTTTCTCAACCGAATCATTGATCAATGACTTTTCTGCCAGATAGAGGTGATCTCTATGTGATCGCTTGATGGCTCCAGATGGAACATCTCGACTTGTCGAAATGGGCGCGGCCGTGCGCACCAGTCGTCCTCCCTTAACCTCTAACAAACCCAGTGAATTTAGACGTGCAATGGCTTTTGCGGCATCTGTCTTGGTGATGCCCAATCGCTTGGCGACCCAATCTGCGCGACTTCGATTTTCGCGCAATTTCGCCAAATTTAAAATGGCCAAGTGCCACCATTCGGCAATGAGACGAAACTCCTCTTCGCGAAGCAACAGACGCTCCACCTCTTTTTTTTCAATCTTATTGGTCTTTTCAAAAAGCTTGACCGCGTCCAATGGGCTCAGGTGGAGGGCCGCTTGAATCTTTTGCAAATTCCGCCGCGACAAACTTCTCTTTCCAGCAATAGCTTCGGAAAGAGCCGTCAGCGACACTTGAAGGTCACGCGCAAAGGCCCTCAACGAATAGGCAGGGTTGCGAATCCTTCTCTGTGCAAACTCTTTTTGAAGTAAATCTAAGCTAAAGGAACCCGGCACCTATGACTCCACTTCTCGTTTTCACGACAACTTCACACAGAGCCTACGAAAGTGTTTCGAGTTTTGCAAGTCGGAACATTATGTCCCGCTCCGTCCCTTGCAAACAAAATGCATCCGGACAAAGGTGGACTCAGAAACGTGAGCGGCGGAATTCACTGCCTCCCATGAGTCGATACACACAACAACAGAAAACTGTTCTTTTTTAGGAGGAAACACTATATGAAAAAAATCATGCTCGTCACTTTAGCTATCGCAGGATCTCTTCTATCAACATCTGCATTTGCCAATCAAAGCGCAACTGCACAAGGTTCACCTTTGTGGACTTGCCAATTGGCATTTTCAGGCATGGCTGAAGGTGTACAGGTTTTTGTAGGTCGATTCGAAATTCAAGGCGAGGGCGAGTTGAATTGCATCAGCATCAAAGGCGAAACTTATCACTCCAATATCAATCTACAGATGAAGTCGCAGCCTTTGGCACCGCAAGTGGCCATCGGCAAGTTTGAAGTCATTGGGCAAAGTCTGAACATCAATTTGTTTAGCGGCGAACCTGAAAACATCTTTGGCAAGTACCTGATAGCGCAAGCACAAGGCGCTGTGGTTGCTGGAGCGGGCGTAATCACAGGCGTCCACGCGGATTTGCCTGAGCTGGGCCTAACTTTGAATCTGCAATTCCTCAAAGGTTTTGGCATTAATGTGGGGCTCTCTTCAATGAAAATCTCTCAAAACTAAGGTTTAGCAGGCTCCTGATAAACTCAGAGGCATGCTGCTCAAAAAAAGGTAAAGAGGCAAGGGTGCCCGAACTCAAATAGAATTCGGGCACCGTCATTGGGCGAAAACGCAATGCACCACCAGCGAATCACTTGCACTTTGCTGTCCTGCTGCCTATTTCGGTTTTTGGGGTGCACCACAATGGCAGAAAAATCCAGACTATCTGATTCGTCTAATGCGTCTAATTCGTCAAAGTCTTCTGACATCCAAGAAGCTTCGTATCTGGACTGGCAACCGGTTTTGACACCTGAGCAGGTTTATCAGCAGCTGGTTGGATTTTCTTTTCTTTCCGTCGACAAAATGGGCCGTCCTTTCTGGGTGGAGCTTCGCCCCGAGGAGGGAGGACGCTCGGCTCTTGTTTTCAAAGCAGCGTCGGGCGAAGTAAAAGAGGTCATTCCAAAGGAGTTTTCAGCGAGAAGTCGTGTCTTTGAATCCAGCGGAAATCCCTATGTTGTCTCCATGGACTGGGTCTATTTTGTTAACTTTAGCGATCAGCGAATTTACAAGGTCAACCTGAAACAGCTCTCCTCCCCGCCCATCGCCTTAACCACTGAGCGGACCACCGATGGCTGGCTCGGAAAATATGTTGATTTGGCCGTATCGCCCAACGGCAGATGGCTGGTTTTTGCCTACGAAAAAGAAATTAAAAATCAAGAACCTATCAACGAAATAGGCGCCATTGATCTCCAACATCCGGGACCACAAGAGGCGCGCACATTGGCCTCCGGTGCAGATTTTTACTCTTCACCCGAGTTCTCCCCAGATGGCCACTCATTGGCTTGGCTAGAATGGAATCATCCATACATGCCCTGGGACTCGACACTTTTGTATCAAGCCAGTTTTGATGAGGGTTTGCTTGGAAAACCAGAGCGGATTGCCGGCTCAGAGGCGTCGTCGATTGCAGACTTTTGCTATCGCGACAGCGGCGAGCTGGTCTTTGCGGCGGACTTTGCTGAAAGACCAGAGAGTTCATTTGAAAATTTCTATAACCTCTATGGCTACATAAAAGGAAAAATCTCCAATTTAACAAACAAGCTGATGGATTTTCAACACATTCGCTGTAGCGAAAATGTGATCTTTGCCATGGGGCTGAAGCACGGCAAGAGCCATGTGCTAAAGGTGAGCGCCGACAACAAAACCGTGCAAGAGATTGCCATTGAACCCGTCTCCTTCTCGGCCCCGGTCCCTATTAAGGATAAATTTTATGTAGTCGGGACAATGGCAAAAGGCTCCGGTCGCATCTTGGAGATAGATCCACTCGGAAACGCCAACATCATCAGACTCTCCTCAGAGCAAAATGTAAATCCTGGTGACGTTAGCGAAGCCAGCGCGATTGTCTTTCCCACTCAAGACGGTCAGAACTGCTATGGATACTACTATCCACCCGTCAACTCCAACTACCGAGCGCCTACCCAAGAAAAGCCGCCCGTGCGCGTGCTAATTCATGGCGGCCCCACAAGCATGACTCGCCCCGGATACTCACGACAGTACCAGTTTTGGACCTCACAAGGTTACGCCATCTTCGATGTCAATTATCGCGGTTCTGTTGGCTTTGGTCGCAAGTACCGCGACGCACTCATTGAGAAATGGGGGCTATTGGAGATTCAAGACGTCAAAGACGGTTTAAAGTATCTGCGCGAAAGGAATCTTGTCAGCGATCAAGCCGTCGTTTCCGGTGGCAGCGCGGGCGGTTATACGGTGCAAAGACTTCTCACTTTTTATCCCGACCTGTTTGCAGCCGGCGCCAGCTATTTTGGTATTGGCAGCTTGGTCACACTCCAAAAACTCACCCATAAATTTGAATCCCACTATCTGGAAAGGCTTATTGGTGGAACTCTTGCGACAAATCTCTCTGAGTACGAGGAGCGTTCACCCATCAACCACATTGAAAATCTAAAGAGCCCCATGATTATTTTCCAAGGATCTGAGGACAAAATTGTACCCCCAGAAAACTCCAGAGAAATCGCTGCCATCTTAAAAAAGAAGGGTTTGCCTTACGAATACTATGAATACCCAGGCGAAGATCATGGCTTTCGAAAAAAGGAAAACCTTGTCGACTCTATCAAGAAAGAGTCGCTATTTTTTAAAAGCACACTAAAGAGTCTCTCACCAAAGAGACACTCAGAGGATTGAGCAGGACATCTTGATGAAGTGCTGATCGGTACGAAAGAGCAGGCGCTGAGGGAGGTAGCTCACATTCGCAGCTATCGCCCGCCGTCTGTAGAAAGTATTCTCTCCGTCGCTGAGCTCAATGGCCACCAAGACCTTTTCGGCCAAGCGATCATTTTCAGTGCCGGATTCAAAGGCCAAAGTGCTTTTGGGAGTGAGTTTAAAACTGGCTACAAGTTCGCCGACTTTGATGGGCTGTCGATCCAACCCCTCTTTGGAACTGAATGCAAGTCGAGTCTCTACGGACTGTGCTCCATGAAAGGCGGCACCATGAAAGGCACAACTGATTCTTTTATTCTGAAGCGCGGCCTCAAGCCACGTTGCCCGCTTTGGCAAGGCCGCAAGAGCGGCACTACCAGCAGCGAAGACGGCAAAAGCAACTGCAGCCATTAACGAAGTTCTTTTCAATGTTTTATCCATAATGTTTCTATTTCCTTCCAATTTGCTTTTCCTAGAACTCATCTCAAAAGTCCTTTGCTCTCATCGTGAGTCTATTCGTCACTGTCCTCGTCATCAGCTGTGTCTTCATCCGCACTTGATGCTGTATCGCTTCCAGAACCTTCATCACCAACGACTGAGCCTTGATCATCATCGCTAACTTGGTCATCTTCAAAGCTGTAAGATTCATACTGACCATCGACCAATTTGATCTTCAAGCTTTTAACGAACACACCAAGCGTGTACAGCCCCATGCTCTGAATGTCGCCAAGGGACCTGATGTGTTTCATTTTAACTGTAATGACAGTTGGCTGACCAACCTTCAAAAGAGGATATTCGATATTTTGCCATTCTGAATTTTGATAGACGGCATAGCCACTCCAGTCAGAACAGTGATGCCGGACCAAGGTCATTTCGATCGAATCCACATCCGTTTGCGCTGAGTTGTATTCATACTGTCTCTTTGCCCGCTCTAACAAATTGAAAAAATACCAATTTTCTCTCGACTGCTGGTAGGCCTGCGACTCTGTAAAACCAATGCTCTTTCCCAAGTCGATATTTCTGTTTTCGCATTGCGTTTTTGCAAGCACTGGCGTTGAAAATACAAAACCTATGGCCAGAAAACAAAACGCCAACACCTGCTTTGAGTAAATCAAAGCGGACATCCCAACGGAATTTGACCTCTTAATTTCTGCACACGCAATCTTCGTCTGCTTTAATCCCGCTCCAAAGTCTAACTGATTTAAATATCGAATCTGAGTCCACTGGCTCATAGCAAATCCTCCTTTAAAGAACATTTCAATTCTCTCTCACACTTGGCTCCTACAAGACTCGTTCCTGTCTCACTTTGATATTGATGCAACCTACACGCAGCAATTTGATTGCAAAATTGGAGCGTATTTCGATTCCATGGCTGTGCCACTTTAAGGCATAGACGTGACCATACGATAAACAGATTTAGAAGAATCTACCCTAGCCGTATCTCACGATGAGGCACTCAATGACCCTACCCAGAGCCGGTTGCCGATGTATTGAACTTGACCAACATCACAATGTCATAATGAGACAGGCGCCAATGGTGCACTCAATGTCTATATAGATGAGGAGAATGAAATGAACAATTTACTGGTTCTTGCACTGATGATCATAGCAATTTCTTTTCAAGGCTGTGGGCCGTCAAAGGTGATGAATGAATCCGATCAAGCTTCTCGCATCGCTACCACAACCACAACCTCTGGTACTTCTTCCAGCGATTCTGTGTACACCTATTGTAGTAAAAATGAAAAAGGCCAATTGTCCCTGGCTGTTTCTGCGGTTGGCGATGCACTGGGTGGCGTGGACATCAATCTGTTATATGCAAAAATTTTGGCGATCAACACCGACTTCACTGAATCAAGCGATTATATTCAATTCTTTAAGTGGAAAGCCACCGCTGATGGCATCGTCTATCAGGAGCCGACGCCATTGTATTTTACATTTGTTTCTGCGAGCTCGCAGGTAGGCCTCACCGTCTCTCCACAAAAATCTGCAAACTGGGACTCAATGGCCACGGCCGCAAGCTACGTCAGCGTCGCCAATCTCGAAGAATTTATAGACAAAGCATGGATGAAGATTGAACTCAAAGATCCCTATGGTGATTACGACGTACTACGAATGGTCGTGTACTCAAAGGACCATAAAGCCAAGCACTCTCTTGATGTCTTGATGCCCGTCTTTGACGCCCGCCCTAGCGCCTATGCCATAGAGCCTGATGGTCGCGCTCGCTCTTCAGCACTGACAGCGATTCATCCACTGCGCGAATCCAGCGGCCAAGAGAGCAATACGACTCACTTTAAGAGTCTTGCTGCCGAGCTCTGCAATCCCTTTAGATAGATGTGTGTGTTACTTCGAAGTGAGATTTAGCGCCGAGAGCGCAGCAGATTTTCCTTTTTCAGGAGCCTGTTAATGTGAAGATTCCTGCACCACCTCATCGGCCTGCAGGTTTTCACCTTGTCGGTAGCGATCTACAAGCCCCTCATCGTTGGTTGGAAACGAAAACAACAGCGAATGGGTGTTGGTGGTTTGATCCTCAACTGTGACCGCCAAATAAAAATAGTCTGGAACGGTGGTTTCGGGAAACTCCTTAATGAAGGTCACCAGCACGTTTCCATCTAAATCATTCTTTCGCCAAATTTCATCTGGGTTCTGCAGAGTTTCTTCTCGTGCTGGAGCATACTCTTGAAACTTCAGATCCGAAATGTCCTTTTCGCCACGAATCTTCATCATAGAAAGATAAAGTCCTATCGCTAGGTCATCTCCCTCACTGAGAGCATCACCCTCTACCATCCCCGCCATTGCGTGCTCAAAGACGCGATCAAAAACCTTGTAGCCACGCCGGTAAAACTTAAAGAGGTCCTTAGATTTGGTGGGAAAGTGAAAATACACAAAGGTAGGCGTCTGATCCTCTTCTGCCACATGCACTATAGCGATATGGTAGTGCTCATTGAAAACTCGTAAAAAATAATTAACATTGAGCTCGTCAAATTTTTTCTCTTCCATCCAAACTTCATCTGGATCATCTAACAAGAGGTCCAGTTCGTCTTTCAATTTGCGCATTTCATCACGGGTGAAATCATCTTCTGGACGTCGCTCAAGCCATTCCTTTTCGAAATCATCCACCTTTGCTCCGAAATAATCGAGAAGGTCCTGCTTTGATTGAAATATCAAACCATGCCGCTCATCAATGGTGAGGTAGTCTGGAATGTCTGAGTCAACATCACTACGTATCTTTGCCACCTTCTTGTTGGACTTTTTTGGTTTGCGAATTTTTTTGTTTCCGGTCTTTGTGGACTTCATTCTTACAACTATGCGGGAGCTTGGAGAGGTGGGCAACCATGACAAGAGGCCTGACTTGCATAGTCAACTTGCAGATGTTTTCCTTGATCTTCTTTGTAAAATTCTAGAGCATTGAAATTGGGGATAGGGAAATTATAAAATAACAGAACTTAAATTCGAATGGTGACGAACCAATTCGCAAGGAGGCGAACTTGGCTCAAATAGAAGAGAAAAGTTTGGAACGCATGGAAGCATTACTAACTCACTCTGCCAGCGGCGTGCACGCTCTGTTTGAAAATCAGATGATTGCAGGCGCATTGAGAAATGTCAGTGACGACAAAGATTTTTTTGATTTTGATAAAATGAAAAAGGTCCAGGACGTCATGACGGCCCTCATTACCAAGCGCGGCTATATAGAAAAAGTCGCTTTTTTAAAGACGCTTGACAGCGAATCTTTAAATATGCTGATACGCGCCTATTTTCACATTGTTGAAAGCACAGTCAGAGCAAACTCAGACCACACACACTAGTCGTAGCTGGCCAGGTTCTGAGCTGTTGATCGGGTAGAAGTTTTTATATTGGGTCGAGTCCTCGACTCAATCTTATGAGCACCGGCGCCGATAGTGACCTATGGACTGTTCTTGGTCATCAGGTCACATACCAAATTCATTGCGCTCTGCCGCCTTTGTTCTAGCAAAAGTTGCTTTTTTTTCTATATTTGCCAGCACCGCTTGCGCCGAGTACCGCGTCTTCAATATGGTACTGAGCGACTGGCCAGAAGCGCCATCTGTGCCAGCCGCCACCGAACCTTCGGCCGCAACGGAGCCACCTCCCACAACGGCCCAGAGCGCAGAGGTCACAGCTGCGCCGCGCCCTCTCAAAGAGACCCAATTTCTTAGCCACTTGGATCCGCAACAGTACGTTGGATATTTTCCTCTCAAAAAAAATCAGAGTTTGCGATACACACAGACCTGGATGTGCCCTGGGCGAACCGACCACTTCAAGCCCTACTGCCCCAATCCTGCTCAGCGCGCTCCGGCTGCTGGCGCGACGACTCCACCCGACTCCAACTCTCCCTAGGCCCAGCTGCCAAATGACCTCGCGCATGCTAGGCTAGAGGAGCAAGTCTTTATGGAGGAAGCGAATCTTTATGTCGGTGGAAAGAGCAAAATATCAACAGGATGCTTACCAGGACCTCATTGATCTGCAGGCCAAACACGAAAAAAAGCGAAAAGAACTTCAAGAGCGACAGGATGAAGAGATTGCTGACCTTAAAAAAAGTTTCAGCAGTCAAAAGCAAAAGGTGGTTTCGTCAGAAGAGGCTGCGATCAATCACCTCCGCAGTAAAGAAAAGGAAACCTTAGAGCGAATGACCGCCTCCAAAAATCAATCGCGCGAAAAAATGGTCAATCAGTCACAGAAAATTGAGGACAAATATCGCAACCAAATCGAAAAGCTCCGCCAAAATCGGCTTGAGCAAACAGAGAGCCTAAAAACGGACACCTCTGAGGAACTCGACAAACTTAAAAAACACCACAGCGAAAAACTCAGTCGCACAGACATGGAAAACCGCGAAAACTACGAAAAAATGAAAGCCCGCTACAATCAAAGTTACGACAAAGAGATCGAACAGCGCGATAAAAATCTGAAAAGTATTCAAATGCAGTCTTCAGAGCAGCTCAAGCAAAACAAACTGCGTGCTGAAGAGTTGAATCGCAAAGCCAGCACCCAGTATGGCAAAGAAGCTGAGCAGATTCACCAGGAAGGCAATAAAAAGATCGAACAGACACAAGCTCAACAACAGCACAAAATGCAGGAACTCACTGTGGAGCAAAAAAAGGAAATAGAAAAACAGCGAAACCTATGGCAAAGGCGCGAGCAAGAAATGAACGCCACTCAAAGTGCAAAAATTGAAACAGGCAAGGCCAAGTACCAAAAGGAGCTCCTCCGCCAAAATGAGCAGCAAAACTCTCATTTGACAGCTCTAAAAAGAGCAAATGATGAAACTCTAAATCTTGAAAAAAATAAATTGGCCAAACAGCTGCTGAATACAAAATTGGATTTTGTTAGAGAAAATCAACGCTACGAGGGGCGCGAAGACGATCCCTTTTACAAAACTCACGACAACTCAAGCGAAATTGCCGAGGACGCTGGTGCCTATTACATTCGCACCTATCTTCCTGCACACGAAAAAGACTCCGTCAAAGTCACCGTCAAACCAGACAAAGCGGTGATTGCCGGCAAGCGCCGCTTTGCTGACAATGTTGAGACCGACGAAAAGAAAATCTCCACCAACAACTTTCAATCCTTCCGCGAAGAGTTTAGATTCGATGAACCTGTTGCTCTTAGAGGCATGAGCCGGGACCGGGTGGGTGACTTTGTCACCTTTCGCATTCCCAAATACACAAAAACCTCAAAGCTAGGCTAATTTAGGCCCCACAAATGCCTGTTGACACCGAGTACTTAGCATTGCTAGGTATCTTGCATGGCAGAACTCGACAATTGGAAAACCCAAATTCGCAAGGGCTATCTTGAGCTTTGCTTGCTCATGCTGATCAAAACGCACAAACGCATCTATGGATTTGAACTGCTCGAGAAAATGGCTGATTTAGATCTCCAGCTCAAAGAGGGCACCCTTTACCCTTTGCTCAATCGCCTCACCGCAGACTCGCTCCTGCAATCCGCCTGGGAGACCGAAAACTTAAAGGGCCATCCGCGAAAATTTTATTCACTCACTCGAGATGGACAGCGGGCCCTAACTGAAATGCAAATTGAATACGATCGAATGTTAAAAATTTATCAAAAAATAATAAAGGAGTGACCCCATGCCAATTGACATCAAGATAGAAGCTTATCTTGCCGCCCTCGATAAGGCGTTAGCCCCAATCCCTGTCAGCGAAAGAGCTGAGATCATCACTGAACTCAAAAGTCATATCTTTTCTGCCCAAGAAAAGAAGCCCCACCAGGCCATCGAAGAGATCTTAAAAGAGATTGGCTCACCCGATGCCGTAGCCAAACGCTATTTAGATGAGCGCGGCATCAAGAGCTCCGCAAAGGTTGGAGCAGGATCTTGGTTGAAGTGGCTAGTGATTGGATTTTTGGGCTTCTTTGGCTTGATTTTGTTGTTTGCCGGATTTGTAATTTGGCAATTTTCACCCTTAGTTAAAGTTGATGGCGCTAACGAATCACTCAAGCTTCTTGGAGGCCTTATCACCATTGACGGCAACGAAGAGAATATCTTTGTTGGCAATCGGCCCTTAAAGTTTCGCCAAGGCCAAAAATCGATTTGGTCCGGTTCTGAAAGAGTCAATTTCAAAACCACAGAAGAGTTCGTGTTTGATTTTAGTAACGGCAAGGTCAATTTCAATTTATCAGATTCCGAAGTCCTGACTTGGAACTGTCGGTCGGCCTTTGGCCAGGCTCCAAATATACAGCAAAAAGAAAAGCAATTGCTCCTGTCGACAAAAGATCTGATGGAGGTAAAATGCAATATTGATGTTCCAAAAAAACTCAAAATTCAATTTGCAGGCATCAATGGCAAAGTGAAAGTCACCGCACCTCAATTTTCCGTGCGAGGAGAGCTCACCAATGGCGAGATTATCTTTGTTCCGCGGCCTTCGCAAAATTATGATTTTGCAAACACAGTCGGCAATGGCGTGATTGGCGAATTCCCCAAATCGACCAGTGGTGGAGCCAAGGTCGAACTCAAGGTGGGTAACGGCAAAATAGTTTTTGACAAAAATACCGACGATGGCGATCCTGACGACGAGAACTTATGATATTAGATTTTATCAAATCCAACAAAGACCTTATTGATAGAGGACTTTTTAAGAAGAACCTCTTGCTTCGCGCCTTGTCCTCGCGAAGAGTGCCTTTGTTGTTTTTGTGTTCTCCGCAAATTGTCGAACTCAGCGAAAACGAGTCCGTGGTCAAAATTCCCTTGCAATTCACCACAAAGAACCACGTGGGCTCCATGTACTTTGGGGCTCTGGCCATGGGCGCGGAACTCTCCGTAGCCCTCCCCGTCGTCTTTGCCGTGTTTGAACAGCGCCAGCCCTTTAATTTTCTCTTTACGCAGTTCAATTGCGAATTCATTAAAAAAGCCAAAGAGGACATCTATTTTGTTTTTAGCAATGTCACGGAACAAAGGACCTTTATGAACCGGTTGCAACCTGGGGAGTCGGGCACGCTTTTAAGCGATGGCGCTGCTTATTTGGCCTCCGATTATGCAGCCCGCACATCACCCGTGATCAAATACAAAATTGGCATCAATATCAAGAACACAAAAAAGGCGATCGATTGAGCAACGAAGGTGTGCGGACAAAAGTGAAACCCATGCACCAGTTTCAATTTTTTCGCAGACCGAGGCGCGATTGAGTGAGGCGCGGAGGCCTACTCCAGGTAGGCCGCACAAGACGACCGACTGAGCAACGAAGGTGTGCGGACAAAAGTGAAACTCATGCACCAGTTTCAATTTTTTCGCAGACCGAGGCGCGATTGAGTGAGGCGCGGA
>CAYMBJ010000007.1:0-18891 GCA_964388665.1 uncultured Pseudobdellovibrionaceae bacterium | reverse complement strand
GGCCTACTCCAGGTAGGCCGCACAAGACGACCGACTGAGCAACGAAGGTATGCGGAAAAATTGAAACTGGTGCGAATTAGCCGGAGAAGACTCGCAACTGCGCCTGAGCCCATACCCTTCCATCCGTAGAGATGGAACCTTCAATCACTTTGAGCTGTCCAAAATCATGGAGACGACGGATCGCCACTTCACTCTCTCCTGATTGCTTTTGCAGATAACTGCGATCCAATATTTCAAAATTCTTCACACCTGCCAAAAAAACCTTTTGCACGTCATGATAAGTGCCATAAAGAAGCTCTCCAACAAAAAATCCATAGCCAAAGCCCTGAGCAATCCACTCCACCGGAGAGGATTCACGGATTTGCCCTTCGCTAAAAAAGCGCCGGCTGGGGTCAAGCTTCACGCGGCACCGAACAAAGTCGGGTCGCGCCTCCAGCAAGTCGTCCACCCAAATCGCCGGCCCTCGATGCGGAAAATAATCTATCAAATCATAAACTGAAACTGGAAACTGCAGTTTGGATTTCATTGTAAAGAGTGCCTTCATTTTGACTCGGTCCACCTGAGCTTCGCCTCCAGATGTCTGTTGACCAGACAGTATGGGAATCTTATCCACAACCAAAAAGAGCTTGGGATCGAGATCAATCTTGAATTTAGCTCCCAACCGATCGCAAATCTCACTGGCTAGCTTTTCAATTTTGAACTCACCAGACTCCTGCCCCTCGGCCTTGTCAATATCCGCCTCGAGGACGGCTATGCCCAACCGAGAACCGCTAGACACTTTTTCATCCAAACTCACCACCCAAGCGCGATGACCCAAAAACTCTGAAAAGTACGCCTCGAGATCTCCCGGGCTTAAACTGGCTTCTTGCTGGCTCATCACAATATCATACCTTTCTAGAGGCCATAGGCCCTCTCGAATCCTCATACGGTCGAAAAAAAACTATTCCTCAGATAGAAGCAACTTTCAATCCTGAAGCCTAGCCTCAACGCGACAATACCTGTCCGCCCCCTCAATTGGCACATTTTCAAGCATACAGATTTTTGCAGCCTGCCGCCTCAGTCTTTGCATTTATTGGAATTCAGGACAATTATGGCAGAATATGAATATATCCAAGGAAATTGCCAATTGCTTTGAAAAGCTTCCCGACTCTCTAGAAACCCCACCCAGCGCCGAACTCGTTTCGACACGCTATAAGGTAAAGTTACCTAATAACTTGTCCTTTTTTGAGGGACATTTTCCCTCTGGTGCAATCTTACCAGCCGTCGGCATCATGGATCTCAGCCTGCTGCTCTATCGAAACTGCGTCGAAACCAGTCCTGTTGTCCCCCAGACAGCCACTACAAAGACACAGCTGGAGTTTGCTTCATGGCCAGAGTTGGGCGTCAAAAAGATCAATCAGCTCAAAGTCAAGGCACCAATCTTTCCCTTGGAAACCTACGAAGTTCATTTTACTAAAAAGCCCAACGCCAGCAACATTGAGGTCTCCTGGATCACCCAAAAGGACCAATCCCTGTGCGCCGAGCTGAAAATCGAAATTGCAAATACGCCCTAGAAATCGCCTCGGAGCTATAGTTGTAGCGAGTTGAGGCTAGTGTTTTAATTTAAGGCTCAACGCCGGATGGAGAAGGCTCGCCGCTTTGGCCGGAAGGTAAGAGCCACCGAGCGAGAGCAAGGCCCCAAAAGTCACCACACCCAAAAGCAGGCCGGGCCGAAAATCCGCGGGAATGGACGAGTCGTAATAGATGTCGGGCAAGATATTGAGAGGATAGGCCTCCAAATAGAGGCTCAGCGCCGTGCCCAACACGGCTCCCAAAAAGACAGCTCCTCCAGAAATCACAAAACCCATGCGCATGAACAGTCGAATCGTTTGTGAATTTGAGAGCCCCAGGGTTCGCAAGATGGCGATGTCTCGTCGCTTGTGTGAAATCAAAATCGCAAGAACTGTAACAATGGAGCTGCCAGAAATCAGACCCGCAAACCCCAACACCAAGCCGATCATGGATTTCTCTAGCTTCAATGCAAAAAACAAATCTGAATTGCGATCTCGCCACGTCTCGACAAGCCCATTGGTCTTTTCACGCAACTCTGAAGCCGCAGAGTCCATGGCCGCAATGCTAGGTAGCCAAAGCTCGGCGCCTATTTTTTTACTAAGAGTGTCGCCCAAAGCTAAGAAGGTCTCACCCGATTGAAAAAGCAAAAGGTGCGCATCGAGGTCGGCCAAGTTGGTTGACAGTATTCTTCGCACCACCACCCGCTCCACCCGCGGCGCTTCTCCTGGAGGTAGCAGCAACCCCTCTGGGGAGATCACACTGACCTCGTCGCCCTCCAACACTTGCAGGCTGCGAGCCAAATCAATACCCATGAATATCTCTCCAGCGCCAGGCAACTCCTCATCGGGAAAATAGTACTCACGACTGCCCTTTTGCGAAAGTTCGCGCAACTGCTGATTGAAATGATTCAAACTCTCTTGGGTGACCCCGCGAGCAATCGCGCCCTGAAATTTTCCTTCGTTGGAGCGAATGATCACATCCTGGGTGGAAAACGGATAGATCTTCCAGCCTGGCTGCTCTACGGCCCAGCGAAAATAGCTCTCTTGGTCCACGGCCGTATCAGCGCTACCATCCGAACTCTTTGCAGATGAGTCACTGGGTGACGACCAAATCACCAAATGAGGCTCCAACGCAAGAATGCGCTTTTCCATGCTATTGTTCATGCCGTTCATGATGGAGATCACCACAATGAATGCAGTGGTTGCCATAAAAATTGCAATCATCCCCAGCCAGCTGATGGTGCGCACAATGGCCTGCGCCCGCGACGAAAACACCAAATGTCGTAGAAAGTGCCATTCCATATAGGTCTGATTAAATAGGCATCGACAACAAATGTCTAGCCTCAAAAATCTTTCGCTAAGGCCGTTCCTCATCTTGAGCCGCCGGAAGACGTTGATTTTGCGTTTCTTCTCGGTGTTTTGCTTCTTCTATTCGCTGTTGATGCAAAGACTGGTCGCGCTTGGTCTCCTCTGTGCGCACATCTTCGACATGGCTTCGCAAAAAGTAATTGCGCTGCATGGCCTTCATCATTACCACAGTTTCATTGAGTGCCTCAATCAAGCGCATTGCCGTATTTGGCAGCTCTGGCCCCACTGACTCCAGCGCCGGCCCCAGCACTCGAAAGGTCTCGGTGAGATAGATCAAATTCTGGGTGATTTTTGAAATGTCCTGACCCAACTTGGGATTGTTTTTGTTCAGATCAGGAAGAATGACATCGAGCTCATGAGTCACTGAAGAGAGATTTTTGAGCGTCACTGGCAGGTCATCAGTGGCATTCATGGTTTTTGCTAGCTTCGTGACCTCGCGACTCATTCCGTCCATATGCACCAACAATGGATCCATGCGATCAAAGAGCTTCACCATGGTACTGGTGCGATCTTTGTTTAAAAATTGATTCATCATTTCGGAAACATTTTCTAACATTGAGGAGACTTTTGCCAATTGGGTATTCAAGTTCTTGCCGCTGAGAAGATTAAAAATATCTACGTTTTCTATAGAACCGACATTGGCGTTAGTCAGCAATGGTGCCGCATCCTCAGATCCCACTGTCAACTCCAGCACTCGCTCACCTATGATAAATGGACGCACAAACTGCGCGACGCTGTCCTGGCGCAAGAGGTGAGAGTACTTGCCGAGCACGTGAAACTTAACCCGAATGAGATTGTTAGGCTGCAGATCCACATCGTCGACACTACCCGCCTTTAGACCTTGTATCTGCACTGTCGTTCCGGGATGCACGCCATCGGCATTGCTAAATTCGGCTGTGTAAGGGATCTTGGTTGCAAACCACCCCTGCTTTATTGCCACTGACACCGCAATCAACAGGCTGCCCAATATCGCCGTCAGTACAAATACCCCGGCCACTCTTTCAAATTTATTGAATTTTATTTTCATACGTTGACCGCCTTTTTTTCTGCGGCAAAGCCGGTAATCAATTGCATCCCCTCAAGTGCGATAACATCATAATCAAATTGCTTGAGCATGCGATCATCAAAGGCGCTCATGATCACGGTGTTCAAATGACCTTCGGCTCGGTATCTTTTGATAAGATCCACAAAATTTTCGATGATATCATCACTGAGCCCCACTGCCGGATCATCAAGCAATAGTAATGACGGTTTGATGATGATCGCTCTCATCACCACAAACATTTTGCGAATCCGGCCAGGAACCATGGCCGGTCGTTCGGAAGCATACTTGGCAACGCCAAATCTTTTTATGATCTCGTCCACCCGCTCCTGGGCTTCCTCAACCGTACAGAGATGGTGATAGTGAAGCGGCAAAAGCAAATTATCACGCAATGTTTTGTTGTTGATCAAACCGCCATAATCAAAGGACATTCCGATCGACAATCGGTAGGGTAAAAATTCTTCAAAAGAAAGCGGAATCACATCCACTCCGTTAATGAGGTACTGTCCCGAACTCGGGTTGTTGAGGGCGGCGATGCAATTGAGAACGGTGGTCTTTCCCGCGCCTTCATCCGACATCAGCCAATGTACTTTTCCTGGGCAAAAGTCAAAACTGCAGTTTTGCAACACGGGCTGCCCCCCATCATGGAGAATCGATAGACCTACAAATTGTAACTTCTCAATTTTTACAACGTGCTTATTCACGCTTTCACTTGTCATCTCCATAAAGCACCTTCCACCAAACTAGACCAAACCGATCTTTTTTAACTGACTCAGATAAAAAAGCGCCGTGACGCCCATGTTGAATACGGTCACATAGATCACACTCGTGACCACAGCCTGAGTGGTGACCTGTGGGACTTCATGCGGACTCTTTCTGACTAGAAGTCCCTGATAGCAACAGACAATAAAAATAACTACGCCACTGAATGAATTTTTGAGAAGAAACACCCAAATGTCCTCTTTTGAAAATGCGGTCGCCAGCGAATCGACAAAAAAGCCCAGCGGAATTTCGTGAAAAAACTTAGTCAAAAAGTATCCACCAAACAAGCCAATGACATTAAAATAAAAAGACAAACACAGCACACTGATGAGGCCACCCACCACTCGTGGAAAAACAATATAGCTGAGGGGATTGATACCGATGCTTTCCAACGCTTCAATCTCATGATTGACTCGCATTGTGCCCACTTCGCTGGCCACAGCAGTACCTGATCTGGCAATCACCACAATCGCCGTCAAAAGCGGTGCTACTTCACGAACCAAGATGGCAATCATAAAACTTCCCAAGACCTCGACCCCGCCCACCAATGTGAGATTGGAGAGGGCTTGGAGCATCAAGATGCTGCCGGTGGCTAATGACAAAACGGTAATGAGTGGCAAAGCCTGCCAACCAGTAAAATAGATCTGTGCAGAAATGACGCTAAAAATTTGTCGCAGCCCTTGAGCTTTGTCCAAAAAAGCCGCGCGCGTAGACACATAGGCCAAGAGAAAAATATTGACCGAATACTCAATATTCTTGGTAACAAAGCGACCCATTCCATCTATCTGGTTCAACACCCAATTCATGGTCATGATATCGGCAGTAAGTGATATTGAATTTAGCTTCTATTACAAAACCGGTCTGTCCAAAAATAAATCACTGACCTGTTGCTAACCTATTGTCGAGGCTCTAGGCTTGTCCAGTGCTGCACCCAGGACTCTTGCCATAGCCAAAAAAGCTCGACTGGCGCTATGACAACTCCCATCTCAGCCAATGAAGTCATGGGTTGCGATTGGACTCCACAAGAAACAATGGCCTTAAATAGAGACAGGTCATTGCAGACATTGATCGCGAGACCATGAGAAACGATACCACGCTGGACCTTTAGTCCCATAAAGCCCACCTTGGCATCTCCCACAAACAGACCTGCCCCGAGTCTTGTTTCCAATGAATGCACGCCCAACTTTGTTAGAGTAGCGTAAGTGATGCTCAAGAGAGCCTCTGCATAGCGACTTACGCCAATCCCTTGAATGCGACAGATTGGATAGATGAGAAGCTGACCAGGACTGTGCACGGTGGCTTTGCCCCCTCGCTCGGAGCGCCACACAGCAAAGTGGTCTCCTGGCGCAATGACATCCGCAGCGCTGGCAGACACCCCCAAGGTAATCGTGGCGGGATGCTCACACCCAAAGACAACACCCTGAACACTCTGCTGAGGTCGAATTTCAGCGCCTGACAAGGCTTCGGTAAAAAAACCTTTTACCTGCCGTTGCTGAAGTTCCACGGCTTGGGCGTAGGCCACTTCGCCCAGCCACTGAAATGGCAAATCAAATGGCCTCTTCACTTCGGCCCGAGAAAATTCGGACCGAGAGAATTCGGCCCGAGATAATCCTGAGCGAGAGTGTTCAGATTGAGAAGAAAAAGAATTATTGATAGGTTTCAACTCTGTCATTTTCTTTAAAACCGACACCTGAATGCAAAATAGCAATCGCACCATCTATGCCAAAATAGCTGACCACTTCGATGGTGCCTTTCATTTTTCCTGACACACGACCTATGTGACTTCCTGACTCAGGATCATAAACATCCGAGGCTTCATCGAGAACTTTGAGTATATCGCCAATCTGCACGCCACTGACTTTGCCTACATTTAAAAAATATCGATCTCCCTGCACGGCTGCAATTCGCCCCTCCCAACTGACACGCTCAAAGGCCTGCAGGATCTGCGGCACAAACTCTAAAAAAGCCTCCTGCACCAGAAGAGATAAAAAATGCGGATCGAGTGATGCCTTTTGGTCCTCGCTTGCCATGCTGCCTATGCGCGTGTCTGAATCACTAAAAGTCACCGTTTTTCGAGTATTAAAGATGCTCTTCTGATTTCTAACATTAACTATTTTCAACTCCACAATCGCATCATATTCTCGCTCCACATTGCGAACGATTCCCACTTGCGGAGTCTTTTGTCGCAATTTCAAATCAATGAGTTTTCCTTCCATGATGGCTGTGATCCCTAAGTCTTGCGCGGGCTTTGCCAGTACCTGAATATCGTAGCCACTGGCTGCGCGGGCCTTGAGAGCCTGAGAGCGCAGTTCATCCTCAGTGAAGGCTATCAGTAGTCCGGACTTATTGAGCTCCTCAATCAACGTGATGCGAGCATTGTCAACGATCTGCCGCGAATTCACCGCAACATTATCGCCCGTGAGAAAGGGCAACACCATCACTCGCTTGCGCATCTGCGAGCCCTCATCATTTCGTTCGCTTTGATAAGAGAAGTCCTTCACGCTGCGCTCAGGGGCCGTTTGACTGCGCTGGAAATTCGCGCACCCTGCCGCAAAAACAATCATCGGCAAAAGTAAAAGTCTTATGTTGCGCAAGCTGCCCCCTCTAAGTCTATGGATATTTGAACCTAATCCAAAAATATCCATACGGCTGATAATTAAGAAAAGAGAACTGAGGCTTAGTTTTTCATATCTCCGCGGAATTTGTCCAGTGAATTCAACATAGTATCGAATCTTCGCCAGTGTATCATCTATGAAACGATGCATACATTTGCCGACTAAGGCTTGAGAAATTGAGTGATTGAATCAAAGATCAATCTCATGAAAAATACCAATCCAAATCTCATCAAAAATGCAGTCTGCGCCTTTTTATTCCTTTGTTTTGCGGTGCCAGTCATGGCCTGCCTTCCTTCTGACAACAGCTGTGATTACTACAGTTGTCTTGAATCAGAATTGCAATGTGGACCGGAGGGCTATCTACAATCGTTTGGTGCGCCCATTTGCGAGGCCTTTCTTGGCAAGGAGTACAAATACTCCACAGCCGGGCAAATCTGACTTCACGAAACTCGCCTCTGTCTGCAGGAGGAACTTGAATTTGCTCGCGACAACCCCACCCGCGAACTCACATGCAAAAACCTGGATGACGTTGCTGGCGAAAGCCATTATTTTTGCTATCTAGCGACTGGCTTTTGCGAATTGCCAATTGTTGATAAAATCAGAGTTTTCAAAACGGCTCGCAAAAAGGTATTCAAACCAGAATTTTTAAACATCTTTATAAGAGTGATGATTGCCTGTCGCGACTGATCAAGTCCTGAACCAAGGCTAAACTTATCGAATCGAGACAGTGGTCTCACCACTCTAGCGTGATCTTTGCGTCTTGGTTTTGAGCGCCACTGCTGCTCTTGATCTCTTGCAAGACCAGCGGCCGGCCACTGATCTTGAGTTTTTTGAGTCTCTCCGCCAGATCTGCCGCCGAAAGTGAAGTCTCCACCTCGTACTCAATACCGCTGCGATTGAGGCGACGGGTCTGCACGCTCTTCACCTGTGGAATTGCGTTTTTAACACCCTCGCGAAACTTCTCTTGATCCGAAGGCAGAATCCACTTGGTCAGCTCAAGCAATACGGAGCCCTGAGAAAATCCACTCTTGATCCAGGTGCTGTTCAGCTGCGTGAAGAGATCGTGCAAGAGCGCACCACCGTCTTCAACCCAAACCGCCTCTGGAATGGATTCCATCACGCCGTAGGTGACCGGAAATTTTTTGGAGACTTCGGCCACAGGCTTATTGGAACCAGGCGATCGCACTTCAAAACGCATTTGCACTTTAGGTGGTTCACCTGAAACTTGATCCAGCTCCACGGCTCCTCTCAATATCAGTCCGGCCCCGTATTGCTTTGCCAATTTCATTTCAGTGGCGGCAGTTAAAAACTCCGTCTGAGCACCTATCGTTGCAAACTGATAGAACTTCTGCGCCATGGGACGAGCAACAAAAAAACCTTCATCAAAGGCCTTGGCGAAAATTTGATTTTCAACAGTGCTTGCAAGTTTTTCCATTGCCATGCTTGGCTTTTCTGCAGACCACCAATGGTAGCCATGCTTCTTGATGCGATCCTTAAACACGACTAAAGGGATGATCGTGGGCACAGTTTCCCGCTCGCCCAGTAACCCTGCCGTGATGAGCTGCGCGCGCACATCCGAGAGAGAAATACTAAAGCTCACCGTCATTTCGGTTTTGTCGTCTTTTTCTGCTAGCTCGCCCTGTTTCGAAAAAGGAATGAAGCGCGAGCTTTCTTTCAAAAATTCCTTTTGAATACGGGCTTTGTTCTTCTTCATTGAGGCCGCGCCAATGATTTCTTCAATCACATCTTCAAGAACCTTCACCTGGCCCTTTTCCACGATCTCTTTTTTTGCAATGGCCGGATTGGTTTGAGCAGAAATGCCCGTAAAGGTGCGCTCGATCAACTCCTGTGCTTGAACCGGGGCGGTGCAAACTAGGCTCATCCCAAAAACCAATGGTAATAAAGTCATATAGCCCAATTTCATACATTCATTCCTTTCACTTCAAAAAAATCAGTTCGCCCAAAATTCTGCTGAACCGTTTCTATGAACTCTGTATTGAGCTGCACTTGGCGTTCGGATTCAAATTGAATATCTCTTGAGTAGTCCGCCAAACACATGATCAAATCCACCTTCACCGATCCAGGAAAGCTACTTAAAATTTCATCTAAGGGTGCAAATTCACTCTCGCTCAGCTTATCTAAGCGCACCACCAATTTTTTTGGTTTGCTCAGGGCCTCTTCTACCGTGACCACCGAATCCAAAATCAATTTCACTTGGTCCTGGTTTTTTTCTAGCGCGGCTGTCAAGAGCAGGCTCTGATCCGCCTTGAGAAGAGCCTCAAATTTGGCAAAGGCATCCGGAAAGCAAATCACTTCGATATTGCCACTCAAATCTTCAAAGCGCAAAAAGGCCATCCGCGTGCCCTTTTTGGTGATGAGCTCACGCATTTCGGTGCAAATTCCCAGCACGGTGATCTTGCGCTTTTCTTTGGTGCGAAAATTATATTCTGGCACTTCGAGATCTGGAACCTGACTGATGGTGTGAGTGGCAAAGATGCGACTGAGCGATTCAAACCCCTTGAGCGGATGATCACTGAGATAAAACCCCAGCACTTCCTTTTCGAAATTCAAATACTGCTGGCGCGGCAGGGGCTTGACCACATCAAAGCCCACAGACTGTGAAACACCTTCGGTGACATCAAACAGAGAGATCTGTCCCAATTCTTTCTCTCGAGCCAGTTGTGATGCCCACTCCAAAAAACGAGGGTAGTTGTGAAGCAGCTGGCCACGGTGATGTTCAAAATCATCTAGAGCACCCGCCTTAATAAGGCACTCCATTGTTTTTTTATTGATTTTGCGAGCATCCACAGTTTGCAAAAAATCTTCGAGACCAGTGAACTGCTGGCCTTCTTTTTGTTTTCGCCCCTCCAAGATCGCATCCACAGCACTCTGACCAAGCCCCTTGATGGCGCCCAAGCCGAAATAGATTTCGCCCTTATGGACGGTAAACAAAAACTCCGAGTGATTGACATGCGGAGGCCGCACAGTGATACCGTGCTTTTGCGCATCTTTTATGTACTTAACGACCTTATCGGTATCGCTGATCTCAGTAGAAAGCAAGGCCGCAAAAAATTCGGCTGGATAGTAATTCTTTAGCCAAGCGGTTTGCGCAGCGACGACACAATAGGCAGCCGCATGAGATTTGTTAAATCCGTAGTCGGCAAACTTGTACATCAAGTCAAAAAGCTCTTCGGACTTTTTAGGGTCATGGCCATTGGCCGCAGCACCCTTTAAAAATCTTTCGCGATGCTTGTCCATCTCTTCTTTGATCTTTTTACCCATGGCCCGGCGGAGCATATCGGCTTCACCGAGCGAGTACCCAGCCACCACCGAGGCGATGCCCATCACCTGCTCTTGATAAACGATGATACCGTAAGTCTCCTGCAGCACATCGCGCGTGATCTCAAGCACGTACTCCACTGGTGATTCGCCATGCTTGCGCTTTGCATACTCTGGAATCATCGCCATTGGACCCGGTCGATAGAGAGCATTGATGGCCGTGATGTCAGTAAAACCCGAGGGGCGAATCTTGCGAATCGCATCCGTGATGCCGTCACCCTCAAACTGAAATATACCAGCGGTGTCGGCCTTGCCCATGATATCATAAATTCCAGGATCATTGAGCGAAATGTCGTGAGCACTGATTTTGCGACCATGACCTTTGAGAATCATCGAAAAGGCCTGTTTGATCAGTGTGAGAGTTTTGAGTCCCAAAAAGTCAAATTTGATCAGCCCCATTTTTTCGGCGTGCTTCATGTCGTACTGCACGACATTTTCGCCGTCAGCGCCCTTATAAAGAGGTGCATGACGAATGAGCTCACCATCAGCAATGATCACGCCAGCGGCGTGAATGCCGGCGTGACGAACCATGCCCTCCACCTTTTGCGCCAGAGTCAAGAGTGTGCTCACCTGAGGGTTGAGCTCCATCGCCTCGCGCAGGCGCGGCTCCATTTCAAGAGCCTCAGCGAGATTGATGCCGAGCTTATCAGGAATCAATTTTGTAACCACATCCACTTCGGGAAAGGTCATGCCCAATACGCGCCCCACATCTTTGATCGCAGCTCGCGCTTGAAGTTTTCCATAGGTGATAATCTGCGAAACGCTTTCGCGACCATATTTATTGGTCACATACTGAATCACTTCGCCACGACGGTCCTGACAAAAATCGATATCAAAATCCGGCATCGAAACTCGCTCTGGATTTAAGAATCTCTCAAAAAGCAGTTTGTACGGAACCGGATCAAGATCGGTGATCTTTAACGAAAACGCCACCAACGACCCCGCTCCCGAGCCCCGCCCCGGCCCCACCGGAATCTCTTGCTCTTTGGCCCAATTGATAAAATCTTGGACGATCAAAAAGTAGCCATTAAAGCCCATGCGATCGATGACTCCCAGCTCGAAGTGGAGTCTTTCGAGGTACTTTGCCTTTTCTTCATTGGCAACGGGCTCCCCGCGCTCCGCCGCTTCTTGAAAACGCTGCTCTAAGCCCTTTTCTGAAAGAGCCTGAATCTCTTCTTTGGTGCTGGACCCTTGTTTAAGAGGAAATGACGGCAGGTGATAGATGGATTTGCCATGTTCATCTTTGAGTTTAAATTTTAGATTGCACTGCTCAGCGATCTCCAGAGTGCGATCACACAACTCCTGATCCGCCTGAAAGGCTTCGCGCATCTTTTGCGGCTGCTTTAAATAGAACTGATTGCTGCCCAATTTAAATCGCGTGTTGTCGGAGAGCGTTCGATTGGTGCCAATGCAAATCAATACCTCTTGTGCAATCTGATCATCGGGAGTGAGAAAGTGCACATCATTGGCTGCCACCAGCGGAATCTTTTCGCTGTCACTGAGCTCACGCAAAAAGGTCTGGTACTCTTTTTCGTCGAGAATTTGAAATTGCCCCATCTCCAGATAAAAACGCTCACCAAAAATTTTCTTCAGCTCCAGTGCCCGCTCGCGGGCCTTGTCTTTGCCTTGGCGAAAATAGGTCTCCCATAAATATCCGTGAGTCCAACCCGACAGCGCAATCAGGTTGCTCGAACTTTGCGCCAGCACCTCAAGATCGATGCGTGGTTTGTAATAGAAACCCTCTTGATAACCGATCGAGGACAGCTTGCACAGCTGCCTATAGCCTTCCAAATCGCGAGCCAGCAATGTGACCTTTGGGGTAAAGGCATGCTCCTGAGTCTTCTCTAGGCGACTGCCATAGCAGAGGTAGGCGTCCAGCCCTAGGATGGGCTTGATGCCAGCATCCATGCAGGCAAAATAGAACTCAATAGCGCCAAACATATTTCCATTGTCCGTGAGGGCCAATGCTGGAGACTGAAACTCAGCCGCTTTTTTTGCCAGCGCCTTCACTCGTGGTGAAGCCTCTAGCAGTGAATATTCTGAGTGCGTGTGCAAGTGTACAAACAAGTTCTCATCCTCCGAGAGCAATTCACTATTAAAACCGAATACTGCTAAAAAATGAACTCTCTTTTATAAAAGACTCAGGCCATAAAGACCAAGAAATTGCGTGTTAATTGCTGAATTAAGCATTAAACTGCTCGCTGATATGAGTAAAGACTCCCCAGGCACTCACAGCCATGACAGCGATCATAACCATCACAAGGATCATGATCATGGCCACAGTCATAGTCACAGTCACGGCAGCAGTGGCCATCACCATTTTCACTTTGATATCGATAAAGATAGCACCAGCCGCCTGACCTTTGTGCTTTTGCTCAACTTGGGCTTTGCTATTTTTGAACTAGGCGGCGCTCTGTGGACACAGAGTCTGTCTGTATTTGCTGATGCTGTTCATGATTTTGGCGATGCACTGGCCTTGGGCTTTGCCATCTGGATGCAGTACATGGCTCTGAAAAAGCCCGATGCACTGTTCACCTACGGATATGCTCGACGCAATGTCCTCTCGGCCCTGGCTCTGGGCTCGGTATTGCTCATTTCATCAGCCTTTGTTTTAAAAGAGGCCCTCTCGCGCATCAACGATCCGGCTGAGCCACATGGAGCGGGCATGCTCCTCCTGGCAATCTTGGGGTTTTCTGTGAATGCCTGGGCGGTGCTGCGAATGAAAGACTCTCGCGGAGTCAATCAGGCGATGATTCGTCTTCATCTGATCGAAGACTGCTTAGGCTGGGGCGCTGTGCTCATCGGCTCGCTGCTGATCATTGCCTTTAAATGGTATTGGGTCGATCCCGCATTGGCCATCATCATTTCGCTCTTCATTTTGAAAAACGTTTACGTCACACTGCAGAGTAGCTTTGACATTTTACTGCAGAGAGCGCCAAAGGGACTCACCACCTCAGCATTGACCGAAAGCCTTAAAGACATTCCGGGACTGGTGGAGGTTCATGATCTGCATCTGTGGACTTTGGACGGCGAAAAGCACGTGGTGACCTTGCATGCTGTGCACAGTGTTGCCGCTAATGAGCAGGCCAGCTTAAAAGAAAAAATTCGCGAGCGCCTGGGGCACCTGGCACCCATTCACGCGACGATTGAGCTCGAGGACTGCGGTGAGGCTTGCAATGTGAACTGCGAGCCTCACAAACCAAATAAAGATTAACAGCCTGAATCTGAGTATTCGGGAGCCTATTGATAGCCTGTAGCTGAGTTTTTCAGCAGCCTACTAATGGCGAATGAAGCAGCCCTGATAGTAACAGTAGTATTCATTGTTGTAGCAATACTGCTGCGCGTACTGGTTGGCAATGTTGGGAGTCACTCCCCAGCCTTGGTAATAATATCCGCTGCCGCCTTGGTAGGTACAAACATAAATGGGTCGACCTGGATGCGGATGATTGGGATAGGCTGGACCAGGGTAAGGACCTGGGTTTGGACCCGGATAAGGGCCAGGATAAGGACCTGGATTTGGACCCGGATAGGGGCCAGGATTTGGGCCCGGGTAGGGACCTGGGTTTGGACCTGGGAAGGGGCCCGGTGGCAAGGGTTGATTTGGGTAAGGGTACCCATTGTAGTTGTCGACGATGCTTTCAACAGAAAGATCGCCAGCTGAAGTCATGACCTCGTCATCAGATGCTGCTATGGCAAAGCTCCCCCGAGCAGCCAAAATCAAAAACACCGAAAGTAGAATTCTCATATTTCCTCCTAGGTTACCGATTTGCTTTAAAACCAGTCTGGTTTTTTCTGGGCCGATGGCCGAGAAGCCACGCCAGATGTCATGCCTACAGATCAGGCGTGACATCTGTCAACGAAGATTTCAAAAATTGAAGAAACCCCCACAAACTTAGGCATTTTTCCAAAAGAGGAGGACCTGAGATCAGTCAATAATCTCGGGAAGGGGCCCACAATCTATGTGCGAAACTGCTTTTTCTTTATTGGCACTGAAGGTGCTCCATTCGAAGCTATTGAATTTGGCAAATCTCTCGTCATGTCGATTCTTTGTCGAGATGTCTTGAGCATTGGCATAAAAAATATCGTTGCAAAAAGCGTGAGCGGCCTCTTTGTGCACCCAAGCCTTTTTGCCATTGACGATGACCTTTGGATTGTCAAAACGCAAATGCACGCCATCGTAAGCAAAGTAAGCTTCCCCTTCATTGGCAGGATAAGCCGGCGCGGCCATCACGGCGCTGGAACACAGCAACCCCAAAGCCAAACACAAAGTTTGCCAATGGAATTTATTTTTGCTTTTCGCCGCATTGAATACTGATTTCACTTTCACTTTCATTTTCTTCTCCCCGTTTGTTTATAGTGGCTCGCGCTGAATGGACCATGATGGCCCTACGCGAACGATCGCAACATAGCCATTCAAAAAGAGCACCAACATGACGGAGCCAAATTGCTCCCACTTGCTCCAGACGATTTGCCACATATCAGACTGGCGGTGCGCCTAGATGACGAAATCACTTCGCGGTTTTGCCTCACTCATGGTAGCCCGAGAGTATGAGTAAAATCTTTGGCCCCTTTATTCCGCAAGACATCGAAAAGCTCTCAAAGGAGCTCAATGGACGTGGCGTTCCTTTTCGCATCCAGGCCAATGAGTTGGACAGAAAAGCCGAGATCAGCAATGCACCTGAAAACATGGTGGCGCTGGCTGAGTTTCGCACACGAAATGCACTTGGGCAGATGTTTTACCTCGAGCTTGAGGAAAATGAGCTAGCGGCACATGAGGATCTTGAAGCAAAAATTTGGCAAATCACCACTGGAGAAAACATCGCGTCCATGCAGGATTCTGGGTCCACAATTGACAAAGCCACTGGAGATGTTGAGAGAGAGCAGCTCGAAATGCAGAGCCAAATTGCCAATGTCAAATCCAAACAGAGAAGAATTGCCAGACTGTTGATTGGTGGCCTTTTGCTCTATATTCTGATTTCAGTCTATATAAAATTCAATCCGTAGCCTGAATTTGGGGACAGGATCAACGGGCGTGTCCTTTGTAAGAAAGGCCCACCAAAAAGACCTCTGTGCTTTCTTTTCGGGTGGAATCTGGCTTGATCACTTCTAGTTTTGCAAAGGACTTTTTGATTTCGCCTGCGATCTCTTTGTAGTTATTTGAAAAAAACAATTTGCAGATAAAAAATCCACCCGGAGCCAAATACTTTTGCGCAGTTTGCAGTGAAGATTTGCAAAGTTCTGCGGATCGATCCTGATCCACTGAACGGATCCCTGTGGTTTTGGGCGCCATATCGGAAAGCACGCCCGATACCGGCGCGGTCCATCCAAATTTTTGAAAATGCGACTGAAAATCAAAGTCAAAGGCATCGCCTTGAGCAAACTCAACATTGTCATACTTTAGCGAGAGACTGCTCACATCCACAGGCGTAAGATCAATCGCAAACAGTCGGCCCTTGGTGCCAATTTTTTGACTCAAGTACTGCGTCCAACTCCCTGGCGAAGCGCCCAGATCTATGAGCACCTGTCCTGGTTTTACGAGCTTCCATCGTTGATCAATCTCTTGAAGCTTGTAGACGCTGCGAGCTTTGAAATTCTCTTCTTTGGCTCTATGATAGTAGTGGTCTTTGACTTTATAACTCATCTCTTTTGGGGTTGTAAAAAGCGTTGTTTGCTAGGTCAAGCTCTATGTAGTACTGTGTAGATCTTAGGTGGTGGGATGGAAATTCTATGGATTTTAAGCTTTTTCTTTGCGTTTTGCCTGATGGCCTTCATCGCCATCGCGCTGCTCTTTCCTGAATGGGTGGGCATCACCGGCAAGAAGGCCAAGGACATACAAGAACACCAGTCGCACGACCATGAATCCTCCAAAGAGCCCTCCTCCGAAAAGCACTCTTCCGAAAACCAAAACAAGTAGCCAAATTAAGAAACCTAGCGTCTTGACTGACCCGATCCTGACTGAATCGTGCTAACTTGAAACACTCTAGGATCTTTGTCTCGTCCGTGCCGCCCTACCATAGGCCAATTCCATCTTCAGCCTCCCTCCTCACCTACAGTCGCCAGCACCTTGGCCGATCTAAAAGCCAAGAGCCTGTTTTTATTAAGGAGGCCTACATGGATTCCCTGTTCAAATGTTTATTGGTGATGAGCGTTTTCAGCCTAATGGCCTGCCAAGGCACCAGCACGGGTAGCAACAACTCTTCAAGCACCGGCGGCGGCACAGACGACAGCACCCCTGTTGATCCAGAGCCCACCAATTCAAGTCTCTTTTATGTTCATGGGATCCCTGAGACCGGCGTTACCGGGTACACCCATGTCAAAGACCAATCCTGGGATACCAAGTGCACTGTTGACCTCGATGCTCCGCTGGCGGCGGATCGAAGTAAAACCTGTATCGTGGAGATGCAAGAGTATGACACCTATATGACCAAGCTGACTCTCAAGTACAATGTTCCCTCTCACCCCAAATGTCGCTACATCTGGCGCAGGCCCTATTACTTTGCCTTGCGGGAACCTGGCGTGGGCCCAACCGCCATTAGCTACTTCGAAAATTCCGCAGGCGAAATTCAACCAACTGTGACCTATTCAGGTGGCTCATCTGGAAGTTCTGTCTATCTCAGCAAAGGTCAAATTTACTGTAAATACGACTACAGCATCAATCCTGATGGCAGCAACTGTTGTAAAGGAGAGTACACAGCAAGCATCTCCAAGCCCGACGGCATGGGGGGCTTTACTGTCAGCACAGAGCTCCGTGATTGGGGTGGCCGACCCACCGCCTGCTTTTCTGGCCCAGCAATGGACACTCAAGAAGTCGATAGAGACGGCTTTCCTAGACCCATTGCGGAACGCTTGTTTATTGATACCGGCGCTTCTAACAAACTACATCTGGGTGGGGACCTCGCCAGTATTGTTGACTTTGATTTTGGCGAGGCATTTGCGGGCTCTGCAAAGATCATCGATCATCCGCAGCTGTATGGAAGAGAACTGACTCGGTCCCGAGCGGATTGGCTCCCCGCTAAAAATGAACCTTCGTACCTCAAAGCCTTTCCTGCCTTGGCCAAACTCCTAGCACCAACGGCAACCGTAAAAAAGTCAGCCGACGAAGAGGATACAGGGCAAGAACAAGACGCAGACCCCTTCACGGGACTGTATGAAATCAATTCACCTGTGGCAAAACTGGCATACTCCAATATCTACGTCGCGAATTTTTATGAGGACGAAAACACCTTGCCAACTCCTGTTTTGAATCCCAATGGATTTACAACCAACGCCTACTACGACTACTGGTGCACAGATGAAGCTTTTGAGGTCTATGCAAAAATCAAGATCATGGTTCGCGAATGGAATACAGTCAGTCAATTTCAGCTCAATTCAAACACTGCTGACGCAAACGTGAGTGGCAACGAGACGGACTTTCCAGAGGAAAATTTTCAAGACAGGCGTGATTGGAAGGACTTTACCGACGACACTACCAACTTTCCAGGAGCCTATCCAAGAAGCTACTTCTAATGGACCGCCTCCATTTCACACTTCTAGGTCACACAGACTGGATGAGGTGCAATGGCTGAATCAATTACCACAATCTATGAACAGGAATGTTGAAAGTGTAATAAGGTGATTCATCCTGGACTTGACCAGTGGGACTTTCAATCAAACAATGCCAATATAAGTCGACGAATTCGACTTACTAAAAATACCTTTATGGAGCAATCATGTATACCACCAGGTCCAAACAATTTTTTAATGGGTGCCTTTTCCTATTATTAGTAGGAGTCGGAAACTTCGGATGCAGTGGTTCTTCAACCGCCACAAACTCTGGGGGGTCGAGCGGAAGCTCAAGCGAATGCACGTTAACCGCCAACACTACACAAACCACCGCGAGCTCCAATGGTTGTTACAAACTGACTCGCGATACTTCTTCTTGCCTGGCCAGTCGCGAAGCACAGGGTCTAAGTGGTTTTTGGTTGAATTTCTCTTGCCGAGTAACCTTAACTAAAAGTGGTTCAAACGTAATCATTACGACTGATGGTCAACCAGACCACAAATCTCCTTACTTCGCGACTAGTAATCCTTGTTATGAGGCAGGCTTTCCATCTGGGAGAGCTGCAAACCCGAATACTTTGGGCTCTCAGACCCTATCAGTTACAGTCCCATTTAGCCCCACTCGGAGAAATTTCATTTTTAGTTGAAAGTCGGCAAGAGAGCCGGTTGATTTAGC
>CAYMBJ010000006.1:0-85799 GCA_964388665.1 uncultured Pseudobdellovibrionaceae bacterium | reverse complement strand
GCCGCAATGCAATTCAACTGCTACTTTCGGTACGATTACCTATGATTCAATTCGGGGGTTGGAATAGGCTTCGACATGGGTCATGAAATTGCAAAAGGAGTGCCGCAGGTCAGGCCGGATCATGTGGTCAGAGTCCATACACCACCATTCATGGCGGCAGGGGCCAGTAAGAGTAGACAGTTGGCAAAAAGTTTTACAGCTAGCGGCCAAGATTGCGACCGCAAGGACTTTGTGTTTTAGTTTCATAAACAAAAAATTAATTTATGGGGGGAGCAGGTGAGCAAAGAATCAGTTGCGCGCAGAGGTTGGATTCGTCGAAGCACAATATTTTTTTATGGGATCGTCAGTTACCTTTTAGGTGTTTCTGCATTGTTGGGTATCATCGCGGTGAGTGTCGGAGTTGTTAAGTTTCAAAAAGAACCTTTTTCGCTGAGCAGTCCGTGGCTAGCTCTGATTTTTAATATTTTTTTAATGTCGCTGTTTGGCTTGCAACATTCAATTATGGCCCGCCCTTGGTTCAAAGAGAAGTGGACCAGGGTCATTCCCAATGAGGCGGAGCGCTCAACATATGTTCTTGCGACTGCCATTGTGACTTGGATTATGTTGGCTCTCTGGCAAGTCAATCCTTCGACTCTTTGGCAAGTTGATATTCCGATTTTCAAAATGGTAACTACGGCATTGGGGGTGTTCGGTTGGGCCTATCTGTTTTTGGCGACATTTTGTATCAATCACTTTGAGCTCTTTGGCCTTGAGCAAGTTTGGTACTCTTTAGTAAACAAAGTTCCACCAAAACTTCCGTTTAAAGAGCGTCTAATGTACAGATTTGATAGACATCCCATCATGACGGGGGCCTTGATTGGACTGTGGGCAACCCCAACCATGACATATGATCGATTTCAATTTAGCATTCTTTTCACAGTGTATGTTATTATCGGGGTATCTTATGAGGAGCGCGATTTGATTCGCAAATGGGGAGAAAAGTATCTCAATTATTGTCGACGGGTGCACACGATGGTTCCCCGCATAAAGCGCATCTTGCCGTGAACCTTAGAGAGCGGCATTGAGCTCCACCTATTAAGAAAATTGTAGCGCTACCGATAAGCGAAATTGACAGATCTTTCTTTGGTACTTATGTTGGATCTCAGGAGCAAATGATGAACGCCAGGTGCATAGTTGCTATATTCTCACTTTTAGTCTTTACGGCCAATCAGTCGACAGCCCTTGCCTGTGCTAAGGTCTGTGAACAGAGTGCTCAAGTGTTTCGATCTGAGATTTCAAATGCCGGTCTTGTAATAAATGAAAGTGTAAAAAGTCCTTCCAAAGCAAATAGTGGCGTCAGTAAGCGCGGCGACAGCCACTGCCACGGACAGAGTGAAGCAAAGCAAGCCACCCGTTCATCTGCCAATCAGTCTTCTGAACAGTCCACCAATCCCTCTTCAAACTCGTCGAAGTCCACTCACGGATGTGCGATGGTGTTTTGTGATCAGAGTTTGATAAAGGTCGAGCTTTTGTCTGTTCATAACATTGACAATGAGAGCGGACAGCGATTTTTTATCACTGCTGAGCCAATCCTCGCAGAGTTTTCCCAGCCGCTCAATGTCGCTTATTTAGTTGTTTCGTCCTCGCCCGTTCTCACAAAAGTCCGCCTGCATCTGCGGCTCAGAAGACTTCTCATTTAGATCACAAAATATTTCATAGCATTGACGACTGCAATTGTTGCTTTGGCTAAAGTAGGAATTGCCTTTTGAATTGACTCTGCGGAGCTCTCAGCGCCTCATTGTTGAAGTGCACCCAAGTGATAGGTGAGCTTTGCTACAGGAGACCTTATGCGTGTTATATACTATGTACTTTTCAGCAGTCTGCTGCATGGCCTTTTCAGCCAGGCGGTGTCTGCAATGAACTTGCCCGAGCTGATTGACTTGGCTTACAAAAACAGTCCCAGCATTGCGGCATCCAGAAGCATGGCCGAGGCTGAAGATTCTCTAGTGTCTGCAAAGGCCACCTTAGAGGATCCAATGTTGGGCATTTCTACTCTCGATCGAAATATGCGCACGCAATATGGCACCATCACCCAGCGGGTTCGATTTCCTGTTAAGTACTACCTGCAGGCAAAGATTCAGCAGAGCCGGGCTGAAAGTTTTAAAGCCAGGCTTGCAGTGGAGCAGTTGGAGGTGCGCAGTCAGGTGACCACAATCTTTTTTGCGATCTATTCTGCGCAGAAGATCATTCAGCTCACTCAGGCTAATATGCAAGCGGTAAAAGAGTTTGCGAGAATTGCCGAGAAAAAGTACGCCGCCGGAAAATCGCCACAAGGTGATTCAATGAAAGCTCACTTTGAGCTGACTCAGCTGGAGTTGGACCTGATTCGCCAGACTCAAGAGGAGGAGGCATTGCAAGACAGCCTCCGAGCGGTCATTGGTGATGCCACTTTAGCACGCTTGGAGTTGGCAGATCAGAACATCACTCCGCCGAGAGTCAGCTCTAGCGGTATTGCCAGTTCACTTGCAGCCTTGACCTCAGAGCTGCATGACAAATCACCGGTGATTCAAAGTGAAGTTCATTTGTTAAAAGAGGCAGAGTACCTAGGCTCATTGTACAAATGGGAATACGCTCCAGATCTTCAAATTCAGTATCAACAAAGGATCGCCGGGGATCCTGAGGATTCTAAAATTTATTCTGTGGGAATCACCATTCCACTCTGGTTCTGGAAGAAAAGCTCTGAAGCCTCTGCCGCCTCAGCCAAAAAATTGTCACAGGAGTTTAAAGTGACGGATGCCACTCAAAAGCTTGCTGCTGCGGTTAAGGATTTGAACGGTAAAGTGATGACGGGTTCAAAAACTCTTAATATTTATGAAACCAGTTTGATCCCGCAAGCTCAGAGTGCCTACAAATCGGCACGATCGGCCTATCAGGCTAGCAGGACTTCCTTTTTAGATCTTCTGGACAGCGAGCGATCTTTGTACCGAGTTCGCACGGGATTTTTTCAATCACTCAGGCAATATGTGAGTCAATTGAGTCAGCTAGAAGCGCGGCTCGGTTATTCGGTGTCTGACCTAGCGAACAAAATTGAGGGGCAATAATATGAAACGATCTGTAATTATTTTTACAATTTTACTTGTAGTGGTTGGCGCTAGCTCTTGGTGGTTTTTCAGCGGCGAAAAGAAGACAGGCACCTCCAAGCAAACTCAACAACAAGACTCTGCGGCAGCAACGATGTATGTATGTCCTATGCATCCGCAAATCACATCTGAAAAGCCTGGCACCTGTCCTATTTGCGGGATGGATCTGGTGTTGGTTCAAGATCAAGATCAAGAGCAAGAGGATCCAGAGACGCACGCGGCCCACGCGGCAGCTGATTCAGAAATGACAACAGATGCACCAGCGGACCAGGCCAATCAAGCTGATGTGCCCAAGGGGCATGTGGGTTTCGAGCTATCACTGAACAAACAACAGATGATTGGCATTAAGTTGGGAAGAGCTGAACTCAAACCACTTTTTAAATCCATTCGTGCTCCCGGTCGAATTGCCTTTGATCCTGAGCTGTATACAGCGCAAAGTGAATACTTAGAGGCGCTTAGACAGTGGCAGCAGATCAAAAACTCACCTTTGGCTGACGTTAGAGAAAACACCAGACAGATGATTCGATCTTCAAAGATTCGTTTGAAAGTTTTGGGGCTCTCTGACGAGCAGACTGCAAATCTGGCAAAAAGAGGATCGCAGTCAGAAGGTCTTCTTGTTAGTGGCAAGGGTCAGGACAATTGGATCTATGCAGACATATTTGAGGTGGATCTGCCGTATCTGAAAAAGGGACTCTCTGCGCAAATTACGGCAAACTTTCTGCAAGGTAAGACTCTGGCCGGAGAGGTCATATCTATTGATCAGGTGATTGACCCAGACACCAGAACGGCCAAGGTGCGGATTCAGCTAAATGAAAATCATCCTTCAATTCGCCCAGAATCCTATGTAAACATCACAATTTTTGCGCCAGTCGGTGAGCATCTTGCGGTTCCACTGGAGGCCATTATGGATACGGGCAGAGAGACCTATGTCTTTGTAAAAAAGGGCGAAGGAAAATTTGAACCTCGAGTTGTGACTGTGCTTTTAGAAACTGACAAAGAGGCGGCCATTGCCGCAGGTGTGAAGCCAAGTGAAGAGGTGGTGATTGGAGGAAATTTTATGCTCGATTCAGAGTCAAGATTGAAATCCGTCATTCAGGGTGCGGGGAGTGCCTCAAGCGCTCATAACCACTAGAGAGGTACGAACAGATGCTACTATCTATCATCGAATTTTGCGCAAGAAATCGTTTCATTACAGTCTTTGCTGTGGTCGCGGCACTGGTGGGCGGTTGGTACAGCATGAAGAACATTCCAATTGATGCGATTCCTGATCTGTCTGATACACAGGTCATTGTCTATTCGACTTGGAATGTAAGTCCCGATATTGTAGAAGATCAAGTCACTTATCCCATTGTCACGAGTCTTTTGGGTGTTCCCAAGATCAAGGACATTCGCGGACTTTCGACATTTGGTGCTTCCTATGTCTATGCCATATTTGAAGATGGCACTGACATCTATTGGGCAAGGTCACGGGTGCTCGAGTACCTCTCCAAAATCACTCCGCAACTTCCCGAGGGTGTACAAACAGAACTTGGTCCCGACGCGACAGGAGTTGGCTGGGTCTATCAGTACGCTCTCAAAGACACTTCAGGAAAACGAAATCTTGCGGACTTGCGATCATTTCAAGACTGGTTCTTAAGATATCAATTGCAGGCTGTCGCCGGTGTTTCAGAGGTGGCTTCTTTTGGTGGTTTTGAAAATCAATATCAGGTCCAAGTCAATCCTGAGTCCCTAAGAGCTTACAATGTGCCGCTCACCAAAGTTTCAGAGGCCATAAAGCAAGGTAACAGCGAAACCGGAGCACGAATCATCGAGTTTTCTGGCACGGAGTATATGATCCGCGCCAAGGGGTACGCCAAAACAAAAAAGGACATCGAAAACATTGTCATTGGCGTGAACAATCGTGGCGTGCCCATCTATGTTAAAAATGTAGCTAAGGTTGTTCGTGGACCCGAGATTCGACGCGGACTCGGTGATCTCAATGGTCTGGGTGACACGGTCGGTGGAATCATTGTAATGCGATTTGGTGAAAATGCCAATCAAGTGATTGAACGGGTCAAAAAGAAGATTGAAGACCTCAAGCCATCCTTGCCAGAGGGAGTTGAAGTTGTTCAAACCTACGATCGCAGTGAGTTGATTCAGCGCTCAGTGAATACTCTTACTCATGAGCTCATAGTCGAAATGATCGTTGTGGCACTGGTCATTCTTATCTTTCTATTGCACATTCCCAGTGCCCTGGTGCCGATCATCACTTTGCCAACGGCCGTAGTGATATCGTTCATTCTGATGTATCTAATGGATGTGTCGGCAAACATAATGTCATTGGGAGGCATTGCCATTGCAATTGGTGCTATGGTGGATGCCGCAATTGTTGTGGTCGAAAATTGTCATAAAAAGTTGGAAGAATGGCGAGAAGGTGGACAACAAGGTAACGCAACAGACATCATCATTTCGTCAATCAAAGAGGTGGGCCCAGCCAGTTTCTATTCACTCTTGGTGATTGCGGTTTCATTTTTGCCCATTTTTGCTCTGGAGGCTCAAGAAGGGCGATTGTTTAAGCCGCTGGCCTATACCAAGACGCTGGCCATGCTTGTGGCGTCAGTGCTTTCTATCACCTTGGTTCCTGCACTGCTTATAATTTTCACTAGAACCAAAGAAGTCACTCAGGGGCCCACATGGTTCACTAAGATCGTGAACTTTGTTTTTTCTCCCACGATCCGCGCAGAAGAAAATCATCCCATCAGTCGATTTTTATTTCGTGTCTATGGCCCGACTGTGGACTGGGTGGTGGAGCATCGAATAAAAGTGGTGGTCATCGCGGTGTTAATGGTTGTTGCGACGATTCCAGTTTATTTTAAGCTGGGTTCAGAATTTATGCCACCACTCAATGAAGGCACGATTTTGTATATGCCCACAACCATGCCAGGAATTTCTGTCACAGAAGCCCAAAACCTATTGCAAAAGCAAGATCAAATATTGATGAGCTTTCCTGAAGTGGTGAGTGTTCACGGAAAGGCAGGGCGCGCTGCCACGGCCACCGACCCCGCACCTCTCTCAATGATGGAAACAGTTGTCGTTCTGCGAGATCAACGGGAATGGCGCACCAAAGAGAGGTGGTATTCCTTTCTTCCCGATCTTCTGCAGACCCCCTTTCGATGGATCACTCCCAGTTTTATGAGCTGGGAAGAGCTGATCGCAGAAATGAATAGCAAAATGAAATTTCCAGGCCTCACCAATGCTTGGACACTTCCCATTAAGGGTCGCATCGACATGTTGACCACGGGTATTCGCACTCCCATAGGTATCAAAATCGCTGGATCTGACCTTAAAGAGATAGAGCGGATCGGAATTGAAGTCGAGAAAATCATCAGCGGTGTTGAAGGAACAAGAAGTGTTTTTGCAGAGCGAGCGGCCGGCGGCTTCTTTTTTGATTTCAATTTCAATCGCGAAGCCCTTGCTCGCCACGGAATTTCGATAGATCGGGCGCAGGCAATTCTTTCCACGGCCCTGGGTGGAAAAAACGTCACCACCACAGTGGAAGGCCGCGAACGCTACTCAGTCAATGTTCGCTATGCGAGGGCTTTTCGTCAAAACAAAGAAGACATTAGACGAATTCTTCTTGATTCGCCAAAAGGATATCAGATTCCCCTTTCTGAAGTTGCAACCATCGAAATGGTCAATGGACCAGGAATGATTCGAAACGACAATGGGCTGCTAACGGGCTATGTGTATGTGGATCTGAGCACCCCGGATGTTGGCAGCTATGTCAAAAGGGCAAAGCAATCGGTCAATGACAACTTAGAACTACCGGCAGGATATTCGCTTATTTGGAGTGGCCAGTATCAAAGTATGGCGAGGGTTAAAGAAAAGCTAAAGGTGGTGCTGCCCATCACACTGTTGATTGTTCTGATACTGATCTATATGAATACCAAATCTGCAGTGAAGACATCTATTGTGCTACTAGCAATTCCATTTTCAGCCATTGGCGCAATTTGGCTCTTGTATGCTCTCGATTATAACATGAGTATTGCCGTTTGGGTGGGCCTCATTGCGCTCCTGGGCGTGGATGCAGAGACTGCCATTTATATGCTTCTGTATCTGGATTTGGCTTACGAAAAAAAGAAAGCCACGGGTCAGATGAATTCATTTGTAGATCTGAAGGAAGCCATTCACATTGGGGCGGTAAAGCGCATTAGACCCAAGATGATGACGGTGCTGACAACCTTTCTGGCGCTGCTCCCAATCTTGTGGGCAAGCTCTGCGGACAGCGGTGCCGATGTGATGAAGCGAATGGCGGCCCCCATGATTGGCGGGATCTTCACTTCATTTTTGTTGGAGCTTTTGGTATATCCGGCCATCTTTGCACTCTGGCGCGAGCGATCCCTTGGCGAAACCAAAATTGAGGCTAGAACTCACTAAAAATTTGATTGAATTTTTTTCTGGTGATATCTGGCAGCTCAATAGGGGTTTTGGGGTGCCCAGTGGTGACAATCATAAAGGGCCGATAGGTTTTATCAAAGCCCAAGAGCTCGTTTAAAAAGTACATTGGCCGAGGCGTGTGAGTGAGCGTGGCAAGCCCCGAACTGTGGAGAGACGCGATCAACAGGCCAACAGCGATTCCCGTTGATTCGATGGGATAATAGGTTCTTTGCGTTTTGTTTTCTTCTGTTTGGGTTACGGAACGGCTAAATACGGCAATCAATGCCGGAGCTTCTGTTAAATGTGCTTTCGTGGCACTTGTACCCAGGGGCTTTAAGTCTTCGACCCAGGATTTCAAGGATGGTTCTGAATAGAAATTCTGTTCAACGGCCTCCGCAGCCTCGCGAATTTTTGATTTTACTTCCTGAGTGGTGATCAGCGCAAAATGCCAAGGCTGTCGATTGGCGCCGCTCGGCGCAGTGCCGGCAGTTTTGATGGCATTCAATAAGAGCTCGCGCTCAACGGGCTCAGGGGAAAAATGCCGAACGGTGCGCCGGCTCGACATTCTTTTTAGAAACTGCGCCGAGGCCTGCAGTGCTTCAGATTGACGATGTAAGATATCTAAATCCATTCTTGTCACTGACCATTCTCCCATTCGAGATCTGCTAAAGTTCAGGCAAAGAAGTAAAACTAAATTGGTAGAATGTAAACATTAGTAAAGCTTAATTTCATATTAAGCTTGATGCCATGATCACTGCCATCAGTAGTTTGACACCGCCGGCAGGATCGACGCCATGAGAGTGGTTGCCCCGTATGAGGTAAACTTTTCATCCCGAGTGTCAAATTGATGGCCAGTCGCAAAGACGGTAGGACTTTTGCTAAGGATCCTATCCGTGATGACGATACATGCTCTTGCTCTATTCTTTTTCCTTCAGTTTGCCTTGGTGTCGAATGCCGGGGATTCCACTGCAATAGCTGAGTGCCCTTTGCCGGCACAATGTCAAAAACTTGAGGAGTCATTTGCATCCGCAATTGAAGTCGCATCAGAAAAATGGTTCATCCCCTCCCTTCATTTGGGTAGGCCAGAAGACAAAGCACTTATCTATGCCAAGGCGTGGATGCCCTCACGGATCAAACCTGATACCCCTGTGATTCTGTTTTTACATGGCAATGGCTATGCGATTTCTCCAGATCAACCGGATGGCCTGATGATTGAGGTCGCGGGGCTAGGGGGATGGTTTGGGTCTGCCGCGTATCAAAAAAATCCGGCAATAGTCATTAGTATTCAGGACCTATTTAAAGATTCTGAGGGAAGGACTGCGACCGACTATTGGCTTGGAAGGGGCTCCAGGAGTTGGGAGAAATTTATTGCCCAGGAGTTGCGAGAGTTCGTAATGCACAAATTTCCAGAATTGGAGAATGCTCCCTGGCTGGTGGCTGGAATTTCAATGGGAGCCCACGGTGCGATGAAGCTCGCCATCGACTACCCGCAATTGTTTAGCGCCTTTGTATCATTGAGTCCGATCTTTAGATCCACAGAGTCTGAGGTGCCTGCGATGTTTAAAGACTCATTTTTAGGATTGAGTTCAGAGCGTCAGGATTTGCCGTTCAGCCTCAATGTCACCAGTGTTGGAGCCCGCATCCTCAATGATTTTAGCGGCGTTGAGAAGCGCTTGGCGCTGGTCTCGTTCTGGATTGAAACTCATGTGAAAGACTTTGGTCTCAGCAGAGAGAGATTTCCGACATCGGCAACCGTTTGGGCTCGCCTATTCGGTGCTGCAAACAACCCTCAGATCTGTGCTGACGAGAGCGATTGCCATGTTGCCCAGTCAAATATCTCAATTCAATCAAACCCAGGTCATAGTATGGCCTATTGGCGGCAAAGATTGCCAGACGCCCTAACATGGCTTTTGAATTCAAAAGGACGCACACCATTGTCTGCGCGTTAACCGCGCAAATAGAAGTTAGGATATTTTGTACATTAATTTTGCAATGATCAGCTCATACACAGACAATTGCCGTCTACCTAGATTAAATCCTTTCTGAACAGGAAGTGTTTTTGCACTAAAAAACAGGTATTTAATGCCGCTTTCTCCGTGGCACCGGATCAGCTGGATCATCGCCAGGCCATCAAGAGTCATACAGAGTTGATCGCGGCAGCCATTAAGTGCAATCGAGCTCATGTGTTCGGTTTACAACTGATGTCAGACGATTCCAAAAATGGTGATTTCAAATATGATTTCTTAGGTGTTCAGGATCAGCTTCACTTTCAAATCAGTCACAACGCCTATCGAAACGACGCAGAAGGAATTCGCATGCGCAACAACTGGGGTAAAATTGGCCGCTGGCAAGGTGAGCAGATCGCCTACCTGCTTGATCTTCTCAATGTCGAAGAGGCCAATGGTCGGACTTTCTTAGACAACACTTTGATCATTTGGACCAACAATATGGGTGCTTGTATGGACACTCACTCTTACTACAATCGCTGCACACTCATGTTTGGCGGCACTGACTACTTTAAATCCGGTCGATTCTTTAGCTATGCCAATGCACGCAATAGCGACGGTTTGCCTGATGGTCACCTGTTTGTCGAACTGCTACGTTCTTGTGGTATTCAGCCCAGTAACTATGAAGTCAGTGGCAAGGCGGGATTTGGTTTTCCGATGCAGTCCAATGCCAATACCACCAGGTCAGGCTCTGGTAAGGAATACGATCTTTCCGATCAGGCCAAACGGCGCGGCCTTCCTGGAATTCGCCGCGCTTGAGAAAAAGATACATACGCAAGCAAATGACCTGACCAGTAATATGCAGGCTGGCGCAGTGAAATGCATATTATCTGGACAGTTCTGGGAATTTTTCAGGTCTGGACGGCGCCAAATCAAAGAGAGTGGGGAAACCGCCTGTGCAGAATGTAACTATTGTAGTAAGTATTGACCGGAAAGCGGTTTGCTTACTATTGTAGCTAAAATTTGGAGGGCGGTTGTGAATATTTGCGGTAAAAATTTGGTATTGTGTTCAATGCTTTGCTTGTTTGTATCTGTAACCAGTCATGCCGAGCTTCAGGACGTGATTTTGGTGGCCAATAATGTTGGTGGAACAGTGTCGGTGATTGATCCGTCAACCCAAGAGGTCTCCTGCACAATTAACGTCAATCCTGACCTTGAAAAGCGAAAATCTGAGTGGAGTTTGATTCATAAATTTATCAATTGGTATGCCGACTGGAAATACGCTGACGATGTGGCCATTTCACCAGACGGGCAAATCTTATATGTTTCACGTGGCAGTGTCGGCGACGTGGTGGCCTTCGCAATTCCCAGTATGAAGATGTTGTGGCGCACTCCCGTCAAGGGCTATCGAGCCGACCATATGGCCTTGTCAAAAAGTGGTGATCGCATTTTTGTTTCGGCCATCACAGCAAAAACAGTGCAAGTCATTGAGACCGCTAAGGGCGAAATTGTTGGTAGTTTTTCAACAAAAAGCCGTCCTCATGGGATTCACTTTTCTCCTGATGAAAAGTTGGTTTACGTTGGTGAGCTCAAGGGCGATCACATAACCGTGGCGGATGCCAACACTTATAAGGTGGCAACAACATTTCCGTTCAGTGCTGGCGTCAGGCCCTTTGACATCACCCATGATGGCAAATTGATGTTTTTGCAGCTTTCGGATTTTCATGGTTTTCTTGAGTTTGATTTGAGCACGCAAAAGATCTCGCGCACGATCGCTTTGCCCGAGACGGATGAATCCAAGGCGATGGATGGTGCTTACCCCAAAGAGGCGGCTCATCATGGCATTGTGCTGTCAACAAACGAAGATACGCTGTGTATCGCTGGCACCGTCTCAAATTACGTAGCTCTGGTCTCTCGGCCGGAGCTGAAAGAGCAAAAGTTCATTCAAGTGGGTAAGCACCCAGGTTGGGCCATCAATAGTTCCGATGGCAAGTACTGTGTGATTTCAAATCGCGGCTCTGATGATGTGTCTTTCGTTTCTTACAGTGAGAAAAAAGAAGTGAAGCGAATCAAGGTGGGCGCTTATCCGCAGCGAGTGTATGCGGCTAGAGTCAAAAGCATTTGTGATGATAAGCAAAGTACAGAGACTGCGGCCCTAGTGCGCTAAGGCCGTCAAGTTGGCTTTGCTCTAATCAACTCTGTGCAGCTTTGCATGGACTACCTTTAAAAATACACCGTGTTGTTTGCTGTGCCCTCACCGCCCTCAAGCAATTTCTGGCGTGGCTTAATCCAAGCCCTTATTGGAGTGCAATCTCTATCTAAAGGTATTTCCACGCTCTCGTTTGGCTTGATAGGGTCGTTTTTGTCTAGCGTCTTGGTTTCATTTCTTCCACAGCTCAAGAGTGGATAGTCGATCACGACATTTATACCTCGAACATAGTTTTCACCTTTGTTTGTGAGTTTCAACTTCATTGGAGTTGAATCTGTCGCGGCCACTTTTTCCAAGATCAAATCATTATTAAAAACGGTGCGGTTGTTTACGATATCTAATGGGTACAAGGTCACCTTTAGATTTGCATCACCAAGCATTGCAAACAATACGTGACCTGCCATCTGCTCATCGGCTTGCATGCCGTGAAGGTGGAATCCGTTTCCAAGTGAATCAATAGCGTAATTAATATCGCTGAGTTGACCTTTAACTTCATTATTGTCGCGATCAAATAGGACTCCCGTCATCAACCAGTCTTTAGACGTGCCCGACGAGTCAGATTCAAATATAAAAGCAAGTGGCTTAAAGGTGCTCAGCAGAGGAACGTCTAATAGCGCCGCTAAGCGAAAGGTGTTTGGAGCAAGAATTGAACCTTCGACAAAAACGGCGGCTGCGTTCCAGCCATTGTCCCTGATAGCCTCCAACCAGTCACCAAAGATCAAACCGGGGCGATTGGTTTTTTTAAAGTTTTCAAGAACTAGAGTATTTTGATCTTGAAACACGCGATTTTGAGCGACAACCACGTCTAGAGCCTTTTGATTGGTGTTGTCTTGAGTGTACTGAAACATTTTGTTTGTGTAATCACCGGCAGTGTTGTGCAAATTTAATAAACCACC
The DNA here is from genome assembly GCA_964388665.1 of uncultured Pseudobdellovibrionaceae bacterium. GTDB lineage: Bacteria > Bdellovibrionota > Bdellovibrionia > Bdellovibrionales > Bdellovibrionaceae > CALCCV01. The sequence goes on along the minus strand of CAYMBJ010000006.1, from coordinate 73,213 downwards.
GAGTTTGGAAGTCTCATCTGTATAAAAATTCCAAAGAACCGTGCCTTTGCTTTCCTCTGACGCTTCGTATGATTTGGTAATGCCAGAATTGGGATCGGCAACAATGATTTGGGCAAAGCCGAGATGTGCCTTCTCATCCAACCTATCTGCTCTTCCCGTTGCGGGATCAGCAGCAATACCTTGTATCGTCTGATCACTCATTTTTGAATTGATAAAAAGTTCTCCGGCTCGCCCAGTGGGGGACGCATCCGTGCCAACCTGAATCCCTAAACCTAGAACCAACGCATCGCTAGGGTATCGGTTCTGTTCAATCAAGTAATTCTTGATAGATTCAGGAGTCGAGTATTCACTTTTTTCTCCAAATCCATTGTCTCTATTGGGATTAAAGACATACATCGAATTGTAGGAGTATTGGCCTTTGGCTACATCGAACCCGCCATGAGTAGGAGTCCACTCTGTTGCTACAGAAAATACAGGTGTTAAGCTCAAGAGCGTTAGAAGACCTAAATTTATTTTACGATTCAACACAGTCTTATCCTTTGTGAAAGTTAATATTTTCAAGTTAATTGGCTGTTTGGGGGAACCAGTGGCGACCTTGGGAAGTGGTCGCCAGCTGAGTTCACTTTTGTGAGGATCGGTGAGTTAGCTTTACTGTTTGGCTTCTTTAGGCGCCTTCCAAGGGCTAAATGCATTGTCAATACCTTCTAGCGATGGAGCCAATTCAGGGTAATGATGCAAGAGCACGGTTTTCATATTTGCTTGGTCAATCAGATCGAGACCCTTTTGTGTATAGACACTGGCATTGTAGTGAGTCGTAAAGAACTTGTCAGTTTGTAGCCTTCGTGTGGCAGTGAGGAGGAACAATTGAAATGTCGTCTCGCCGAAACCAAAACCGGTCGGGCGGTGGGATTCAGCCAAGCAACCCACAAGCAAGTCTACCAATTCAATGTCGCCGCCATACACTTCGTTAAGCGCATCTTGGACTTTAGTGTCATCCGTGATCTGCTCAATCTTGGTTAGAGGCTTCAAGTGCATTAGGCGGCGAAATTTATTGTAGCGAGGTACTCCGCGCTCTCGATCTCTAAAAACATCAACTGCACCCATATCGAATCGGATATAGTCGCCAAGTCCTTCGACTTGCAAGTTGCTCATGAAATCAGGATAGTTGTTAACAGTCAGCTGACCGGGATTGGCACGACCGAATGAGTACAGAAGGTCTTTCATCGGGATATTGTCAGACACAGCATGGGATTTTTCCTCGCGCAGTTCATTTAAAGGTACAGAGGCCAGTTGTTTGCCTTCAGTAGAAACAAAGTTCACCTCATTTACGAGCAAGGGGTGCATTCGGTACACCGAAACAAACTCTTCTGTTAAACTATATGGTTGATCGAACATTTTCTTGTCCTTACCAACCACTCCTAACATCTCAGGGAGCAAGCCCGATTTAACATCATCTGAAGCTGTTAAGCCATTGCCAGTCCAGTTAAATGACATTCCTTTTTTGATCGTAGGATGAGCGAGTATGCCAGGAGTCCAATCCATAGTGTGAATCTTTGCAATGATTGCAGAGTTGATGAGGCGAGCTTTGTCGAACAGCTCCTGGTCTCGCTCCTTTGGGTCCATAGCATTGTAGCGATCGGAATACTGTGCCATAAGTTCATCCACGATACGATTGTGCTCGAGCACAAAGAGATTGTGCAAAAGGCTGAGTCCAAGCCACCAGTTTCGGCGAAATCCAGTGTTCTCGACACCGTTTTCAGCTATCGGCAATCGATTCTTTACTGATTGAACCGTTTTGCCATCAACTTCAGTTGTTTCAACCACACTTCGAACAATGAGTTTTCCATCTGTCATTGTTCGCAGGGATTTTTGTGTCTCTAAGTTGTTTCCGTAAATTTGACCAGCATCAAACCAAGGTGTGACCTCATTTTTATAGGTTCTGTAATCGCTGGGAATAGAGCTCGTAGGAGGGCGATGATCAACTTTTGTTGCGGGAATGAGCATTACACCATTACCAAAGGGATCAAATACACCTTTGGGCGGAGGAAGAGCGTATGCACCTGTTATTTCATTTTCACCATGGCTCACCCAATCGTGAATCACAAATTGAATCCAGGCGCCAGCCAATAGATTGAGGGTTGTATCTGGCTTAAAAATCCCTTTATCGCCGGGAGAATTTCTATTTTGCTGTAACAGTTTGATGCTTACAAGACGTGGGTTTGGCTTCATGAGATTGTCAAAGTCTGTGTAAGTGTCCTCTACCGGCACTGTGCGACCAAAGCGGGTTTCCGCTTTTCCCATCAACGGATTGTTTTCGTCGTTGCAAGAGCCATCAGCTGTTCGAACCGAATCCGAGTTTTCGGGGCAAATGACTGTTTCAGGATCATTTTCAAATTCGAAAACATTGTTCTTATTGAGTCTATCACGCATAAAATAAAGCCATTTGGTTCCCAGTATAAATCCTCTGTTGTACCAATCCGTCCAAACGCTATCGCTTTCATTTGACTTTTGCTTACCGAAGCCAAGAATGGCATTGGCAAACTGAGCAGAAACCATAAGTAAACTTATGGTGGTGATCCAAACGGCAATCTTTTTCATAATACAGACCTCTCCAATAAAGGGTTTATTGACTTATATTCAGCAAGGGGTGGGCCAGACTATCGTCACTGAAATCAGCTTAATTGGGATCTCAAAGTTGTGATGTCATTGGGACGGCATGATCTGGCAAAACCCGGCACTGCTATGTCTAATGTTTTGACAGCTGGTTTTGACAGCGTTGAAACTACACAGCGACTTTGGCCGCATTTCACTACCCTGCGACTGTGACCGACTGAATGTATCAAATTGATTCAAGGGGTTACCCGCTTAGTTGTGACAGCGTTTCTAATAAGGGAACTCCGTGTAACAAAGGGAGAGTTGATTTCTCGACTAGACCTTTAGTCGCAATTATTTCCAATGCGGAACCAATCTGATAGGTTAAAAGTGTCTTATTAGAGATACTTTATATGATTCATACTTTTCAGGAGGGGCGAAATTTGGCTAACTTCATTCGAATTTTTAGGTTTTCTTTGCTTTCAATGATGTTCGGAATTCTATCATGCAGTCATTCACCGAAATCAGATGATTCAAAACGAAAAATGGCCTCAGATGATGAACCCTACTCCTGTGAAAAGATCACCCGAGACAACAAAGGCTCAATTGAGGGGCCAGTTAAGGGCGAGCAGTATTGCAAAAGATACCGTGATCAGGAGAGCGCCTTTGCTCGGCCCGAGGAAGAAGAGTTTGAAAAACTAGGCAGAGCCATGGTGCAGATTCAGAATAATATTTCTGAAAAGAATCCTGGATCTAGCTATCACCGTGGCTTTCATGCCAAACACCATGGCTGTTTGGTCGGAGTCATGAGGGTGCGAGATGAAACTCCCAATGATGCAAGACATGGGCTGTTCTCCACTCCAGGTAAGACCTACAAGATCATTGGCAGGTTCTCCAATGCATCAGGAGACCGGACTCAAGCTGATAACAAACCGGATGCTCGGGGCTTTGCAATCAAAGTTCTAGGTAGCGACGATGCGCCGATTTCAAACGAGGAGTCACACATCAGAACTCAGGACTTTTTGATGACGAATCAAGCCTCAGCAAATGGTAAGGATGCCGCAGAGTTTATGGAGTTTGCTGTGGCCATGAACAAAGGGCCACTGCCACTTTTGAATTTTTTAAAAACCAAGCCTAAGCTCGCGAAAGTGGTGTTTGAAGTGCCTATTCATCACATGAACGTCCACAGCATGGCGACCGAGCGCTACTGGGCGAAAACACCATTTCGCTTGGGAGAGGGGCAGGCTGTAAAGTTTTTGGTAAAGCCAGTGGAGAAAAACCCTCCAAGGCCCACTCTGTTGCAATGGGCGAGCCGAGTTGTTAAATCGCTTTTTGCTAAGCTTAAGAATATAGTGGACGCAAAAACGGATCAAGAGGTCGTCGGTCAATTGGATCAAATGACTGCAGCGGATGTCAGCGCGAGTCTAAGTGCTAGCGCCGCTGATCGACGTGGGCCTAGTTTTTTAACCGACGACCTAGTAAAGCGAGCTAAAAATAGACAAATTCAATTTGGCTTTTATGTTCAGTTCCAAGGTGATCCAGCAGAGTTTCCAGTGGAGGATGGTTTGCATGTCTGGGATGAGGACAAGTCAAAGCCTGATCTCATTGCGGATATCACTTTTTTCAAACAGGATTTTGCTCAACCAGATCGTCAAGAGTACTGTGAAAATTTATCCTTTTCTCCTTGGCACAATTTGACCGCGCATGAACCACTGGGGAACTTGAATCGAGGACGGCGAGTGGTCTATAGATCAAGCTCTGACCATCGGCATTCTAAGTCCTCAGAGCCAACAGTAGAAGAGGTGGAAGCAATCTTTGGACCCTTTGAGGACCAAATTAAGTGATTTGGCGCCGAGAACGCAGCAGATTTTCCTTTTTTAGGAGTCTGCTAATAGATCTCGTGAAGTTGTCCGTCCCATGGTGTGACGTGACAGCCTTGGACTCCAAGTGAGCTCATGGTTTTGTAGCATCCTGCAAAAGTGCTTTCTAATTGATTCATGGCAGTGCAGATATTTTTTACAGGGACAGGTTTGGGGGACTTGGCGATGCGAGAGCTCACCAAACTAAGGTCTAGATTTTGATGTGACTTCGGAGGGAGCTTTTGTCTCGCATTGTTGAGCTAGAGTTCTGGTCCTAAATGCCGAAAAGATAGACGTGAAGTCACTGGTGCATTTAAGACAATTTGTTTCGCGTCGAAGCGATGCACTTTCTATTCGCGCGAGAATTTTGCTGTCGCTCAATATTACGAGTGTCTTGCTTTTGTCTGTCTTTGGCTACTACTTAGTGACCAGCACGCGAAGCCTGCAGATGGAAGCCATTGACGAGAAGGTTTCCGACTTGGCAGGCTTTATCCAAAAAGCGAGTCCAGGCTATTTTATCAATTGGGAAATACTGAATCTCGAAGGCTTTGTCGAACAGTTGCAGGCGCTGCCATTTATTGACCATGCAGCCTTTTATGATGACAAAGGAAAAGTGGCCACGCAGAACAGTCGTCCTTCGACTTCAAATGCTGAGCGTATTGTACAAAGGGACATTATGGATGTCGATAGGACACTGGGACGACTCGAAATTGGCTACAACTATGCTCACGCTAGGGCGAGGGCACAGATGCAGACCTTGATCATTGTATCGTCTTTTGTATTCCTGCAATTAACATTGTCTCTTGTTTTGGCTGGAATTGTGAAACACCTTGCCGGAGGCCTCATCGCTATGCGCGACCAATTGAAGGAGGGCACTCGCCAAAATGAGCAGACTGGATTGGGTTTACAGAACTCATCAAAGAGTCTAACCGATTGGGCGACACAACAGTACACGTCCATGAACGCCACGGTGTTAGCAATGAACAATATGGCAAAAATGATCGAAGCAACATCGGGCGCGGCTCAAGATTGCCTAGAAAATTCAAATTCTGTTATGAATCAGACTCAATCGGGTAATGAAATCATGGGAGAGTTGGCGTACTCCATGGATTCTTTGAAGGCCTCAAACGAAAAATTGGCATCACTGGCAGACATCATTACAGGCATTGAAAACAAAACAAAGGTGATTCGAAAAATTGCCTTCAAATCCGAAGTACTTTCTTTCAATGCCTCGATTGAAGCCGCGCGCGCAGGAGCATATGGTAAGGGTTTCGCCGTTGTTGCTAGTGAAGTAGTCAATCTCGCCGGCATGGTGGCGGTCGCGGCCACGGAAATTGAAAAGATCATCTCAAAAAGTCGGAGTGAAGTTTCGATGGTCGTGCAAGAAATGAAAAGAGATATTGTTGGCGGAAAGTCTGTTGCGGATGGAGCTCTAGACTGTTTCAAAAAGATTGACGAAGAGGTCAAAAAAATTGGAGTTAAGATTTTGGAAATCAGTAATGCGAGTCAAGAGCAGCTGTCTGGCGTCCAGCAAGCTACAAAAACCATTGAAGAGCTGGAGTGTTCTGCATCACAGACGATGAATTCCGCACACAGCTTAAAAAGTTTGGCGGATCGAGCCACTGCGCAGGCAGAAAAGCTAAAAGTAATTTCCTTTAATCTTCAAGATCTGGTACTGGGTGAATCCGATGCTGGCAAGGATGATCTAAAGAAGAGTGCCTAGACTCAAAAACTGCAATCTTGACATTTATAGGTGAACTTTGTTCACTAAACCTATCAAGGAGATTTTCAATTATGAACATTTTGCGAGGCGTGTTTCGAGCATTACAAAGATGGATCGAGAAGGTTTCAATTTGTTCTCGTTTCAGCGTCCCCGGCATTTTGATGGTCGGAGCTATTTCAATAACAGCGCCGGTCTTTGCAAAGGGCGAAAAAGTGACTGTGGCTGCCGATCCATGGTGTCCTATGACTTGCGAAAAAGGAAGTGCTGCGCCGGGTCTCATGATTGAACTCATTCGTGAATCACTATCGCGAGAGGGTATGGAGCTCGAGTATCTGAATATGCCATGGGATGAAGCTGTGAAGAAGGCTCGCGCCGGAGAGATTAACGGTATTGTAGGGGCCAGTAAAAATGATGCACCTGATTTTGTGTTTCCAAAAGCCTATCAGGCACGGCTGCGCAATCACATTTGGGTCAAAGCCAGTAACAAATGGGAATTTAAAGGTGAACCATCTCTGAAGTCGGTCTCCATAGGCGTAATTTCGGCGTACTCTTATGGGCGGGATCTTGATCCTCTAGTAGAAGCCAAGCATCCCTCCATGAAAGTTTATACAGGTGAGGAGCCGTTGATAAGCATGATTCAAGACACTTTGGCGGGAAAGATCACCGGCTTTTCTGAGGACGAAAATGTGCTGACTTACAATTTACAACAAAAGAAAATCAAACCTTCTGAACTCAAAAAGGCGACAGCTAAACCCACAAATGCCGACCCTGCACTTTACTGTGCATTAAGTCCGAAAAAAGACCTAGCTGCTCTCTCAAAAAAGGTAACTGACGCTTTGGATAAGCACATTCCATATCTCAAAAAAGAGGGCTTTGTAAAGAAGCTAGCCACCAAGTATGGAGTCAAGGACTTCTAGGGCAAAAAGCGGGCGGCGACAATACAACTGTGCCAACTTGACTCTATCGACATCTTGAAACTGAACCGCTGATTACCTGAATTTTCGATTGATTGTCGGCACAACCAGTGGCCGTGCCGCTAACTGAGAGCTCGCTCAGTTGTGAGCGAATGACTCTCACTTTCGCATCACTTGTCGCAGTGATTTTGCCAAGATTGACTTCTGAGAACAAAAAGTAGTCTTTCGTCGCACTAAAATCGGCACCGCTAGGCACGGAGATTTCGGCGCAGTTTTTGAGATCAACTTGTGAGCGTTCCATTTGCGTCAAACTTTGAATCCATTGGTCGTAGTCAGCCTTGAGTGCAGATCCTTCTTTTAAATTTGTGGAAGATTCTGAAATGTTCGTCACCTTGCCATCGTCAATCATGACGGCGTAACTATATGCTTGAGAATTGGGATCATCACTCTGGGTAGTGGCCGATGTCGTGGTCTCCATGACTCCATTTTGATACGTTTGGGTGCAGGAAGCCGAAGCTTGAACATTTCGGGATCCATTGATGTCGCCACCGCCGCCGACGATCGCCGAACCAACGGAGCAGCCATTGCCGTTGACCACTGTGGTAATCATGGGGCACTTGACAACAGTGGAATTTTTTTCGGGTGGAACGACTGGCTCGGGAGCGGGTGCTGCAACGGGTACAGGCTCTGTGATCACCTCTGGAGCTTGAAAGGCCTCCGTCACCAACGAAGGCATTGCCTTTTCTTCTTTGGGTGCCTCGTCAAATTTCACCTTTGTACATGCAATTAAGGAGGCTCCACAAATGGAGAGTACAGACAAACGAATCAAGGCAACTCGAGCTGAGATCACCGATTTAAAAATCTTTTGATCATGTCGTTGACATTGCTTCATTTGCATCGTGTACATTCCCCCTGTAAGATCGCTTAGTTCTGATTCCCAACCTTACAATAATGCAAACTAAGGTCCTGTATTTGATTGAGTCATTTTTTCCAAATCAGCCTTCAAAACGAATAGATCACAGTTTCTCGCCATGCCTCGGCCGCTCAAACAATCAAACTGTGGTCAGCTGTCGAGAAAATGATAGACATAAATATCAGATGGGCATCTTGTTTTGAGACGCTATGAGACGCTATGAGACGGTGTCGGACCTAACAAAGTGCAGTCCGACAATTGAGAAGTGGTTCTGTTTTACCAACTGGGACCGAAGCTTGGGTCTTTAGGATCAATTTTAATCGCGGGCAACACAGTTTCATTTGTGGTGTTTTCAATGATCGTATTCTTTTGGTGGCTGCCAAGTACCATCTTTGACATACCCCCCTGATGTGCACGCACAGTGTTTTTTTCAGCATCAAGAATATTGCCAGTGCCTTGGTAACAGCCCACGGCACATGAGGCACCGATTCTCAAGAGACCATCATTTTTGATAAAGCAGTTGCCAATGGAAGGATAGAGCATAGTCAACATGTCCGACACATTTTTCAATTTATCAAATCCATAGAAAGCTTCAATGCTCCCATTTACGAGTTTATTGCCAATCACTTTGTGTGGCCCAAAATTACCCTCCCTCACGGCAATGCCCATAGTGTCTTCAAAGTAATTGCTCTCAACAATATTTTCTTTGCCGTGGTCGATTTGGATAACAGCTCGAGCCTCTTTAGAACCAACACCTTTGCCAAGTACGGTATTTTGACGAACGATGCTGCCATTTGATTTCATGTCGACAGACCATTGATAATCTAGATTCAGAAATAGGTTTTGCTCCACACGATTGGCCGATTTGACCAGCAGGTGAGCATTGTAGGCCGCGATGTAGATAGCGACACTTCGGTTCTCCCCTCCAGCGGTGGTAAAGGGTTCACTGGTAAAAATATTTCGATAGATGAGGTTGGCTTTGGCGATGGTGTTTTCCGTTTGCGTTCTGTACATATGAATCCCGATCATTTTGGTCAGGCTATTTGCTGAGATCGGTGCTGAGTGAAAGCGATTGTATCCGACTTTGTTGAATTGTGCGCCTTCGCGAAAATCAAGAAAAGCAATGTGATCAGGAATATTAAAGCGATTGTGGGTAAAGTAGTTATTGCGACTTGTGATGTCGGCACCGCGGCTCCAAATCAGTCGGTGAAACCAAACGTAGGTTCCTTTTAGCGTGACCCTTCCTGTAAGTTGTGCGACTCCGTTGCCTTCAATAACAATTGGCTTGTCAGCGGTTCCGTTGACCGCAACTGTGAGATTTCCCGCATAGGTGCCAGCCTTTAAAACAAGTCTCGTGCCGGGTTTTGCATTGGCAATGGCGCTGGCCAACTCTGTGGCATTGTTAACATTGACTGTCGTGCCATTAGTTGGAGGGTGCGAAAGCATTTCCTCAGTTGGAAGCAGTCTGTTTTGGTCAACAACAGGTCCTGGAGTTGGCGTCGGTTTGGGTGTGGGCATGGTATCGCCAGGGCTTCCTGTGTCGACAGGGCCTCCCATGCCGCTGCCAGAGCCAGTGCCAGAGCCACTGCCAGCGCCAGCGCCATCATTGGGTATCTGGTCGCTTCCGCTGCCGTTTGCGGCAGTTCCTGAACCGTCAGCGTTGTCATTGAGAGCCTCGTCGCCGAGGCTTGTGTCTTGTGATGACGAGCTAGAAAGCTTTGAGACGTCTTCTGTTGTGAGAGGCTGGCCACAGTTTTGAAATGCAAACATCAGTGTCCAACTGCAGCCGACGAAAAGCACAGTTCGACTTGCAAATCGAATATCGATTCTCATAATTGCATCCCCCCAAGGAACCACCTGTTATCTGTGCAACTTATAGGCCGTCTTTACTACGATTTCAGTGGTCCTCATTGTTGAACATATTATCGGTGTCTAATTAAAAAACAGTATCTGCAAAAACGCTTTTCTCACTTTGAAACAGCACCTCCGGCTTGCAATATCGCTCAGATCAATCTAAATCATGACCATGACAAAACAATTGCATAGCAAGGCGATGATAGAGTTCTCAGACGTTAACAAGTGGTACGCAAAAAAATTGCATGTGTTAAAGACCATCAATTTAGAGATACAACCGGGCGAGGTTGTGGTGGTGTGTGGCCCCTCTGGCTCAGGAAAATCAACGCTGATTCGCACAGTCAACGGTCTTGAGCCGATTCAGGAGGGTCGAATTTTAGTCGACGGCGAAGATCTGATCACAGCAAATCGAAGTTTACTAAAGCTGCGTGCAGAGATTGGTTTTGTATTTCAGCAATTCAATCTCTATCCGCACTTGACGGCAATTGAAAATATCGTGTTGGCACCGCGAAAGGTACGCAAACTCTCTGCAGCAGATGCAAATGCGCGTGCTGAGGAGCTTCTAAAAAGGGTTGGTCTGGAGGACAAAGGGCAGAGTTATCCAGCCCAGCTCTCGGGAGGTCAACAGCAACGCGTGGCCATTGCTCGCGCTTTGGCCATGCAGCCAAAAGTGATGCTGTTTGATGAACCTACATCGGCACTTGATCCTGAGATGATTGGCGAAGTGCTAAAAGTGATTCAGGAATTGGCCAAAGCTGGAATGACAATGATGGTGGTCACTCATGAAATGGGTTTTGCCAAGGAAGTGGCCGATCGAGTCGTGTTTATGGACAATGGAGAGATTTTAGAAGATAGTGATTCCGAGACGTTTTTTAAAGAACCAAAGACTGACAGAGCAAAGTTGTTTTTAAAGAACTTATTGAACCCGATGCACTAGTGCACTTTCCGGTGGAAAACTGGATAAATTTATTTGGAGGAGAGGTCTGTGAAAAAAGTATCGATCATTTGTAGTTTTCTAGTTGGATTTTTATTCTTGAGTGCAGCTAGTGCCGATGTACTTGCTGACGTCCAGAAACGGGGAACCCTAGTGGTTGGTGTAAAGGACAGCCTGCCACCCTTTGGGTATATTGACGAAAAAAGTCGAGACATTGTTGGCTACGACATTGATTTTGCCAAGGCGATTGCAAAAACAATCGGGGTGAAATTAGAGATGAAGCCAGTGACGAGTGCCAACAGGTTTCCAATGCTGTCTGAACAAAATGTGGACTTGGTCATCGCTACGACGACAAAGACCAAGGAGCGCCTCGAACAAGTTGACTTTAGCCACGCTTACTTTTTGACCGGCCAAAAGTTCATTACCAATAAGGGCAAAGTCAAGACCCTAAAGGACTTGGAGACGGCTCGAATTGGCAGCGCCAAAGGCTCAACCTCTGAAAAAAATGTAGCGAGCGTTTTGCCGAAAGCAAAGGTCGTCTCATTTGATGATTACCCGCAAGCCGTCTTGGCGCTGCAACAAGGAAAGGTTCAAGCCGTGACCACGGATGAAGCCATTTTAGCAGGCTTGCTGGCGAAAATGAAGAATGCACAGAAATATGAAATTCCTGATTTGCAAATCTCTGACGAACCTTATGGTATTGCCATTAAAAAGGGTGAGGCGGCCTTGGTGAGTCTAGTGAATACGACGTTGCTTGAGCTTGAGAAGACGGGCGAAGCCGAAAAGATCTTTAACAAGTGGTTTGGGCCGAAGAGTGAAACCCCTCTAAAGCGCAATTTTACAATCACCGCAGAGAAATAAATTAACTTTTTAAATGCTCAATTATAATTTTGACTGGAATCTTTTTATCAGTGGGGAATACAAAGAGTGGATCCTCTCCGGGTTGCTCGTCACGCTGCAGTTGAGCGGTGTGGCCATGATATGCTCATTTGTAATGGGGCTTATTTTGGCAGTGATGAAGAGCAGGCACATCAAGTTCATTCGCGGCCTGGCCACTGCCTATCTCGAGTTGATTCGCAATACGCCACTGTTGGTACAGATATTTTTTTGGTACTTTGGCTCTTATAAGTTGTTGCCTATGGCTTGGAATGAGTGGCTCAATAACACCAATCATTTTGAATTCATTGCTGGCGCCATCGCTCTCTCTGTGTACACATCGGCCTTTATTGCCGAGGACATTCGCTCGGGCATTCGTGGAATCCCTAAAGAGCAGATGGAGGCCGGAGTCAGTTCTGGTTTGAGTTTCCTGCAAATTATGCGTTGGATAATCTTGCCACAGGCGGTGCGCTTCACCATTCCGCCACTTATTAATCAGTTTCTCAATTTAACCAAAAACTCCTCCCTGGCGATGACGATTGGAGTGGCTGAGCTCACCTATCAGGCCCGTCAAATCGAAAGCCACACTCTAAAGGGATTCGAAGCCTTTTCCATTGCAACTTTGATCTATTTGTTGGTTTCCTTGCTAATTACGGCGGCCATGGAAATTTACAATCGCAAGGTATTGAGCGTGATTCAGGTGCGGCACTGATGGATTTTTCAGTCATTGCAGACAATTGGCTCTTCTTTTTTGTAGGTCGCTATCCCCACGGACCACTGGGGGGTGTCTCCCTGACTTTGATTTTAGCTTCGGGGTCGATTGTCCTCTCCGCAGTTGGAGGATTGGTTTTTGGCCTTCTCTCCGTTTCAAAAGTGAACTGGCTTAAATGGCCGGCCGAAATTCTGATTCAGACTTTGCGTGGAGTGCCACTTCTCATGGTGATTTTTTGGTTCTATTTCTTTTTACCGGCAGTGTTTGGCAAAGGATTTCCTCAGGTCGGAACAGTATTAATTGCCTTATCTATTTTTACATCTGCCTATATGTCACAGATCGTGAAGGCCGGCATCGAAGCCGTGCCGCAGGGGCAGTGGGAGGCGGGCTTGTCCGCTGGGTTCAGTCGCCAGCAGGTGCTGTGGTTGATTGTTTTGCCTCAGGCTTTGCGGCATATGATTCCATCTTTTGTAAATCAATTTGTGTCACTCATTAAAGACACTTCACTTGCCTATATCGTTGGGGTCTCAGAACTGACCCAAGTGGCGACTCAAGTGAACAATCGAACTTTGAATTATCCCACGGAGATCTTTCTATTTATCGGAATCATATATTTTCTAATTTGCTCAGTGTTCACTCACTTTGCCAGAAGACTCGAAGCGAGCGGTCAGACCGTTTGACTTCAGAAGGAAGCCAAGCCCGCCTCTGAAAAATCTCTCGCGGTTGCCTTCAGCGTGACTCGGCGATAGGAAATTGTCTTTCCTGATTTTTCAAAACTGGTCTGTTCAACGGAGATAATCTTTTTGCGCGCAAGTTCTGACAAAAGACCTTCAAAAATTCTCCTCTCGATGGCATATCCTTGCGCAGTGATTTCTTGAAAAAGTCGTCCAACGGCCTGCTGGGGCTTTTCAGCAAGTGTCGCAATCACAATACCAGCAAGATTCATTTGGCTCTCATTCAGTTTTCGTCGCTCACCCAGGACGGGAGAGACCTCTGGTGCGCAGATGTCGCAAATTCCACACTGATCGCCAGAGTCATTTTGATCACCAAAATGTCGAATCAGAGAAAGCATTCTGCACTGGGAATTTTCGGCAAAAATTTGCGTCTGCTTGAGCTGGTTCTTGCGGTGGTCGAGCTGAAATTGATAGGCTTTGTCCCACTTCGGCTGCCCAAGGCTGACCTCTCCGTCATTGGTGATCTGCGCCCCTTGATGAATCCACAGTTTTTCAAGAGCCTTTTCCAGAGTCTGTTGATCTATTTTTGGTAGCGCCTCTTTAAGGTCTGCCTTCGAAATTGGTTGCTCGGAGAGTTGACGCTGGATCTTTTTCAAAATCGAAACTTCGGGATAATCTTTTTCAAGAAAAAACTCATGAGTCCGTTGATCGGCATAAGAGTGCAGTAATATGGCCAGCGACTTTTTGCCATCTCGTCCGGCCCGCCCAATCTCCTGATAGTAGCCTTCAAGACTGCTCGGTAGGCCCGCATGAATCACCGTGCGTATGTCGGCTTTGTCAATGCCCATGCCAAAGGCCACGGTAGCCACCATCACATCAAGCTGACCTTGTAAAAAGCGATTCTGCGCCTTTTCGCGATCAGCGCTCGCCATGCCGGCGTGATAGACGTCACAGCGAAACTGTTTCTTTAAAGTCACCGAAAGGCTTTCGGCAAGCTTGCGCGTCGGAGCATACACAATGGCGGGTAATGTCCCTGGTGACTTTAGCAATCGCACAACCAGTTCCGCTCTTTGCGCAGAATCGATTTGCAATGCATGAATGCCGATATTGTCGCGCCGAAAACCATGAATAAAACACTTTTCATTTTTAAAGCGCAGCTGCTTCACGATGTCCGCTTGTACCATTGGCGTTGCCGTGGCTGTTAGGGCGACAATCGGAGTTGCGCGAAATTCGGCGAGCCTTTCTCCCAAGAGCCGATAGCTGGGTCGAAAATCATGACCCCATTGGGAGATGCAGTGAGCCTCATCAATCACAAATAAGTTAGGCGGCCGCTGATTGAGAACATCAATAAAGAAATTCGTTGCAAGTCGCTCTGGGGCAATGAATAGAAACTGCAATTCACCTTTGAGGTAACTTCGGGTGACTTCTTGGCAATCTGCAAAGGCTCTCCCAGAGTGAATGCGATCTGCACTGAGTCCCAAGGTGTGAAGTTTGGCAATCTGGTCTTCTATCAAGGCGAGCAAGGGACTGATCACAAGTGTTGTGCCACCTCGGGCAATTCCAGGAAGTTGATAGCACAGCGATTTTCCCGCTCCAGTTGGCATGACCAGTAAGGTGTCATGCCCGGCAACGATGCTCTCGCAAACCCTTTTTTGATAGGGTCGAAACTTTTCAAATCCAAACTGCGTGCTTAAAATGTCTTCGAGGTTTGGGGAACTCAACTGCCTGTCTGCCACCTGGGGTTTTTCCTGTCTCGCATGCTCAGTTTCCGCTGCTTGCGCCGAGGCGGGTGTGCTCGCCTTTCCGGAGTAGGGTTGAGGGCTAGTTTTTTGCGAATTAAAGATTTCAGATATCTGTGCTTTGATTTCATTTTCAAGAGCTTGCATAAACTTGGGTAGGCTTTGAGCTTTATTTTGAATGAGTCCGAGTTCTTTCTCCCAACGAGCCGTTAGCTCTGGGCTTTTTACGGTGTCGTGCACTCGTTCGATCAAACGAAATCCTAGCTCTGTGGCTCGCAAGGATTTTCCTTGTCGCTCAATGTATTTGCGCGACAGAAGAGTCTCAATGATTGCCGCGCGGGTAGCGGGAGTTCCCAAACCACCATCGCGCATAGCTCGAGCCAATTCTTTGTCTTCAATTTTGCGACTTGCATATTCCATGCTAGTCAGTAGACGCGCCTCCGTGAGGTGCTGCGGTGGTTGCGTGCGCTTCTTTTTTAGAGAGACATCAACAACTTCAACAAGTGCGCCGCGCTGAAGTCCGGCTGGCACTGTGGCCTCTTCGCTTTTCTGCGTCGATCCTTTGTCGCGATCATGCCAAATGTCCAAGGCCTTCCAGCCCAGCTGCTGCATCACTGTGCCGACAGTGCGAAAGACATCGCAAGCTCCGAGCTCTGTCTTTACTTCTGTAAGCAATGTCGTCATCGAAGAGAGTGAATCCTGTTGGTAAGCACTAAGTAGGCGCCGACAGATCAGATCATAGATCTTGCTCTCGTCTTCATTGAGTGAACGAGTATCAGGAGAGGACTCTGTCGGTATGATGGCATGGTGGTCAGAAACCTGTGCATCATCAACGTATCGCGAAGACAAGTTGGTGAGTCCGGTGGATTCTAAAATTTTATCTTGATATGGCCCTTTGATGGTCTTGACGATTTTAGGCAGAGTCTCTGCTACATCTTTAGAGAGATGGCGACTGTCCGTGCGAGGGTAACTGATGAGTTTATGTTTCTCATAGAGGGCTTGAGCCACCTCTAAAGTTTTTGCAGCCGACATCCCAAAGGCTCTATTGGCATGTCGTTGCAGTTCGGTGAGATCATACAATTGCGGCGGGGGCTGAGTGTGCAATTTGTCCTCAAGCAGTGCAATTTTGGCTTCCCCTGCCCGCGATCTTGTCGCAATCTGCTCTGCCAATCGGCCATCAGCAGGAAGGCGCTTGGCCTTTGGAACTTCGGAATCCAATTTGAGCTCTTCTTTGAGTCCAAGATAGACGCCCGTGTAAAAGCCAAATCCTGCGGGATTTTTTTCGCGAAATTTTTTATCGGTCTCGGCATTAAAATCAGCATGCAGTTCGATATAGTCTTCGGGCTTAAAATTTTGAATTTCTAAATCTTGATCCACCACAAGCTTCAGAGTAGGCGTTTGCACCCTGCCAACAAACAGGGGCTCGCCCGTTGCTATGGCATAGGCCCGGGAGTAGTTCATGCCAATGAGCCAGTCTGCCTGACTGCGTGCGCGGGCTGCGTCGGCCAGACCCTGATATTGCGATCCATCTTTTAGCTCTCGCAAGCCCTTGCGGATGGCATCGGGTGTGAGCGACGAAATCCACAGGCGCTGCACTGGCTTTTTGCAGGCCGCGGCCTCCATGATGTAGCGAAAGATCAGTTCACCCTCTCGGCCAGCATCAGTTGCGCAGATGACTTGCGAGCATTGCTCCAGTAGTGTGCGTATCACTTCAAATTGGGGCCGGGTCCTTTCAACAACCTTGAGGGGCCAGGAGGCCGGCAAAATTGGCAGGCGATCTCGTCGCCATGACTTCCATTCGGCGCGAATTTCATGCGGCTCAGGAAGCGCCACCAAATGTCCATAAGCCCAAGTTACCAAGTAACCTGCGCCACTCAAAAAACCATTACCTGATTTTTTTGCACCAACAACGGCAGCGATGTCGCGAGCAACAGAGGGTTTTTCGGCAAGGATCAAAATTTGCGAGGAGATCTCATCAGCAGAGCCCTCTGATTTTTTTGATAATTTTTTAGACATTGGTGCCCTTTTGCTGAGTTGACTATACAGTTCAATTTTTAAAAGAGCAAATTTAACGATTCTTCCGAGCAATTCTGGTTGCGTAGCAGGCGTGGTTCAGATCTGATCGCCGACCATCACGTGGCGTTTTGCTCGGATTAGAGTTGCGACCTTTGTAAAGTTTATGCCACTGGCGCCAGTACAGGTTCTAGCTGGTGCATGAGGGATAATTCTCCCTCATGGGTCCCATTTTTACCCGTTATGATTTGTAGAATGACATATTTTAAGCATACCTGCTGGCCTCCATTTTGCTCTCTTTGTAACTGAGAGCGTAATTTGCAAGCAACGCCAAGAAAGAGGGTGGTTATGTTGATCAATGCAAAAGAAATTCGGGGATTTAAACTTTTAAGTCGCGACGGCGAGATTGGCAAAGCGAAGGACTTTTTTTTCGACGACCAATACTGGACGATTCGCTATTTGGTTGCCGATACGGGATCCTGGCTTACGGGAAAGCAGGTGCTTATCTCTCCTTACTCTCTGATAAATGTTGAGACCGAAAAACAAAAGATAACAATCAATTTGAGCAAAAGAGAAATTGAGGAGAGTCCAGAGCTTGAAACAGACAGGCCTGTCTCGCGCCAGTACGAGGAGTCGTACAACCGGTACTACGGATTTCCGATGTATTGGAGCGACACCTATATGTGGGGAGCCTATCCTTATCCATACAATGTGCATGATCCTGAAAAGTGGACTAAGCCGACGGAGGCAAAGCAAAACGCAGATCCTCATTTACGCAGTACCAGGGAGGTCACTGGGTACCACATTGAGGCCATTGATGGTGGCATCGGCCATGTTGACGAGTTTGTGATCGAAGTTGAGAACTGGGCCATAAGGTATCTGATTGTCGACACCAAGAATTGGTTACCGGGCAAAAAGGTCTTGATTTCTCCTCAGTGGATCGAGCGAGTGAGTTGGAGCGATCATCGTGTTTATGTTAATTTGACCCGCGAAGCGATAGAGCATTCTGACGAATACATCGAAAAGTCGACTCTGACACGTGACTATGAAGCCGGGCTTCACCATCATTACGGTCGTTCGGGGTACTGGCTGGGAAACAATCAAAATCCTTCAAAGAAAAGAGGTACCCAGGATACGGAACCGCGAAATCACTGAACACACTGGAAGGTCGATGGCTTAATGCCCATCCAAGAGCGGCGCTAAATTTCCGCTCTTATTTTTAAAGTCCAGAGTGCGAATGGGAAACGGAATGGTTATGCCGTTGGCATCATAGGCCTCTTTGATGCGGATGACGGCTTCGTCACGCACTTTTAAGAAATCTTTTTGGTCTTTGAACATCAACCACACACGAACATCATAGTTGATTGAACTGTCGTCAAACTCATTAAAAAAAAGCTCGACAGCTTTAGAGAGGTCTCGCCCGGGGATGCTCTCGAGGCAATTGAGAGTGATCTTTTTAACTCGGCGCAAGTTTTCGCCATAAGAGACTCCCACCTTCAAATCCATGCGCATTTCGGGTGTTGAGGTGTAATTGAGAAAAGGCTCGGTAAACATCGTCTTGTTGGGAATGATGGCCACCACGCCTTGAAAAGTCGTGATGTGTGTTGTGCGCATATTGATATTAGAAACACGGCCATGATATTTATCAATTTCGACAATGTCGCCTATGGTGTAGGGGCGGCGAAAGGCAATAAATACACCGGCAATAAAATTTGAGGTGATTTCTTGAAAAGCAAAACCCAATGCCAAACCGATGACTCCGGCACCGGCAATCAGAGAGTTCACAGTCTTATCCAGCTGCATCAAGCCGAGAGCCATAAAGAGGCCAATACAAACGATAAAAAAGTGCACTAAATTTTCGATCAAGCGACAAACAGCTTCATTGTCAGAAAATCGCGAAATGACATTTTTACTCTTTGTGTGTCCTGAAAGGTGAATTTTTTTGAATGGAGTCAATGTTTTGTACTCGCGATTCCACAATAAAGACTGGACGGTCGAATTGAGGGCTCTCTGGTCTTTGACTTTGGTTCGTTGGGATTGGAATTTCTTATATAATGCAAAATCACTCTTGATTGCCAGGGCATGAGTCACAATGGCCCTTTTATGTTGCCAAAACAAATCGCAGCTGAGCAGAAATTTTAGATGCTCTTTCGGTACCTTCCAGGATTTCGGATCCGTAGAGTCGCTGCCGTAGCTTTCTAGAGTTTCATGACCGCCGTTGCCGAGCCAAATGCATTTCTTATAAACTCGATAGTCCTCAAAGCTGAGTTGCAAGAGCTGTCCCGTGCGCCATTTGTACTGCGCTTTAAGAGGAATCAACCAAAGTGGCTTTTTGTTATTGCCAAACAGGTCAGGACGAAACTCCAATAAAGTTTCTATCATTAGCAATTCATGGTTGCCCATCACGAGTATGTGATTCTGCGGATGACTGCGAAAGTGCTCAATCAACTGAGCAGATCCGGGCCCTCTATCAACCAGATCACCAACACTCACAAAAACAGGAGAAACATTTGCCTGCTGTGATTTTGCTTGAATTTTTCTTTCAAGACGAAGTAGCTCCGCAAAACAGCCATGAACATCGCCGATGACAAAGTGCTGTAAGGATTTGCTAGTGGCTCTCATTGAATAAGTATCAGGTAAAATCACATAAATATCAATGTTCTGATAGAAGTCATCAGGCTAAAACCGAGAGCTATCGCACCCGATCTTTAGCTGATCTGAAGTCTGAGCTGGGGCCAGGGCACAGGCCCTGGCTGGAGCCTGTTAGTGCGTCTCTTCCTCTCTTCGCTGTTGCGCCACCGAAATGGAAGCAAGGTCACACAGTGCGTTGGTAAAGGTCTGAAAGAGTTTCTTTGAAGTCAAAATGCCCTTGAGCTCTCCTGAACTGTCTACGATGGGCAGTCGACTCAAACCTTCGTCGGTCATCATTTTGACAAGATTTCCGAGTCCTTCACTCTCTGATGCTGTTACAATTTTTTTACTCATGATCTCTGAAAGCTTCACTGATTTTGGATCTAGTCCTTTGGCTACAGTGGCAATCACAATATCTCTATCGGTCACAATTCCAACCGGAATCGACTTGCCACTCTCGTCGTCAATGACGACCACATCGCCAATGTGATTTTCCAGCATGAGCTTTGCAGCGTCGGTCGCTGTATTGTTGAACTTTAAGCAGACGACATTCTTTTGATAAAGCTCACTAAGCGTCAGATCTAACAGATTCATGTGCGTTCGTGATTGGCCTTTGGTTATGTTGGGAACTCTTGTGGTTTCCTGCATTGTGGTGCCTCCTCTTCTTGTTGGTGATTTGTCTAGCAACAGATAAAAACTGCAAGATGGAGACCAAATTTGAAATTCAAGTTGCTCTTACGGGAGTGCTGATGAGTCCGTTTTTTCCGCGGTTTTTGAGGTTGGGCACGGTGGGAGGGCGGCATTTCTCCACGCAGATGGCTGCGAAGCCCACTAGGATTCGTAAGTTCACAATGGTATGCATCTTGCTCATTTTGTTTTTTGGAGGCGAGGCCTATGAGTGCTATTTTTGAGAGTCGCCAACAAGCGGGGAGTCTTTTGGCAGCGCGATTGGAGAAACTGATAACAAAAAATCGCGACAATGTTGTCATTTTGGCATTGGCGCGAGGCGGAGTCCCAGTGGCAAATGAAATCTGCCATGCCTATCACCTGCCGCTTGAGGTTTTGATAGTGCGAAAGATCGGGCATCCACGCCAGCCGGAGTATGGAATTGGCGCTATCACGGAGGGCGGCTATCATTGGCTTAACTCCGAGGCGATAGATCTTGCTAAAGTCGACACCACCTATGTTGAGCAAATCATTCAACGAGAATCACGCGAAATTGAAAGACGCATCGGTCTCTATCGGCGGGGGCGTTCTTTGCCAGATCTAGCTGGTAAATTGGTGATTCTCGTTGATGATGGTTTGGCCACAGGAGTGACGGCAAGAGTGGCTTCTCATTTTGTCAAATCACAAGGGGCGGCAAAGGTGGTCTTGGCCGTGCCAGTGTGTTCTGAGCGCAATTGTGAGCGTATCAATGACGAAGTCGATGAGCTGCTTTGTCTTGAACGTCCCAGTGGCTTTGAATCTGTGGGACAATTTTATCGCGAATTTGGTCAGCTATCTGATGCGGATGTTATGAAGTTCTTTCCCGTGGCTTGTCGACCGCAAAAGGTCTCAGAACCCCGCAACACTGAACCTCAGCAGGACGTGATCATTCAACTGGGCGAAACGGAGTCGCGTGGAATTGTCAATTTACCAAAAAAATTGAAGGGCTTTGTTGTGTTCGCTCACGGAAGTGGCAGCCATCGGATGAGTCCTCGCAATCGAAGCGTGGCCGAGCACCTGGCTAATCAAGGTATTGGCAGCTTGCTCTTTGATCTTCTCACGCCCAGCGAAACTCAGGAGCGAGACAATGCTTTTGATATTCCCCTATTGGCCAAGAGATTGATAGGTGCGACTCTTTGGGTGAAGCAGCAAGATTTTTCAGAGGGCGTCCCAATCGGTTATTTTGGTGCCAGCAGAGGTGCGGCGGCGGCCTTGTGGGCGGCGGCTGAGTTGGGCCCGCAGATTTCTGCTGTTGTCTCACGAGGGGGACGCCCAGATCTAGCAATGAACAGGTTGCCTGACGTGACCGCTGCAACCCTGTTGATTGTGGGAGATCTCGATGCCGAAGTGGTTGGCCTCAATCGATTGGCACTGAGTCATTTAAGCAATGCGCACATGACGCTGATTCGTGGCGCCACTCACCTTTTTACGGAAGAAGGAACTTTGGAAAAGGTCTGGGAAGAGGCTGCGGCTTGGTTTGCAAAGTACCTTTGTGGCCAAGGAGAAAGTTTAGAACAAAAAATCGTTGCGGATGGTTCGCGCTTACGCGGCGGTCGCCGCGGCGACACACAACACAATGAGAGTCGCGGCCCCATTTGATGGGCTGATTTTAATTTTCGGAGTCCTCTTTGGAGTCAATTTTCAAAAAGACACAATCGACTTGAAGCAAGCGAGCGAGTTTGCGCTCAAAATAGCCGGGAAAAAGCAGTCGTGTTTCATAGCCGAGCCCTCGCATCTTTTCTATCATGTCAAGCCAGAGTGTTTCGCCTTTGTATAGCGTGAGGAGCGAGAGCTCCATTTGAATGCCAATGATTTGCGGCAAGAGCCCAGAGGCGCCGGCTAAGACCTCGGCTTCAAATCCTTGCACGTCCATTTTCAAAAATAGCCGATCTTTGCGCGAAGTGAGTTCTTTGATCTCATCGAGTCTGCGCATGGGCACTTGAATTTTTTTGGAGATCTCTGAGGATGACGAAATTTCTTTTAGTACATCGGACTGTGGGAGAACAGAGCTCATGTCCGATTCTGCAGAGATCTGAAACTCGACCTGACCAGTGTGACTGCCAACCGCCATGGGGTCGAGCACCTGCCAAATGCCTTTTTTTGAAAACAGCGGGAATTTTTTAGAATTTTTTTTGTTAAAGGCCGCAGCTCTCGACGCAAGTTGAGTCTGTACTTCTGGATTGGCTTCAAAAGAAATGATTTCCTTTTGCCAGCCGATGGCAAAGAGGCGCGTGGCGTACTGCCCAATGTTTGCGCCTACATCGATCACGGCAGTGATATCATTGGCTTCCAAAAAAATTCGCAGTTGCGAGTCATAATCTTTGCCTTTGTGTTTGACGAGGTCGTAACCAAATTTTTGAAAAAATTTTCGCAATATAGCATGCATGTTCTTAAATTATAGACGAAGCTGTAAGGCTTCAACTAAAAAGTCGGAGGAGATTTGGTCAGAATCAATACATAGGAGGATTTGCGAATGAATATGCAACCTAATTTTTTAATGCACTGGCTGGTCTCTGGCTTGGCAGTTTTTTTAACGGCCAAACTGACACCAAGCTTTGAAATTCGGGGATTTTTTACGGCTTGCTTGGCGGCTTTGCTGATTGGTTTTGCAAATGCAGTGCTCTGGCCGATTCTGATAGTGCTGACTCTGCCTATCAACATTTTGACCCTTGGACTTTTCACCCTCGTAGTGAACGGTGCCATCATCAAAATTTGCGCCGGTCTCTTAAAGGGCTTTGAGGTCAAGACCTGGTTTGCTGCCATCTGGGGCTCAATAT
Organism: uncultured Pseudobdellovibrionaceae bacterium; assembly: GCA_964388665.1. Taxonomy (GTDB): domain Bacteria; phylum Bdellovibrionota; class Bdellovibrionia; order Bdellovibrionales; family Bdellovibrionaceae; genus CALCCV01. Next base: position 50,297 of record CAYMBJ010000006.1, on the reverse strand, counting down.
TGTTATCAATTGTGTCCGTGGTCTTGCGCTACTTTATTTTCTAGATTCTGCTGAAATAGTGTCCCTGCTCAATGGCTATCGACCAAATGCACGTGAACTGTTTTTGTCGATCAAGAAATAATAAAGCAATCCGGTCAAGGCGCCACCCAAGTGGGCCCCATGGCCAATAGGCAATCCGCCGCCGCCGGCTTGGGCGATAACTCCCCAGATATCAAGACCGACAAAGAGGACCGCGCCCCAAAAAGCGGGTATTGGCAAAAGACCAAATAGCAGAATTCGCTCCTTGGGGAATTTTAGCGCAAAAATGATGACGATTGCCGAAATTGCTCCTGAGGCTCCCAGGGCGGGAATGCTTGGATCTCCCATGATCCAATTGGAGACGGCGGCATGGCAAAACGAACTGATGACGGCAGCAGCCAGGTAGAGCTTCAAAAACCGTGAACGGCCGAGAGTCATCTCAACCACCGCACCAAAAGTTAAAAGCACATACATATTAAAGAATAAATGAAAAAAGGCATTGTGTGAAAAGGCTGAAGTCAGAAGAGTCCAGACTCTTCCTTCGGTCAAAGCTGTCCAGCTGATCAAAAAATTATCGATCATAAACTGAGATTCAGAGAACGGACCTCGCGAAAAGTTCCATTGCAAAAACACCAGCGCATTGATGATGGCGATCATCACCACCAGTCGCATTTTCATAAAATCTCCTGTTCTTTGGCTGCTGTGGTCGCAGTCACGGCCCGTGACTGCGATATTTGCGAGAGAGCAAGCGCCATTGCCGCCCATAAGGCAACATAATATTTCATTTTCCAATGCTCTAGATTCGCCTCCGTCAGACCGCCAATGGCAAAGCACAGCCAACTGCCAAAAAGAGCGAAGGCCAAACCCGAACCAAAAGATTCACGTCGCAGTTGTTTGAATACTTGTCGCAGCACCAAGACAAAAATTGCCAAATAAAAAGCAAGTCCAAGAATGCCGGTTCCGGCCAAAAGATGCAGATACTGATTGTGCGCATGGCTTTCAAACTGTCCCTGCGGAACATTGTATTCATCAAAAAACTGTCGAAGGCGCCTGCGATTTTCATTGTAGCCAATGCCAAGAACCGGGCTTGTCAAAAAGATGCGCCAATTGGTGGTGTACAAAACGACTCGCTCGCTGTCATAATTTTTTTGATACTGGGTCACTTGGAGAATTCGATTTTTAAATGCAGGGCTAGCGATCATGAGGGTCACAACGCCCGCTATACCGACCAGCAGCAAAGAAATACCTAGCTTTCGGTTGCGCCAGAATGCCATTGATAGCACCGCAACAAATGTAGCTAGCCAAACACCGCGGGTGAGACTGAGTAACAAGTTAAGAGCTGTGCCTAAGAGTAGCAAGGCTCCCCAGAGCCTTTGCTGAAATGTGAGTTGCCGAAAAAAATAAATAAAAAGACCACAAAAGAAGGCGCCAATGCAGGCAAACAAGTGAGCATGGGTCATCGCATTTTGGTGGAAGCCATCAAGGCGGGCCTCTCCAAGGGAGTGCCACTTTTGCGAAAGAAACCAAAGGTTCTCTAGCCAAGCAATGGCACTAAACAACATAGCGGCAAAAAACATATGTAGCTTTTGAAGCGGGTGATTGCGCAGCAAGAAAGCCAAGGGATAGATGAATAGCAGCCAACGCTGTTGCCAAAGTTGTTCGACAATTGTACTAGTCGGGGCGACCGGGCTCAGCAAAAGCCCCATGACAACCACCAGCAGGAATCCCCAAAGGCACGCATCAAGGCCATTCCCTAATTTTATAGATGCAAGTTTCATTGAGAGTGGCCGTTTGGTGCTGAAGGCGGCAAAAACACCCCAGATCGCCAGAATAGAAAAAAACACATCCATGGCCGATTGGCTCAATAACAGCGCCGCAAACGAAAGAATAAAAGTTGCGGATAGGCCATTTACTTTAAAGCGACAACAAATATTGGCCATAACCGCTAAACCTCGTACCAAACATAGTCTCGAAGCTAGACTGACACCGAGTCCATGGCAAGCAAACCGAAGCTTTGGCGCAATGAATTTGCGCTGGGGGCACAGTAACGCTACGAAGAGGCGGACTCCTCGCTCACTTATTGTTTAAAACGGTACCCAGTTTTAAAAATCCACGCAATAGCCATCAAGCAAATTGAGAGAAATACAAAAATCATGGCAAGGCTGAATTCCAATTGGACATCAGCGGTTTCAAAAAAGCTCCAACGAAAGCCGCTGATCAAATAAACAACAGGATTGAGCATTGAGATTTTTTGCCACAGCGGAGGCAGCATTTTGATCGAATAAAAACTGCCGCCGAGAAAAGTCAATGGCGTAACAATTAACAGGGGAACGATCTGTAGCTGTTCAAAGTTTTCGGCCCAGATACCTATGATAAAGCCAAACAAACTAAAAGTGATAGCTGTTAACACCAAAAAAATCAGCATCCACAGTGGGTGTTGAATTTCAAGCGGCACAAAAAGGTGAGCCGTGGCCAAGATAAGAAGTCCTAAAAAAATGGATTTGCTGGCCGCAGCGCCTACGTAGCCCAAAATGATTTCAAAATAAGAAATGGGCGCCGAAAGCAGTTCATATATCGTCCCAGTAAATCGAGGAAAATAGATCCCAAACGAAGCATTCGAAATACTTTGTGTCAAAATCGAAAGCATAATGAGGCCTGGTACGATAAAGGAACCATAGGAAATGCCATCCACCTCGCTGATTTTAGAACCAATTGCGGATCCGAATACCACAAAGTACAAAGACGTGGAGATAATAGGCGATATCACACTCTGAGCTAGGGTGCGAAAGGTGCGGGCCATTTCAAATTTATAGATTGCAAGAGCACCGAGTAGATTCATGATTTCCTCACCAAACTGACAAAAATATCTTCAAGGGAGCTTTGCTTTGTCACCAAATCACGAAAGTGAATGCCGGCGCGATTGAGTGCAATCAAGAGTGCGGCAATGCCATTGTCATCAAGGCCTGAGTCATAGGTGTAGGTGATCTGGTGGCCTTTGGCATCGATAGCCAGGGAAGAGTTGCTCAACTCTTTAGGCAGGGCGGATAAGGGTTCTTTGAGTTCCAAGATGAGCTGTTTGTTGCCAAGCTGCTGAATGAGTTCGGCTTTTTTTTGAGTCAGTATGAGTTCGCCACGATTGATAATGCCAATACGATCGGCCATATCTTCGGCTTCGGAAATGTAGTGGGTTGTTAAGATGACAGTGACGCCAGCGTCTCGCAACTTGCGAATTTGCAGCCACATGTCCTTTCTGAGCTCAACGTCAACTCCAGCTGTTGGCTCATCTAAGAAAAGTATCTTAGGCTCATGGGCCAATGCTTTTGCGATCATTACTCGACGTTTCATACCTCCTGAAAGAGTCATGAGTCGTTTGTCCTTTTTATCGGTCAAACTCAAAATCTCGAGAACTTCGAGTACCTTTTTATCATTTCTTGATTTTCCAAATAGGCCTCGCGAGTAGCTCACGGTCGCGAAGACGGTCTCAAAAGCATCCGTTGTTAGCTCTTGTGGAACCAAGCCGATACAGGCCCTTGCCTTTCTGAACTCGCGCACAGAATCAAAGCCGTCGATGGTAACACTCCCCGAAGTGGGCTTGACGATTCCACAAATAGAACTAATGAGCGTGGTCTTGCCTGCACCATTGGGCCCGAGCAAAGCAAAGATCTCGCCTTCGGCGATACTTAAGTTAACATCTTTGAGAGCTTGAAACCCGCCAGCATAGGTCTTGTTCAATTCAGAAATCGATAAAATATTTCTCATTTAGAAATCATAATGCAAACCTAAGCCGCCAGACAAAAAGTTTATGGTCCACTTAAGATTTTTCTTTTCATCAGAGACAAGATAATCTCGCCAGTCGAGCATTGGCGATTCTGCCTCAAAAATTATTATCGAGTTGAGGCTAGTCAATGCTAAAAACTGCGCCAAAAATAGTTAGACCAGGTCCAAAAGCCAAACTCACCACATACTTGCTACGTGTGTCAGAGGTTTCCAGAATGGACTGCCAAATGTGTGGCAATGTAGCCGATGACATATTACCACGAGCTTTAAGAACTTCGCGGCTAAAGCGAATCTGCTCTTCGCTCAGCTCCAGATTGTTTTTAACTTCGTCAATAATTTTCGGTCCGCCAGGGTGTACAGCGAAAATTCCATTTTTTAGCACATCAGCGAGAGAAAGCCCGCAACCCTCTATTAGCTCTTGCAGGAACAATCGCAATTCAGTGGCAATCTTTCTAGGAACTTGTGCACTGAGATTCATCTTAAGGCCCCAAGGGGCCGTTAGCCAGCTCATGTCTTGGTGGCTATCGGCAATGATTTTTTCTTTAATTCCTAAGATCGCAAATTCTTTTCCATCGTGCAGGGGTTGTGTGACCGCATATTTGATATGTCCATCCGAAAATAGCGATTGAACAATGAACTGCTCAGGAGTGTGGGCTTGAGGATCCATATGCAGTCCACACATCTCAGTGTGAACGACATGCACCTCTTGATCGTGATTTTCGCGCAAAAACAATCCCTCAGCAACGCGCACAGCGGGAAGCGCAGCATAGCATCCCATATGGTAGGCATGAGTGACTCCGGTGTTCCAGTTTCGCTCAGCAATCATTCGCTGGGGTGCACTTGGCGAAATATAGCCAGTGCAGGTGACATGAACAATTTCGCGAGGCTTCGGTTTTGATTCCTCAATTGGGTAAATTTTGGCAAACACCTCTTGAGCTCGCTGATTAAAAAACAAAGTTCGCCGCTCGATATCAGCTCCGTGCAAATTGGCCACAGGATTCGCGGCATCGAATGTCCACATTCTTTCAGAATCCGCTGGGTCCACCAAAATGTCGGCAACTTCAAAATGACGAAATGCAATCTTCTCATCTTTTATTGCATATCGCTGAATGAGTTTTTCCAACAGGGGATGAGCATCCTCATTGCCCGCACGAGTGACTCCCGTTTGGTGCATGGTCACAAGTCTGTCAACGCTGGCTGCTTGCGAGACTTTGAACTTGGGCAGGACGCTTTTAAAATCGCGGATCACCAGGTTTTGCTTGTTCATACAGTGCGGCTCCTTATAAATAGGGAGTGAATAGGTAGGGAGTTACCCCAAATCACGACGGACTCATACGAAATGAATGCACTCTTAATGCACTGTTAGTGAAAGCATTCGCAGGGGTCCACAAACTCATTTGTCTCATTATTTTGCGTTGAACTCAATGGGTTAAAGGGATTTTGCACATCCCTAACAATCTTACAACAAAAGTGCCGTAAAGAATTATTGGTGCAACACGATCTAGATAAAGCAAAAAGCCCACTTTTTGAAGCAGAGGGGCCAGCTGATGAGTGATTAAACAGCTTTGGCGTCGGGTACTTTTGGAAAGCGAATTTCGAAACAGGTGTTGGGACGATCCGCCAGAACGGCAATCGATGCTCGATGTTCATCCAAAATTCCCTTGGTTATCGACAGCCCAAGCCCCGTGCCTTCGCCTGTGGATTTGGTAGTAAAAAATGGCTCAAAGATTTTCTCACGCACGCTCTCAGGAATTCCCGGCCCAGAATCCTCCACCTGCAACACCACAGCCATGCCGTCGTCGAATGTTGATACCTTTACCCATTTTTCGGGGAGCTTTTTAACTGCGTCAATGGCGTTTGAAATTAAATTGACCAGTACTTGCTCAATATCAATTGTGTTACAAAAAATAAAAGCGTCTTTGGTCAAGTCAAGAGTGACCTCGACATTTTCTCTTTTCGATTTCACTTCCACCAAGCTGAAAACATCCTGCATAAGATTGTCTATTGATTGATGGGAGTAGACGGATTTTTCACCGGCCCCAGAGAATTTTCTAAGTCCATTTACTATCTTAGAGATTCGCAATACAGATTTTTTTATCGATTCAATCTTGGAATTCAATTTTTCAGGGTCATGCAAGTATTTTTTTAAATTGCCAATCGCTCCATCTATTATGGCTAAGGGATTATTGATTTCATGAGCGATTCCCGCCGAGAGCTCTCCCAGCGAAGCAAGTTTTGCGGTTCGCAGCAGATTCATTTCTGCCAGTTTCCTTGCCGTGATGTCTTGGATGGTTCCTTCGACTTTTGCTATCTTTCCATCTTTGATCACAGGGTAACCCTGCACCCGAACCCAGATTTTGCGCTCTTTTGCGGTGATGAAGGGAGACTCAAGATCGTAGGGTATGCCATGCTCAATCGCAGCCTTGACAGCACTTTGAACCGTCGGCCAAGCTTCAGGTGGGTACCATTCGCTGCCATCACTAAAGTTGACTGGCGCATAGGGGTAGTCAACTTCATGAATAAGAGCGGTTTGTTTTGAAAAGTACACGTCAAATGTTTTTAGGTCGAGCTCCCAACCGCCGATCTTTGCCATCTGAGATGTGCGTTCCAGGAGCTCAGTGGTGCTAGCAAGCTTTAGTTCAGCCTGCTTTTGCTTGGTCATATCAAAGCCAATTGCCAAGTAACCTTCGAGAGTGTTTTCAATTCCAAAAATTGGCGAGATCACACTTTGGACGAAATAGCTTTCGCCCGTTTTTTTGCGGTTTTCAATGAGCCCATGCCAAACCTGGCCGCCAGAGATGGTGCGCCACATGTTGGCGAAAAATTCCTTAGGATGCGCACCAGAATTGAGTATGCGATGATTTTTGCCAATCAACTCTTCTTTGCTGTATCCGCTAAGTTGACAAAACTTTTCGTTGACCTCGGTGATTGTTCCTTTGGCATCAGTTTGCGCAACAATGGCACTTTCGCTGAGGGCATTGTAATTCTGTTTGATTCTGGCTTCAGCTCTTCGTTGCTCGGTCACATCCCTGGCGGAGGCATAGAGATTTCCCGTCGCTAGATCTGGTGATGCCGACCAATTCAATACACGATAGGAGCCGTCAGCTGTTCTGAATCGATTTTCAAAGTTGATCGTGATTTTTCCGGCGGCAAGCTTTTCAATCTCTAGTAGTGTGCTGGCTTGGTCGTCTGGATGAATCAGCTCAAAAAATGATTTTGACAGCAACTCAGACTGTGAAAATCCGAGCGTTTTGACAAATGCAGGATTGATTTTTTTAAAAGTGCCATCAACGTCCGCGATGCAAAGCAAATCGAGAGATAGCGTGAAGAATTTATCGATGTCAAATTTTTCAGATTTTGCCACATTGTCCACGGGTTCCCTATCGACAAATTCGGCTCGTCGCACCAGACCTGGGAACTTAGTTTTATCTAATCCTAGACACAGGTCCGGCCTCTAGAGGCGGGATGCCAGTTGGTTCATTTGGCTCGAGTTCCGGAAACTCACGCACGGGCTTGTCTTTCTTTTCATCTGGCTTGTCTTCTGGCTTGTCGCTTTCGTCCAATTGTTCAGTTGCCATTTGGTCCTCCTTTTTAAATATTCCCCGTTCAATTGAGGTAAGTGCAAATCCATTGCCTGCGAGTTTTCCAAGCGTCACAGGTACTGGGTTTGTTTTGGCAGGTGCAATTTCCTTGAGAGTTCGCCAATTCGATGAACGGCAAATTCCACAAAATCGAAAAAGGGGAAATTTTCCACCAAATGTTCCAATTTTGATCATGCGTGCCATTGAAATGCCAGATCTGGAAAAGTTTCGTGTTGCGCAATTCATGGAGCCAAGTTTAATTAGGTGCGCAGAAATGGTTCGCGAAATTTGGAACGATTTGGGGAGATCAATAAAAATGTCTAAGCTTTTGACAGCAATTGGAGTGTTGATTGGTTTGGCGATTGTTGGAATCTCCATCTTTACAGCAAGAAATGCAATGCAAGCGCAAAATGCTGACGGAGACGAGGTCAACTGGAGTCTTCTTGGTGAGTTGGACTATAAAACCGGAGAAATGTCGGCGGATTTGCGCAAACACGATCAAAAAATTGTAAAGATCCCCGGATTCGTAGTGCCTCTTGAAGATGACTCGCGATTGGTGAAGGAGTTTTTACTTGTCCCAACTCCACAGGCTTGCGTGCATGTGCCGCCGCCACCGCCCAATCAAATGGTTTTCGTCAAAATGGGCGAGGCATTTGAGAACATAGAGATGCAGGGTGGACCTGTGTGGGTCTACGGCAAGCTAAAAATCTCTTCGACCGAGCACGCCTACGGTGTGTCTTCATTTACGATGGATGGCATTCGAGTTACGCCTTACAATTAGCAGGAGCCTGTTAGCAGCAGACTCCTGAAAAAAAGGAAAATCTGCAAGGAGCTAATATCTATCAATAAAATGCGTAATTACTGAGGCTTTTCAATGGCTGAGCTAGTCGAATCCAACTTCAAATCCAAATGAGCTCACTCCTGGTGCCTCATTGAGGGAATATATATTTTCTTAGCACAGGGTCTCACTTTTTCTGCCGATTGTTCCGTATGATTGGTAAGATCAACTTGGAAAGCGAATATTGATGGAAGATCTGCAAAAGTACAGTCGACTGAAAGTTTTGCTCGTCGATGACCTATTGATGACACGAGTGATTCTGAGTGTTGCCTTGCAAGAGGCCGGAATCTTGGATGTGCACGAAGCCAATAATGGAGAAGAGGCAATGGCTCTTCTGACCGAGGCGAACTCAGCTGGTCGGGCTTTTGATATCATATTCTCTGATTGGCACATGCCCGTGATGAACGGCATCACCTTTTTAAAATTAGTTCGAGCAAACCAAGATCTCAAACATTTGCCATTTTTTATGGTTAGTGTTGAAAGCAATTCGAAGCTGATCACTGAAGCTGTGCGTGAGGGTGTAGACGAATACATTACAAAACCGTTTACGCCCATTTCGATATTACAGAAGATGAAATTCGTACTTGAAAAGAAGAACATTGCACAAGCAGGGTAGCAGAATATGAGTGCGGCAGCAAAATTGAAACAGCTCGAATCGAATCAATTGCTTGAGGTTTTGGAGGCCTACACCACTGCGGGAGTGGGCATCACATTCGAATGCATGCTAATGTACATTCCTAATTTTCTTGGATCGGTGGCGCCAAGCGGCAATGAGGATCTTCATGAGTACTCTGGAATCATTCGCCTCAAAGGAAAGGAATTCACAGTCGAGAGCTGTTTGAGTTTTCCGCAGGAGACCATGGAAACCGTAGTCAGGAAGATCTTTGGCGATAAAGGTGGAGCTATACCGAAAGCTCACCTTGACGGATGTTTAGGCGAGTTGACCAACACGGTTTCGGGTTGCATTAAGGCGCAGATGAGCAAAGCAGGATATGAATGCAATTTGGACTTGCCAGAGCTTTTCTCGGGTCCAGGTTCAGATATTTTTCAAGGGCAGTCTGTGGTGCATAAATTTGACTATGAAATTGAAAAGCAAAAGTTTTCGGTCTTTTTAGCGATCAAGTATAATTCATAATATACCTTCAAAGGCCAAGGAATAGCCTTGGCCTTAACGTCAATCTCTTGGTATTTTGATTCAATGAAGAATGACGTATTTTTTGTTGGCGGCGGCTCCGGCGGGCATGTGGTCCCCGCAAAAACACTCATTGAAGCATTGCGAAGTGCCTCGGATCTGTCGATCTCCTACGTCGGCGATCGCAGCTCCATTGAGTTTCAGCTTATTAAAGATCTGGTTCCATTTTATGGTATCAAAACTGGAAAGTTGCGGCGCTATTTCTCGTGGCAAAATTTCACAGACGTCTTTAAGATCTTCTTCGGATTTCTTCAGAGTCTGGCAATCCTCATCCCTAAAAAACAAGTCCGAACATTGGTCTTTTCCACTGGAGGCTTTGTTGCCGTACCTCTTGTTTTGGCCGCGCGTGTGCTTGGGGTGAAAGTATATATTCATGAGCAGACCTCAAGGGTCGGTCTCGCCAATCGTATTTGCTCGCGTTTTGCTAGCAAAATATTTATTTCGTTTGAATCCTCACGTTCTTTTTTTCCGCCCAAGAAAGTGGTTTACAGCGGCTATCCAGTACGCAAAGAGTTTTTTTTGGCTCTAGATAGCCTCGCGAAACCCTCGGGTATTGATTTTTCAGAGATCAAAAAACCTGTCTTGTTCATCACGGGTGGCGGCAATGGCTCGCTGCTGCTCAATGAATTGGTTAAAAAAAATCTGGAATTTTTATCGCAAAAGTACTTCATTGTGCACCAAGTGGGCGAAAAGTTTTTTGAGGAGTACAGTCTGATGGCCTCTGACACCTATCGGGTTTTTTCCTTTATCAATGATGAAATGCCTTTTCTTTTGCGACGTGCAGAGCTTGTGATATCTCGGGCAGGTGCAGGCACTGTGAGTGAGTTGCTGGCCATCCAAAAGAAGAGCATTTATGTCCCTTTAAAAATTGCGCAAAAAAATGAACAGTTTTTCAATGCCATGGAGGCAAAGAACTCACTGGGTTCAATGGTCCTGTCTGAGGATGAAGTTAAGGATGTACAGCTTCCGCAGCTTCTGGATCAGTTTTATAAGGAGTTGGCGCTCAGACAAAATGAAAATCAGCTTGTCGCTCGAGACCTGGAGCATGACAAACAGACCAAAGCGTTGGGGGCCTCAAAAGGAACGGCATTTTTAGTCAGCGAGATCCTCTCAGCATTTAAAAATTGACATGAAGAGTCGCCGTCAGTTTCGGTCAAGCCATCGCTGATCTCTCTTTTAGTGAGACTGCAGCTCCTTGGCGATTGCCGAAAAGTTTTCTGAGTACCATAGATTTCCAAGGTGGCCGCCTGTTGGGTAGATCTTGGAGTTTTTAGGAAATATTTTTGTGATGGATTTCATCATTTTAGCATCAATCAAAAAGTCATCTTCATTATGAAAGATTCTGATTTTCGCTTTCAAGCTGTCTGAAAACTTCCATCGACGAATGTCGGTTTCATTGGCCAAAATTTCATCAAAATCCCTACCGGTTTCTAGGGCGATCTTTTCGATTTCGGGATAAAGAAGTTCTTTAAAATAGCTGGAAACATTATGACCGCGCGATTCCAAAAGGCGGCCATAGTAAAAATAACTTTTTAAAATATTTAGGTGGTTGATTTCGTTGCTCATGAGCAGAGTGTCCTGTACGGAGCTCGTCATGGCCGTGCCAATGGCATAGTCCGTTTTGTTGTCGCCATAGTCAAACCACCAGTCTAGATTGGCAAAGTAATCGGTCCTCAGAATGTTTCGAGACCGCAAGTATTTGATTGTGGCAAACAGCTTTGCCAAAGCATCCTTTTTTTCCACAGCTCCGAGGAGGCCGCCGCGCTTGAGCTTATCATCTACCACCTCCACTCCGTGCAATAGGTTTACAGGAGGATTGAGGATAATGAATTTAGAAATCTCTTGGCCAAAAGACAGGCCTTGTTCTGCCATCTTGAGGGCTCGAAAACCTCCGAGAGAGTATGCGACCACAACGGTTCGTGAGGGTTTGAGATCGTACTTCATTTGCGCTGCTTCGTAAGCTGCTCGAACCAAGCGCCCCATGTCCACAGCATCTCGTGAGACAAGGCCTGGTTTGGCACTCTCAGATACAGCCAGGCCAAAAGTCCAGTCAAAGGCATCTGGCATCGAGAGCACATTAAATCCCAAGTCATGAAAGCGATCTGCAAGAAAGAGACTGGTGTGGCCGTTGGCTTGCGATCCTAGCCCAGCCATAGTGATCACCAGCGGGGCCTGCTGGGAGTGATAATAAAAAAATGTAGAAACGGAATTGTGATCTCCGTAATGCTTGTCAACTGATCTGGCTGGATAGAAACCAAAATAGAACCGATCATATAGCAATTCATAGCCGCCTCGCTCTTTAGCATTTCGGTGGCGTAAAATTTTTGACGTCAAAGTTGAAACCCGATTGTCAACATAAGGGTATTGGTAAGCCTCGCCAGTGGCGAGGCTAGACCAGGTCGTCTGAATTGATAAAAATGGATTGAGCCTTTGCGACTGAAGCTTCGCTTTTTTTTCCAATTTCGAATATTCAGAATCAATTTGCTTATGCAGATCTTGAAACTGAACCATCAGCCCATGGTTAGGTGCGCTTGAATGAATAAGAGCGGGGGCATAGTCGGGGGCATGTGGCTCAGCTATTTGCAGCGAAAACGCCGAGTTCGTCGTCAAAAATAAAATGACAGCACAGAAAAAACCAAACAAACGCCGCATCATTCCTCCTTAACCACACATCCTTAACCACACATCTGGATGGACACATCAGGATGCACACATTTGGGGCGCCAACTGGATAGACCACTAGGATGAATAGACCACCAGGACCAAATGCCGCTCACGCCCAGTAGTGGGCAAAAGTCTAGGCATTGGGCAAAGTGATTCTAATTCAATTTTTACCCATGTAAACAGCAAAAAAAGCCAAAAGGCGGTGGAACAGTCTATTCTGCCAATAAACTTCGCAGCATCCAGGCAGTTTTTTCATGATGTTGAAGTCTTTGCGTCAATAGATCACATGATGACTCATCATGGGATTTTTCTGCCCGCAAAAAGACCTCTCTTGCCGTTCTTACGACAGTCTCGTTGCCTATCACCAGTTTTTGTATCATTTCTTTTGCTCTTGGAACTTCGGTCTCTTCTTCAATCGCGGTGAGCTTTGAAAATTGAGCATAAGATCCCGGCGCAAAGACTCCCAGGGCGCGAATTCTTTCCGCAATTTCATCGACGGCAGCTGCCAGTTCCGTATACTGGGTCTCAAACATGAGATGCAAAGTTTGAAACATGGGTCCAGTGACATTCCAATGATAGTTGTGAGTCTTTAAATAGAGCGTATAGGAGTCTGCCAATAGTCGCGCCAGGCCCTCTGAAATTTCCATGCGATCTTTGTCAGAGATACCAATGTCAATTTGGGCTGAACCTTTATTCATAAATATACTCCTTGTGTAAGTTTGAGTTGGAAATCGGCAGTCAGTAGATTTCAAGTCCATCCTTTTGTCACTCCATTGCGCTGGATATCGATGATGGTCTGGCCCTCAACTCTTTCAAGAGCCACAAGGGATCTACTGTGTTAAAATTTCTCTAAGGAATTTAGAAAAATGCCGCGGAGGCCCTTTGCATGGAAGCGATATTTAAGAAAATTACGAAGTCAGAGAGACGAGACAAGATCGAACAGATCGTGCGTGAGCGGGTCTTAATCGCAGTCAAGGCAAAGTCGGATCAGGTTTACTATGTGCAACCTGATAGTCATGGGCTCGTTGCAAAAAAAGACATTTTGATATGTGATCCCCGTGAAGAGATGAGTCTGCCCCTGTCGGATTCTGAATTCATTTGCAATTTCTCATTGGGAGAAGATCGCTATTTCTTTCAGGCCATGGGCAAATATTACAATCACCAATTGATTTTGGAATGCCCCGAGGAGTTTTATCTTCTCCAGAGACGCAGGTACGTGAGAATTAGCTTACCTAGCGACTATGCGGGGGTATTTATGATCAGTGACCATCGGGATCGAGATGTAAATCTCCACGCGCGAGTGGTTGACTACAGCAGCGGTGGACTTAAGGTGGCCGTGGTAAATCCAGATCCAAATTTGCAGCCTGGAGACACTCTCAAAGGGGTCCTGCGACTGGGCAGTCGACCCGAGATCAAGCTGACGGCCATCATCCGTCACAAAATGCCGGTTGATGTAAAGTCAAAAGAACAGGTTTTGGGAGTGCAATTCATGATGGTGGACATGTCCACAGAATCCAAGCTCATGAGCTTTACTCTGGATTTGCACCGTGAGTTGATGAATCGAGAGGCTCGCAGCAAAAAGAAGAAGAAGTGAGCTTCACAAACTGCCTGAATTATCGACGGCAGTGAACGATTACCAAGCGTCTCATTTCAAAAGTCCAATCATACTGACTATAGACTTAACAGCACCACGGGATGGTGTGGATTGAATTGAGAATCTAGGTCTAGGTGAATAGCAATCAGCCTAAAATTTTCTATACTTGAGTAGTCCGTGCGTATTTCGGGGTAAATATTTAGGGTCAACCAAGAGGTGGAGCTATGAAGCGTTTGCAAAATTTTTTTACACAATCACAAATTGATTCAAGATATCTCAACATTCCAAAGGCACTATTGGTGGGCCTCATTGCAATGAGTACAGCACTGGGGCTGAGCTCATGTGCCAAGGTGCAAACCACGGATTTGAATAAAATGGCTTCTCTCAAATTGAGCGAAGATGGAATTCTTGACACTGAGGATGACATCACAGATCCCATTGAAACAGATCCTACTGAGGGTGACGCGGGCGCCGGCGCAGGCGGCGGAGATCAGGTGGGCGAAGTCGCAGGCGGTGGCTCAGAAGATGGCGACATGCCGGAAGATGGCGACATGCCGGAAGATGGCGACATGCCGGAAGATGTGCCAGGTGATTCAAGTGATTCAGGTATGGATCCTATTGAATATGTGGAAATTGAAGACCTGCCTCCCGTTGATGGAGATAGCTCGAATGATGGTATGGGCGAAGAGGGTGACGAGTCTCAAGTGGGTGACGCCACTCCTCCCGCAGACGAAGTTGCAGACAAAGAAGTCGTAGATATGGAAGAAGAGGTTGTTGATGCCCCCATCTGTATGCAGCGACCAGAGTCGGCCCAATCTGTGGGTTGCACCCAACAGAGAATTACGGAAAAACCCAAAATTCGCTGGTTACACAAGAGTGCCGCCAGTGACTATTGTCAGTACTTCTATAACGCAAAGGTGGTCTCTTATAAGGTCGACACGCGCCATAAGCAGGACTTCATTCGCTACCGAAATGGAGAGTGGTATGCCACTTGGTTTAAGCAAGACAAGGTTGTATCAAAAATAACTTGCGGCGAGATTCGCTTCTGTTCTCAGGTTCCCGAAGACATTCTCAGCAAATTTTCTCCTGCGGCGATTGAGAGCATCCCTTACTGCCCTGTCCCTGGTGTGGATGGCGACTCAGCACCCAGTTGCGAAAAAGGCTTTGTAGTCGAGACTCCAAAAATAAAACATTTGCACCACAAATCTGCACAGGCCTATTGCCAGGAGTTTTACGGTGCGCCAGCGGTGGGCGTTGATAAGGTGACAAGGCACAATCAAAAGCTTGCTGTATTTAAAAATGGACAGTGGGTTCTAAACTTTTTCAAACAAGAACCAAAGGTCCGCAAGATCAGATGTGGGCCGATCGCTCACTGTGATAATTAGCCTGAAAGCAACAGTAAGGAGCTTAAAAATCTCTCAATATGAGGTGATTTTTAAGTTCGTTTTGATCATCCTTTTGGATTGGAAAACGAGTGGCCAAGGTATCGCCAAGTTGGTCGATACAGGCCTCCATTCCGGCGGCAATCCCACCTGCGCGAATTTTTGATATCATAACCTTAATGAGGTCGCCCCAGGTTTCATTTGGAAACACGGAGGTAATGGCTTTGTCAGCCAAAATCACAGCTTTGTGCTCATGGGCAGATACGAACAGTAGAACCCCGGTTTTGTTGGCCGTGGCCTTGATGTTTGAGCGAAAAAATTCGAGTTCGGCCCTTAGGTCCACCATGTTTTGAGTTTCTAACTCCGCAGAAAAGGCCTTAAAAAACAATGTGCGATGCACCAGCCATGCAGAGCCAAAATAGGAGACCACAAGTATTCCAAGCTCGATCATCCAAAGAACTGACCCGCTGTCGTTGTCTATGGCAACATAGGCGCAGGAGTTTAAAAATAAAATAAGGAGCAAAAAGATCCCCAATCGCTGCGAAAAAATCGGCGTCGAGCGCGAGGCTAGCACAGGAACGATCTCTGCAGAGGTCTTGAGTTCAGCGCGCTCAATTGCGGCTTCAATTCGTTTTATCTCTTCGTCGGTTAACAATTTTTTCATGATCTTTCTCCTGGTTTTCGAAAAAATCCATTGCATTCGTATTCAGTTCTATGGATCACCAATCGCCCGAGGCGCCGCCACCGCTAAATCCGCCACCACCCCCGGACCAGCCACCAAAGCCGCCGCCGCCTCGACCTCCGCCACCCATTCCGGGAAAAAAGAAACCGTGCCGACGCATTCTTGAGCCGCCAAAGCCGTTGAACAAAATAAAAAGAATAAAAAACAAGATGGGAATCAGGCTGCGAAAGCCGCCCTTGGATTTAGGGCTGGAGTTTTCACCACCCACATCTTGAGAAGCATAGCCTGAAAAATAACTGGTTAAATCAACCTCGGGATCGGTGAGGCGGGCGGCACTCAACACCCCTGAGGCAATGCCCGTATCATAATCTGAATTCTTAAATGCTGGAGCCATGACATTGGCGATGATTCGTTTGCTGTAGGCATCAGTGAGGAGGCCCTCAAGGCCTTGTCCCACTTCTATTCTGATCTTGCGATCTGCGACCGCCAGCAAAAACAGTAGGCCGCGATCCGTTTTCTTATCACCGAGCTGCCACTTATCAGTCACTTGAATTGAAGCCTGTTCGATGGGCAGCCCATGGAGACTGTCTACGGTCAACACGGTGATTTGTGTACCACTCACATCTTTGAGGTGACGAACAGCCGCTTCCAATTGCTGCTTGACCTGGGGACTCATCACTTTGGCCGAATCCATCACTGGGCTGGTCAGGGGTGGAATTGCGAAATCTTCATTTTGGGCAAAGCCACAAATTGGCAATAAAAAAATTGTAGAAAGTGAAAAAATGAGGCTGAAAAGGCGACCCTTCCAGCCGTGCAATGTTACAGTGATCAAAATTCCACTTTCGGCGCTTGCTTTTCTTCCGCAGTCACTTCGTCACCCCATTGAGGCATTTTTTGGTGGTGAAAGAAAAGCGAATTGCTAAGACTGGTTGGGAAAACAGAAACAAGATTATTGAATTCCTTAATTGCCTCAATGTAGCGCTGCCGTGCGATCGTGATCCGGTTTTCAGTTCCCTCGAGCTGTGCCTGGAGATCCAAAAAGTTTTGGTTCGATTTCAAGTCGGGATAGCGTTCGCTCACCACCATCAGGCGGCCCAGGGCCTGACTGAGCTGTCCCTGGGAACTGGCAAATTTTTGAATCTGCTCTGGCGTGGCGTTTGACGGGTCAATCTGCATGCTGGTGGCCTTGGCCCGCGCCTCAACGACCGCGGTCAATGTTTCCTGTTCCTGTTTCGCATAGCCTTTGACCGTCTGAACCAGATTGGGAATCAAGTCAGCGCGTCGCTTGTACTGGTTAGTCACTTCAGCAAGGGCTGCCTCAACATTGTTTTTAGATCTGGGAATGCTCTGAATGCCACAACCAGATAAAGTGATCAAACCAAGGGTCAGAATAAGGAATCTCATTTTGTTTAGCGAATTCGTTTTTTTCATGCTCCTATTAAGACCAAGTCAGTCCTTGAAATCAACTCATTAGACCCAGCAATGACGCGCTTTTTAACAGGGGCCACGGCTCAGAAGCGCCGCGCGGTCCTGGTGTTGCTAGCAATGCGCTCACTTTTGCTTCTTGCTCAGTCCTAAAATTGGTGCCAGATTGTGGTTCTTAAAGTTCGATGTTTTCACATGAGAAAATAAATATTTATTACGGCGAGGTCGTATATGAGCGATATATTTGGCGATGATGGACCAAAGAAACCAGGAGCAGAATCTGATTTTGCAGCACTGTTTGAATCCTCCCAGGCAAAGCTAGGTCAGAATCTTCGTGTGGGTGATAAAATTGACTCAGAAATCTTGAGCATAGGTAAAGAGGAAGTCTTTGTCTCCACAGGGACCGTGCAAGATGGAATGGTTTTGCGCAAAGATCTTCTCGACGATGATGGGCAGTTTCTTCACAGCGTTGGTGATCATTTGAGTTTGTATGTGACCTATGTCAAAGGCACCGACGTAAAGCTATCTCCAAAAGCCACGGCTAAAAATTTAGCCGAAGATTTAGAAGATGCCTGGGACAAAATGCTTCCGGTTGAGGGCCGAGTCACTGAGCTCACCAATGGTGGTTTTCGGGTGCAGCTGATGGGAAAGTCCGCTTTTTGTCCCATCAGTCAAATGGATATTAAATATGTAGAGCAACCCGAAGAGTATTTGAATAAAAAATTTGAATTTTTGATCACTCAGTTTTCTGAACGTGGACGAAACATTGTTGTTTCGAGGCGTAAACTTCTTGAAGAACTCAAAGAAGTGGCCGGCATGGATTTTTTTGAAACAAAAAAACCTGGAATGATTTTGAGTGGCATGATCACTCGTCTAGAAAAGTATGGTGCATTTGTGGATCTGGGTGACGGCGTTGAGGGGCTTTGCCATATCTCAGAAATCGCATGGTCAAGAATCAGTGATCCGAACGAAGTCTTGACTGTAGGGCAGGCCGTAAAGGTGAAAATTCTAAATATAGAGCAAGGCGCCAAAGACCTACGTATATCACTTTCTATTAAGCAGGTGGAAGAGGCTCCTTGGGAAAAACTATCTTCAGAAATTCAAGAGGGAAGCGTGGTTGACGGACGGGTCACCCGTCTTATGAAATTTGGCGCATTTGTTGAGATCATGCCAGGTGTAGAGGGACTGCTGCCTTTGCAAGAGATGAGCTATGTCAAGCGCGTGATGAAGCCAGAAGATGCTGTTCAAGAAAACGAAAAGATTCGTGTAATGATCAAAGAGATCAATATGGCGGATCGAAAATTACTCTTGAGCCTTCGTGATGCAGGTAGCGATCCTTGGGCCATGGTGATGTCAAAGTTTCCGGTGGGCGCCGTTGTCCCTGGGCTGATCACGCGCAAAGAGAATTACGGCGTTTTTGTGGAGCTTGAGCCTGGAATTGTCGGGCTCTTGCCGAGATCACATCTGCAAGATTCACCCGATTTTCAATTGGACAAACTCAAGGTGGGCATGAACCTCACTATTAAGGTTTCTGAAATTCAATATGAAGAGCGAAAGCTCAATCTGACTCTGCCAACGGGCAATGAAGATGAATCATGGAAGGGCTTTCAAGGCGGAGCCGGCTCGGGATCTTTTGGCTCATTGGGAGATCAATTGCAAGGCCTCTTCAATGTCTCATCGACGCCAAAGAGTAAGGGCTAAAGATTGATACATCAGGTCGCAGCGGATGTGCAGGGCTATCGTTCGATAAAAAAACTGCTCCTCATTTTTTCTGGGCTGGCGTTTGCAGCGGTTTTGCTATTTGCCTTGAGTCTGTGGTTTATGCAGACAGCCAACGGGCAGCGATGGCTTCTTGCAAAACTGCAAAGTGTGATGGCGGAAAAGGGCACAGTTGTCGAATTCGATCAAAGCCAGATTGACCTCTTTCATGAGATCTCCTTGCAAAACTTGCGTATAAAGATGCAGACGGCGACTTTGGCAATGGACGCGCAAGTTGAAGAGTTCGATATCGTATACGATATTGGTTTTTTTCCAATCCGCGTGGATATTGCAAAACTCACGCTCAAAGGCATACACACAGATCTCAGCCTCCAAGCGCTTTCCCAAGACGAAACTCCAAATGGCGGTCTGGAGCTGGATCGCCAGATTGCAAATTTGTTTGCGATGATTCCCATCGAAGTGAGGGTTGAAGAGTATAGCCTAGGTCCCCTTGCGGGCAGTTTCAAATCCACAGCGAAGCTTGGTAACATAGACAAAACGACTCTTGTTCATTTTCGCAACCTCGTCACCCAAGGGCGATTCGCTGCAACGGAAAAGCAAATTGCGGTGAAAGTTGAAATTGATTCGAAAGCGGCAGGAGACTATTTGGCGATCACCACGGATTCCGATAAAACGGATCCTGCGACGAAGGTGCCGTCGCAAACTCAATCTTCTCAATCTTCTCAGTCTGCTCAGTCTGCTCAGATTTCACAGGCTTCGCAGTTGCAATTTTTGTGGAATCTTGGCGCCAATGTGGATCTTCTATTCGAAAAGGATCAGGACATTTATCGCCTCACGCCCAAACAGCTTGAGTTGGGCCTAGAAGTGAGCGATCTCGCTTTAGATGATTCTCTAAAGATTGGCAGTGCCCGTTTTGTTAACAATGACACTGGCAATTTGTTTCGCTGGCAATGGCGTGCGGAGCTCGAAGCGCTGATGTTTAAAAATAAGATCTTAGCGAAGCCGCTCATCTTTGGTCTTGGCCTTGAGACCGACAAAGAGCTTTCGATGTTAAGATTGGATTTAAACGGTAAGTACCTGGGCAAGGCATTCTTTACGAGCAAATTGGCTCTTCTTGCAAAAGATCCACAGGGACTAAAATCTGTAGTTCATGGCGATTTGCAATTGCAAGAAATGAAAGGTCTGCTCGGAGACCTTGGCATTGTGTCTGAATTGCCAGTGGTGTCCGTTCCAGGTATCGAGGTCACTTGGCAGTTGGATCGGCGGGGGGTTGCAAAGGATATTGTTGATTTTTCTTCAAAACCTTGGGCCGATGCTGAGTTCAATGCAAAGGTTGAAATCAAAGCCGATGCCTTTGCGTTGAAAGATGATTTTAATGTTTCAGAAAGCGAGTTCAACTTTAATATAGAACAAAACTCCTCTGGACAGAGAAGGCTGGCTCTCAATGCGGACTTCGCTGTTCAGCCGAAGACCATAAAGACTTCGGCTCGTAAAAACATGTACCTTAGCAAACCTCTGCCATTAAAGATCAGCGCTCGCTCTGAAGCGTTTTCGTCAGCAAAAGTGAGGGTTGATTGGAAGGTGTTTGCTGGCGATCAAGAGGTGCTGGTTGTAGATAGTGACTATAGCCAATCCGAGATGGATCAAGAATCCCCAGTACAGGAGACGAGCTCACAGAAAGTGGGCATTAAGGGGCTGGTGGATTTACATATAGCGAATTCTTATTTCGTAATTTCGAAAAAGTTTGCAGATATGGGTGCCCCCAAAATCAATTTTGATTTGAGCTCAGAATTTCAAACACTCAAAAACAAGACGGTTTTTGAGTGGCCTGTTAAAATAGCAAGCACGCTCAATTGGCATGACGCCGTCACAAAGAAGCCCGTTTTCCCAAGTGGATCTGTTGCTTTTTCGATGGAGCAAAAAGACAATAGACGCAAAGCCAAAATGAATCTGACAGCGGAGCGTGTGGCCTATGCTGATGTGGTTCGCTCGGCAGAAGTCAAAGGCAGTGGCGAATTCAGTCATTCGGGCTCTGATTTTGGCAATAATTTGGACCTTCAGTTTTCACTCAATGCAGTCAAAACCAAAATTAAGTTAAAAAGTGATGAATCGCAGGGTCGCGAATATTCAACGGACACGGCCTCATTGAAACTCGATGTTTCAAGTGAGGGCAATGTCACGCGGCTTAAGATTTTGGAATTGAAAATTGATCAAAACACTCTTGCAGCCAAATTTGTAGGTGTTGCCCAGGGGCATCCTAAGGAATATCAATTGCAAGGAGCTATCGAAGGCAATATTAAAAATACTTTCTCACTCACCTCTGATCAGGAGTTAAAAGGACAATTTCGAACGCCCATTAGTGTTTTTTTTCGCGGCGGAAATCGCCTCAGTCTAGATGGCAGTCTTCAGTTCACGGACTTTTTCTACAATAATCGTGCTCAAGGGATCTCGCTGACCAAAGTGTCCGGTCAAATTCCCTTTCAAGAACAGCTCCGTCTAGAAAAGGGTGGGCTTAAGTTTCAGGAGCTAGTGAACCTTAACGCATTTATTCGTGTCACCTTTGATCGCGTAGAGCCACTGTTGTCGAATTCTCAACCACTGGCGATTCAAAGCATTCGTTATAAAGGAATTGATTACGGCCCGCTCGTTATATATATGCGGCTCCACCAAAATTTGCTTCAGGGACAAAAATTCAATTTGACTCTCGGGAGTGGTCAAGCAGGGGGTGAATTTTATTTTGATTTCAATTCTGCACAACCAGCATTGGGTCTTCTGGCAAGGCTGACCAATGTTGTGCCTCGCGAGATTTTCCCGGCATCACCGCCTGGGCATCGACAACCGACCGACAAGCCCATCACTGCACGCATGGCCATCGTCTACAATGTCAATGCCCGTTCTTTGGATGGTAGAATCGACGTGACTCAGTTGGGTGATGATCAGCTGCTCTCGCTTATGAATGTTTTGGATCCAGAATATATCAATGAGCAATTTAATAAAATGCGCACGCTATTGGCCTATGCTTATCCAAAACAGCTATCGATGCGATTTTATGCTGGGCTGATGGACCTAGATGTGGATCTCAATATTGCAAATCCAGTTTCAAAAATACGTGGCATCCCAATTTCTAGTTTTTTGACACCCTATTCACGGAGCATTTCTTCTCAGTTAAAGGAGATACGATTAGAATGAAAAACAATTTATACCAATTTCCATCTCGGTCTAAACTTGATTTGAGTTTGGTATCGCTATTCTTATTTCTCGGGTCCGCTTTTGTTGCTATTGGCTGCAGTCCGAAAGTCTACGTAATGGATCGACAAACGGTCCTAGAAGAAGAAGCTTCAGGTAACTGGCCCGAGCTGGAGTCGCAGTTTTTGCAATCATCAATGAGCAGCGAGCCTGTGGAGTATGTTGATGGCAACGACTCGAGTTGGCGCAAAAAGGTCACGGGCGTTTTGCCGCAAGAGGTGCAGTTGGTCTCGGTAAAATCTGCGGTGTCCGTGCCGAAGTCAGATTCAACCCAAGATCCTAAAGCAAAACCAATCAAAAAGTAGAGCAAGAGTCTATCACTTTCTATGGATAGATTGTGGCTGGGGCTTTCGATTGTTTTTTACGAGGTGTATATGATGTTAGTTCGCTTTCTGAGTCAAATTTCGCACAAGAAAATCGCATTGGCGTGCGCGCTGCTGGTCACAGTTGCGCAAGTTCCTCTTGTCTGCTCAGCGGAAGAGGCAACGAAAACAGCTTCTGAACGGCGACTGGGGAGCTTTCTGCAGTATCGCAGCTTAAAAAAGATCACTGTGGGGCCAGAAGACAACTATCAGGCGAGCCTAGACCCCAGCGGGCAGCAAATTTATTTTACCGAAAAGCTCAACTTTGCCCCACAGGTGATGGCGCTAAATTTGGCGACCGCAAAAAAGGTGGCTGTGATCAAAGGTGAGGGTGATGCGGATCAGCCCGTAGTATCTCCGGATGGCCATCGTTTGGCATTTCGCTATTTTAAGAATGATGCTCGAGGCGAAGTTTGTCTCTGGAGTTTTCTATCCAATTTTCTCCAATGCCTATCGCTTCCCGAGGGCGAGAGGTACTCGCCCTTTTGGGTCGACAACACTCATGTTGGCTTTTTGCTTCGTGAGCCGGGTGCGCAGAAAGTAAAACTGATGGTTGCCAATTTGGAAAATCAAAATGTGCGATCTGTCTATGAGGGGTTTATTTCAGCTCCGGTGGCATTCCACACCTCTCAGAAAATTCTCGTTACTGAGTCCTTGCCCTCCGAAGATAAAAATTGGTTCAGTATCTTTTCTCTCAATGGTGGCAGTCCGCAAAATATTTTTGTCAACGTTCAGGGGCGCAGTGGTTTTCCGACACTGACTCCAGATGACAAGTACATCTATTTTGCTCAGTTCATCTCTGACACCAACAATGATCAACGGATAGATGCCAGCGACCGCGGCGTCATTTACAGAATGCCAGCACCCGAACAGACCGTGACCGAAGCGCTGCAGCCACTCCAAATCACTTCGTTGGAGCAAAACTGCAGCTATCCACAAGCGCAAAAGGAACTGTATCTCACCTGTGATTTTGAAGGCTCACTCGATATTTATCGATTGCCTCTGACCGGTGTTATTCCCCCTGATTGGGATGCTAAGACCTTGTGGAATGCCCATGAGACCGCACGTAGCATTGAGGAGCGCCTGTTGCTCCTCAACCACATTCAGGCGAAAAGCCCTAATTCTCGAACTGGTGATCTCATGCTGCGATATTTGAGCGATTATTTTTTTATAGAAGATGACGAATCAACACTGTTTCTCTTGAGCCGCCTCAAAGTGTCGACGCCTCCTCTTCTTGATCAGGCAGATTTGCAGTGGACCGAATCTATGGTGGAATTGTGGCAAGCTTGGAAAAGGAATCTATCTAAACTCACTACCGGAGCTTTTCAAGCCAAGGTGCTGTCACTTCAGCGACGCTCGCAAACGCTGCCCAAGGATTCCATTTATGCAAGCTTGTTTGCGGCTCAATTGGAAAACATTTATCAACGTCCTAGCGGGGCCGTGAAGAAGCTCAACCTGCTACTCAGCTCTAAGTTCAATTCGCCGTGGCAGGCACAGGTCTATTTTAGAGTTTTGAAAAACCACTTGGATGCTCAAGAAAAAATAACACTCGAATCCTTGCGATTATTTTTGCCTTTGCTAACATCACCGCAGCTCACCCGTGATCAGCGCTTGGCGTTTGCTTTTTTTGCCGGGCTTTATGCCGACCAGAGTTCGCCTGCTGTTAAAGCCGCAATGAATGCGCAGTTCCGGGATCTGTCATTAAAAAATGGCAAACCAGAACTCATTGAGTTCTTTGAATCAGAGATTGGCGGTACGGCGCTCGCAGAGGCCACGGATGAAAAGCAAAAAGTCGATCTTTGGAGGTCTCTTGATAAACGCCTCACGCAATATCGCGACGACTATTTTATGCGACGAGTTTTGGGCATGCGCTTGGTTCACAATTTGGCAGCTGCGCAAGACTATGTGTATTTGGGCTACGCAGCTTCGGCCTTCCAGCGCTATGTATTGCCATCAAGCACCGAATACAATTATGCCACACGTTTTTTAATCTCTGTGCTCTTGGACAAGGGGTACTATTATTTGGCGCAAAAGAAACTGACCGCTGCCTATGGCGCTTTTTATGGTGCGGCAGTGTCCACCGAGGATCTTGAATCTCATTATCAATTTATTAAAACGAATACTGCTGCCAAGGAGTATGGCTCCCTCGAAAAGGCCTACCAAAACATGAAGACCAATCAATTCGTTGGACGAAGCCTGCCCTTTGTCGATGCGGTATTGGCCCTCTTTCGTCCCGATGGCGAGGTGGACTACGATGAAGTGATTCAGCGCTTGGAGTCGATGAGTGATGACCAAAGTGGAATTCGCTATTTGGTTCTAGGCTTTGCATACATGAAGAAGCTGCAGCAAAAGAAGCCTGGCGAAGAGTTCAACGCAGCGATAGGTGAGTCGGCGAATCGAAGTTTAGTGCTCAGCCTAGATCTCTCACGCGAAAACCCGCGGGTCAGGGCGGCGGCGCTCGAGAACCTGGGAGTGCTACATCACCTCTTAAAGAATTATGGACTCTCGGCTCGATATTTTGAAATGCGGGCGCAGCGCCCCTTTGTGGATTTTTCTCCGGAGCTGGCTGTGCGCTGGTGGTGGTCCAAGAGTTTGTTTCACGTGGGCGACGAAACCAAAGCATTGGAGGTTCTCACGTCACTGGCTGACCGTAAAGAACTATCAGATTCACAGCGTCGTGCGGTGAATATGCAGTTGGGCTTTTTGGCCACCTCCAATCAAAGTTATGAACAGGCGATTGTGCATTTTGACAAATTGCTACCTGTTGCAAAGGTGCTTTCACCCGACCATCAAATAAAACTTCACCTAATGTACGGTCTTGCGCTTCTTCGAACAAAGAAGATTGCAGAAAGCCTGCCGCATTTCGATTTTATTTTGGCCCAGTCTCCAGCAAGCGCAAAGGCCTTTGTCCACACTCGTGCAACACTCAATGCGTTGGGACTTAAGGCTCAGGCTCTTGAAGAGCTCAAACAAAAGGCCGCGGCCGTTCAGACTCTTGAAATCCGAGAAAACAAATTGCTTGCGATCAAAGGGAGCTTGGCAGAACTCAAGATTCAAGATGAAGCCTATTTTGAAGAGGTATTGAAAAACAGAATTCGCTTGTGTACACAGGCTTTCACTTCAATGTCTTCTCCTCAGCGAGTCAATTGTCTTGAGCGAAGTTGGCTTCTGGCAAAGGACTATTACGACAATGTAAAACAAGACTTTTCCAATACGGCATTTAAAACGCTGGAGAGTCTATTTTTGTTGTCAGAAATTGCCAAAGTGAATTTGGAACCAAAGCTGGCAGGGCAGATCTCGCAAAAGATGAAAGACTACGTAAGCATTGCAAATAAGATTAAGGTCAAACCTCCGGTGCTGCTCTACCAGATCGGCAAGATTGACCTGTATTCGAGAATTCTTGACTCAGAAGCTGCCGGGAAAAAACTCTCTCCTAGCGATTTGGCAAATCAGTTTTTATCTATAAAGGACTTGGAACCGAAGCTGTATCAACGAGCGCAAACTCTTAAGCAAGAAATCTTAAAGACGAACTGAAGCCTTGCTTCAATCATGCGGCTTTTAGGCTAGTGGTCCGTCCAGCTACTGACTGGCTCCCTGCTCAATCCATGTTTTGATGGCATTTGCCTGTTGCTGGCTGGCAATGTATCCCAAGTGGAGATCTTCGCCCACGCAGCCGGTTTTGCCACCAAAATCGGGAACGTCATTGTATTCCGTGGACACCAGTGCCAGCAGATACGATGAAGAGGGGACGCCTGGTTGAATGTATCTGAGGCCAACACCCGCGCAGTTTGAGAGCCCTGGTGCGGAGACAACGCCACTGTTGGCGCCGCTGCCGATCAGCATGCTATAAGCATCAACCTTGCTACCGGTTAGCCAATACAGACCGCCGTTCTCACCGTCACTTCTATGACATCTTTCGCACTGAGTGGAGATGACGACACTGTAAATGGAGTCAAAGTTGGCTTCAGCGATGGGAATATTTGTGTCTGTCTTCTTTTCACTACAGGCGGTCATCAACATCATGGCGACAAGGGCACCGCCAAAAACAATTTTGCCAGTTGTTAAAAACCTTAATTTTTGCATTCTTTTTACCTCAAGCTATCAGCTCGTTCAGTTCGGGGTTCCTCGCAGAATACCATAGGCAACTTCATAGCAATAGGACAGTGAGAATTTTACAGAATTGTCAAATTTATACACAATTGACCCTTAGAGCTGAATTGGACAGAATCACGGTATGGGTCTTGAGCAAGAAATGAATAGAGTCCTGGCGACCACTCCAAAATGGGTGGTGGTTTTGGTGGTGATCACGGCAGCGGTAGCGCTGGCGCTCCTATTTGATCCGGTCAAAGACCAATGTGATATAGACATCGACAACTCAAAAGCCGCGGTGGCGCATTTGATTGAAGAGAGAGTCGATGACAAAAAACGCACATCCCCCTCCGTCTACAAGATAGCTCGCGAAAAATGCACACAGGGAAACTCGGCGGGAGGTTGCTTTGAATACTTTACGGTGGTTCGCGAAGTGATGAGGGCCATTTATTCTGCGTCCTCTGTGGATTGTTACCCTGAATATTTTGAGACTTGGCCAGAAGCCAAAGTGATTGTCGCAAAAGCCATTGAACTGATGGCCACGATCGCCTGGGGTGATGAGCCGCCGGCGACTGCGGCGGACCGCTATGCCTGGCTCTCTGAAACCGAAGTGGGGTTGTACTGCCATCTCAAGCGAATTTATATTTACGGAGCGGGCGAGGAAGCTTGGTCAAGCCTGAGGGCTCAGATCATGGGTAAATATCCTGGCAAAAGAGATCCCGGCGACCTTTCTCCTTGGTCGCCTGATACCGACAGTGGCGTTGGACCCAAAGCAAAAGATGAACTGAGTGCCAATGAAATATGGGAAAAGAGTCTGTTGTCGGCGCCGTGCAAAAGCGTAACTGGGCAGTGAGGTATCTTGCCTGACAGACCACTAGAGGGAAATCAATTGTACATTTGTCCAACTTGGTTGTTCCTCAATGCAGATCGCTTGTCCAAAAAAGATAAATTGTGAGTCGTTTTTGTTGATGATTGAAAACTGATTGTCGCCCCGCAATTTCAACCACCATTGTTCAGGATTTAGGCCAAACTCCTGAAGTGCTGAAATTAGTGCCTGACTCTTTTCTTGCGATAGGAAGCTGTTTGTTTTTGTCACGATAAGTCCCCTTGTATTTATTGGTTTTCGTTGTAACAATTCAATTGCAAGGGCATGGCCATCCTAACAGCGGTTTAAATGGACGGAGACCAGTAACAATTAGGAAAAAGTCTTATGCTGAAGAAATATTTATTAGAAAAAAGAAAAAGTCAGAGGATTTGGCAGGTGCTGGTGCTGCTGGTTCTGACGATGGTAGTGGGTTTGCTTTTCACGTATTTTGATAAAAAATCGGCGGCCCAGTTGGCTTCGTTATTTTTTTGTATTGTCCCGCTCGCCGTGCTGTTTTGGGATTATGGTAAAAATCAGAAAAAAGATGGCTATTTCTTTGCATTGATTCTTTTTATTGTGCTGTTGGCTTTGCCTCAGACCTACGTGAGATGGACCAGTCCCTTAGAAAGCATCTCTGAGTTGACCTTTTCAGGTGTTCCGATGAGGATTTTTCACAAAGTTTCTAATATTGCCTATCTGGTGGTATTGCTAATTGCGCTATTGCCGGAAAAGAGTCTGCGGATTCATTTTAAATTTTCTGATAAAGCTTCGGATGCAAATCGCCCGCAAGACAAAAAAGCATAATAAAAAACAGATGATTGTATAGAAATGAAGCTATTCTCGGGAAGTGTTTGGTTTGGCCTGGGTTGGAGTTTTGAGTTCGCTGAGGCCCTCTTTAACAGTTTTGCATTTCCAGTTGCTGCTTTCGAGATTAGAAATGACCTGGTCAACATAGGCCTCACATCCCTTGGGATACATGGACTTACCGATCAACTGCTTGGAATTGGATTTTGAATAGACGGCTTCGCAGCCTTCATCGCTCTTTTCTACACGAATGGAGCGAACTTCATTGGAATGCTTGCAAAGCGTAAGAATGTTTCCTTCGATCCTTTTTGAACCCATCTTGTCCGCGGAGGCAGACGAGGATTTTTGCGCTGGCGTCGAGTTGACGTCAGAAGATTGATCAACCGCAGCAGTTGTTGTGCAAGATATGCAACAAAAAATGCTGATGGCTAACCAAACGCGACTTCTCACTTCGATTTTGCCTTCGCTTTTGACTTAGACTCCTTTTTGGCCGCAGGCGCTGCGCCAATCATCTTTACATTCGAGTAGTCGATAAAGCCTTCTTTTGTAAGAATGCCTTCCTTTTTGTCGAAGTGCGTCTGGATCTTAACACCCTGCACTTTAATTTTGAGATGAGTGGGGTCCACCTCAATAACTGTGCCTTTTTTGCCTTTTTCGGCACCCGCGATCACCTGGACCTGCGAACCTTTTTTAATCTTTAGTTTAATCATAATTCCTGTCTCCCGACACTCACCAGTGAAAGCCGCTAAGCTTAGGCCGTTGTGGCCGGTTTTTTCGTGTTAATTTTTCTTCGAATTCTAGACTTAATGGTGAGAGCTCGCTTAGATAGCTTGGCATCATTTTGTCTCAGCAGAAAGACATCAAATCCACCCATATGCTCCATATCGCGTATAGTTGATGTCGCGACATTCAAACGAACCATCCCGTTGAGGGCCTTGCTGTAAAGACGCTTGTTTTGCACATTTGGCAAAGCGCGCGACTTCGTTTTAATATTTGAGTGGCTCACCAAGTTTTTAACAACTGGTTTACGTCCTGTTAATTCACATTGACTCATGTCTTCCCCTTTAAAAGCCCTATGGGATTTAATAAAAATATGTCGCATTGGCAACAATAAATCTCAGAATTTACTTTTGAAACCTTGACCAGATCATCGGATTTGGATAGGACCTTAGCTCCTGACAAGTGTTCAGAACCAGCTCTACACAGAGAATAAAGGAAAAGCTATGGAAAAAGATAGATCAGACCGATCAGACCGAGGTTCAGATAGATCAGACCGATCAGACAGAGACCGGTCAGATAGATCAGACAGAGGTTCAGATAGAGGCTCCGACAGTTCAGACAGAGGATCAAAAAAGCCAGGTCGCTCAAAATACCGTCAAGACTTGTCGGGAGACCACAATTTTGATTACAAGGATCCTTTGGCGATGATGCGTTTTGTTGGAGATGGTGGCAAAATCACTCCCTCAAGAATTTCAAAACTCAGCGTGGCACAGCAGAAGCAAGTGGCAGCAGCGATTAAGAAATCACGAAATTTAGCGCTTTTGCCAACGGGTATGGACGCTCATGACCACTTCTATAGAGTAGAAGCCATTAGCCCGGTTCCCTTCGAAATCTAATTTCGCAAAAATATTTCACAAAAAGAAGATTTCAGAAAGAATCCCTAAAAAGGGAGTCTTTCTGAAAGTGACTAATCTGTAAGTTCGCCCTGAGAAAGATCTGCGCTCAGGCCAGAACTTTGTTGATCATTAATCAAAGTCCTTTCATATTGAATAGATGAACGAAAAGGCCGATTTAAAAATCAGCGTTCTCCAAATGAACTCCAACGAGGATGTTGATCGCAATCTCAATCAAATGAAGCGTGGAGTTGAGGAGGCGGCTAAGGCTGGCTCATCGATTTTATTTTTTCCGGAAAATAGTATCTATTTTCGCTGCTCCCAATCTGAAAGCATGCGCTATTTTGGCCTAGATGATGGAGTTTTTGGGCAGCTTCAAGCTATGGCAGAGCAGTTCAAGATGCACCTGCATCTTGGATCGGCGCCCATTTTAGAAAATGGAAAAAGGACCAACTCTTCTGTTATCATTGCGCCCGGCAAGGAGATTCGCTCCACTTATAGCAAGGTGCACCTTTTTGATATCGGACTGGAGGGCCATGAACCCACCAATGAATCAGCAGACTTTGAGCATGGCGGCGAGCTCGCAATACTCAAGTATAAAGAGTGGAGATTGGGTCAGTCGATTTGTTATGATTTGCGCTTCAGTGAGCTTTATGCCGAATACAATCGAGAGCAGGTTGACGCTGTGTTGATTCCAGCAGCCTTTTTGGTGCCCACAGGCAAAGCGCATTGGGATGTGTTGATCCGGGCTCGCGCCATCGAGTGCCAGGCCTACGTGATTGCTGCGGCACAGTCGGGAGCCCATGAAAGCGCAAAGGGCCGGCGAGAAACCTTTGGCCACTCTCAGATCGTTGATCCCTGGGGGGCTGTGCTGGCCTTTGCAGAATCTGGAGTGCAAACCATTCATGCTAGCCTGGATACGGGCAAAATTAGTAAAATTCGTCACCAAATTCCAATGCATAGGCACCGCAGAGTGATGGGATTGGCGCCATTGCGCACATTGGATTGGGAATGATGACAGTAAAAGAGAGGGAGTTTGTGATGTGTGGGGCTAGAAAAAAAAACAATCTTGGCGTTTTGATTATTGTGGTTTTAGTTCATGCGACGATTGATCTGAGCGCAGTCTCTGCAAAGGCGGCGGCGGCGACCGTAGAAGCTCCCACCGTGGTGGTCTTGCCTCCAGATTCACCTGAGCTGCTTGCAAAGATAAAGCAGCGCCTTTTTGCCGGTGGCGCTGACGAAGAGGATTTGCAGGTGCAAACTCCGCTCGAGCGACCTCAGCGCAAAATGTTTGCGGTGCAAGAAGAAGCTGAAGAGCTGGAATCTATTGATTAACAACCTTTTTAAAAATTGAATCTTGGTCGAAATGTGGATGGGAAAGGACTATTTAGATGGGAACTTCGGAGATCAAACTCACTCGCGAGACTTTTGAAAATCGTGAAAAGAAACGCCCGGAAGCTGTGGAGACAAGAGTGGGCGCGCTGATGCCACTTGATGTGGAGCGCGAAACGATGGACGTCGATGTTCTGATTGTTGGGGGCGGTGCTGCGGGGCTTTCTTGTGCGCTGGCATTGATGCAAAAAATTGAAGACCACAACACCAAAAATCCTGAAAACAAGCTAGATCCCATGGTGGCAGTGCTTGAAAAAGGCCAAGAGGTGGGGGCCCACAGTGTTTCGGGTGCCGTGCTCAATCCCAGCGCTCTCAAAGAGCTCTTGCCCAATTACAAAGAGTTGGGTTGTCCGATCGATTCAGAAGTTAAAAAGGATGCCGTTTATTTTTTAACTCAAGACTCAGCCATCAAAATGCCAATTACGCCTCCTCCCTTTCAAAATCACGGTAATTACCTCATTTCTCTTTCGAAATTTAACCGATGGTTGGGCCAGCAGTGCGAGAGCAAAGGCGTAAATATTTTTCCAGGATTTGCAGCGGTCGAAGTCATCTACGAAAATGACAAAGTGGTGGGAGTTCGAACAGGGGATAAGGGCTTGGATAAAAACGGTCAACCCAAAGCCAATTTTGAACCAGGCCTGATCCTTAAGAGCAAAGTTGTGGTTTTTGCGGAAGGTCCTCGCGGCTCTTTGTTTCGCAAGCATGCGCGCAAATTGAATTTGCGCGAGGGTAAAAATCCAGAAGTGTTTGAAGAGGGCGTAAAAGAAATCATTCAGTGCCCTCCCGGAACGATTGAGGCCGGTCAAGTGATTCACACGCTGGGCTTTCCGCTAAAAGAATCCATTGGCGGAACCTTTCTTTATACCCTGTCTGGTGATCGTGTGAGCCTGGGCTTGGTGGCGTATCTGGATTCTAGGGATCCACTTCTGGATCCCCACCGCGAATTGCAACGTCTGAAGACTCACCCCTTTTTGCAGAAGATGCTGGCGGGCGGCCAAGTGATCGCCTACGGCGGCAAAACTTTGCCCGCAGGTGGGTGGTTTTCAATTCCGCAGCTCTATGGTGATGGTTGGGTGGTCTGCGGTGACTCCGCAAGTATGGTGGATGTGCAAAAACTCAAAGGGATACATCTAGGTATGAAGGCGGGCATGTGCGCGGCCGAGTCCATTTTTGAGGGTCTGAGTTCCAACAGTGACTTTTCTAAAGTCACTTTAAAAAGCTATGAAAAGAAATTGCATGCTTCCTTTGTTAAGAGCGAACTCTATCGAGTGAGAAACTTTCATCAAACGCTAAGCAAGGGCATCTTCGCGTCACTTCCGCTTTTGGCCATTCAAGAGATCACGGGCGGCCGCGGGCTTTCTGATAATATGTCCACCGAAAAGGACTCTTTGACGACAGAAAAGTATTTTGAAGTCTGGGGGCCGGCGCCGCTCAATCAACCCGAATTGCAGCTGCCAAAACCAGATGGGAAGCTTTTTTTTGATAAACTTTCGTCAGTTTACTTAACCAGAACTAGCCACGATGAGGATTCTCCAAACCACCTGATTTTGCAGGATGGGGACATCTGCCGAACTGTTTGTGAGCCTCAGTACAAGTCACCTTGCGTGCCCTTTTGCCCTGCGAGCGTATATGAGATGCTGCCTTCGACTAAAAATGGTGGAAGTGGGTATGATTTACAAATCAATTACACCAATTGCATCCACTGCAAAACCTGTGATATCAAGTGTCCCTTCGACAATATCGAATGGACTGCGCCCGAGGGAGGCGGTGGTCCTAAATACACCGAGACTTGATCATACACGGCCAGCTGGGCAGGTGGGCAGAAGAGATCGAGGTGAAAGGAACAAACGATGCCAGATTTCTATGCCTC
Organism: uncultured Pseudobdellovibrionaceae bacterium; assembly: GCA_964388665.1. Classification (GTDB taxonomy): domain Bacteria; phylum Bdellovibrionota; class Bdellovibrionia; order Bdellovibrionales; family Bdellovibrionaceae; genus CALCCV01. The sequence continues at coordinate 17,184 of CAYMBJ010000006.1, read as the reverse complement.
ATCTCCAGTCGGCTTGGCCGAAGCTCTCGAAAAAGAATTGCAAGACCTGGGACTAAAAACCCTGGCACGCCACAAAACGGGGGTTCTTTTTGAATCGCCGTGGGCGGGTTGTTACAAGGCCAATTTGCATTCACGCTTGGCCTCACGAATTCTAAAACCAATATTGGATTTTACGGCCTATCAGCCTGACGAACTCTATGGTCAAATTTTGAAACACGATTTTACCAAATACATTCCTGAGACGGGAACGCTGGCGGTCGATGCGGTGGTCAGTGACGGCATGATGCGCGATCAACGATTTGTTGCTCTCAAAGTTAAAGATGCGATTGTGGATCAGTTTCGCGAAAAAACAGGTTCTCGCCCTGATGTGGATGCAAAAAACCCCGATTTGCGAATTGTGGTGAGAGCCAATAGAAATAAATTTCAAGTCTCGCTCGATACATCGGGAGACGGTTTGTTTCAGCGCGGCTACCGCAAGGCGGCCGGCGAAGCGCCTCTTAAAGAAAATCTAGCAGCTGGACTGATTAAACTCAGTGGCTGGACGGGCGACCAACCTTTGGTGGACCTGATGACAGGAGCTGGAACATTTGCGATTGAGGCGGCACTGATGGCCCTAAATGTGGCGCCGGGAGTTTTGCGCAGTCGTTTTGCTTTTCAGAAATGGTTAAATTTTGATGCTCAGGCATGGGATGAGCTTGTTGAGGCAGCAATGGATCAAGAAAAACCAGATTTGCCATTTAAGATTTATGGATTTGAATTGGATAAGCAGACTTTGATTAAAGCCAAAGACAATGCTCGCCGCGCCGGAGTGGATCATGTTATTGAGTGGAAGCGCGAACACATTGCGACCATCGATTGTCCTCCGGAGTTGGGAATGGCCATTGTGAATCCGCCTTATGGAGCGCGCCTTGGCGAAGAGGACAATCTTCGCGATGTCTACAGAGATTTGGGATATACGCTCAAACACAAATTTCCGGGGTGGTCGTGCTGGGTTCTGTCAGGCAATAGAAATTTGATTCAAGACATGCATTTGAAATCCAGCCAGCGCCACTATGTTTACAATGGCGCTATCGAATGTCGTTTTTTAAAATATGAAATGAAACATTAAAAGGGCTTGTTGACAGCAGTCCAGGCCGCCGCCACCAACAGGGTCAAAATCACCGCTACGCTCACGGTGCCCTTGCTGTAGCGCTTGGCGAGCGCAATGGCGCCGCCGAGGGCAAGCCAAATTGCAAGCTTCACATACACCCAGCCAGGAAGGTCACGAACCATGTTGAGTCGCGCAAGCAGGCCAAAGCCACTGACCAAGATAAAAGTTAGTCCCACGCCGTGGAATATCGCAGAAAATTTTCGTACAGACGCCTTTGGGGTGCTGTCGTTCCACTTGAGAAACGCATAGGCCAAGAGCCCCGCAGCCAATAAAAATATTCCTAAAAAATGGGCGACTTTGTAAAATTCATAACTCATGGGGTCTCCTTGTTGGTGGTGGATGGATTCTCATCAATTGCCGCTGTCAAATGCAATGCTTTTAAAATTTTATAGATGTCCCGGCGAAATTCGGAGAGATGCTTAAGTTGTGCCAAGTTGCGCAAGTATTTTTTAAGAGGCTGCAATGGGTAGCCTCCATACTGTCCCGCCTCCTTGATGTCATTGGTGACCGTCGAGCGACCCGCGACAGTCACACCGTCGGCAGTCGTCACATGATCAGTGACGACGCAAGAACCTCCGTAGACATTGCGCGCACCGATTTTTGATGATCCGGCCACCATAAAGCCTCCTGCCAATAGGGAGTTTGCGCCGATTTCCACATTGTGAGCCACATGACAGAGGTTGTCGAGCTTGGAGCCTTTGGCAATGACGGTGTCGCCCAAAGTGCCTCGATCAATGGCGCAGTTGGCGCCAATCTCCACGTCATCTTCAATTCGCACTCGGCCCAGCTGCGCAATTTTATGATGTGAAAACTGCTTATCGGTAAAATAACCGAAGCCATCGCTACCGATAGTGGTGTGCGAATGAATTTCACAGCGGTTGCCAATAACAGTTTGGGCTCCGACGCTGACCAGCGGATGAAGGATTGAGTTTTCGCCGATGGTGACATCGTTTTCTATGACACAGTTGGCGCCGATCCAGGTGTCTGCACCAATCCTGACATTCTCTCCGATAAAAACATTTGGTCCAACGCGAACATTTTTGCCGAATTGGATCGTCTTTGGCCAAATTCTGTCCACAACAGCGAAGGCTGCGCTGGCAAAACGATCCGCTTTGTTGTCAAACAGTGGTAAAATTTTTGTCATGGCTTGATTAACTGATTCGACCCCGAGAATTGTCGTATTATTGGAGGGGAGAGGCCAATTGGCTTGATTCGGAACAATGATGACTTCTACCTGGCCAGCCACCAGTTTACCAAGAGCATCTTGAGACATTGCAAATCCCAAGGCATTTTGTTCTGGTTTCTCAGGTGGAACCACCTTAGAGACACTGATATTTTTGCTCCCAGAGAGGTATTTTGCTGAAGAATCTGCACCTAGTATTTGCGAAATACTAACATTTTTGCTATTTTTTGTGGGGTTCATGCGATTTACCCTTCTACATAGGAGCGTCAATCATTGCTCAAAAGTTGAAATAATCCTTCAATGCTCATAAGAGTTTTGAACAATTTTGTTATGTTGGAACATTTTCGTCGCGTAAAGGTCCAAATAACAGTCAGGAGTGAAGCGTCAAATGGTTAAGAAGACAGGAAAATCAAAAGGACAAGCCCTGAAAGTAGCAGCCAAGCAGAAATCTGCTGGCACAAAGACAAAAAAATTGGGTAATTCCAGTTCCAGATCCAGTTCCAGTACCAACGCCAAAGCAGGTGCTAAGCTCACGAAAAACAAAAGCAACGATGAATCAGGGAAGGCGGCGAAAACTAAGCGGACGGAGCCTCTGAAGGCAGCCAAGGCAGTCAAAGTGGCTCAGCAGCCTGTTGCCAATAAAAAGCTTGCGACAAAAGCGCCGGCCCAGCGAGCCGCTTCTCAAGAGAATGTGGCAAATGACAATGCGCCTGAGGCACAGCAAAAGGTTTCTGCGCAAATGTCTTCAAAACAGCAGGTTGATAAAATAAAAAAGCAAAAGTTAACAAAGACCTCTCGGACTGGAGCCGTCGAAGTCGTTTCGCCTGTTGCCGGGCGAGCGAAATCAGGTTCATTGCGGAAGAATATAAAGGCCGACGGCTCAGGTCGTTCAGCCAATCGGAATTTGAAAATAGACGGTACAGTCGAGGACTGGAGAAAGTTGCAGGCCAAATTTCAGGATGAAAAAGCTCAAGCCTATAGCATCAAGGGCAATTTTGAAGCATTGCGACCTCTGCAACATAAAACTTTTGGTTGGGGCTGGGTCATGAGTAATGAAAATGACCGACTCGAAGTGCTTTTTGAAATTGGCAAAAAGGTGCTGATAAGCAACCGTAAATAGCAGTTAGCCCAGACTCAGATTCCGCTTCAGTACCAATTTCAAGTCAAGTTTAGACCGAGGCGGCAAGGCCGGAGGCGCTGAAGCGTGCGCTTGCAGGTAGCAGGCGACGACAGTTGCAACCAACACAGGTGCAGCCAACAAAGGTCTAATCTTGAATCTAAATTGGTATAAATTCATTTGCAAAGGTCCTTAAAGATTTCTATAAATATAGTGAATGGCGAAAGACGATCTAGCGCAATTTGAAGGAAAAGTTGTAGATGTTGTGGCTGGTGGAACCTATAAAGTTCAACTTGATAATAGCATTGAAGTCAGCGCCAAGCTCTGCGGCAAGATGCGCAAATTCAACATTCGTGTCGTCGTTGGGGACCGAGTCACCGTGGGAGTCTCGCCCTATGATCCCACTCATGGGTTGATTATGTATCGTCACAAATAAATCTTTATTTTAAATTGATCAGCGAAGTATTGTGTTTAGCCCCAAGCTCTGCAATATTTACGATTTCCCGATTCAATCACATTAATTAAATGAGGTGGATGAGATGGATCTAGGCCTCCAGAAGTATTTTGAAAAGCATGTTCCCGGCGTTTCTATGCGATCCTCGCAAGCGGTTATTGAGTTAACCTCCGAAGGAGCAACCGTTCCGTTTATCGCGCGGTACCGCAAAGAGAAGACTGGAAATTTGGATGAAGTTCAAGTGCGCCAAGTGATTTCGGCACATGAAACCTTCAATGAGATTGTTAAGCGCAAGACCTTTTTGCTCAAAGAGATTGGTGACCAGGGCAATCTGTCCTCCGAAGTGAAGCGTCGAATTGAAGTGGCGTGGGATTTAGGCGAGCTCGAAGAGATCTATCGCCCCTTCAAAAAGAAGAAAAAGACAAAAGCAACCATCGCTCGCGATGCGGGGCTAGAGCCATTGGCGCAGTGGATTTGGGATTTGGGACACGGTGTACTTCAAGACCCAATGACCATGGAAATGAAGGCCAAAAACTTTATTAATATTGAAAAGAAAATTCAAACCTATGATGACGCGATCAAAGGCGCACAGGACATTTTGGTAGAAAAGATCACCAATGAACCCGATTTGCGAAAGTCGTTTTTAGCGCATTATTTGGAGCAGGGAAAGGCGGTCACAAAAGCGGCCAAAGGTTACAAGCCTCATTCCAAATTTGAAATGTACAAAGAGTTTGAAGAGCCGATTAAAAATCTCATGGACCAAAAGGCTTCGCACCGATATTTGGCCATGCGCCGAGGTTGGCAAGAGGAAGAGCTGTCTTTTGAGTTTTCTGGCGATGAACAGCTGATTCTTTCACAGTACGTTGCATTCGCCACGGTCAATCCTGATAATGCCGTTGGCGCCTTTTTAGCTCAGTGTGCAAAAATGGCGGTGACGGTCTACGTAAAGCCAAGCATTGAAAATGAATTGCACCGCACTTTAAAAGAAAAGGCCGATGAAGATGCAATAAAAGTTTTTGCGGAAAATGTGCGAAAACTTTTACTCTCGAGTCCTTTTGGGCCCAAGGTGACGTTGGGTGTTGATCCCGGTTTGCGCACGGGCTGTAAGGTCGCGCTGATTGACAAGTCGGGACATTTTATTTCCCATACGGTTTTACAGATTCAAGGCGAGGCCGCCGGTGAAAAGGCAAAAGCGCTTTTTGGCGAAGTGCTCAAGCAAATCAAGATAGAAGCCATCGCCGTGGGCAATGGCACTGGCGGGCGCGAGGCTGAAGTGTTTTTGCGCAAAGTCTTAAAAGAGTTGGGGCATGACATCCCGGTGGTGATGATCAGTGAGTCGGGAGCCTCTGTTTATTCTGCCAGTGATTTGGCGCGCGAAGAGTTTCCCGATCTGGACATTACGGTTCGTGGAGCCATCTCCATTGCTAGAAGATTGCAAGACCCTCTGGCCGAGCTAGTAAAGGTGGACCCCAAATCCATTGGCGTCGGTCAGTACCAACACGATGTGAGTCAGCCCCATCTGAAGAAATCACTAGAGGCTGTCGTGGAGTCCTGTGTGAATATGGTCGGCGTTGACCTCAATACGGCGAGCCGTGAGCTTTTGTCCTACGTTTCAGGGATTGGTCCGGCCTTGGCCACCAATATTACTGAGCATCGCAAGACGAAGGGTCTATTTACTCAGCGGGATGAACTCCTTAAGGTTCCAAAATTTTCTACAAAAGTGTTTGAACAAGCGGCTGGCTTTTTAAGGGTCATCAATGGCAAAACAGTTTTAGATGCAACGGGGATACATCCTGAGCGGTACGCTGCTGTGAGAGACATGGCTCAGGATCTGGGTGTGAATGTCTCTGAACTGATTGGCGAAGGTGCAAAAAAACTTTTGGCAAATCGCACCAAGTGGATGAGCTTGGTCGGCGAATTCACGTTTCAAGATATCGTCACTGAATTGGAGAAGCCTGGACGAGATCCTCGCGATCCATTCAAGGCCTTTCAGTATCGAGATGATATTTTTGAAGTTAAAGATCTTCAGGAAGGCATGATCTGCCCAGGTATCGTTAGCAATGTTACCAATTTTGGTGCCTTCGTAGACATTGGAGTTCATCAAGATGGCTTGGTTCATATTAGCGAACTGGCCAACAAGTTTGTCGATGACCCTCGAAAGGTGGTCAACCCTGGCGATCAGGTGAAAGTGCGAGTGCTCAAAGTCGATAAAGAAAAAAATCAGATTTCTCTGAGTATGAGATTGGAAGCTCCGCCCGAACGGGCGGCCGCAGGCTCCTGGGGCGATCAGCGTGAGTTTGCTAAAGAGGGCGCGGATCAACAGCAGCGTCCGCGAAGAAACTTTCAAGGCGGCAGCAGTGGCCAGCCTCGCCCTCAGCAGCGCGGGCCGGGTGGTCCATCTCGTGGTGCACCCGGTGGACAGGGTGGTTCACGCGCAGGCGCTCGCGACACGAGGAGTGGTGGCGGCGGCGGTCGGCACGATCACTCGACTCGATCTGGTGGCCCACGTGGACCCCAGCGCGGTGGTGGTCACGATCGGGGTCCTGACACTCGACGTGGTGGCTCGCCATTCAACAACCCTTTTGCCGCGCTTGCAGGCGTAACTGAGAGCGATGACACTAAAAATCAGTCTCGAGCAAAAAAATAGGAGATCTATTTATTAAGCAGCAGTCTGGCCACTTCGGCAAAGCCATCACCACCTCGGCTCTCGGTCAAATACGTGGGGTGGTGTTGAGTCTGCGCGATGAATTGCTCAAAGTTTCGCACAGCAAATGAATTTGGAAAAAACTCAAACATTGGTTCGTCGTTAGGACTATCGCCAACAAAGGCCACCTTGTGTTTTGCCTGCGGACAGGTGATCGCCAATTCTTTTTCGAGATAGGTGAGCGTGGTGGAGAGTTTGTTAAAGCTTCCATACCAGCCATTGACGTGAATGGAGCTGATCTTTGCCATGGCACCATGGTCGAGAAAAATCTGTCTAATTTTTTCAACTTCGGTGGCTGGCAATGGCAAAACATCTTCACAAAAATCGATGGCCAAATCAAAAAGACGACAAAACTGATCAGAGGCTACAGCAGAGCCGGGGACCTTGGTTAAAATTTCTTGCTGCAGTTCCATTATTCTTTGGTCGGGTTTTTGGTAAAAAAAACGATTCATTTTTTTGTTAGCTCGATCGTAGCTAAAATAAAATGCCCCGTTCTCGCCGACGACGGCTGTCACCGGCCATAGTCTAGCAATCATTTCGCACCATCCAGCCGGACGTCCAGTGACGGGAACAACTGAAATGCCTGCATCTGCAAGATCCCAAAGGGCTTGGTAGGCTGCGGCCTGGAGCTGGCCGTCGTTTGTCAGCGTGTCGTCTATGTCAGTCGCGACACAGGTGATCTTCGCAATTTGTTGAGGCTTAAAGTCGGATAGGGGAAGTAGGTGTGTTTTCATAGATTCATTTCAGCGCGGAAGCTGAGCAATTCCCAAAGCTTTTGCGCTAGGTCATAAAATACATGTTGCGGAAAAGTGGTTTAGCATTCATTTTTTTAGATGCACGGTTTAATGACGCATAAGATTTTGAGCCGAGGCCAGATTGCTTCTGTAGAAAATACTTGCACACACCTAAGGATAGAGGGCCATGTCAAAAAAATTGGTTGTTGTGGAGTCGCCTACCAAGGCGAAGACAATTCGAAAGTATTTAGGGAAAGACTTTATTGTTGAGTCTTGCATGGGTCACGTGCGGGATTTGCCTCAGTCTTCGAAAGACATTCCAGCAAAGCTGAAAAAGGAAAAATGGGCGCAGTTGGGCGTGAATGTAGATCATAATTTTGAACCACTCTATTGTGTGCCTCGAGACAAGGAAAAAATCGTAAAGTCGCTTCGAGAAAAGCTCTCTGAAGCTTCAGAACTCTATCTCGCGACGGATGAAGACCGCGAGGGAGAGAGCATCAGCTGGCACCTGGTGGAGCTGTTGAAGCCCAATGTGCCGACAAAGCGCATGGTTTTTCATGAAATTACCAAAGATGCCATACAAAAGTCTTTGAAACAGACTCGCCAGATCGATACCAATTTAGTGAGGGCTCAAGAGGCCAGACGCATTTTGGATCGTTTGGTGGGCTATACAATTTCGCCGCTCATTTGGAAAAAGGTCGCCTATGGACTTTCTGCGGGAAGAGTGCAGAGTGTGGCGGTTCGATTATTGGTGGAGCGGGAGCATGAGCGCCTCGCATTTGTAAAGAGTGCCTATTGGGGAATAAAAGTTGAACTTGAAAAGTCCAATGTAAAATTTGAAGGCCGACTTTCGCAAGTGAGCAAGCAGCGCGTGGCCACTGGTAAAGATTTTGATGGAGTCACGGGAAAGCTGGAGGCAGGCAAAGACCTACTGGTTTTAGATGAGACTCGCGCTCGGCAAATCGAAGCGGCAGTTCTTAAAACGCCATTCATCGTATCAGAGGTGGAACAGCGTCCGGTTCAAAAGAAGCCGGCCCCGCCCTTTATCACATCGACTTTGCAGCAAGAGGCCAATCGGAAGATGGGACTCAGTGCTCGCGAAACCATGCAGGTGGCACAAAAGTTATACGAGCAAGGTTTTATCACCTATATGAGAACAGACTCGACCTTTCTGTCGCAAGAGGCAATTCAAGCTGCGCGGGCATCGATCAAATCCAAATATGGCACTGAATACCTTCCGGATGAGGCAAGAAATTACGCAGCCAAAAAAGTTAAAGGTGCACAGGAGGCCCATGAGGCGATTCGCCCTGCGGGGACTTCGTTTCAAGATCCTGATGGAACCGGTCTGACTGCTTTGCAGTTGAAGCTCTATGATTTGATCTGGAAGCGAACAATGGCTTCGCAAATGGTGGATGCTCGACAAAAGCAAGTATTGGTAAAGATCACTGCTGGAGAGTATCTGTTTCAGTCCTCTGGAATGGTGATCGAGTTTCCTGGATTTTTGCGGGCCTACGTAGAGGGTAGTGATGACCCTGAAGCGGAACTTCTGGAGCGAGAAGTCCGTTTGCCGGCTCTCAAAGCAAAAGATGATTTAAAATGCAATGATCGAGAGGCCACTTCACACGAAACCAAACCGCCAGCGCGCTATACAGAAGCGACACTGATTCAAAAAATGGAGCGTGAAGGAATTGGTCGACCATCAACGTATGCCTCCATTATCGGAACGATAATTGATCGAGGCTATGTAAAAAAGCAAGCCAATGCTCTGGTGCCAACCTTTACGGCGATCGCAGTGATCCAACTTTTGAGTCGTCACTTACCAAAGTATGTTGATTTGAACTTTACATCGAATATGGAAAAGTCTTTGGATAATATCGCCGATGGCGATTTGGAGTCCACTGGATACCTGCAGCAAATTTATTTTGGTGACCAAGGTTTAAAATCAAGTGTGGCCACTCAAGAAGAAAAAATTGACCCCGAGGAGGCGCGAACGATTAAGCTTCAAGGCTTGAGTGACTACGAATTTCGAGTGGGCCGCTATGGCGCCTATTTGAAAACCGAACGTGATGGTCAAAGTATCAATGCATCGATTCCTGAGTCGGAGTCTCCAGGTGATTTGACCAAGGAGATTTTAGAGAAAATCATTGAACAGAAGATTCATGGGGCCGACTCTCTCGGCAAAGACCCCGAAACGGGCTTACCGATCTATGTGCTCTCTGGGCGCTATGGTCCATACGTGCAATTGGGGGACATCACTGATGAGGATGATAAACCCAAGCGAGTGTCGCTTCCTCAGGGGGTGGAGCCGTCACAGGTGGATTTGAAGCAGGCCCTGCAGCTTTTGTCGTTGCCTAAGGTCTTGGGTACAGATCCAGATTCTGGAGAAGAGATCAAGGCCGGATTGGGCCGCTTTGGCCCCTTTGTTGTAAAAAATAAGGACTATCGCTCGATTCCGAAAGCCGAGAGTATTTTTACAATCACTTTTGAGAGAGCGTTGGAATTGCTGCGGACCCCTAAAAAAGGGCGCGGTGCTCAGCAAACAGCGGTCAAGGAATTGGGTCTTCATCCACAGACGGAAGAGCCTATTCAAGTGTTTGAGGGAAAATACGGGCCCTATGTAAAAGTGGGCAAAGTCAATGCCTCGCTGACAGAAGGCGAAAGCATCGAGAAGCTCACGCTGGCCAGAGCTGTGGAACTTTTGGCTCCCAAACTGGAAAAGACCGCTAAAAAGAGCAAAGGCAAAAAGACTTCGCCTAAGACTGCCAAAAAAGCCAGTGCCAAGTCGACTTCTGAGGATGCTGAGAAAAAAGAAGAATCGCCGAAAGTGGCAGCTAAGCCTAGCCCTAAAAAGGCGACGGTTCCTAAGAAAAAAGCCAAGGCAAAGGCCAAACCAGCATCATCACCATCTCCTAAAGAGCTCACTGACAAACTCAAAGCCAAATCAGTGGTGGTACGGCGTAAATCAGGGGCTTCTGACACGGCCAGATAGTCGAAGATAGGGAATTTTTTTCTAGCTAGGTGCTCAGATCGCGTCAAGCGTGGTAGGGTCCCGCCATGAATTCAGCTGAATTGAGTGAATTGGAATTGGGACAATTGGATCTGGGCATTCAACGGGTTTGCGAGCCTGACCGCAATTCTGATCAGGGTGGTCGGAGCTTCTACTTTTTTGACCTCGATGACAATATCATGAATTTGCCAACCCGTTTGATTCTTTTTCACCGTGAAACAAACGAAGAGCATTTGATTTCAACCCATGAGTTTTCACATTATCAGGATTCTATCGGCAGATTGGGTCGCTTTGCAGATTTTGAAATTCGCCTTTGCGAGAAATCAGGCAGTTTTCGAAACTTTCGAGATCACGAAAATCGACAGATTTTTCTAGAGGATATGGCGATGGCCTTAGAGCGGCCGAATTTTCAATGGCAGGGGCCTTCGTGGTGTTGTTTTTATCATGCGACTCTAAATCAAAGACCCATTGCGCTCATTACTGCGCGAGGTCATGGGCCAGAAACTCTTTCTGCAGGCTTTGCTCACTTACATAAAATCGAAAAGATTGCGCATGTTCCCAATTGGCTGGGAATTTATCCAATCAGTCATGCTCCGACACAGAAGCATTTGAAGCAGGGCCGCGATATCGACTTAAGTCCGGCTCAGTTTAAACGCTTGGCTCTACGAGAGAGTGTACAAAAGGCTTTTCGTGTTTATGGCTACAATCCACATCACCGCTTCGGCGTCTCTGATGATGATGGCAATAATATTGAAAATCTATACCAAGAATTGATCCATCTAAAGCATGAGTTTCCAAAGAATAGTTTTTTTCTAATTGAGACTCAAGGTGGGCACTTTATCAAACGAGAGATAGGACTGCAAAAGTTGGGTCCAGCTCTAGATTTTGCATTCGAGCAAATGAGCCTATTCTAGAACTCATCTCAAAACGACAATAATTTTTGAAGCTAGGACCTTAGTATTCTGGGCCATTGGTCAATATCAAAATTTCACTGCTCTTCCGACAAGTTTTTGTTATTGTAATGCTTGGGTGAGTGTAAACAGCATCCAAATTAGAAATCATCGCTTTGGACGGCGAGAGCAGCTGAGAGGATTTGCTAAATGAATAGAGTTGGTTTTACAAGAAATTTCCAGGTTTCAACTGCGCTGATGGTGGGAGCTCTGCTTTTGAGCCCCATTGCGTTGCAGGCTCAAAAGCTCTTTGATCTTGCTCCAGCGATGTCAAAAAAACAGGTTTTGGATTGCAAAGTGGTCCCTGATATTGAAACTCTGTTTTTGATCTCACACATTAAGTACTCAAAAAAAGATACAGAATTGCAAACTCGCGTGATTGAGCAGTATCTAAAGCGCCTTGATCCGACCAAAGTCTATTTGCTTGAGTCTGATGCTAATGAGGTCAAAGCCAAACTTGCAGACATTTTTCAAAAAACGGATAAGGGCAATTGCAAGACACTGATGGAAACTCAGGCCATATTGCAAAAGCGCGTAGATGAGACCGTGAAGTTCGCCAAGGAGTTCTTGGGCAAAGATTATAAGTTTGATAAAAAGGCAGAGTTTATTTTTGATCCCGAAAAAAAGCCCTATCCGAAAACAATGAACGAGTCGCATGACTATTTAAAAAAATACATTCATTTTCAAATTGCCAATTATGTGGCTACCGATATGAAGTTAGCGGAAGCGAAGACAAATGTTATCAAAAGTTATGACAGATCTTCGAAAAAATTAAAAGAGACCACTGAAGAAGATATCATCGTAAATTATTTGGATACCTTTGCCCGGGCATTGGATCCACACTCAAGCTACTTTTCCAAAGACCAGTTGGAAGATTTCGAAATCCAAATGCGACTGTCGCTACAAGGCATTGGTGCGACCTTGTCGTCTCAGGATGGCTTTACGGTGGTGGACAGTCTCGTTCCTGGTGGAGCGGCGGCAAAATCTGGAAAAATTGAACCTCAAGATCGCATTGTTGCAGTGGCTCAGGCCAAAGGGGCATACGAGAATGTGATTGATATGGATCTCAAGGACGTCGTGAAAAAGATTCGCGGTCCAAAAGGTACGACCGTGAGATTGTCAATTATGCGCTTAAAAGGCGCCAGCAAAGAGAGATTTGAAGTGGTGTTGACTCGAGATATTGTTAATCTCGAAGATGAGGCCGCTTCGATCAGCTACATTGATCGTGATATCGAAGGTGGGAAAAAGCGAAAACTTGGAATTATCAACTTTCCTTCTTTCTATGCTGACTCCAAGCGTGGTGGACGAAGTTCCGCTCGTGATCTCAAAAATATTTTGGCACAGGCCAAAGCGAAAAAAGTCGATGGCATTGTTCTGGATCTGAGCACCAACGGTGGTGGTAGTTTGGATGATGCAGTCAAGATTGCAGGTCTGTTCTTTAAGACCGGTAATGTGGTCAAGCAATCAGCTCGCGGCAACTCAAAAGAAGCAGTGCTAGCAGACGAGGATCCAACGGTTGATTTTGCCGGTCCTTTGGTTGTTCTTACCAGTCGGATCAGCGCCAGCGCTTCTGAAATTGTGGCCGGTACCTTGCAAGACTATAAGCGAGCAGTCATTGTCGGCGGTGACCATACGTTTGGCAAAGGTTCCGTGCAGAGCGTGCAGGGGGTATCTCCGATTTCTAATGCCCTGGGGGCTTTGAAGGTGACTGTGGGGATGTTTTATATTCCAGGTGGCAACTCCACTCAGCATCGTGGCGTCACTGGTGACATTGTTTTACCTGGACCATTTGCAACCGATGAAATGGGAGAAAAGGCTCTGGATTATTCTTTGCCTCCCACGAAGATTCCGCCATTTCTGAGTAAAGAGGCCTATGTCACAGAAGGCGACTCCAAATGGGATATGATTCGTACAGATTGGATCAAGGTTTTGGCAGAAAAATCTAAAATTCGAGTGGACAAGGACCCTGAGTTCAAGAAGATTGTTGATGAGGTCGCTAAATCTGAGGCTCGTGGCAAGGTCATCAAAGTGGCGGAAGTTCTCAAAGACAAAAATGAGAAAGACAAAAAGCAAAAAGAAAAAAGAACGGCCTCACGAGAGCAAAAGAATCAGGAGTATCTGAAGCGTCCTGAGATTGTTGAGGCTGCCAGCGTTCTCATGGATCTGATCGATTTGGAGTCACCGACTCGTACAGTCGGAAATTGATTTTGCCCCCCTGACTCGATACACCAAGTGGTCAGGGGAAAATCAAGCATGTCGAGTAAAAGTTCAATTTCCAACAAGAGTCCAAAAAACGCCGTACTGTCCTCACAGAAACCAAAGGTTTTGGCGAAGCAAAAGACCAAATCTGTAACCAAATCCGGCTCTCAGAATTCAGAAAAGAAGGCCGCGAATCCCTCAATAAAACGATCAGCTCAATTTTCGGGACTAAGCTCTGAACTGCTTCTTTCCATGCATGATTTTATGGTCAAATCGCGAGTCCTTGAGGAACGGTTGATCCGTATTTACAGGGCGGGAGAATCCTTCTTTTGGATTGGCGGCCCGGGTGAAGAAGCTTGGGGAGTGCCGCTCGGATTGCTAGCAAAAAAAGGTCGCGGCCTTGCCTTTGACTATCTGCACCTTCATTACCGCTGTACACCCACCCTCGTGGCCATGGGCATGGAAATGCTAGATGCGATTCGTTTGATGATGAATCGTTCCACGGATCCTAGCACTGGAGGACGAAATTTTGCCGGTCACTACTGTTTTCCCCAGTGGAATGTAGCCCCGGTGACCTCTCCGATTGAAGTGCAATATCCCATTGCCTGCGGTACCGCTCATGCGCAAAAGCGTGCGGGCGCAGGAGCTGTTTCCATCGTTTCGGGTGGGGACGCTGGCACAGCAGAGGGCGATTTCGCAAGCTGCTTGGTTTGGGCCTCTCGCAAGGGCAGCGAGCTGCCGATGCTGATCACCGTGCAAAACAACTTTTGGGGCATTTCGACCTCCTTTCATGGTCAGCACGGGGAATCCAACATTTCGGATCGTGCTCGATCATTTGGTATTCGCTCTCGAGTTATCAACGGCAATGATCCGGTGGAGTCCTATTTGGCAATTCAGGAGGAGTTGGCCTACATTCGCAAAACAGGCAAGCCCAGCTTTATAGAGGCACGGGTATCGCGACTCTATGGCCACTCTTCGGCAAGCGGGGCAAACTTTGTTGCGGACGAAGCCGATTGCGTTCGCGATTTTGAAAAGCAGTTGTTGGCCGCAAAATTGATTTCTGAAGGAGCGATCAAGGGCATTTGGAAGAAGTATGAGGACGAGGGCGTGCAGATGTCTCACAAAGCCAGAAGTGAACCTGCACCCACAGCTGAGAGCATCTGGAATCACGTTTATTACGACAATGAAAATGCAGACTGGAGAAAATTCTAATGGCAAATATGGCTCAAGCCATTCGAATGGCGTTGCATTATGGAGAAGAAAATCTCGAGCTAAAAGATGTATTTGGACAAGATGTTGGGGCGCCATTGGGTGGTGTCTTCACAGCGACTCAGGGAGTGAAGTGTGCATGGAACACGCCGCTCGATGAACGCGGTATTATTGGCATGGCAATGGGGATTGCCATGGCTGGCGACAAGTGCGTGGCAGAGATTCAATTTGTAGATTATATCTTTAATACAATTGATCAATTGAAGATGGCGGGAAACACCCACTGGGTCACACATGGTCAGGTGAACCTGCCAATGGTGGTGATGAGCCCAGTGGGAGCGGGAATCCGCGGCAGCATCTATCACTCTCATTCCTTTGACTCATGGGCTTCGCGACTGCCTGGATGGAAAGTGGTCATGCCGGCAACACCGCTCGATGCTTATGGATTGCTTTTGTCAGCGATTCAAGATCCGAATCCGGTGCTGTTTTTAAAACCCAAAGCTCTCATGCGGGTTCGTGGTGAAGAGCTCATTCCTGGGGAGCCCAGCAGCGAAAAGGATCTTAAAACAAGAATCGATGCACCTTTGGGAAATCGAACTCAGTGGCGCCCTGATTGGCCTAAGGTAAAAGAGCATTATGTAGAAATTGGCAAAGCCAAAGTTACTCGCGTTGGTGATGCCGCTACGATGGTTTCGTGTGGTCGGCATCTGTTAATGTGCAACGAGGTGGCTGATCAGCTTCGCAACGAGGGAGTCTCTGTCGAAGTTATCGATTTGCGCTCCATCTACCCCTATGATTGGCAAACCATAAAGGCATCGATTGCCAAGACGGGAAAAGTGCTGTTTGTAAATGAAGACACAGAGGTCACTAATTTTGGTGAGCACTTGAGCTATCGAACGGTGCAAGAGCTTTTCTATGAGTTACAAGCGCGTCCAAAAGTTTTGGCAGGAAAAAACGTTCCAGGAATCGGATTGCATCCGCAATTGGAAGAGGCCTCCGTGCCACAAAAAGGGGATATTCTGCGCGAAATCCGCGAATTACTGGCAGAGGTTCCCTAGGTGGTTAGACTATCTCCATGGCCGTTTGATAAGTATGAGTTGTACTCTAAGGCCGTACAGTCTCCCGACGCGGATGTAGAGTTTTTTGATGAAGTGTTTCGTGAACACAGGGGACGAAAAGCGCGGATTTTGCGCGAGGATTTTTGCGGAACCTTTATGCTCAGCCTCGAGTGGCTCAAGCTCAACCCAAAAAACTCTGCCTATGGCGTCGATGTGGACCCTGAGCCGATAAATTATGGCCGAACCAATTATTTGTCCAAGCTTCCCAAATTGGTGCAAAGTCGCATGCACATCTTAGAGAAGAGTGTTTTGGACCCGAGTTTGCCGCTGGTCGAAGTCTCGGTGGCGATGAATTTTTCTTACTTTTTGTTTAAAAAGCGCGACGAGTTGAAGACTTATTTTCAGAATGTTTATGATCACCTTCTTAAAGATGGCATTTTTATTCTAGATATTTTTGGTGGTAGCCAGTGCCAAGATGCGATTGAAGACCGCACGCCAAAAAAGGGCTTTATTTATTACTGGGAACAAAAGGGTTTTGACCCCGTTTCAAATGAAGCCGAGTTTGCGATTCATTTTAAAGTCGGAAAAAAGAAGCATAAAGATGTTTTCCAGTATGACTGGCGAATGTGGAGCATTCCGGAGGTGCGTGATATCTTGCTTGAAGTCGGATTTAAGAGTTCTCATGTCTATTGGGAGGGAACTGCAAAAGATGGTAGCGGCACAGGTGAGTTTAAGAGAGCAGAAAAGGGAGAGCCTTGCCTTTCTTGGATCGCCTACGTTGTCGGTGTGAAGTGAAAGTCTTGAAATGACACCCGGGGATACTAAAAAATGATTCGCATTCTCATTCGCTTCTTGTGGGTCTATTTGCGCGCTCAATTTCGCCCTCCTGTCGGGGTATTTGGTCCATCAGAATTGGTGATGCGGGTTTGGCCCTCGGACATTGATTTTTTGTTTCATATGAACAATGGCGTGTACTTTACCCTGCTGGATATGGCTCGAGTGGATCTAGTTACACGAAATGGCATGGGAAAAAAATTAAGTGCTGAAAAGTGGTATGCTGTGGTCGCTGGTGAAGCCATAGAATTCAAGAAATCTTTGAATCTTTTAACAATGTTTAAGATAGAAACCAGTGTTTTGGGCTGGGACGAAAAGAATTTTTTTATCTTCCATCGCTTCGTCGCTAAAGGGGATGTCTCAGCTCAAGCCCTTGTGCGCGTTCGTGTATTGGACCGAAATAATCAGCCGGTGAACCCGCACGCAGTGATGGACCTCATTGAGCCGGGAATGCGGAGTCCTGAGTTTCCTGAATGGTTGGGTTCTTGGACTCAGACTCAATTGCGACTGCGCAAACTCTAAACTGTTAAGTGAACTTCCCCCGATTTGACGGACACTTTTCTAGCATCTGACGCCCCTAAAAGG